>JBGSNA010000284.1:0-72457 GCA_041739875.1 Pirellulaceae bacterium
GCCACGTCCAAGTAAGAACGGTTTGCCCCAGACAAAAACCAGCAATCCAGCCAACATGCCGATTCCAGCAACGCCAAATCCATACGACCAACCAAACTTTTCACCGAGATAGCCACAGATCAACGAACCGAGAAATGCACCTAAGTTGATGCCCATATAAAAAATCGTATAGGCACCATCACGCCGTTCGTCAGTGCGAGGATAGAGTTGACCGACAATAACCGAAATATTTGCCTTTAAGAAACCTGAACCAACAATGATAAATGCCAAGGCCAGCCAAAAAATATTTCTCGCCATCTCATCTTCACCACCGGCACCCTCGAATCCCATGATGAAATGGCCGAATGTCAGTAGCACAGCACCAAACAAAACCGCTTTTCGCTGACCTAGGTAGCGATCCGCGAGATAACCACCAAGGACTGGAGTGATATAAACCAGCGCCGTATAGGTCCCATAGATTGCACCTGCCCGTTCATCCGAAAAAAGCCAGTGCTTCGTCAGGTAGAACATCAGCAGCGCCCGCATCCCGTAGTAGGAGAATCGTTCCCACATCTCTGCGAAGAACAGGATAAACAATCCTTTTGGATGACCCAACATCGTGCCCATCGAATCGCCGTCGGGCGGGTTGCGTTCTAAGGATGGCTTGTTGTCTGTGGGGGACTCATACGGGTTGGTCATCAGCGGGCATCCTTAAAAAATATCGCAGTGGCTATCGGGTGGCCGAAAAATCGTTTATCGGTAATCTCGGGCAGCGCGACGTTGGAGTCACTCATTGATAAAACCTTGTGTAGTGCATAGTCCGCGTTGGTCAGTGACTTCAGTTCAAGCTGTGACAGTTTACTGAATTCAAAGCTTGGAAACAGTCCAACGCGAACCCGAAGTCTTTCGTTTTCAAGTTTATCCAGGAGCTTGACCCGTTGTCCTGCTCCACCTTGGTCGCCGCGGGTAAGATCGTTTAACTTGACGCCCACCAACTTTCGACGCCACCTATCGCGCGACTTCGTGCCATAATGGCGTGGATACTGGTTGATTCGAGTTTGTTCTTTTGAAATTCCGCTGGAAATCATGCTTCATGACAACATTGGACCCTGGCCGCGTCGTCGGTTTACTCCGACGCATCCTGCGGGATTGCGAACATCTATTCCGTGACGCCGGTAAGACGATGGTCCACCAGCATCCAACGATGCTTTCGGGGCGGCCGGAACGTTTCGTTGAGATGATGGAAGATCTACAGCGAGGCCTCGTGATCAAGGTCTATGTGACCATGGTGCGCGCCGACAATCGTTGGACGAGCGCCGAGAAGCGGGTCGCCGCCGAGATGATCGAGTACCTGTGGAACGAAAAGTTCACGTCCGAAGATCTCCGTGAAGCTGCGGTTGGGCTATTCGAACAGGCTGATCGGCTGCATTTACCGGCCTTGGTGGCCCCGTTTGTTCGCTACGAGCCGCTGCATAATTTGCGGTCGCACGTCCAGACGATCGTTTTGCGGTTGGCCAACCTCGTTGTCAAATGCGACGGCCAATCGATGCCACAAGAAGCCGAGGCGCTGCACAAGTTTCAAGCCGAATTGGATGCCGCTTTGTATCCTCCGATCAAAACGGAATCCAAAGCGTCCGCGCCGACGCCGGGGCGATATGCGACCCAGTCAGCTGGCACCGCTGTCGATGATCTCGAACTTGTCGACGACGCCGCTCTCGAAGCCGCTGAACGAGAAAAGCGATTGAAAGCGTCACTCGCTCAATTGGATCAATTGATTGGACTGGAGTCCGTCAAAGAGCGAATCCGTTCTTATGCGAATTTCTTGAAGCTGCAAGAACAGCGACGAGCAGCCGGTCTGACGACGATGCCGATCAATCTGCATATGTCCTTCGTCGGCAATCCGGGCACCGGCAAAACGACCGTCGCGCGGATCGTCGGTCAAATCCTCGGTGCGATGGGAACCCTCGCGACGGGTCACGTCGTCGAAACCGACCGCAGTGGTTTGGTGGCACAGTACGCAGGCCAGACGGCTGTGAAGACAAACGAGCTTTGCGATTCGGCACTCGGTGGGATTTTGTTTATCGACGAGGCGTACAGTCTTGTTGATTCCAGTGGGGACGATTCGTACGGTCGTGAAGCGATTCAGACGTTGCTCAAGCGTATGGAAGACAATCGCAGCGAAATGGTGGTCATCTTGGCGGGGTACTCCGACGAGATGGCGAGTATGATCCGCAGTAATCCTGGGTTGTCATCGCGTATCAATACTCGCATCGAATTCGATGATTACTCGCCCCAGCAAATGGGACGAATCTTCGAAAGCATGTGCCGCGATAACCAGTACGAGTTGCCCAGCGACGCGCGTCATCGATTACTGATTGGATTCAATCAGTTGCATTCGCTACGGGATCGCCATTTCGGGAATGGACGTTTGGCACGCAACGTGTTCGAAGACAGCGTCCGAGGCTTGGCTGACCGAGTTGCCAACGTGACTCAGTTGTCTGAATCGCTCCTGACGACCTTGACGGTTACCGACATTCGTTTTCCGGAGCTGACTGGCAATGAAATCGATGCGTTGGCCGAGATACCTCACAAGCTGAGGATTGCTTGTGCCGGATGCCAAAAAAAAATCAGCATTGCTGCCTCCTCTCTCGGGGGCAGTGTCCGATGCAAGTCGTGCGACACCGTCCAGCGAGCCGATTGGGCGGAAGTGACTTGAGTGAAGTTCCGGTCCATGGTTCTACTACGACAGCAATAACTCTGTCGCGGCACGCAGGGCAGACTCGACTTGCCAGGTGGTCTTGTCCCGATTGCCTGCGACATTGGAGATCCCACGGATGAGCCTCAACGGAACATTGGCAAGTTTGCAACTCAAGGCGACACCGAAACCCTCCATGTCCTCGGCATCCGCGATGGCATAATGTCCGCGTCGATCGTTGGCGTGATCTGCGCTGGATGAACCTGAGCAAACCGTGAGCAATTGATAGGTGTCATGACTTACCAGGTTGTCGATATGGTCTTGGACTCGTGGCAAGCCGTTTACAGCACCGTCGACTTGTGGCCAACCAAGCGAGCCAGCGCTCTGGAAATCTTGACCGCTTCCGATGCCGATACCGTCACAGAAAACGGTAGAAAATTCATACGCGTTTCCGACGGAGACTCGCTCGCTGAGTCCCCCGGCGATGCCGATTAAGGTGATGCCTGTGGGATGATACTCGGCAATCAATTGCGACGTTCTAGCCGCAGCAGCAACGGGACCGAAGCCACAAAGGTGAATTTCCGATAGCGGGCAATCGCCAAATTCTCGCCAAGCAGCGATAATAATTTCTCGCTCAAAGTTTGTTGGGGTCAGAATCAGCCGGCTCACGTGGCATTGCCAGGGTTGAAGAATTGAAAGTGACCATCAAGAGTCACGAACTAAGGCACATTGTAGGGTAAACCACGCATGTCAGGTGAAGCGTCCGCTGAGTCGATTTGGTCCATCGCAATTCATGGTGGCGCCGGTAGTGGTCCAGAGACTTGGGGCGTTGAAAAACGTGACGCACGCTTAAATGGATTGACCGTTGCATTGTCAGCTGGTCGAGACGTCCTCGCGGCGGGAGGAACGGCACTCGATGCGGTCGAAGCTGCTGTTGTGTCGCTCGAGGATGATGGAAATTTTCATGCCGGACGTGGCGCCACGCTTACACGTGATGGTTGTGTCGAGTTGGACGCTGCGATCATGGATGGTGCGCAGGGTGGCTGTGGTGCAGTGGCATGTATCCGTGTCACATCAAATCCGATCCGGGTCGCACGCCACGTCATGAATTTAACGCCGCATGTGATGCTTGTCGGACCAGGTGCTGACACATTCGCGAAGGACCAGGGGCTTGCTCTAGCAGACCCCATCGATTTTCGATCGCTGGTGAATCCCGATGCGACACCGCCAGCCGAGCCGACCAGTGGATTCAAGTTTGGCACCGTCGGGTGTGTTGCCCGAGACTCACAAGGCAATCTCGCCGCAGCAACAAGCACAAGCGGTACCAGTGGAAAAATGTCGGGACGAGTCGGTGATTCACCAATCATCGGTGCCGGCACGTTTGCTGCGAATGACTACGGCGCCGTCTCAGCCACCGGGCTTGGCGAGGAGTTCATTCGACGCTGTGTCGCCTATGACATGATCGCACAAGTTCGCTATGGCAACCGCACCCTGGACCTGGCCGCTTCGGAAATATTCCGTGAGCGGATGCCCGAGTCAGCCGGAGGAGTCATTGCGATAGACGCTCGCGGCCGGATCAGCGTGGTCCACAACACACCCGGCATGAGCTGGGGTGCTGCGGATAGTCGCGGTCGCTGGGACACTGGATTGACAACCTAGAACAAACGGTTGTGGCCATTCAATGCAGCAACACGATAAGCTTCGGCCATCGTCGGATAGTTGAACGTGGTCTCGATGAAGTACTCAATCGTATTGCGACCGACAGGTTGATTCATGATGGCTTGGCCGATGTGAATAATCTCGGACGCGTTAGCGCCAAAACAGTGTACCCCGAGTATTTCGAGTGTTTCACGATGGAACAACAGCTTCAGCATCCCCGTGGTTTCGCCGGTGATTTGTGCGCGAGCCAAGCTCTTGAACTGGCTGTGCCCAACCTCATACGGAACACATTCGGCCGTGAGCTGTCGCTCCGTCTTGCCTACGCTGCTGATTTCAGGACTCGTGTAGATCCCCGTTGGGATATCGTAAACGAGCAGGTCACCGTCCTTCTTTCCGAGCATGTGCATTCCCGCGGCGCGACCTTGCGTGTAAGCGGCACTCGCGAGCGATGGGTAACCGATCACATCGCCGACAGCATAAATGTGCTCCAGCGGAGTTTGAAACTGTTGATCAACTTCGATTTGACCGCGACTGTTTACCTGAAGTCCAATATTCGCAAGGCCGAGCTTGTCGG
The DNA here is from genome assembly GCA_041739875.1 of Pirellulaceae bacterium. Taxonomy (GTDB): domain Bacteria; phylum Planctomycetota; class Planctomycetia; order Pirellulales; family Pirellulaceae; genus JBBSJZ01. The sequence goes on from JBGSNA010000284.1 coordinate 4,908, forward strand.
TATTGCCGCTACGACCATTGGCCCAAAGCAGAACTTCTGACTTGACGCGTTTGCCGCTCTTCAAATGCAGCACGACTCCATCCTCTTCGCCCTCGATGCGATCGACTGTTTCATTGTGACGGATGATGACACCTTGATCGCGAAGATGGTAGGACAACGCGTCAATGATCTCGTCGTCGAGAAATTCAAGTAGTTTCTCTCGCGTGTTGATCAAATTGACCTTAATGCCCAAGTTGCGAAACATCGAGGCATATTCGGTTCCAACAACGCCGGCTCCATAGACGCAAATGGAGGACGGCTTGTCCTTGATATCAAGGATGGTATCGCTGTCAAATATTCTCGGGTGCGTAAAATCCACATCGGGTGGACGATACGGGCGAGTTCCGGTCGCAATCACAAAGTACTTGGCCGTGATCGTTGCTTCGCCATCAATCGTGACCGTGTGTTCGTCGACGAAACACGCTTCGCCAGGGTGAACGGCGACATGATTTCGGTCATAAAACGACTGACGCATCGTGACTTGTTGGGCGATGATCGACTGGGTACCGTGACGGAGTTGCTCCATCGTGGGACTGAGGTTCAAACCCATCTCTCGAAAAGTCGGATTGCGAAGCGCTCGCATCGTACTGGTAACGGTGTACCTTAGTGCCTTGCTCGGGATGGTCCCCCAATGGGTACAACCGCCACCGATTTGTCTGTAACGTTCAGCAACCCCAACTCGCATGCCACCCTTGGCGGCCTGCATCGCAGCCCCCTCGCCACCTGGGCCAGTCCCAATGACGAAGAGGTCATAATCGTATTTCGTATCGTTCATCTTGGCTCAATTCGTTCGCGGAACACTCTCTAGGATTTACGTCCACTATGCTGCTTGCCTGCGTCCAGACAGATATTCGCCTTGGAGACGTTTCCACGAATCTCCAAACCGTGCTCGCGTCGATTGATTCGGCGGCCGAGAATGGTGCGGAGCTAATCGTGTTTCCAGAGTGTATGTTGACGGGCTATGCTTTTGATACCCGAGAAGAAGCGATGGCCCACGCTCGGTCACTTGAGGATCCAGTATTTTCCGAACTAAAAGATCATTTAGCATTAAAAAAATGCTTCGTCACGCTCGGTTTTCTTGAACGTGAACACTCAAGCGATTCCGCGTCACCGCGATTGTTTAATGCATCTGTGCTCATCGGTCCCGATGGAATTGTTGGCCACTACCGCAAAGTTCATCTGCCGCACTTGGGCGTCGATCGTTTCGTTGATCGGGGGGACAAACCCTACGCAGTATTGCCGGCTGGTGATGCAAAAGTCGGCCTCGCTATTTGTTATGACTGTTCCTTTCCCGAGCCCATGCGTGTCCTCGCTTTGGAGGGCGCGGACATCATTGCACTTGGCACGAATTGGCCAATCGCTGCGGCGAGAACCGCCGAAATTGTTCCCTCTGCGCGAAGCATGGAAAACCACTTGTTCTTCGTCGCCGCCAATCGTGTTGGAACCGAACGAGGCTTCCGGTTCTGTGGGCGCAGCTCGATTTGTGGTCCTGATGGCGTGGTACTCGCTCAAACAAATGGCGACGAAGAAACAATCCTGTATGCTGAAGTCGATCTAGCTCAGGCTCGCAACAAACGGATCGAGCGGACACCAGGCGCACACGTGATCGACCGCTTCGCCGACCGTTGCCCGAGTTTCTATGGTGGCTTGGACCAGGAACGCAGCTAACGGAGTGCTTCGCCAATCTGCCGCGTCGCCTCCATTGCATGGGCGATCACGTCTGGATTCGCAAGATCCGAAATTCGTAGCTCTTTCGGATACGCGGATTCAATGATCGCCCGCAATGTCTGGTCCGTCGATTCACACCACATACACCTTGCGGAAATGCCGGGAATGATGCGTGAATCGATTGGGATGCGAAGCCTCAGGCAAGCGGGTCCACCACCGCCGGCCATGCTCTCTTGAACGCGCACATAGCGGACTTCGTCAAAAAAACGATCACGGTCTCGCCAAGTTTCAACGAGCTCCTTGGCTGTGATGTGATCTTGAACCTGCGACGGGCAAATCAAAACTCGACGAAATTCTGGAGCAGGGGTTGTCACGATTTGACTATTGAAAAGATACGTCGCGACCGAGTCGACGAGAGATAGCACCGACTCAGAAACACTCACGTGATTCAGTTGGCTGCCCGTGACTTGGTGATAGACGCTCGCGATCTTCTCGAGCGCTGACTCGGCGTTCCAAAACGCTCGTTCGTGGTAGATCAGCACATCTTCATGGCTCATGGCCACGACATCATTGTGAAACGCACCCGCGTCGATAGCCTCGAGATGCTGCTTTAAGAAAAACGTTCGATTCGCATCCATACCGTGTCGACGCGCAATCGCTTCAAAAGCCAGCCGAGATTGTCGAGATGGATAACGAACGGGCAACGGATCTTCGTCACCGTAAACGAAAACATTCACGCCGGCACCATTCGCGATGCGTTTTCTTGACGGTGCCACGAGCCGAAGATGATTCGCGGCGCCTTCGTCTCGAAACGCAAATCCACCTTCGATCGCCGGAAGGATATCGACTCGTTCGGACATCGAGATCGATTCGAAAAGTCGCTCCAACTCGACGAGCGTCTCCCTCGGTTCAAGCGAACGGTGCATGCTGCTCACGAGATTCGCAACGGACAGTTTGAGTCGGCCGTCGCGAGCGTCGGTGGCGGCTGTCACCGTCGCAGCATTGGCGGTCCACATCGCCGAGGAACTACATGCCGCAGAAAGTATCGAAGGCGAGGTACGAAGAGCGGATCGCAGCACGTCAATGTCACTTCCTTCGATACGGTCACTTTCGATGATACGGTCACTTCCGATGAAACCTAGCGATCGGAGAAACCCCATCGCTGGCCGTCGCTGGGGCGGAAGAATAAACTGCGGGACACCAAGCGACGCGACCAAACGCATCTTGTCGAGACCTTCGATGGCTGCGGCGGCTGGATGCGACACTTCACCAGCGTGCTGTTGGGATGCGAGGTTACCCAGTCCAAGACCACCGAAGTGATGAAGGGGCCCAACAATCCGATCGACCTGCAAGTCCACTTCGTGCATTAAAGATTCTCCCATGGATCAGCTGTGGGTAATTCTTCCGCAGCCAACGAAGCGACCGGATCATTGCAACTGTCAATCGCAAAGAAGCCTGCCGGACAATGATTTCCGCTCAGCCCGAGTCCGCCGAACGGTTGCAGCCCCGCGGCGCCGGTGGTGCCGCGATTCCAATTCACGACCCCCGCACCGACTTCGTCGGCGAAGCGGTCAAACATTTCACGTGTTCCGCCAAGCAGAGCAGCCGACAATCCGTACGACGTATCGTGAGCCGCCTCGATCGCGCCCGCAAAATCATCCATGCGACGAATCACCAAGAGTGGTCCAAACCATTCCATATCGCCGATCTCGCGAAAATGATGCTGTGAAAGTGCTGTCGCATCGACAATGGCAGGACCAATGCAAGTTGGAAGCCGTGAATCACGACTGGGAGCAAGCAAGGGTTTGCAACCTCGCTCGATTAAATTCGTGTAGAGACTGTGGATAGACTGAACCGCTTCAGCGGAAATGAGTGGCCCGAGGTTTGGCGAAGGCGTGTCGTGAGGAGAGCCGACCGTTAAACGGGACGCTCGTTCGACAAGCTTCGCGATCTGCTTGTCCGCATTGTCACCTCCAAAGAAGAGGGCTCGTCTTGCACATGTGCAGCGTTGTCCGCTGGAAATGAACGCCGAATGGGTCACCATTGCCGCCGCAATATCCGGCGAAACGCCCGGATCAACGACGATGGGATTGTTGCCACCCAATTCCATGGCGAGCATCACGTCATATTGATCAACAAGCATGTATCGCAGTGCGAGTCCGGTGCGTTTGCTGCCGGTGAGAAAGACTCCACGAGTTTCTGGCGAAGCGATCGCTTGAGCGGCGACATCAGAGCCACCCACGATTGTTTGCATCACGCCCTCAGGAGTACCAGCTTCGTTCCACGCATGGGACATCCATAGTCCCACCGCCGTTGCTCGTTCACTGGGTTTGAACACAACCGTGTTGCCCGCAAGCAGCGAGGGGATGATTTGGGCTCCGGGTAGGTGCAGCGGGAAATTGAACGGACCCAACACCACGGTCACACCCAGAGCCCGGTAACGCACTTCACGTGACAGTCCGCCAGCATGAACTTTCGAATCCGAACGTCGTTGCTCGAACGCCGAAACCGAGTTCTCGATTTTGGCGATGGCTGCGTCAACTTCACCGATCGCATCGTGTCGCAACTTCCCCACTTCACGGATCAGCAACGCTTCGATCTCCGAACGGTGTTGCTGTAAATACTCACCATAACGACGCGAAATTCCAATGCGTGTCTCCACGGGCACCGACCGCCACGACAAGGCAGCGTACTCGGCTTGCCGCATCGCGACGCGGATTTCGTCAGTTCGCGATTCGTTTCCCTCCCACACGCAAGTCCCATCAATAGGACTGTGGCTCGAAAATTTCATTCACAAATTCCTAAATTTTTGCCGGCGTCCAAAAAATCCTGACCTAAGTTCCTGATAGCAGTCAGAGTTGCTGTCTAAACGTCCAAACCTATCACGCCACGTTGCACAAGGTACAAGTTCAATGAAACGAAACAAAAAGAACGGCTTTTCGCTGTTGGAAGTCATCGCTGCTGTCATCATCCTCGCCGTCGTAGCTGCTGCGACCGTCGCTACCGTTGCTCCAATGCGAGCCAAGAGCGATGCCAAGATGTCCGAACAAGACGTCGCAACACTCAACGCCACAACTCAAACGTACTTCCTTGAAGTCGGTCGGTATCCCACACGCGTATACGACTTGGTCACTTACAAGTACCTCAATTACACAACCGCTGCTGAACGTAAACGCTACCAAGACATCATCGCTAAGTACAATTACGATGCCAACACCGGTACGTTCACAATCAAATAATTGCCGCTGTGCATAGCTGAATCAATTGCAGCGTGAAGGTCTCTTGCCGCTAACTTTGGAGTTGGAAATACAATGCTTCTTTCTCTAGAACGGCGGCAAACCGTCTTCACTCGGAGTCTCTCTCGTCGCTCAAGTAATTCGAGCGTACCCAAGGGAGTGACTCTGATTGAGGTCGTTCTCGTCGTGATGATCCTTGGCGCCGCCGCCGTGGCAACATCCTTCAAAACGGACAGCCAATGGATGGACCGGCGAGAGTCTCGTTCTGCGACATACGATGTCAGCCGACTGGTGTCGCTAGCACGCAACACCGCAATCGAGAAACAAACGACGGTTCATGTCGCATACTCAGGACGGCTCGGATCGACCCAGATCGACATCGTCGAAGACCCGGGTCCGTTAACTGCTGGACGACGATGGTCCACACAGCTTTCCAATCGGGTGAGCATGCAAGGCGGCCCCAATTCGATTCAGTTCCAGCCAGACGGATCGTCCAACTCGGCCCTCAAATGGAACGTAACTACAAACAGCGTTCAGGGTGAAATCACCGTTTCGCCAGTCGGCGGCGCGATCCAAACGAAGGTTCCCTAATGCCCCGACAAACATTCCAAACTCGCCGTGGTTCCACGTTAATCGAAGTCGCTATCGGTTCGATGATCATGGCGATGCTAATCGTACCTGCAATGCATGCCATGAACGATTCGGATGGCCTTCGTCGGCGACACGAATCGCACGACATGATGCTGTTCACTGCCGAGGAAAAGCTCGAACAGGAAAAAGTAGCCCTGTCCAGTACGGCATATTTTGCGACTGCGGTTGCCACCTTGAGTGGTATCGATCGCCTAGAGAAAATCGTTGTGCCGAACGGTGCTGACTTACTTTGTCGCACTCGTATCTTGGAGGATAAGTCGGTCGGTACAGCGCCCGCACATCTGGTGACGATCACGGTCGACGTGTGGAAGGATGCCAATGGGGACAAGATCCTCAATGCAACGGAGTCGTACGAGACGATGCAAACTCAATGGGCGTCACCGTGAGACAATCCCAAGCCACTGAATCGGTTCGTCGTTCACGCAAACCTATCCGCGCCGGCCTGAGCCTGATTGAAGTCATCGCTTGCACGACAATTGTTGCCGTGCTACTCGTTCCGATTGCCGCTGTCGTTAAAGACTCTGGACGAACCATCCGTCGACTTGAAACCGACGCGACCCTGACACAGAGTCTCCGCTCTGCCTCGAACTGGTTGCGTGACACGATCCGACCCAGCTCGGTACTTGCGATTGCGAACAATGATCTAAAAATCCAATCGCCTAGCGGAAAAACCGCTGGGATTTTTCGCAAAGGCCGCGATCTAGTGATGGACGATGGAGTCAACGTATCAGTGATCTGTAACGACATTCAAGACGTCCGGTTCCAACCATTGCTTACAACGGACATCCCGACCAAGCGAGTTGGATTGACGGTGACAATCACGGCTCGCGATCCAGTGACGGGTGTGACATCCTCATTGCTCACTACCATTGCGAACTCACGATGAGCCACCATCCAACGCGTGCAATTCAAGTCTCACTGCGATCGCGCAGACGCCGCGGCGGGGTCATGTTATTGTGCATGCTCGCCGCCGTGGTTGTGGCGACGGCTGTCTTAGGGCTCGCTCAATCGCATCGACATCGAATCATGCGAATCGACTCTCGTCGCGCTACGATCCAAGCCACCCAAGTATCCTCGGGGCTCTATCAACGGGCGGTTACTGTCGTTCAAAATAATGCCACGTTCAGCGGGCGACTTGAGCCTGCGGTGAAAACGACGCTGGGGAACTATGCCATGATCCAGCCGCTCACGGCGACGGAAACAGCCATCGAGGTTTATGCCTACGACAAAGCAGCTATGCCGGTAATCAGAGTCGTTATCGATCCAACCGCTTTGTAGCGAGCACCGACACTTCATGTGAAGCCAGTGGCGCGGTACAACGGGTGCGAACCGCCTTCACCGCCTCTGTTTGACTCACTGTGAATCGTCTTCTTCAACTCGGTCGCGCGCTTGCACTCGCCTCCTCGAGCAAGTGGGCACTGCTGGCCTCGTTGGTCGGATTAATCGTAGGCGCGGTTTGCGTCTTGTTTGAAGTCTTGACGCAAACGGTGCGACGTTGGTCACTCAACCAGTTCGCTGGCTTTCCACAAGGGGAAGCGGTTGGTGAGCACAATCTGTTTGCCCCTTCTGGATTCGATTTCTCGCCTTGGATGGTGGTGGCCGTGGTGACGGTGGGCGGGCTGGTTTCTGGTTTAATCGTGTACTGTTTGGCACCTGAGGCAGAGGGTGCTGGTACGGATGCGGCGGCAGACGCATTTCACAATAAGAAGGGTTACATTCGCAGCCGTGTCTCGTTCGTCAAAACGATTGCTTCAGCCGTCACACTTGGCACGGGTGGTTCCGGTGGTCGCGAAGGCCCCATCGCCCACATTGGTGCTGGGGTCGGCTCTTGGTTAGCAACCCGACTGGAACTGTCCAATCGCGATCGCAGAATCTTACTCGCCGCTGGAATGGGTGCCGGCGTGGGTGCGATGTTTCGAGCTCCGCTTGCTGGGGCAATTTTTGCTGGCGAGATTTTGTATAGTGATTCCGACTTGGAAGCGGATGTCATTGTGCCGTCGGCGATCGCGTCGATCGTCGCCTACAGCGTCTACACCCAGTCGATACCGCTGGAGCAGCGTTTTCAACCGATCCTTGTGACTGGGCTGACTCACACACTCACCTCGCCTGTTGAGCTTTTGCTGTATACGTTGCTGGCGCTGGTACTATTGCTCAGTGCTGGTCTTTACGTGCGAATGTTTCATTGGACACAAGGTGCGTTTCGTTCGTTGCCAATTGTCCCGCACCTACGTCCCGCGATAGGCGGATTACTGGCTGCCGTAATTGGCATTTCACTGTTCATGGTCATGGGCCAAAACCACGATGCACTTGGAGTGCTCGGCACCGGCTACGGTACACTGCAGCGGGCGCTCATCGGCGAACCGGAACTGACGATGCGGATGTTGGCGATCATTGCCATCATCAAAATGGTTACGACGTCGCTTTCGATCGGAAGCGGAGGCAGCGGCGGCGTTTTCGGTCCCTCGATGGTCATCGGCGGGTGTGTCGGTGCCGCCTTTGGCCAAGCCATGCACCAATTTTTTCCAACGCTTGCACCGAATCCAGAAACCTATGCGGTTGTGGGCATGGCTGGTTTTTTCGCTGGAGTTGCTCGGGCGCCGATCTCAACGATCATCATGATCCGTGAACTGACGGGTGACTTTGGTTTACTCGTTCCAACAATGCTCGTTTCAACGCTCACGTTTATCGCGTCAGGACGTTGGAACTTGTATAAAAAGCAAGTGCCGACTCGGATGGATTCGCCCGCACACCGAGGTGACTTTCTCGTGGATGTTCTTGAAGGACTTCACGTCGAAGATGTCTATGTCAAAGACCAAAAGCTAATGCTCATCCACGAAGGAGCCACCCTGGATGAAATCGTTCATCGTCTCGCCAAAACGAATCAACACTATTTCCCCGTCGTCGATTCCGAAGGCAAAATGGTCGGGATGTTCTCGGACGACGATGTGCGAGCTTATTTATTTGATGAAACCTTGTGGCGGCTCGCCAACGCTCGAGACGTGATGATGACCAAGTTCGTCAAAGTCCGGCCGGATGACGACCTGAACACGGCCCTGCAAAAATTCACCTCCGAGAACCTCGATGAATTGCCGGTCGTTGATACCGGAGACTCCAATCGACTGCTTGGGTTTCTCCGACGTAAAGAGACGATTGCAGCTTACAATCGCCAAATTTTGAAGCACCGCCAAGAAACTGAGGCTGAAGAGAACACAACCTCAGCTGAATGAGGTTTCGATGATCCGCAACAGTTCGGTCGCGGCTTGTGCTTCTTCGGCGACAACGTAATCAGCGCCAGACTTAATCAATAACTCTCGACTCTTCGCATAGCGACATCGAACTACAATGTTCGCCAAAGGATTCAGCTGGCTTGCGGCCGCAGTCACACGAATCGCAACTTCATCGACAGGGACACAGATCACGAGCAACCCAGCGGTGTCAGCAGTACAAGCTTTCAGCACGGATTGAGTCGTCGCGTCACCAGCGACGATGGGGATACCGAACTGCGCAAACGATTGCAAGTTCAACGGATTCAAGTCGACTGCGTGGACTTCATAACCGAGCGTCTCCAAACGCGAGACAACCGCGCGGCCTACGGGGCCCATGCCGATCACGACGGCCGAACGCGCATTCTCGTCAGCGGCCAAAAATGGGTCGTGACTTGGTTCATGAACATGATCCTCTTCGCGACGTCGAAAGCCCCACTGGATAAGAAGCGGTGACAGCAACAGCGTACCTCCAGCGATACCCAGCACTCGCTGTTGATCGTCACCCGAAATCAAGTCCGTCGATGACGCCAGTAGAAGCAGCACAAACGCGAACTCGCCGACATGCGCGAGTCCGAGTGCGGGCCCGATCGACAACCGCGGCGGAAGCCCCGTGACCCAAAATCCAGCCACAGCCGCAATCGTTTTAACTAGCGTGAGGAGCACGATCCCGCCCAAAATGAATGTCGGGTCACCTGCGATCGCCGACAGATCGATCAACAACCCAAGGCTTACGAAAAAAATAGCAGCAAACACTTCACGAAATGGCAAAATCAGCGAATCGATCTGTTCGGACCAACGATTGCCACCAAATGCTAAGCCTGCCGCAAACGCGCCAACGGCTGGCGGTAACCCAAGTTCGTACGCGATAAGGGTCACGATGCCTAGGACCGAGAGCGTGAGCAATACAACAAGGTCCGTGCTACGATGTCGAGTGATGCGAGGAATCGCAACGCGACTCAAAAACTCACGAAGCGCTATTGTCCCAGCAAGAAAGCAAACCGATATACCGCCCAGCAAAAACCATTGCCCAATGCTTGGGTTCGTGTCAGTGCTAGCTAGTAACGGCACGCAAAGCAGCAACGGCACAAGTGCTGCGTCCTGGAATAAAAGAATCGCGATCGCGCGTCGCCCGATACTTGTGGATGTTTGGCCCAGTTCGCCGAGTGCCTTGAAAACAAGCACGGTGGAGCTGAAAGCAAGTGCAGCAGCAACCAGCACTGAACTCGCTGCACTCCAACCCAACCACAAAAGTGCCATTGTGAGTGGAATTGTGACCAACAGCATTTGCACCGGTCCACCTGTGAGCAAGTGCCGACTCATTCGCCGCAATTCATCGGGCGAAAGCTCGAGTCCGATCGAGAACAGCAAAAAGAAAACGCCGAGTTCGGCCAGATGCCGGATCTCCGCTTCCTCGGCGGGGACCCAATTCAATGCACCATTTCCAATGATCGCACCAACCGCCAAATAACCCATCAATGGGGGTAAATTCCAAGCACGACACAGCAAGCCAGCGACGAGCCCAGTCGTGAGCAAGATGAGCAACTGTTCGATAAACAGAGGGTGCACGATGTCGATTCAACGTTGAAAACACGGGTGACGAAATAACCGGTGTGCCCTAACCGGCGTGCCGAAAGAGTGGCTGGGGCAAACCGCTATAAAACTACAGATCGTCGGGTGGAAAAAGTGATCGCAATAACCGCGCCGAAGGATCGAATTCTCTTGTGAACGCTAGCTCAACGCTCGCCGTCAAGCTTCGCTTGATCGTCAACTGCTGTACAACGCCCATCGGTGTACCATCGATGAAACATCGCACAGGACGCTTGCCCGAACGATCCAAGCTCGTAAGTGTGATCAAGCTTTCATCCGGTAACGTCATAGGCTTCCAAAATCTGGGCTGAAATATGTTCGACCCCGCGAGCGTGACAGTCGGCGTGTTCAGAGGAACCGGGACAGCACCCATCGCACGCGCGTAGGCAGACGATCCCGACGCTGTGGCAACTAGCATTCCATCGCCCACAACCTTGGATACGCGAGTTTCTCCATCGACATCCAATCGTATCCAAGCGGCTTGCCCTTCCGCGCGTTCCACCCACACATCGGAAAACGCCAGTCCCCAATTTTGATCACCGTTGGGGCTTTCGGTATCCACGCGAAGCATCGGCAACGTGTAAGAGTTTAGCTCCAAGTTTGCAAGGCTCTCGGGCAATCGCTCATTCATCAGGAAGCCAAGATGCCCCGTGTTGACGCCAACAAAGGGCACTCGCAATCGCCAGTGCTCGCGAATCGCATGCAGCATCGTACCGTCACCGCCGAGCACAAGAATCATCTCTGGGTCATCGGATTGATATTCGTCAAATCGCTTCATCGCCTCCACAGATTTTGGGTTTCTAGGATCGGCAACCACAAGAATTCGAGGCCGAGTCGTTCGAAAGCACGCGAAACGTTGTGACGAATATGGCACAAACAACTTGTGTCGCTCGATGTAACTCTCGACGAGCGGCTCGACCCAGTCGCTGATGGGCTTGGAGGCATAGACGAGTTGACGGACTTGATCAGAAGTCTGATTCGTCTCGCGTCCCAAAAGCAATGACTTGGAGGGAAGCTCCTCATCCGCAGGTCGTTTGCCAAAGGGATGAAACAAGATCCACCGAACCTCCGACAAATCGGTACTATGGTTTAAAGCACTCCATGCATCCGCATCGCAAACATGACAGAGCTCACCTCGAGATGCATGTCGAGCGGCCAGTTCGCTTATTGTTGAGTAGCGATTGTTGCTGATGTCGTCATAGTCAACGGTGACACCATCGAGATCTCGAAAGCCAAGTGTCACCAAGGCTGCGCGGTGCAGTGGCGAGGTGTGCTGGTGCTCGCCGTTCGCAACCCGGGGCCCAAGCGGACAAACGACCACTTCATCAAATCCCGAATGGAGCAACTGGATTACATCGTGACGATGAGACCGAGTTGGCGGATCAAACGTTCTCGCATAAACAGCAACACGCCGCGCGGGCGATGAGCGAACATCCATCGCTGGATGATCGATTTTCATTCGAGACTCGATCTTGGCGAGCGTTTGCTCTATGAGCGTTTGGGCTGTCCAGCCACGTTCGGTGCACCATTGCACAAGGCTGCAAAGCAATTCTCCAGTCGCCGTTTGCAGATTCGCTGGGTCATCGGATCGCCCCAACGAGGTTGCCTGAGCGAGAATGCTCTCCAGCCGCGTTTCGATTTGCGTCGTTCCAAACGCCTGCTCGAACACGTCGGCGATACGTTTACAGTCGAGATTGCGATTTTCCATCGGCTTTAGCCAACCAGATTGAGTCCAGATTCCAGCAATTCGTTTCGCCGAAGGTTCGCCAGCCTAACCTCGCGTGACGGTCTTCAACAGCCCGATCACCTGACTGGTGAGGTGTTTGAAACGCTGGTCGCTCAATCGCTTGTAAAACGCTTTTAGAATTGCTGCGGAGTGACTTTGGTCCAACTGCTCGACCAAGACGGGAACGACTTCCTCGATCACTCCGGGATCTTGCTCATGCGATTCGCCCGTGTAGACACATGCGTAGCTGGCGATCGACGAACCAAACAGCTCGTCAACGTACTTCACCGCGGCGGAAATTGACTCTTCCTTCAACTCATGAGGGTTCCGCCAGTCGTACGGTGGTGACCATTCACGTACTGGCCGAAGCAGATCGATGTGCGTGAGCACCGCGATCACGGCAGGCGGTTTGAGAGTTTTCTTTTCCGTGTAGAGCTTCGTCAATTCGCGGAGCAGTTGCCGATCCGATTCGCGAGCCGGCGAGTTAGCTGCCATCACCAACAAAATTAAATCTGCTGATTCAGCCGCCGTGCGAATCTCACTCAGTTGCTGCCGACTGACATTCGCCTCGTCGTATCCTGGCGTATCCAGTAATGTGATTGCGTTCTTGAAGCCCGGTAATGAATATTCAAAACGATGCACCGCACGTGTTTCTGGAAGCACACTGGTTGGGGAAACTTGGCTTCCAAGTAACGCATTGATGAGACTCGATTTACCCGCTTTGACTTGTCCCATCACAGCGATCGTGGTGGGGACCATGCTCAACTTGTCAAGTTCCTCGAGATTGCCACCGAGCTCATGTGCGGCAAGTGCCATCGGTGCGAATTGCGTTCGATACTGAGCCGATCCTCCACGCAATCGACCGCTGTACATCTCGATTAGATAGTAACCAAGCTGTCGAAGAAAGCGCTGGTAGAAGGCACGCGTCACTTCTTTCTGTAACTCAACCGAAATGCGACCTGATTTTCTCCACAACGGATACGCCAGCAACTTGGATGGATTCAGGATTGCAGACGCAACGTAGATGACTTTCTGGGCAGCATCCAATGCACCGATAATGCTCGGCACTTGTTCAATTTGGCCAATTGTCGCCAAATTGCTTCCTGGGACATGGGCGATGGTCCATTGCTCCAAGTCTTCGACGGCCAAGTGAATGACCGACAAAATCTCCACGAGCGTCAGCGGGTGAAGCAAGCTCTCGCTTTGGTCCGCGTGATAGTATTTAGCCAATCGCTCAGCCAAGACTTGAGCGTCAAGCAAATAGCGACCGTAGTCGGTGATCGACTGGTCAGCCGCATCCGCGACTTCAGCACGAAATTGTTCGACGACTGCAATCGCACCCGTATCACGCGGAGTCCAGAATGCCGGTGCCCGGAGCGGCTTACCTTCCGGTGTGCGGTGATGCCTTGTTGGCGACCAGAGCTTCCCCACAATCCAGGCGACGAACCACATCGCTGGCAAAAGCCAAACGATATGGAAAAACCAATCCGCTTGATAGATTGCGATAGCGCCGACCACCAAGTACATCAGTACCGGGAGCATCCACAGGAATAACAGAACCGTGAATCGAGGACGGAGTATCCTTAGCCATCTCATTGCGCTCTCCAAAGTTCATGTCCACGACGAAGTTGCAGCGCAAAGATTTCACGAAGCTGGTCTGGACTGGGTACATTCCCTTTTCTCAAGTCAGCAAAATACCAATCCCACGACATACCCAACGCGTACGTGAACGCGAACGAACTTGCTGCACCCGCTGCCATCCCAATAAACGGGATGAACTTCCATACGCCACGAAGTGCCAATCGAATCGCGATGCGTGACCCCGCTGCGCTACTCAATACAGCCCATCGTGCTGGTGTGATTTCTTGGTCATAGATCTTTGCAACCTTCATCGCCAAGTGTGCTTGGATTCCCAGCACGGCGGGGATGTCGACCCAAGGCACAGGCACCGCGCCGGCGGTTGCCGCCAATGCACTCGACGCAAGGACTTGCCACCTCGCTCGACGCTGGCGCGATGTGGTCCCATCGCCTCCCATGTCGTTGAGCGCCATCAGCGCTTGGCGGTACGCGTGCGGAAGCTTTTCTAGAATCACTTGCTTCAACCGGTCGCCACCAAAGTTTGGATCCGCGAAACCGTCTTCGAGCGGAGTCAAATCGACAGGTACGATGGCGTCGCATAATCCGATGAATTGTCGCTTCTTTTCATCGAGCAGCACTCGTAACGAGTAGGGAATGTCCACTGCGCCGACGCTGTCGCCAGGGGTCTGTGCCTCGATCGCAAATGGATCGGTCCCTTCCGACAAATCGAGGGCACCCGTAGCTTCATGCAAACAAGTGACCACGAGCAATACAGGTCGATCCGGAGTCGCATGACGGATTTGCCGCAGTGGTTTGACCAGGCTTTCTAAGGCGTGATCACCCACTCGCACAGTGACGATCATGAGATTTGTTGAATTCGAAAACTTTGCAACGTCGTCGGTCGGATCATACGCTGCCTCGGCCAGCCCTCGCGTATCAATGAACGTTAACAAAGGTTCGTCCGCGTCCGGGAAATCAAAACGTCGCGAGGTCTTTGTCTCCGGTCGATAACCTTCGCCGATCGTTGCTTCTTCCGCACCCGTCAGAAATCGGACAACACTGCTCTTGCCACTCCCTGTCTTGCCAAACATCCAAATCGCCGGAACCGGCGTTCGCTTGAGCAAATCTTCAATCTGCTTTTCGTAAGGGGCGTCCGATTGCGGACTCTCACTGCCCCACTTCCACCAGGATCGGCTCATCAATGCAGTGTCGTTGTAAATGGCGAACGATCACTTTGCAGCAATCGAAAACTCAATTGTAACAAGAAAACGAGCATCGCATTGAGGTGCTCACGCGCCGCTGTGTCATCATCGCGAGGCTAGTCTTGCCGCAGGCCGCTGAGCGGGATCGCTTGGGTGATCCGCGGAGTATTCGAGATGTCGCGAATTTCAATCGTGATCGTCGGGTCCGCCGCTTCCCAGTCGACTGAAATAACGCCAAAGTTCTCCTCATGGTACGTTGCCTCAACCAAACGGTTGGCATTCCGAGTCGGTGTGCCGCGAGGATGCTTCTGGTTGAAACTACTGGAAGTGGCATCGATAAGCGGATAGGGTGAATCCTCGCCCACGACCGAAAGTTCTGCCCAATGTCGATCACCGCTGACAATGACCACACCGTTGGCATGGGTGCGTTTGATGAGATCGACGAGACGTTTCTGTTCGAGCGGCAAGTTTGCCCACGTTTCTTGCCCAGCCGCTGTTGCAGCAACCTGGATGCCAGAGGCGATGATTCGCACGTCCGCTGGTTCCTGGAGTTGCTGTTCGAGCCACTTCCATTGCTCGTCGCCCAACATCGTTTTCTTCGGATCACGATCCGGCAAATAAGGCCCACCCACTTGACGCGGACCTGCTTGAAGCGGCGAGCGAAAGTATCTCGCGTCCAGCATGATCACTTGCAATTGCTTTCCGACGGGGCCAAATCGCTTCGATTCATAGACCCCACGGCGTGTCCGTCTTGGCGATTCACTAGCGACACGCCAAAAGTCCAAAAACGCGGCTTGCGATGCATCACGTTGTGCATAACCAGCACCGCCATCATTGACGCCGAAATCATGGTCATCCCAGGTCGCCATCACGGGGCACATCGATCGCAACTTATTGAAATCTTCATTCCTGGCAAGCTGGTCGTACTTTGCACGCATCACATCGATGTCCGATGTATCGGCGTAAATATTGTCTCCAAGAAATAAAAGCAGCTCTGGCTCGACAGACAACATCGTTTGAAAAATCGGCGTCGCTTGATCCTGTTGGATGCAAGATCCAAATAGAACGCGAGAGACTGGTACGTTTGTATCGACTTCCGGTGGCTGACAAGCCACTTCCCCCACCCAAAACGGCATCCACAACAAGCACAACATCAATCGCATGAACATTATCGCCAATCTACGTTTATGGGTCGTTTCCTGACTCGCACCACGCGGTTCTGGGTCGGCTAACGACGTTTCAATCACGGCAACGCATGATGGCGTACATGATACGGGAGTTTTGGAGGCTGAGGAACAAATTGTGGAGATTCTTGTCCACGTATCGGGTCGATCCGACCGTAAGCGGTGTTCCATTGGCGGGAGACCATGTGTTGTCGGACCAGAAAGCCGATTTGGCGTTCACGACCCACGAAACGCAGCGGAGTTCAGTATGATCGCCGCCTAGCGGAGCGCCATAGCCTATTGCCAATTCGAGTTGGGCAGAAACAACGGCGTCACACAAAAACGCAAAAGCTCACGAGAAATAGCTATGACATCGCCTCGAAACGACCGTGAAGTGGATGCACAACGAGGCCTGGAGTCACGCAGCGCACTCCGTGGGAACGCTCCACGCGTTGCCGGAACCGCTACAGGTTTCAACAAACGAGCGATTGTCGCTGGCCTTGATTGGGTAACACCATGGGGGCTAGTGGTTCAAGTTCGCCTCTTACTCGGGATGCGATTTGCGATGCCAGGCTCTGTTGTTGAATGCCTCTGGCGTTGGTGTCTTCAAGGGATCGTTCTTTTATTTCTGGTTGGAGACACCGCTGTCGCTGGCGATCGTCCAAACATTTTGTTCATGATGTCCGATGACCAAGCATGGAATGGGCTTTCCGTTGCGATGCATCCTGAGCTGGCTTGGTCAAAGAGCTCGATCGTGGAAACGCCGAATCTGGAGAAGCTTGCTGCTCAAAGCATGCGATTCTCTGCAGCCTATGCGCCAGCGTCCGTTTGTTCGCCTACTCGTATCAGCTTGCAAACGGGCAAGAGTCCAGCAGCGATGCACTGGACCAAAGCTGCGCCGCCGGAAAACGGTCGCAAGTTGATCGAGCCTCGGAATAACAAACAAATCGCTTCCAGTGAGCTCACGATCGGTGAGCTGCTTCGCGAGGCGGGCTACGCGACCGCACATTACGGCAAGTGGCACATCAATGGCGGTGGGCCCGAGGCGAACGGCTACGATGAAGGCGATGGCGATATCGGGAATGAGTACGCTTCTCGGTTTGGTGATCCAAATCCAGCGGACATCTTTGGAATGGCTAATCGCGCAATCGCGTTCATGGAAAAGAACAAGAAAGCAAACAAGCCGTTCTTTATCCAAATGTCGTGGCACGCTCTGCACGCACCCGAAAAGGCGATGAAAACGACGCTGGCCAAATACCAACAAAAAATGGGTGGTCGTGCCGACGCTCAACGCGTTGGAACCGCAGCGATTGCCGAAAATTTGGACACCGGTGTGGGTCGCGTTGTCGATGCCGTCGATCGACTAGGGCTCGCGGGTCATACCTATGTTATCTACATGTCCGATAACGGCAGCGGTGGCAGCAAACGCGGTGGACAGCGAGCCGGGTTGGCTGGAGGCAAAGGTGGAGTTTGGGAAGGCGGCATCCGCGTGCCGTTAATTATTCGTGGCCCCAGGGTTCCCCCCAATTCTTGGTGCCATACACGCGTCGTCGGCTACGACTTCTTTCCGACCTTTTGCGAATGGGCAAGAATTCCCCCGTCGAAACTGCCTCGCAACATTGAAGGCGGCAGCATCGCAGGCTTGCTTGATGATGGCAAGGGAACCGTGACGCGACAGCGTGAAGAGATCGTTTTTCACTTCCCGCACTATCAAACTAGCGAAGGGCAAACTAGCGAAGGGCCGCATTCCGCACTGCTGCTCGGCAACTACAAGCTGCTCAAATTTTACGAAACGGATCGGCTGGCACTATTCGACCTCAATCAAGACATCTCTGAACGCAGCGACCTATCGCAGCAAATGCTTCAACGAGTCCAAGAACTTGATGGATTGCTGGTGAAGTACCTCAAGGAGGTTGATGCCCAGATGGCAGTTTCGAATCCGCAGTACGATCCAAGCCGAGAACCAGCTTTTGAGAAGGGTGGCGGCGGCCCAAAACGCATCTTGCGGGGAGGCAAACCGGGCGTAAAAGGCTACACTCAGCGCAATCGCCCACCCCGGTGACAGACCGGTTGTGACGATTATGTTAGTCATGACGTTGCGGAGGTAAACTCCCTTCTCTGTGTTGGGTCGATACGGTACAGGCATTACCAAACTGGTCGAATTGCATGCTTTAGTTGCACGGATACTTTGTATAGAACACAAGTGCCCGTTATGGCTGAGCTTCACCCAGCGCTCCGGATGATTCCGGAAACAAGACTGTCAACCGAGACTGACATTGAAAATCGCGTATCTGACCACCGAAGCGGTACCGTTCGCCAAGACCGGTGGACTGGCTGATGTTTGCGGCGCGCTACCAGCGCGTGTTGCCGGACTCGGTCACCAGGCCGCTGTGTTTATGCCAGCGTTTCGCTCGGTTCGTTCCTGCGGCCAAACAATCGAAGCGACAGACTATAGCTTTGCGGTTCCGATGAATGATCGCAAAATTGTCGGCGCACGATTGCTCAAGAGCACACTGGTTGGTTCGGACGTACCGGTGTGGATGATTGACCAGCCACAGTACTTTGATCGTGAGTCGCTCTACGGCACATCGACAGGCGACTATCCCGACAACGCGGAGCGATTCGCGTTTTTCTGTCGTGCCGCGATGATCGCGATCTCGCGAGTATTTCCCGACCCAAATATTGTTCATTGCAATGATTGGCAAACGGGACTCGTACCGGCCATCATGAACGCGACACCCGATTTGCATCCATGGATCGAGAATGCCGCGTCGGTACTGACGATTCACAACTTGGCTTATCAAGGCCAGTTCTCGCATGATGCGTTCATGTGGTCTGGATTGAGTTGGAAGCACTTCACCGCAACCGAGCTGGAGTTTTACGGCCAACTGAATTTTCTTAAGGCAGGCATCATCTCAGCGGATCAGGTCACCACGGTGAGTGATCGTTACTCGCAAGAGATTCGAACGATCGATCATGGTTGTGGGCTCGATGGAGTCCTACGAAGTATCGGTGATCGTGTCCACGGGATTGTCAACGGAATCGATGCTGAGGTTTGGAACCCGGCCACCGATACGAAGTTGATCGCGAACTACGACGTGACGAATTGGCAGTCGGGAAAGAACGCCAACAAGCGTTTCCTGCAATCCGAATTCGGACTCGACGAAAGCAACGAGACCCCCTTGATCGGATGCATTGGTCGATTGGCAAGCCAGAAAGGCTGGGATCTGATTCTGCAAGTCATCGATTGGCATCTGACCCAGCATCGACCGACACAGTGGATCGTGCTTGGTAGCGGCGACGCTCACTACGAGCGTGAGTTAGCCCGGCTCGCAGCCAAGCATCCTGGCCGATTTGCTCTTCATCTGGGTTTCAGTGACACATTGGCACATCGCATCGAAGCGGGCTCGGATTTGTTTGTCATGCCAAGCCAATACGAACCTTGCGGATTAAACCAGCTGTACAGCCTGCGTTACGGAGCTGTGCCAATTGTCACAGAAACCGGTGGACTCGCAGACACGGTAACCGACACCAACGACGCAACGATCGCGGCTGGTTCTGCGACCGGATTCTTTATTCGAAGCCAGGATCCCTACCAACTCGACCAAACGATTGGTCATGCCCTTCGTCTACGATATCACGAGCCGCAAACATGGGAAAAAATCATCCAAACTGGGATGACCCAAGACTGGTCGTGGAGGAAGAGCGCTAGCCAGTACGTCTCGCTTTACGAGCAATCCGTCGCCCTTAAAGCCCCCCACTAAATACCGCATGGTTTTCACGCCAGAAAACTGACTATTTTGATGGTTTTTCTGAGTCCCGTTTATGCTTAAATGGTGTACGATCCGGCTGCCGTGCGGGTGGGCCTTCTCTGACAGGGGCTCGAACAGTCATCGAGATGTCAAGTGAGTGAAATGAGAGAACCGTCTGTCCAGACGCCTGAAGCGCTCGCTGTTCCAGCGTTGGCACCCTCTCCAGAACCACTTCCTCAACAAGCTCATTTGCTTTCGGAATCGCGGCTCGACCCGATCACGGGCGAATGGACGATCTTCGCTCCGCATCGCCAAAATCGTCCGAATGAGTTTCGTGACGACCCCGTTGTTCCCAGCGTGCAAGTCCAGTGCCCGTTTTGTCGTGGTCAAGAGTACATGACGCCAGATCCGGTTTGGGTCGGACGTCCTGGCGAACGTGATGGTCAATACGAAATCAGCGACCATCCCGAAGTCGCGTCACAGTGTGATTGGTCCGTTCGAGTCGTTCCCAATCTGTTTCCTGCGGTCGTTCCCCTTGCCGACCTCAATGCGCAACCCGCAAGTTCGCCGCGAAACCGGTCTTCCTCGAAGGCTGAACGTTCTCCGCTGTTTCGAAGCGCTCCCGTTGCTGGTGGCCATGAAGTCATCATTGAGTCGCCAAATCATGTGCGTTCATTCGCCGAGCTGGATTTGACCGAAGCAACTCTCGTCATGATGGCGTACCGCGATCGGATTCGTTTTTGGCGTGATTCTCGGTCCATCGGCTATATCAGTGTATTCAAGAATGTCGGTGGAGATGCCGGTGCTTCGTTGCAACATGGGCACAGCCAGCTGATCGCAACGAACAGTTTACCCGCCAACGTGCGGTTGATCTGCGATAACTTGCTTCGGCATCACGCACAGACCGGATGTTGTTTGCAGTGTGACTTGCTGCGAGCGGAGCTCCGAGAGAAATCGCGTATCATTTATCAATCCAATGACCTCGTTGCGTATTGTCCGTATGCAAGCCGATTACCGATGCTCGTTCGGCTAACAAGTCTCCAGCATCACGATCGATTCGAAGACTTTGATGACGCATCGCTTGAGAACGTCGCTCGATTGTTTAAACGAGTCGTGACATGGGTTGAGCGGCTGCATCCTGGAGTTTCATACAATTGCCTATTGCACACTCGCCCAGCCGCCGCCAAGGGTGACTCCGATGCCTACCATTGGTCCATTGAGATTTTTCCTCGATTGACACGTGTCGCTGGATTTGAATGGAGTAGCAATACAATGATCAATCCTGTGATGCCTGAGTTGGCTGCCGAGCGTTATCGAGCCTGTGCCACGGCCGAAGATCCGCGTTTCACACTCTAAACAAAGCTCGCCCAGCCAAGTTGAGTGAAATTGGTGTTGGCAATTGCGGTGCAGTGGACAGTTCTCGCCCCGCGAGAATCGATTTTAGTCACGCACGATTTCACTGGACCTTGACGACTGTGACGGCCGATACCCGAAGGTAGCGATTGTGCAACAAATTTTTGCCGTCGCGACTCTTTCGCCTTTACCCCTCATGCTCCGCCGACGCCATGACACCTCAAGTTCATCTGTGTTTGGTCCTTCATAATCACCAGCCCATTGGCAACTTTGACGGTGTATTCGAGCAGGCCTATCAGGACAGCTACTTACCGTTTCTTGACGTGTTTGAGTCTTACGAGACGCTGCAGATTTCGCTGCACACGTCCGGCCCCCTGATGATGTGGCTTGCTGAGAGACATCCTGAGTATGTTGATCGGCTAAGGCTGTTGGTGAGTGGTGGTCGGATCGAGATCGTTGGGGGGCCGCAATACGAACCCATTCTGACGATGTTGCCTCGCCAAGATCGCATCGGGCAAATTCAATCCTACGGCACATGGCTGGAACGCACTCTCGGGACTCGCCCGACTGGGATGTGGACTCCAGAGCGAGTTTGGGAATCAAGTTTGATCAGTGATGTTGTTGATGCGGGCATCACCTACACCGTCCTCGACGATTTCCACTTTCGCGCCGCTGGGCTTCGTGATCACCAACTTACCGGTTACTTCCTCAGCGAAGATAACGGGCGCGTGATTCGGATTTTCCCAGGCTCGGAACAACTTCGATACACAATTCCGTTTAGCCCCGTGAAGGACACGATCGAATATTGTCGGCAAGTTGCACAACAGTCACCCGGAGCAGTTTTGACGTTCGGTGACGATGGTGAAAAGTTCGGCACCTGGCCAGACACCAAGTCGCATGTCTATGACCAAGGCTGGTTGAGATCTTTCTTTGACTCGCTTGTCGACAACCAAGATTGGTTGCATTGCGTCACGCTCGGTGAAGCGATTCGGCGAACGCCACCGGCCGGCAAAGTCTACTTGCCTGATTGCAGCTATCGAGAAATGACGGAGTGGTCATTGCCCGTCGAGGCACAAGAAACGTACGACGAACTATACCATTCGATGGAGGACCATCCACAATGGCAGGAATTGAAGCAATTCGTTCGAGGCGGATTCTGGCGAAACTTCAAAATGAAGTACTCCGAAGCGGATGAGATGTACTCACGCATGATGTACGTCAGTCGGCGATTGGTTGTCGCGCACCGAGACGGTGTTGATGCTGGCGAATTGGCCTTGATTCGTGATCATCTCTATCGAGGGCAATGCAATTGTCCGTATTGGCACGGCGCGTTCGGCGGAATCTATCTTCCACACTTGCGCAACGCGATCTACAGCCACCTGATTCAAGCCGATACGCTGCTCGATGGGCTGTTGTTGCCAAACACTTCATCCGAGAAAGACTTGGTGCCTTATGTGGATGCGACTGCGGAAGATTTCAATTTTGACACCATGCAAGAAGTTCGCTTGAGCAACGACCAGCTCTGTGCGTGGTTCGCCCCAAGCCAAGGCGGACGCATGTACGAACTCGACGTGCGGAACATCGCCCATAACTTGCTTGCAACGATGCAGCGCCGTCCAGAGAGCTATCACCGCAAGGTGCTCGCAGGACCAAACGCGGGTGGCGAGAACGTAGCAAGTATCCATGACCGTGTGGTCTTCAAGCAGCAAGACCTGGACCAACGACTTCAGTACGATCGTTACGCTCGCAAGAGCTTGATGGACCACTTTTATGACGAGCATGCCTCGCTTGACTCGGTTGCTCGCGGCGAGGCACTCGAGCGAGGTGACTTTGTCGAGCTTCCGTTCGAAGCGAAGATTCGCCGCGGGACGGATCGTGTCCAGGTTCAAATGCGACGCGACGGAAACGCTTGGGGCATTCCGATCGCAATCACGAAAGCGGTTACACTGTTGGCGGGAAGCGACCGCATGTTGGTGACGTACCTGCTTGACAACTTACCGTCCGATCGGCCATTGCACTTCGCAATCGAAATGAATTTCGCCGGGCTTCCGTCCGGCGCGGAGGATCGGTACTTCAGCGACAGCGAAGGCCATCGACTTGGGCAACTCGGCGATACACTGGATCTTGATCGTGTGACAGGGCTATCACTTTCGGATCGCTGGCTTGGCTTGGATGTGGTGTTGACTCTTGACCGCCCGAGTGGCATTTGGGCATTTCCAATTCAAACCGTTAGCCAAAGCGAAGGCGGATTTGAGCTGGTGCACCAAAGCGTCTGCGTTCAACCTCACTGGATCGTCACCGGCGATGCCGATGGCCGTTGGTCAGTCCAGATGGAAGTTGCGATGGTCTGTGAAACTCGAATTGTTGCCGACGAACACCAAGCTGTGATCCGGATGTAGTCGACATCTGGCTTGACACCTGGGAAAGCCTCTATCCAATGCGCGGCGGCACCGGGAATTCGAGAGTGAATTTGGTGCCACGTCCAACTTCGCTTTGGACGCTAATTCGGCCACCGTGAGCTTCGATGATTTTTCTCGCCGTGGGAAGCCCGAGCCCGGAGCCTTCGTCTTTCGTGCTGTAAAACGGCTCAAACATGTGCAACACTGTGTTGTCATCCACGCCGCTGCCGGTGTCAATCAAGTCCAACGCGACACCACCGCGAGTCGTATAGGTTCTCGCCCAAAGCTGGCCGCCACGCTCCATCGCTTCAAGAGCGTTCTTGACGAGATTCATGAGCGCCGCTTGCAATGAATCGCTGTGCAGCAAAATTGCGGGCAAGTCTGGGTCGAGATACTTCTCGATGTCGATATCATCAGCGTCCGCTTGTGCTTGGTATGCACGAAGTACCTGCTCGATCTGGTCGTTGAGGCTTCCCGGCAATAGGTCGATATCGCGGAGCCTCGCATACTTCAGAAAATCTCGGAGCAAGGCTTCCATCCGTTCACACTGGCTGCGAACAATGTTCACTCGCTGAATCGAGCGACGTGTGATGGGCGAGTCGATTTCGTTCAGGTCCTCGCTAAGCAAGTCGATGTTCATGTGAATCACCGACAGCGGGTTTTTGATCTCATGCGCGAGCGATCCAGCCAGCTCGGCTAGTTCCTCGTATTGAGCTCGAATCGGATCGACATCGGCTGGCGTGGTCATTGAGTCGTCAGTTTGTCGCATAATGAAGTGGGTCAGGTGGATAGTGTAGCAACGCCTCCCCAAACGAACCAACGACAGGAAACGAGCAAGTTGACGATTAATCCGTATCAGCCGACTGCCGCAGAGAGCCAGTCGTTCGTCGCAGAAACCTCGGATCCGTCCCAGCTTTTGTGGGGAACGTGGAGCGTGTTTTGGCGAACGGTGGTGGCTGTTGCTTTCGCAGGTGCCGCGTTTGGCGGTGTTTGCGGATTCATTCCGATTGCGATGAGCCCAAGTACCGCGGGAGCAGGTGAGTTCATTGTAGGAACGCTTTTTCTAATTCCCATTGCCGGTATCTTTGGCGTGATATTCGCATCAATCGCGGCCGTACCGACAGTCGGACTCCTCATCCTTGTGTTGCATTTTTCCACTCCCAACCGGATTTGGAGCGGAATTGGAATACGCCGATTTGCCTTTTCTGGCGGCTTCCTCAGTGGCTTCCTCGCGATTTCAGTCCCATCCGGTTTCGATCAGGGAGCCGTCGCATTCTCCCTCGTTCCAGCGATTTTCGGGGGAGTCGCTTCGTTGCTGGCAATGATGTACTTGTCTCGCAACATGCCTAAATGAAGAAAGTGACCGCTAATCATATTGCGAAACGGAATCGCCCACCTCTTCCGTGCCACAGATCCCATCGGGGTCTCCCGCGATTCTAGCTTACAGGCGGATTAACGCTCGAATTGAATTGGTTACGAGCGTCATGCGTATAGTTGAAGTTGGGAGCCAATGTGTTGACGTCCGCGACGCTCCTTAGGTTGCCCAAGGAGTCGCAAGTCGACTCAAAGCGTTGCGTTTGAGTGGTGCCGACAAGCCATTACTGGATGGTTTGTCGATTTAGCAAATCAAACGCATTGAGAACACGATCTCCGTTGCGATCGACACCGCAGTGAAGGTGACTAGATCGTATGGGTAAGGACGCGAAAACTTCGGCGCAAGAAGCTTGCGACAGTGACCGATACGCGATTTTACTACTGTCCCATTTTTCCTCCCGTAGGCAATCCCGTATCCCGCGTCTAACCCCACGCGAAGCGTCCCCGATGGGCTTTTTTGGACGAACCCATCCACACCCGCCTACTCCGCCGAAGTCGCCTCGCCTTTGTTGCAGCACCAAGTCGGAAGTTCGTCCTCGCGCTCGCAGCGAAAGCAAGTGTCACTCTGTCGTCGGAAAGACGCCCAGCACCCATCCATCACAATGCACGGACGACGAAAGCGGTTTTGACGAAGTCAGAAATCGCAACCGCGAACGAATAGTAGAATGAAGATGATTGGCAGAGGCAGGCCAACGAGCCAACCGAGCAAGGCATATTTTATCTTGCCACCACGCATGGACTTGGCTCTCAAAACGTTTGGGGGTTTCGTCATTGGTCAATCTTGCTGAAGAGAACGAGGAACTGTAGCCTTAATCCAGACACGCTTGTTGGGTGGGTGTGAAGTTCTGTCGTATTCAATCACATGCCTAAGCGTCGGTCGCGGAGCTGATATTCGCCGCTTCGGGTGGGGAATTTTCAGTCGGAGACCTCGATTGCTGTCTCGCGAGATCTGCAAACTGACTCGCAAATTTAGCGCACAACGAAGACAGTTCTCCGCCACGATGGGAAGCTTGCTCTCCACACATTTCTTTAACGCGGCTCTCTAGATCGACCTCCAGCGATCGATTTTCGATGCGTGTATAGCCGCTCATGAGCAGCGTCCTCAACAATCCATCGACGCGCTCGAACTCAGCTGTCGGGTCACTACTGATCGCAGCACAGCAAATCGTCGCGAGTGCATCGAGATTCGCATGGATCTCTGGATTCGGCTCGTTCATCGGAGTGGTTCATTAATTCGAGATATGGATGCGGTTGTGGATTTTTACTTTGTGAATGCAAATGCAATACCAAAACTTGAGCGTTCCACCCCCCAATTATGCACTTGTTTCTACGAAAAAATCATTCCTGTGCATTGAATGGGGAATTCGGCGACGGGTCGGTCCGCAACTGTCGACCGTTTATTTATCTCGAGTGGTGCATGAATTGAGTCAGGATGGTGCTTTTAAGCCCAGGCACCGAATTGGGCGATTTCGCTTCGCCACGAAGTGTATTTGGCTCCGACAACGACTCAGCGAAATTCTCATGTCGCAAAATTTGAATCTGAAGCACAGCTAGGCACAGTGTTTGCGACTATCCCGACTTTGACATCCTTAAATGGTGTCAACGATTCCTACTCAATCAAGGACCAAACAATGAGCCTCGAAACCAAAACCGATCTCAATGATTCCACAATCGACAAGTTGCAAAAGTTGATCCAAGCCAACATCGACTCGTACAACGGCTTTCATGAATCCGCCGAGGAAATGGAGGACCAGAAGTTGTCTGCTCTGTTTAAAGGACTTGGCGATCAGCGAAGTGCTATGGCCAGCGAGTTGCAGAAATTTGTCGAGTTCAGCGGTGTCGAAGCGGAAGACGATGGGAGCGTCGCTGCGAAAACACACCGCATCTGGATCAACATTCGAGCCAAGTTGAATGGTGGCGATCCTTATGTCATCTTGACCGAAGCCGAACGCGGTGAAGACCACATCAAGGCAGCGTACGAGGATGTCCTGAAGGAAACACCCGGCAGCGCTATGAACGATCTGCTTATGAAGCAATATGCGGTCGTTAAAGCGGGACACGATAAAGTACGTGACTTGAGGGACGCGTACAAAAATCAATAGGCTGCAATTACTCGACCGTGCGGCACACGATTCCGATGACACGATTCTCGCCCAGCCAGTAAAGTTGGCGTTCTAGCGAGATTACATTCGTCTCTCAACGACTTCGGACGTGTGCTGGGATCTCCTTGTGATAGGTCTCCGTTTTGCATTCATAGTTGATAGCTCGAAGACCACAACTCAGTACTCAAACACTGGGTCTAACCTCGATCGAACGGCTGCCTTCAACATCAAACCACTCAACTTAGTCAGTTGTGATTCACCAGGAGCGAACATTGCAAAACGCAATGCCGGCGACTCGGACGATGAACAGCAAATTGCTCACCAAGGAAAACAAAGCGATGGATATCCCCCAAATCATTTCCACGTCACAAGCAGAATCCGGCGACATGGGCCAACAGTATTTAGTCACGGGTAAACAAGTCGCGTTACGTCGGTGGGAAGAACCTGCATGCGAGTTCGGTGAGTTGCGAAGCCGCGAATATGAAACGGTCGGCTATGTATTGAGTGGCTCATTAGAACTCGATTTCGATGGCGAATCGGTCAAGTTACGAAGCGGTGATTCTTGGCTTGTGCCCAAAGGGGCGAATCATCGATATCGAATCCTGGACAACCTTGTGGCGATTGAAGCAACTAGCCCGCCCGCGAGATTTAACGAGCGAGATAGCCCTATGTAGGTTTTGGGGCGTGAGTGGAGAACCGCATCCGTTTCACCGAAAGTCGCTGCGATTCGGGAAGCCATCGGATGGTTGCGATTCTTACGGTTGCGTATTTTGGGGCGTTGAACCAAGCGTCAGAGCAGCAGCATCGCAGCCAATTAGATCCGAAACCGTTCGACCCAGATCAACTGTTACAGAGCTGGATCTTCATGCGGTTAGGACGGGCTGGGATAGCGATCCATCCTCATCAACGTTACGACTGTCGGGACACGCGGCTGCAAATGGATGTTCACGAAAAACTTGCCATACTCGCCGATGCCGCAAAGTACGATGCAACGTGTGCAAGCAGTGGGTCAAAGACAACGCGAGTGGGGAGCAAGATCGGTACACGGAGGGGATGGGCATTTGTCACAGCTACACTCCCGATGGCCGTTGTGTGTCTCTGTTAAAGATTTTATTGACCAACTACTGCATCTATGATTGCCAGTACTGTGTAAATCGAATTTTCAGCGACACTCCACGGGCGAGGTTTAATGTCGAAGAAGTTGTCTCGCTGACGATGGAGTTCTATAAACGCAACTATGTCGAAGGGCTGTTCCTTAGCTCTGGTATCATCCAATCCTCTGACTACACGATGGAGCAGTTGATTGCGGTCGCGAAGCAATTGCGAACACAACGGCACTTCGGCGGATACATTCATTTAAAAACGATCCCGAACGCGTCTCAGGCTTTGATCGAAGAGGCGGGAAGGTGGGCTGACCGGCTCAGCGTGAACATTGAACTACCCACGGAGGGAGATCTTCACAAGTTAGCGCCGGAAAAAAAGAAGCCTCAAATGTTGAATGCGATGCAGGGCATTCGCATAAAGATCGACGAAACGAACGAGGAGCAAAAAGCCGGGTTTAAGCCGCCTCGCTTCGCGCCCGCGGGCCAGAGCACGCAAATGATCGTGGGTGCGACGGACACGCCGGATTTGGAGATTCTCCGAACGGCATCGCAACTCTACACTGCACACCACCTGCGTCGAGTTTACTATTCGGCTTACAGCCCAATACCTCACGCCGACGCCAGGTTACCCGGCCAATCTCCGCCACTCGTTCGTGAGCATCGACTGTATCAAGCTGATTGGCTGATGCGATTTTATGGATTCGACGCCAGTGATATCGTTGCGGGCGAGGATCAAAATTTGTCGCTCGAGATGGACCCAAAGTTGGCATGGGCGCTCGCGAATCGACACTTCTTGCCCGTCGATGTGAACAAGGCAAGTCGTGAAGAACTGTTGCGAATTCCGGGTATCGGTGCAAGGAACGTCAAACGGATCTTGAACATTCGCCGTTATCGAGCATTGCGAACCGAAGACCTTAAGAAACTGCGAGTTGCGTGGAACCGAGCGATGTGTTTTGTGGTGACCGCAGACTCCAACCCTGCACTCGCGAATCTCGAGAAGACGAACTTGCGGGCAAAAACCGCACCCCAATCAACGCAAATGATGTTGTTCGACACTGCAATTTCCGCTCGCACCGGTGAAGTGTGATGGAGTTTGCCAAAGTCCTGGTCGTTTAAAGACCTGTAACGAGTCGCTTGAGTTGGGAGTAAAGGATGCATTTTGAAACGGTTCTTACGTTCGACGATTGGCGAATCGCCGCGAGATGATTGCTGGCCACGGAGGTCATTCCGAATGATGTGCAGTGGACCGGCGATAGTGTGCAATCGACGTTGTTCGATTGCGGTGGTACACCGGAATCAGACATCATTCCATTCACTGTGCCTAAGACGTTTTTGGAAATCGCGAGAAACGTTGCCTGTCACCGCGATTCCAGTCGGTGGGCACTGCTCTATCGAGCTCTTTGGCGACTCACGCATGATGAGCCGCATCTTTTAAAGATCTCGACAGATGACGACACCTACGCGCGCGAATGCACAAAGCCGTTACCCGCGACGTGCATAAGCTGAAAGCCTTTGCGAGATTTCGCAAAGCAGTCGATCCGAACGGTCAGGAAAACTATATCGCTTGGCATCGTCCCGATCATCGCATCGTTCGTCTCGCGGCTCCGTTTTTCTCTCGCCGGTTTAATGGCATGAGCTGGACGATCTTGACGCCGGACGAATCGGTCACTTGGGATCAAAACTCGTTGCAATACGGACCTGGAGTTCCCGCAAGCGAAGCCCCCCAATAAGGATGAACTCGAAGTCCTTTGGAAAACGTATTACGCTTCGATCTTCAATCCTGCAAGAGTCAAAGTTGCGATGATGAAACGTGAGATGCCGGTCCGTCATTGGCCCACACTTCCCGAAACAGCCCTGATCAACGATTTGCTCGAGCAAGCGCCGGCGAGAGTCGCGGCGATGATCGAGCGACATGAAGGTTTTGCGGAGACGGCAACCCAATACATGCCGACGATGATCGACCTGGAATCACTGAAACGAGCCGCGCTCAGTTGCAGTGCATGTCATCTTTGTCACGATGCGACGCAAACGGTATTTGGCGAAGGTCCACCGAACGCTCGCGTCGTGTTGGTTGGCGAACAACCGGGCGAGCGCGAGGACATTGAAGGACGCCCCTTCGTTGGGCCGGTTGGGAAGTTGCTTGATGAAGCTCTTCAGGGAGCTGGGATCGAACGCGACGACGTCTACCTTACAAACGTCGTCAAGCATTTCAAGTTTTCGGAAACCCCGACGCGAGACAAACGGCGGATCCACAAGAAGCCGGACTCGCGTGAGATTTTTGCTTGTCGGCCTTGGTTGGAAGCGGAGCTATGTGAGATCAGACCAAAGGTCGTGGTCTGCTTGGGAACAACTCCGGCACAAGCGATGTTCGGTCGTGACTTCCAGCTGACAAGAAATCGCGGAAGGGTCATCGCTACGGATTGGTGCGTTCGGACAATAGCAACCTAGCATCCCGCCGCGATTCTGCGCATGCCCGACCACGCACGTCAAATTCAAATGCGACAGCAACTCGTTGATGACTTGAACGTCGCACTCAAATTGACCGTCACCGGGTAGTATCCGGCTGGTAACAATGCGTGTGACTTCAGCCTCCTCCGGAAAGCGCCAAACGATGAGGCGACTGTGATCACTAAACAAAATTGCCCAGAGTTGGCCGACGACAAAGCAATTTGGGCGACAAACAATCAGCCGAGATCATCGTGAGCACGAACGATTCAGCGAGTGGCGGCAAAACTAGCGGCATCGCTAGGACTTGAATCAATCGACATTCCGAGCGACGGAAGTGGCGCACGAATTGCTTCGAAAGTGGCTGAATAACCACAAACCTCTTACGTGCTCTGTAGAGGTTCGCTCTATCTCCACTGGGTCTCGCTGCTCATGTCTCATCTGCAACATTGTTTCACGACATACGTGGTAATGGTATTGCTTTCTCTTAACCAGCCAATCGCATTATCCCAACAAGCGGTATCCGAAAGAACTGTATCGAGCCAATCTCGCTTGGACTCGCGACCAAATAAGGCGATACCAAATAAGGCGATACGTGTCGAATCAGCCGGCCGCCTGATAGATGAGCGGAAGACTGATCTGCGGATAGCCTGTCTGCGAATTCCGTCTTCACTGGTAACTGCGGAAGCTCGTGAAGGGTTTCAACATACATCATCGGTCGATCGCATGGTCCTTGGAACGCACGCCCGCGGTGTGGCATTGTGTCAAGGCGACGTGCGAGCTGAATTGCGAAATCATGTAGGCGGAGTTGAAGTCTTGTGCTGCATTTCCGGCGTCGTCACATCGAGTACTTATGGTGTCAATGGCCCTGCCACCATTGCATCTCGGTCAAACTCTTCCTTTTCGGCGACGAAACGAATATTCTTTGATGGTCGCCGCTTGACATCTCAGCCCGTCAACGTCGATGCCACGACGAGAGTGCAAATTGATGGAATCGGCAGTACTGCCCCCCGCTTGCGTGGCCGTTTGATCCGAAGCGTGGCGTCTCGGCGAGCTGCTGCAAGTTTACCAGAGGCCGAAGCGATCACGCGGCAACTGACCGTTAATGAATTGCAGCAACGTATCGACACGGAGTTCGATTCTCGGTTGGCTTCGCTAAATCGTAGATTGGCCAAGCGGCTATCCATAATGGATGCTGTTCCGTTAAGCGAATACGAACTATCAATCAGCAGCAATCCGGAATTCATCGAGATACGATTGACACACAACGATAATGATTTCGACGAGCGTTCAAATCATGCATGCAGTGATCTTAATAGCGGAACTCCATTGCCAGCACTACCAGCGTCAGAGAACGTTGTGTTGTGGATACAGCTACCCGAGATGAGCCTCGTAGGAATAGATACGATCGCTAGCTGGGGCTGGTTCCGGGCCTCAAATTACCTATTTCCAACATGGCTATCTGCACCGCTCTCGAATACTCCGACGGAAGTAGCTACCGGCATGCCGTTCGGCGATGTTTTGCGCCACGAGAATTGGATTGGATTCCAGTTCGATCACGACCAGCGGCAAGATTGACTGAAAGATGCAACGGCGATTCCTCTTCGCCGCCCGTCCTCAAGCGGCATCGACCAAGATCTACGAGAACGGATTGCTTCGTTTCGCGAGCAATGGATTTCGGATATTTGGCTGCTTCGAGAAATACGTTTGCGCGAGGGAGTTCGAGTGATTCTTACTGCGGATTCGATTGATGGATGATTTGCTTCAAACAACGGACCGCGGATTGTACTGTCAGGTGGGCGACTTCTATATCGACCCTCAGCAGCCGGTCGATCGTGCTGTTGTTACTCATGCACACACGGATCACGCACGTCGGGGATGTCGTCGATATTTGGCGGCAAAGCCCAGTGAACATTTACTGAGGATGCGTATGAACCATGACGCTGAATTCGAGTTCTTGGCATATACGGATTCCGTCACGATCAATGGTGTTGACCTCAGCTTTCATCCAGCCGGACATATACTCGGCTCGGCACAGGTTCGGTTGGAACATCGCGGTCGCGTTGCCGTGATTAGTGGTGACTATAAACTCGGCGACGATCCGACTTGCGAAAGCTGGCAACCGGTCAAGTGCGACTTATTTGTGACGGAATCGACCTTTGGTTTGCCTGTTTACCGTTGGCAACCGGACCAAGTGATTGCGGACTCGATCAACGCTTGGTGGCGTGAGAGTCGCGATGCGGGAAAATGCTGTGTGCTGTACGGCTATGCGGTTGGCAAGAGTCAACGATTGCTCTCGTGTCTCGATCCCAGTATCGGTCCAATTTACACGCACGGTGCGGTGGAGAAAGGGACCGAGGCCTATCGAAAGACTGGCGTGTCGCTTCCGGATACGACGTACGTTGGCTCGATCACAGGCAAGCACGATTGGAAGGGTGCGATGGTTGTTGCGGTGCCTGGTGCTCACGGGACACCCTGGATACGAAGGTTTGGACGGGTCAGTACAGCCATGGCCAGCGGGTGGATGGCGGTGCGAGGTGCCCGTCGTCGGCGTTCTGTCGATCGTGGTTTTGTATTGAGCGATCATGTGGATTGGGAATCTTTATTGAGCGCGGTCCAAGCATGCGATCCAGAAACGGTTTGGGTGACGCACGGGTATTGCGCTGCTGTGACTCGCTACCTGCAAGAGAACGGTCGCGATGCAAGAGCGATTGATTCACGCACACGATCCGAAGGCGAAGAAGACGAAATCCTACTGAATGAGACCGATGCTTCGATTTACACAACTTTATAACTCGATCGATTCGACGACCAAGACGAACGAGAAGCTCGAAGCACTCGAAAGCTATTTCGCCGCTGCGCCGCCTGAGGATGCAGCATGGGCGACCTACTTTCTAGCGGGGAACAAACTCAAGCGATCCGTGTCAACAAAGCTCTTGCGAGTTTGGGCGGCCAAAGAGGCCGGCATTCCTGAGTGGCTACTGGAAGAATCCTATCACGCCATCGGTGACTTGGCGGAAACCCTCTCGCTTGTTGTACCGCCGGGACAGTTCGTCGATGACATCTCACTCACCCAGTGGATAGAAGATCAACTGCTCCCTCTGCTTGCGATGGATGTGCCGGCACAACAGGAGGCCATCACGACTATTTGGAAACAGTCTCCCGCGAGAATGCGACTGGTCATGATGAAGTTAATTACTGGTGCGTTCCGAGTCGGCGTCAGCAAACGATTGGTTACGCGGGCGATCGCCGCGCAGGCAGGAATTTCCGCCGACGTTGTTTCGCATCGCTTGATGGGCAATTGGAGACCGACACCGGCGTTCTACCAGCGGCTCGTTGATCCGAATGTCCAAGATACCATCGCCAGTCAGCCCTATCCTTTTTGCTTGGCACATCCGATTGAAATCGAGCAAGGTCCACAGACACTCGGAAACTGTGGCGATTATGTTGCGGAATGGAAATGGGATGGCATTCGCGGGCAGGTGATTCGTCGATCGGAACAGTCGTTCATTTGGTCTCGCAGTGAAGCGTTGATGGAGGATCGTTGGCCGGAGATTGAGTCGGCTGCGGAAGTGTTGCCTGACGGAACAGTATTGGATGGGGAGATTCTAGCCACGCGGTCAAGCGGTGAAGTCCTTCCGTTTGCTCAATTGCAACGACGCCTCAATCGCAAGACAGTCGGAAAAAAACTGCTCGAAGAAGTGCCCGTCGTTTTTCAAGCGTTTGATTTATTGGAGCAAAACGGTGAGGACATTCGTGCAAAGCCCTTTTCGGTAAGACGATCGCGATTGGAAAGCTTGATGGCGAACATCGAACACCCGCATTTGAAATTAACCCAGTTGATCAAGGGCGAGTCTTGGGGCGAGTGGGAGACGATGCGAGAATGTAGCCGTGAGAGGAACGCCGAGGGTCTGATGCTCAAATGCAAGCACGCGTCTTACGATGTCGGACGCGTTCGCGGAACATGGTGGAAATGGAAAGTGGCCCCATTCTCGATTGACGCCGTGCTGATCTACGCTCAAAAGGGTCATGGCAAGCGGGCAAGCTTGTATACTGATTACACGTTTGCGTTATGGGAGGGCAACGCGTTGGTGCCGGTTGCAAAAGCCTATAGCGGACTCAATAACGAAGAGATCAAACAAGTCGATCGTTTCGTCCGCCAGAACACCAAAGAGTCGTTCGGGCCTGTCCGCAGTGTGACACCGACGTTAGTGATGGAGATCGCATTTGAGGGTTTGCAACGATCAACGCGTCACAAGAGTGGCATCGCGACCCGCTTCCCTCGCATCGCCCGCTGGCGCCACGACAAGAAACCGTCCGACGCGAATACATTACAAGACTTGCTTGCATTGTTGCCAGAGAAAGTCAGCTAAAGCTGGAATTGTACATGCTGGCGTCTAGTCTTTGTCACATTTTTCTGGTCTCTATTTTCCCGCCCCATGGATAAGAAAGCCAAACGGTCGACGCCGGCTCAGATCGTGGACCGATACTTCGAGTCAATCGGCTGGAAGCCATTTCGGTTTCAACGTCGTGTCTGGCGATCGTACCAGGAAGGCTGTAGTGGCATGGTCCATTCGGCGACGGGTACCGGCAAGACATTGGCCGTATGGATGGGACCGCTGCTTAAATGGCTGCATGAAAACCCCGATCCATCGCGATGGACCCCGAATCGCCCACCACCGTTGAAGGTCCTTTGGATTACGCCGCTGCGAGCACTAGCTGGTGACACCGAAAGATCTCTGAGACAACCCATCGACGCAATGCAAATTCCTTGGCAACTGGAAACTCGCACCGGCGACAGCAAAGCGAGTTTGAAAGCTCGCCAATTGAAGCGTCTGCCCACGGCGATAGTGACGACGCCTGAGAGCTTGTCGCTGATGTTAACGCATGAGAGGTTGCTAGAACAGCTTTCGGAACTCGAGGCAGTCGTCGTTGACGAATGGCATGAGCTACTGGGAACAAAACGCGGCGTCCAGACCGAACTCGCACTTGCACGACTTCGCAAACTCAACCCCAGTTTGCGAGTGTGGGGTGTTTCGGCAACGCTTGGGAATTTGGATCAAGCACTGCAGTCACTTGTTGGTGGGAATCCTATTGGCAACGAAAAAATCGTACAAGGCTATACAAAGAAGCGATTGAAGATGGAGTCGGTGATTCCGAAACACATTGATCGGTTCCCCTGGTCGGGCCACATTGGAACCAGGATGGTGCCGCAAGTGGCCGAGTTGATCGATAGCGTGACCAGCACTTTAGTCTTTGCCAACACGCGATCGCAAACAGAAATTTGGTATCAACAGCTTCTTTCGCAGCGTCCTGATTGGGCCGGACAGATTGCGATTCATCACGGATCGCTCGACATGTCCGTGCGACGATGGGTTGAAGACGGATTGCGAGGTGGTTCACTGCGTGCAGTCGTTTGCACGAGCAGTCTCGACTTGGGTGTGGACTTCACGGCAGTTGATTTGGTCATTCAAATTGGAAGCCCCAAGGGCGCCGCACGGTTGCTGCAACGAGCTGGTCGGAGTGGTCATCAACCGAACGCCGTTAGCCGACTTGCGTTTGTTCCGACCAATGCAATCGAGTTGATCGAATTGGCTGCGGCTCAGGATGCGATCAAACGGGGCGAGTTGGAGTCAAGGCTGCTGCTGAACAAGCCACTCGACGTGCTCGCTCAACACGTCGTCACAATCGCCATCGGCGGCGGGTTCACCTCCGATGAATTGCTCGACGAAGTTCGATCGACGGTCGCCTATCAATCGCTCAGCGGCCAAGAGTGGCAATGGGTCTTGGATTTCGTGGTTCGTGGTGGCAGTTCGCTCACGGCTTATCCTGACTTTCACCGCGTGAAGATTTGTGATGGTCGATACCAAGTGACCGAACGACGAACGATTACGAATCATCGAATGAATATCGGAACGATTGTCGCCGACGCTTCGATGCAAGTGAAATTCCAAAAGGGAAAGACGCTTGGCACGGCCGAAGAGAGTTTTTTGTCGAAGTTGAACGTGGGTGACCGCTTCTTATTTGCCGGACGACTCGTCTCGATGCTACGTATTCGTGACAACATTGCTTACGTCAAACTCGCGAAGGGCAAGCCCGATACGGTTCCGCGCTGGATGGGAGGCCGTATGCCGCTATCAACGGAACTGAGTGCGGCGCTGCGGCGAAAAATTGCGGAGGCGTCACAGGGAAAGTTGATCGGCCGTGAGATGAAAGCGCTCCATGAATTGATGGAACTACAACAGCGATGGAGCAGCATTCCAATGAACGACGAGCTACTCATCGAGAAAATCAAAACTCGCGACGGATATCAAGTTTTTATCTTCCCGTTTGAAGGCCGTTTGGTCCACGAAGGACTCGCTGCACTGCTGGCCTACCGAATTTCACGATTCAAAAAGACAACATTCACGATGGCTTGCAACGATCACGGCTTCGTCTTGCAATCGCCACATGATGTCGATGTCGGCGGTGCGATCAATCAGGGTATTCTGCGAACGGCGGGCCTGATTGACGACATCCTTCAATGCATGAACTCCACCGAAATGGCAAAGCGTCAGTTTCGTCAAATCGCTCGAGTCGCCGGTCTGATCCAACCTGGCTTACCCGGTCAGCGAAAATCGGCGAGCCACCTGCAAGCGAGTAGCAATCTGTTCTTCGACGTGTTCACGCAGTATGACTCAGGCAACTTGCTGCTCGAACAAAGCCAACGCGAGGTGCTTGATTTTCAGTTGGAAGCGAACCGGATGCTGACAGCACTCGAACGTATCGCCGTCAGTCGCATTGTGATCGAGGAACCCGAACGAGTCACACCTCTGGCGTTTCCACTGTTGGTCGATAAACTCAGAGAACGAATCAGCAGCGAGACACTGGCTGACCGCATTGCTCGTATGCAAGCCGAATTAGAACAAGCTGCCAGGTAGCGGGATCCGCCAAATCCCCCTCATGTAACCTTCTAAGTTTATTGCGAAACCTTCTGCATCTGTGCCTGACTCTATCGAGATTCAACTCAACGGTTACAGCTTCCAACTTCTCGCGGATGGAGGCTTGTTCTGGCCAACTCAGTCGATACTGTTCGTTGCTGATACTCACTTCGGTAAAGAAGCGACCTTTCGGCGCGGCGGTATACCAGTTCCTGTTGGTGCCACAGACGCGACACTTGTAAAAATCAAGAGGATGCTGAGTCGAACCCATGCGTTTCGGTTGTGTATCCTTGGCGACATGTTCCATGCAAGATCGTCCATCTCGCCGGATGTACGCGAAGCACTTGAGCATTTCTTCGCAGAATTTTCGCGTGTTAAAATTCTACTGATTCGAGGCAATCACGACATGCGAGTTGGTTCGCTGCCTTACACTTGGCCCATCGAAATCCTCGATCCTGGCACAATGATCGAAAGTGTCTCGCTTGGGCATCATCCTGCGGAATTGCCGACCGGTGCGACAGTCTATCTCTGCGGGCACGTTCACCCCGCAGTTCAAGTTTCTTCGACCACAGAACGACTTGGAAAGATGCCCTGTTTTTGGCATTCCCGTGGGCAACTCGTACTGCCCGCGGTTGGTGAGTTTACCGGTACTCACGTCGTCACCCTGTCCGATGGCGATAACGTATGGCTCGCCGTTGAAAATCAAATTTATCGCTACCGGTAATGGTGAGATTCGTGCGTTTCGGCTAGGGAGTCAAGAAAGGCGACACTCTGCACCTGGACGGTTTCGCCCGCGTCAGCGAAGTGGTCTGAGTCTCAGAGCGTGTGCTCGGTTGCTGGACGGCGAACAGTCGGACTGAGCGTTTTGCAGACACACTTAAAGTGATTGGCCATCTGGAAGAGGCTGCAAAATGTGTTGGCACCCCGTTTGCGATGAAAATATTCGAGCGAATGATCGAAGGCGATCGCGCTGGTCCGCAAACCTCGTTAAGGATTCTCAACGATGACAGCCACAGACGAAAAAGGGTCCGTTGAAACTTTGACCGACGCAATTAATGGTGATGACAAGGAGCTCGACGACGAAATTCCTGGTGCTTCATTTGCACTCGTCGGACTCACTTATCCCATTATTCTAGTTGTCGTACTGCTCGGGTTAGCCATTCTCTACTGGATCACAAAGTGATCGCTATCCGTCTTACTTGCAAACTGCGGAACCCAGATGTGACCGGGTGACTTTTCGAAGCATAAAAAGAGTGCGTGCTAACCCGTGAACGACTCACTCGCGGAATGCATTCCGTTCGAGTGGCAGAAGACTGTAATTCGAGAGTCGAGATCCTGAATGCTCATGACAAACAAATTAAGGAAAAACGATGTTGGGTCAGATGGAGGTTTTCGGAATAAGCGATACGGGTCGACATCGGTCAGTGAACAACGACCAATTCATGATTGCTGAACTTTGCAAATCGCTGCGAGTCCATTCAACAAGTCTGGAGCTGGACCAAAACACTCGTATTTTTGGTGACACTCAGGGACGCTTACTGTTGGTCGCCGACGTTTTTGGGAATAGTGACGCTGGCGGGCGTGCCAGCCAACTTGCGTTGGATGGTGTCATCGAGTTCGTTCTAAACAACCTAAGCTGGTATTTGCTCAGCGACGACTTTGACCAACTGAGATTTCAACAGCAGCTACGAGAAGGCCTGCGATATTGTCGAAGCATGATTGACCGGCAAGCTACTCTGACTGCAAATCATGAAGGCATGACGTCAACAATGACACTCGCTTATGTCGTGTGGCCCAGGATGTTCGTTGTGCATGAAGGAAATAGTCGATGCTATCTATTGCGGGGCGGTAGGATCGAACAGTTAACGAAGGATCAAACAACTCATCAACAATCTATTTCCGACCTTTCGTCAAGCAAGGTCGCCGAAGATGAGTTTCGCGAGTCACCGTCAAGGGTTCTGCAGAAGATCGTTGGCGAGGAAAGCGATCCGAACCCAGAGGCGACGTCGATCGATCTTCAGATCGGTGATTCGATCGTGCTGTGCACCGATGGACTTACGGTTCATTTAAGCGACCAAAAAATAAATGAAACAATTTCGAGTGACACACCGCTCAGCGACGCTTGCTCAACGCTCGTCGCCGAAGCAAACGAATTGGGAGGAAGCGACAATATCACTTTGGTGGCATGCCGATTTCGTCTTACTCAGCCACCCGAAGCGAAGTATCAAGCTGAAGAAGTTCCTTTCAAAGGGACGGTGATGTCGTGCGTGGATGTTTTTCCGCAATGTTCAATTGACCCAATGCATGGTTAAATAGTCAATGAATTCAAAGTCAAGCCTCCGCATCCGGTAACCTGGGCCCGCAACCCGTCTTTCGGTACGCACTCGGTTGAGCGACGCTGGCTTTTAGCCAGAGACGCTTTAGGTGCTGAGATTCTCGCGAAACCCGTAACAAAACAGAATTCAACGTGCACTTTCTACAGACACAATCTCGATTGCACTTGGTTTCTCTGGCACTCTTAGCGTTATTTTTCATCGCGGCGGGAGTCAATCACTTTGTCCGTCCCGAGGTGTACATGAAGATCATGCCAGAGACTTTGCCGTGGAAACTCGCGTTGGTCTTCGTATCGGGTTTCTTTGAAGTTTTGGGTGGAGTTGGTTTGGTGGTGCCTCGATTGCGTTGGGCCGCGGGGTGTGGGCTGATCACTTTGCTGGTGGCCTTGTTTCCAGCCAACGTTCAGATGTTAGTCAACTTCGATCACTTTCCTTCAATCCCGTTTTGGGCATTGGTTGCTCGCTTACCGTTACAGGGCGTATTCATCGCTTGGGTTTGGTGGTCGGCCGTCAAACGCTAGTGCGAAACAAAAATCGCGTCCCCAACGGTTGCGCACAAATCGTTCAAGTTGATGCGATATTAACCACTCCCAAGCTTCCATGAGAAAGCCTCGTTCTGGGAGGCTATTCCGGCCGATCCCACGACTTTCGACTGCGCAGAGGCTGTTGGCATGGAACCTGCATCTTATGCACGCCTAGAGAACGACACGACACAACTAAGGAAAATATGATGAGCAAGCAATCGTTGAAGGGAAAACGGATCGCATTCCTCGCCACCGATGGTTTTGAACAGGTTGAATTAACCAAGCCGTGGGAAGCAATCCGGAACGCTGGGGCAGAGACAGTTCTAGTATCGCCGAAAGAGGGTAAGATCCAGGGAATGCATCACGACAAGACTGGTGACACATTTGCGGTGGACGAATCGGTCCACACCGCATCGGCGGAGGATTTCGATGGACTTGTTCTGCCTGGTGGCGTTGCGAACCCAGATTCGTTGCGAATGTGCCAAGACTCGGTGAGTTTTGTCCGTGACTTCTTCAAGCAGCACAAACCGGTCGCTGCCGTCTGTCACGGCCCTTGGATGTTAATCGAGGCGGATGTCGTGCGCGGACGCAAAGTTACGTCATGGCTCAGTCTGAAGACCGACCTCAAGAATGCTGGTGCGGAGTGGGTGGACGAAGAATGCGTCTGCGACGAGGGGTTGGTTACGAGTCGCAATCCAGATGACCTTCCTGCATTTTGTAGAAAGGCAATCGAAGAATTCGCGGAAGGTAAGCACGCCCAACAAACTGTGTAGCGAACTTTCGCAGAATTAACCCTGCCGCACCACTCCTGCTGATAAAGAAAGACACCTATATGGA
Source organism: Pirellulaceae bacterium (assembly GCA_041739875.1). Lineage (GTDB taxonomy): Bacteria > Planctomycetota > Planctomycetia > Pirellulales > Pirellulaceae > JBBSJZ01. The sequence goes on from JBGSNA010000284.1 coordinate 46,166, forward strand.
CACTCATTACAAGCTAATTGATTTGCTCAATGATTTTGACACCGCGATGTTGGTCACTCGCGATGACCATGGATCCCTTGACGCGCGCCCGATGGCGGTAGCACAAGTGGAAGGAGACGGAAGAATTCGGTTTGTCACCGATCGCAACTCCGGCAAGATCGCTAATTTGATTTTCGACTCGGAAGTCGCTGTCACGATGCAAAGCTCCAACAAGTTCGTATCATTGTCGGGGAAGGCGAACGCGGTTGACGATCGTACAAAACTGGACGAACTTTGGAGCGAAACTTGGAAGGTTTGGTTCCCTGAAGGTAAAGCGAGTGAGTCGATTGTGCTGTTGTGTATTGAGCCGGCGCGAGGTGAGTATTGGGACAACTCAGGACTCAATGGAGTGAAGTATTTGCTCAAAGCAGGCAAAGCGTACTTGCAAGTTAAACAACCAGATACTGACGCAGCGACCAACGCCTCCGTTTCGCTGTCGTAGATTTTGTCAGCAATGTCTTTTGGCGAATCCGTTATCCCTCTTCGACTTGTGACTACGGGCGAGTTTCGACATAGCAGCCCGCTCGCATCTCACAAATTCTCGGTTGGTCAATATGTTTTGGATCATCGGTTGGATAGTTTTTGGACTTCTTGTCGGCTTGATTGCTCGAGGGGTTGTACCGGGTTCACAGCCAATGGGTTGCATGAGAACGGTATTGCTCGGCGTTGCAGGTTCGTTCGTCGGTGGGGCGATTGGATACTTTTTGCAAGGGGGCTCGTTTGTTCAATCAAGCGGTTGGATTGGATCTGTCGTCGGAGCAATCATCTTGCTTGCCATGTCTGTACGGCGTGGCAAGTTCATCGAGTAGTTGAAGACCCTGTTAAATGATCCGATGTTGCGAAAAGTCCATTGATGATGCGGCAAGATCGTCCGCGGGCATTACACGCTCAAGCAAATAATCACTTGCGTCTCCGTTGGTGAATATCTCATTTGGCAATAGACTTGGTTGGTTCTCTTGCTAGCGGACGAATGACTAAGCGGGTTGAGGTGGAACCTTTGGATGGTTTGCGACCATGGTGGCTGCAGATATTTCAGTCGCAGCCAATCCTTTGGTATCGTTTCCTATGGTTGGTTGGGTGGATTGCCTGCGTCGGTAGCGGAGAGGAGAACGAAGCAACGTGACGATCTCTCCAACAATCGCGAACCGTGTAGAATGTTCGGGAGTTGTGGTGTGATACTCGGGAAATCCCACATTCAGAGAAATCTGGGATTCCCAAAACGAAAATTTTTCAAAAATCTACATGTACCCATTAGTGAAACAGCCCCAACAATCCACAAAGCCATTGATCATTGGGGTTGGCGCGTCGGCGGGCGGATTGGAAGCGTTTCAGGAGCTGTTACGGTCTCTGGGAGATGCAAACGAGTTGGTGATCATTTTTGTCCAGCATCTCGAAAAGGAAGGCAACGATTTGCTGGTCGATTTGCTGGGCAATTCAACAACGATGTCGGTCGTCAAGGTTTCCGGTCGCAAGAAACTGAAGACCCGAACGGTTTACATTTGTCCGCCTTGGACGCTCCTTGAACTGAAGACTGGGTCACTGCGAGTTGAGCAGCGAGACAACGATGAGCGACCGTCGGCTCCAATCGACTATTTTTTGCAGTCATTGGCGGATGATCAAGGCGAACGCGGCGTTGGAGTGATTCTATCGGGAACTGGTTCCGACGGCACGTTAGGGCTGAAAGCGATCAGCGATGCGGGCGGGATGACGTTTGCTCAGTCTGCGGACAGCGCCAAGTACGACAGTATGCCGCGTAGTGCCGCGACGACAGGAGTTGCCGACCACGTCCTCTCGCCATCGGCAATCGCTTCGGAACTTACGAAGTACGCGAGTTATATCGCCAGTGTTGAAAAGGACCCTGGAGAAACTTCGTCCGTCAAGCAAATCCATGACGCGATTCCCGCGATCTCTAAGCGTTTGATGGAGGTCACGAGCCATAACTTCCAACACTACAAACTGAACACGCTGGCACGCCGCATTCGGCGACGGATGCAGGTACTTAAACTTTCCAGCGTCGAAGCCTATGTCAATTTCCTCGACGAGAGTGTCGATGAACCGCAATCGCTGTTTCGCGAACTGCTGATCAGTGTGACGTCGTTTTTTCGCGATCCAGATGCGTTTGATGTGTTGGCTCAGACGGTGATACCCAAGCTGTTTGCCAAGCGAATACCGGAGGATGTCGTGCGGATTTGGGTACCCGGTTGTGCAACGGGTGAAGAAGCCTACACGATCGCTATGCTCTGTTACGAGCAAATGGACACAATGGAATCGCCGCCTGAAGTCCAGATTTTCGCGACGGACATCGACGATCGAGCACTGAAAATTTGTCGACAAGGAATCTACCCGATCGGAATCGAGGACAATGTTTCCGAAGAGCGACTCAAACGTTTTTTCATCAAACGAGGGAAGAAGTTTCAAGTTACTCAGGAAGTCCGTGAGTTGGTGCTGTTCTCGGCACACAACCTAATTAGCGATCCTCCGTTCTCGCGACTGGACTTCATCTCATGCCGCAATTTGCTCATCTATCTCGGGCCGCACCTGCAAAAAAAGCTCATCCCACTGTTTCATTACGCATTGCGCCCATCCGGATTTTTGTTGCTTGGTCCGTCCGAGAATATCTCGTCGCACGGCGAACTGTTCCGAGTCATCAACCCCAAGCATCGCCTTTCACAGCGGAAGGGAACGGGCGTTGATGCGACCGCGGCTCTGTCGATGGAAGTAAGCAGCAAAAACGAATGCGAATCGAACCCAGCGCCATCGAGTGGACTCGACACGACCGAAGACTTAATGCAGGTCATGCAGCGAATCGTGCTCGACGAGTTCGCGCCGAGGTCGGTGATCGTCGAAGAAGATGGGAAAATTTTGTGCGCTTCGGCTGACATGCATAAATATCTCACAGTCGGCACCGGAAACTTCCAAAACAACATCATCAGGATGGCTCGCAGTGGGTTGCGAATCGGAATGCGAGCGACGTTGCAGGAAGCCAAATTAAAACGTCGCAGAGTCGTTCATGATGACCTTTCCGTTCGGATTGACGGCAAGCTCCAACGAGTGATGTTGACGGTCCAGCCGATGCCGCGTATCGGCGAGGAAGCTGAGTTGTTCATGGTTGTGTTCCATGACGCAGGGCTACCGCTCGTACATGGTGAATCGGCCCACACTCTGGCGGCCGACAATAGCGCAACATCCACTCGTACCGACAGCGATGCGGATACGATTGTCGCTCACCTTGAGCGAGAATTGTCGTCGACTCGTAATGACCTTGAAAGGTCGATCCAAGAATTCGAAACGGCAAACGAGGAGTTAAAGTCGTCCAACGAAGAATTGCTTTCGCTCAACGAAGAGATGCAATCAGCCAACGAAGAACTGGAAACCTCGAAAGAGGAAATTCAGGCGGCCGTTAATGCTCTCGAACAATCCAACAGTGATCTTGAAAACTTGCTTCGCAGTACGCGGATTGCGACAATATTTCTCGACAATGATTTACGAATTCGCAGTTTCACGCCGGCGGCCAAAGAAATCTACGGTTTGATTCCGACAGACATTGGTCGACCCCTCTCGCAATTGATGCCGCTGTCGATCGAGATACCGCCACTGCCCGACCCGAAGTTAGTCGATGGTAAAGAAATCTTCGAAGACACGATTCAAACGCACTCCGGCGAATGGTTTGTACGCCGTGTGCTGCCCTATCGCTCCAATCGTAGTGACCGCGACGGGATTGTCGTCACGTTCAACAACGTGACAGCCGAACGATTAGCCCACAAGAAAATTCAAGAAAGTGAGAGGCAACTTCGCTCGCTCATTAGTTCGACTGCTGAGGGGATCTACGGAATTGATCTCATGGGCTATTGCACGTTCGCGAATGAAGCCTGTGCGAAGATCCTAGGATATTCGACAACGAATGACCTGTTGGGCCAGCAAATGCACTCGCTCATTCATCACTCGCATCCGGATGGCTCGCCCTATCCTGTCGAAGACTGCAAAATTTACCAAGCGTATCGCGACGGCAGAGAGATCCATTCGGACAGTGAGGTGTTCTGGCGAAAAGACGGTACGTCGTTCGATGTGGAGTATTGGTCGTACCCACAAATGCAAGACGATCAAGTTGTCGGCTGCGTCGCGACCTTTATCGATATCACGGAGCGAAAGAAACTGACAACGGAACTTGCCAATCGAGAATCGCATTTGCGTCGAGTACTTGATAACGCGCTCTGCTTTGTCGGAGTTCTCGATACGCAAGGCGTCCTGCGAGAAGTCAACGAAACCGCCCTGGCGGCGGCTGCCTTGACGCGTGAGGACGTCATCGGCAAACCGTTCTGGGAATGCTATTGGTGGTCCCATGATGAACAGATCGTTCAAGATTTGAAAGCCGCTGTTGCTACCGCCCTTACCGGAGAGGTCGCTCGCTATGATGTCCAAGTTCGCATGGCTGGCGACTCGCGGTTAGCAATCGACTTTATGTTGTCTCCAGTCAAAGACGACGGTGGGCACATCACGCACTTGATTCCGTCCGGAGTCGACATCAGCGAACGGAAGTTTGCAGAATTGGAAGTCCAGCAACGCGTATCCCAGCTTGATCTCGCTCTGGAGTCGGGCCGGATGGGGATTTTGGAATGGGACATCCCAGGCGACTATGTGACTTTGTCGGATCAGCTTTACGACATGTTCGGCTACACCAATGAGACGTTCGTCCCCAACAAAGCTGGATTCCTAAACGCGGTTCACCCCGATGATCGCCCTCGACTTGAACGATTGATTGAATCCGCATTCGTCCAAGATTGCGAGAATCATGAAGTTGAATTTCGGGTGATCCGTGGTGACAATGGAGAGGTTGTGTGGACACATTGCCGAGGCACTATTCGTCGCAATGACGAGCGGAATCCACTATCGATTCTCACCGTCGCTGTCGATATCACGGAGCGAAAACAGCGAGAACTATCGCTCGTGTTCTTATCGGATTTGCACAGTCGACTCGCAGCATTGACGTCCGCAGATGCCATCATCGCCGAGGCGAGCCAACGAGTCGCCCAGTACATGGAGGTCTCGCACGTCCTTGTCGTCGAAATGGACAACAACGCGGAGCATGCCAGTGTTATCTCGGATTACTGTACCGACGAGTCTCGGAGCTTGATGGGCGTTTACGACATGTCTGAATTTGCAACGGACCAAGAGCGCCGGCAACTTGCCTCCGGATTCCCCATGGTGGTGAATGACTGCTCCGACGTAGCACGCTCCAAGCGACTTGTCGAGAAATTCGCCTCGCTCCAAATTGGCTCGATTATCAACTCGCCATGTAACCGCGATAAGCAATTGGAATTTATGATCTGTGCCACCAAGCGACATGCACATGCTTGGCGAAACGACGAGATCGACTTGCTGCGACAGCTTTCTAATATTGTTCGACTGAAGTTGGAGCGTGCGAAAGCTGAGACAGCACTTCGTGAGAGCGAAGAGAGATTTAGAGATCTGGCGGATAACATCTCCCAATTTACTTGGATGGCGCACGCCTCCGGTTCGATCTTTTGGTACAACCAACGCTGGTTCGACTACACCGGCACGACCTTTGAAGAAATGCAAGGTTGGGGTTGGGCGAGCGTCCATCATCCCGATCACGTTGATCGTGTGGTAGCAAAGTTTCAAAAAGCCTGTGACTCCGGCGAGACCTGGGAAGACACATTCCCGCTGCGATCGAAGGAAGGCCATTATCGATGGTTCTTGTCGCGTGCTAGACCCATCCGCGATGCAAGCGGAAATATCCTTAGGTGGTTTGGTACCAACACGGACGTTACTGATGCGAAGCAAGCATCGGAAGAACTGCAAAGAAGCCAGGAACGCTTGCGGCTAGGTGTGGAAGTCGCTGACTTTGCGTTGGCGCAGGTTGACTACGCAACGGACACAATCTTACTATCGCCTGAGGCTGCGAAGCTTTACGGCTTGGGCGTCTCTGAAAGAGTCGTCACACGTGAGCGGATGCACGAAACGTTCCATCCCGATGACCGCATGACGCTGCACCAAAGGATCGACGAAAGTCTCAATGCGGATGTCGGTGGCGAAATGGCGGCCGAGCATCGTATCGTCACGCCGAATGGCGAAACACGATGGTTGAGCATTCGCAAACGAATTTTCTTCGATCACAACACCACTCCTCCCCGACCCAAGAATGGAATCCTAGCTGCGCGAGACGTGACGGAACACAAACAATGGGAGATTTCGCTTCAGGATCGCGAAACGCATTTGCGCCGCGTCATTAATAATCAGCTTGGCCTCGTGGGTGTAATCGACAGCAACGGGATTCTGGTCGAAGTCGATGACCGCTCGATGAACATTGCGGGGCTGACACGCGACGATGTCATCGGGAAACACTTTGCCGAATGCGATTGGTGGACTTACGACCAAAATGTCGCAAGCGCCGTGCGAGAAGCGATGGCGAGAGCGTTTGCAGGTGAGACCGTGCGCTTCGACGTTGGTCTTTACGCAAAAGGCAATTCGCGTTTGATGATTGACTTCATGATTTCTCCTGTACGCGACGAACAAGGTAACGTGGAGTACTTGATTTCGTCCGGTGTCGACATCTCGGAACGAAAGCTTACTGAAGACCAATTGGAACAAGCGAGGGCTGCGGCCGAAGCGGCCAACCAATCCAAGAGCGAATTCCTAGCTAACATGAGTCATGAGATTCGTACGCCCATGACTGCGATTCTTGGCTACGCGGATTTGATTGCCGAGAAACTACGCGACGCTGAATCCTTGGAATACGTTCGCACAATCCGTCGAAATGGTGACTTCCTATTGGACATTATCAACGACATTCTTGACTTGTCAAAGATTGAGGCAGGTAAGTTTGAGATCAGCCAGCAATTATTCTCACCGCAACTTTTGGTGGAAGACGTACGCTCGATCATGGAAGTCCGGGCGACCGCCAGTCAGATCCGACTCGAAGTCGAATACCGGGGCCGAATCCCGGAACAGATTGAAAGCGATCCAAAACGATTGCGCCAAGTCTTAATCAACTTAGTTGGCAATGCCATCAAGTTCACGCCGTTGGGAAGCGTTCGAGTGGTTGTTAGCTACTCGGACGACTCCAAGAAACTGCGTTTCGATGTAATCGATTCGGGAATCGGAATCAGTGAAAAGCAACGGCAAAGACTTTTCCAAGCATTTTCCCAGGGAGACGGTAATGTCAATCGAGAATTCGGTGGCACAGGGCTTGGACTAGCAATTAGTAGAAGATTGACCGAAATGCTCGATGGTGAAATATCGGTTGAAAGTACGCTCGGAAAGGGAAGCGTTTTTAGTATAACGATTTCGGTGGGGAACGTGAAAACTTTTTCCTTGGTAACTCCCGCGAACCAAAGGCACAAAGAAGAAGTGGCGAACGACGCCACAGGCATCCAATTAGACTGTCGCATCTTGGTTGTGGACGATCGCCGGGACATTCGCTTTCTCAGCAAACGCTTCCTGACCGCTGCCGGTGCGACCGTTGACGAGGCCGAAGACGGAGAAGTCGCCGTCGCCACAGTCACCAAGGCCATTGCGAACGGCCAAACCTATGATCTGATTTTGCTCGACATGCAAATGCCAAAGATGGACGGCTACGCCACAGCCAAAGCACTTCGCAAGCTCGGCTTTGCAGAACCACTCGTCGCACTCACCGCCGACGCTATGCAGGGCGATATGAAACGCTGCATCGAAAGTGGCTGCAACGACTACCTGAGCAAACCGATCGACAGGAACCTGCTGTTGGACTTGGTTAAACGACTAACGTCAAAGAGCTGAACCCGGCGCGGACAATGGAAGCCGGGACTCCAACGCGCGATCGAGACAGGCTTCGATCAACTGGCACGACAAATGCTTATTCTTCGCAGACACGCTGACCGTCGTCTACCGATTCAACCCGAGCTACACGTTGTCACAGTTCAATGTTTCCCATACGAAACTTTACGCGGCTTTCGGAATCACCGCCGTCATCGTCATCGGCGCGGTGATCACATGGAAGTCAAGTGTGATTGAGCATGTCGCCACTGGAATGCAACTACAATCGTTTACCGTCGATTGCGAGTTTGAGCGGTTTCGCCAAATCATGGTCCGAAAGAATGCAACAGCAGCCATCGTTGCTCATTCGGGAATGAAGCTGCTCGATGAAAGTGTACAAGATATTGCTGTGGACACGTCGGTCGATGATCGGCCACTGCTCAATGCGATTCGCGGTAAGTCCAAGTCGGACTTGTCAGCAAAAAAACTTCTAACCGTCCAGCTCGACGATCCGACACTTGAAGCGAGCAAGCTTGCGTTGCGTCAAGTTGCGGAAATCCGAGTCGGCAAAATAGATGTTAAGACGAGCTCGATGGGGCCGGCGGGTAGGCTTGAATCGTATTCAACTTCGTTACATGCCCAGCCCCAACAGCAATCAACGAATGTTACAGTCTCTGTCGAGATGAAAGTACGCGTTGCCGTCCCGAAGCTGTTGGTCAGCCGTGCGGACAAGCAGGTTCAGCAAGCTGCGGACGACGCAATTGACGAACAGGTCAAGGCGATAACGCACTTCATTGCCCAACACGCAGATGAGCGTTTGATCCTTCCCGAGCTTGGCAATCGATAGATATTTCCATTACTCAACGATCGTCGTTACAGTGGCCTTGTACGAATCATCCGCACATTCGTCTTGAACTTGATCAAGAATTCGATAAACAACGACCGAGATGTTGTCTTTACCGCCGGACGCTTTGGCGGCATCAATTAACCTAGCCACCGCATCATCGCTGGATCGACTGCCACTGAGGATGGAAGCGATGACTTGATCATTTACCATCCCCGTCAGCCCATCGCTGCACAGTAGCACGACGTCACCCACCTCCAATCGACTGATGATCGCTTCAGGCCGAACACGTTCATCACCTCCTCCAACACAGTTCCAAAGAACATGCCGCCATCTCGAAAGTGCCGCATCATCTTCGGACAACACACCCGCATCAAGCATTTGCTGAGCGATCGTGTGGTCTGTTGTCAACTGCGTTAAACGCTGCTCCCGGAATAAATAACAGCGACTGTCACCCGCGTGTACAACGTACATTTTTGGCCACAGCAGATAGGACATCGTAACTGTGGTTCCCATTCCTCGCCCTGAAGATTCGCTTTGCGACCAGACGCGTTCTTGAATCACACGGAGTGAATTCGATAACTCGTCGACAAAGTCCTGCTCGCCGTCGGGTGAGAGTTTTAAAAACCATTGCATCATGTCCAACACGTAACGTGCGGTCGCTTTCACAGCAGTCCGGCTCGCTCGCTCACCGCCTTGGTGGCCGCCCATTCCGTCAGCGACGACAAACAAGTTACCTTCCCTGCACCCGAACAGTTCACCACGCTTCATCTCAGAAAGATCTGTTTCCCGAATGATCAGTTGTCTTCGCAAGTCCGCGATCAAAAAATGATCTTGGTTCTCCGAACGCATGCATCCAATATCGGATGCACCCGCCATATCGAGATGGATTTTGGACATAGACATCCCTTTAAGAATGCAGAAATGCGATGAATGCCTGCCATTTTAAAAAGGAAACAGCGTGCCTGTGTTCGTCTCCAACGTCGCTTATTCCGAAACCATGAATCGCCATTGCCTTAAGCAATTGGACCTCGGCGCCCCATCACCAAGCCAATGATGAACAAGACAAGAAACACAAAGAAGCAAATCTTTGCGACGGTTGCAGCCGTACCAGCGACCACGCCAAAGCCCAGTACGCCCGCAATCAACGCGATCACGAGGAAAGTGAGTGCCCAGCCTAACATGGATGTCTCCAAAATCTAGAAGTGTGATTTGATCGGCTGAGAACTGTACTCGCCGCTGTTTGCATAACGATTGCGATTTCCGTGCCAACTATTGCATAGCGTGGTCTCACATAACGTTTTCTCAAAAACAAATTTGGAAACTTCTGTTTTCCGGGACAATCTCAATGATTCATATCACGCGAGCTTGATGACATGACCGCGAACCCATCAGCATGAACGTTGCATGGTTCATGCGAGAGCAGGTGCAGTGACGTTGCTCGGAAGTCCACCGGCCTGTTTCAAGGCCTCAGAAAAACCATCGTGCCCGACTTGATCAGGGTGACCCACATTTTCAGGACCACGAGCTTTGAAGGAGACCTCGCAGCGACCAGTGAAGTGAAGCGTCAAATAGTAGCCACATTCACTGGATCCAATGCAGTTCAGGCATAGCGCAGTTTAGTTCACAAACCAGAGAATCCGGCTACCCACGTGCAGAGTGCGTAGTAGAGCGAACGCCATGAGTGGCAAGAGACGCGAGAGTGATATTGCGAAGATCGAACGGCGCTGGCAAATACTGAAGATCGAGGGATGCTACTCTCAAGTCTACTCCCAACGCGACCTTTCCGCAAAAGTGGTTCGGAAGTCGGCTCAACATCTAGTCAGCTCAACATCTATACCACCTAGCGAAACAACGTTCGCTCGACCATCAAACGCCCACAGAAGGCCACCACAGCAGCCAATCATCTTGGGCCGCGTATTTGTCTGAAACTTTTGTTCGAGTGGATCTAGTAGAGAGATCCTTTCGTTCCTTGCAATCAACAGGCACCGTCTCTCGGAGAGGAGTTGCGATGAGAAATGGTTCATCGCATCCAACGATCTCGCCAACTCAAGTCACGTTCTCGTTGAGCTCCCATTGAGATGCCGATGAGCAGTCCAGCGACTAGACCAATTCCAAACGCTGTGCCGACCGATTCGAGAGGATGGCTTGAGACCGCCTTGACGGACGCACCGTACCCACGCTTTGTCTGCTCGGCCACGGTGTCATAGCCTCCTCGCAAAGCTTCACCTGCTAACGATGCGTATTCAGAAACGCCATCCATCAACGATTCGCACGATTCACCGCACTCGTCAAGGAATGCTTCGATCTGCTCACGCGTTTGCCCTGTTTTCTGTTGCACAATACCGACGAGTTGGTCCACGTTTCCCTCGACGCGATTCAAGTCATGGTCAGTAATTTGAGAGTACTTTTCTTTGACTTTGCCAGCAAGTTGTTTCCATTTGCCGCTGAGTTCTTGTTGAGTAGCCATTTGTTTTCTCCCGTGGATTTTGCTTTTGAAATCGAAGTTACTTTAAAGAATATGAAGCAAGTAGCGTGCCAACGAAAAGGCTTGAGCACGTCCTCTATGTAGTTTTCTGCCTTTGCAATGCTGTCCAGTGGCAATGTTGCTCTGTGTGAAGCATCGCCGGTCCTTCAGTATTTACCGACGAAGCGTCAGACCGATCAACACACCAACCGCTACGCCACCACCGAACAGAATCATCGCCGTCTCAATTGGGCGACTCTTTATTATTGCTTCGGCCTGTTGGTGGGCTTCGTCAGCTTGATACGCAGCGTACTCATAACCGTCATGGAATCGCTCACCGGTCTGTTGGACAACTTCGCTTACAGTTTCCGCGGCGCGGCTCATGATCACAGAACCACCAGCAATGATCTGATTGAGTTCGTGTTCAATGGTTTCTCGAGCGTGTCCCGTCTTTTGCTGGATTATTCCGACGAGTTCCGTCACCGATCCTTTGAAGCTTGTCAAATCGTGATCGGTGACTTGCTCCCATTTTGTCAGGATCTCGCCTTTGACGTCGCTCCAGTTGGCATGCACGACTTGTTGACTAACCATTTAAAAAGCACCTTCGCAAATAGTTTGACTTTATTCCGACCCAATCGGTCGACACCTCGACAGCAGTACCTCGTCAGCAGTACCTCGTCAGCAGTTGTTGTACCGTTACATGAGAACGGAAAATTCGCTAATGCCAGCGTCGCAACAATGTTCTCGCTCCGGCATTTGCGATTCCTGAATGATCGATCGCCAACCAACGTGGCCGCATTGCGATCGCTATAGATTCCGCTTTGTCAATCGCTCGATCGGCAAGGCCATCAAGTCAACGGCGATATCGGCAAAGATCGCTCGGCCCTTTGTTAGCCAAGCGGCAGCGAACGACCATACTGCTATCCATTCCATCCAGAATAGGAAGTTGTACTTGTTGCAAAGAACCTTCAATTCGGTAGAGATCAGAAATAGATACGTACTCATCGCGGCCAAGCTCAGCAAAATCACCACCCCACTGGTTCGGTAAATAAGGTTGCGTTCTGCAACATGGGGTGCGACTTCGGGCTCGCTATCCGTCGTGCTTGGAAAGTGGTAGAGCGAGTAAAACGCCAGCGTAAGAAAAAACGCACCGCCGCTGAGCGTATGCAAGTATCCGATGATCGATTTTTGGACCAATGGATCACTGTTTGCGTCCAGCGGAAACAGGGCCACGCCCAACGCCGACAAGCAGCCTAAGTTGGCAGTCCAGCTTTCGATCCAATCGTAGCCTCGATAGCAAAACAGAAAGATGCCAATCGAGCACATCGAACCCACGAAAACATCACGCAGCAGGGTGTGGTAATAGCTGCTTATGTTGTCTTGAATCTCAAGACCGAAGACGAGCCAACCAAGCGGACCGAGAATGAGCGGCAAAACTAATCCAATCCCGCCGATTGCCCGGCGAACACTATGGTAGGAGAGGACCAATGTGCGAGCGTTATCGGAAAGTTGGTCGTTCATTGAACTACAAATTTTACGTTAAGCCCGTGCGGGTAGCAGCCATTCGACCATGAGCAATTGAAGCGACCGGCATCCCACCGGAGTGCGCAACCTCGTGCCGACAAGTTGGCACGAGTATTCCCAACACCAGCAAAGAAAGCCAACGGTAACGATCATTTGGTCATCCCAAATGCGCCACCATTGGCAAAGCGCGGACACGTGCTGTTGCCATGAATCTTGCGAGAGTTCTTGACAACTACAGCATCGAATCACTCGTCTCGCTCTTCCAATGCGTCAGCTTTTGCTTCCCCGGACTCTTCAATCGCGTCCGCCTTGTTTTCACCAAGCGTTTCCTTTTGATCCGCCGAATTTTCGCCGATCACTTCGATACGGTCGGCTTTGCCTTCCACGGAGTCCACCGCATTGTCAGCACGGTCGCGAAGGTTATCCGCAGCGTCCTGAGTTGCATCGCGAGTGTGCTCGGCGTTTGCTTGAGAAGCGTCTCGGACTTGATCGGCCTGCTGTTGCGTTTGGTCGCGAATCGAGTCCGCTTGTTGCTCAAGCGGCGACTCATCGCAGCCAACGAGAGCGAACGTCATTAGCGCCACGGCGCACGTATTTACAATCTTCATCTTCATCTCCAGGTCATGGGGTTACACTGAACAACAAGGTTCAAAGAGTCTGAAATGCAAATGTCGTGCCGACAGAGTTTCGCTACGCGTTTTTTGCTTTCAATAAAGTTAGCTTCGCCCGAGACCGCTCCGTCGCCTTTTGTGGCACGAGTGTCATCGCTCGATGACTTCGAAAACACTCCGCGAAGCATGCGCGAGCTGGATTTTGTCACTCGTCGATCAACTCCTTTTGATCTTTGAGTTACATTTGGCTGGTAACGAGCTTCGTAAACATCAGAGGCGGAATTGTCGTGATTTGCTGCTTTAGTTATGCAGATCGACTTGCTGCAAAGGACGATAAACCGTTGGGCGAAACAGGTCACACTGTTCGTGCCCGACTGGCCTTCGAGAAAGGTCCTGAAAGAGTATCTCCTGGCCGAACTGCCAGCGAGCATTTTGCCATGTGGGTGAACGACGTGCGGACAGCCTGGACGATGAGCTTCCAGTCTTGGATGCTGGTAGCGAGGCGAATACGTACCCGATCGATCGGCGCTAGCTGAATCGTCAACAATCCCAACCCCATCGCCCATGCTCGGACGAACCGCAAGTTATGCTTGGTTCTGACGGATAAGCTCGATGATTCGTTCGGGGTGAGGCAATCGAGTCGCAACGACTTCCAAGTCGTCCTGGCCAGAACTGGAGATGCCAATACCACCCACGTTCAATAACCGTTGTGCGAAGGATTGGTTTAGTTGAATGTTTCGCACGTCATCGTGCTGAACTTCTGAGGTTTCTCGCGAAATGATACCTCGCTGAAAGACGGTTCGATCGTCTGTTACCGTCAACGTTGTGAATCGGCTCAGTAGCACCCAATAGAGGGCGACCCACACAATCAGCAAGGCTGTGGCAGCGCAAACCCATGTGGTCAACGATGCGGGTCCAAGTCTCACGGTGTCGTCGAGGGTAACGCCTGCGACAGCCATTCCAGTCACTGACAAAATCATGGCGACAACGCAAATCAAGAAGACCGATGCGAGAATGATTGTTGCAATCGGTCTGGCGCGGAAGACCACCGGGTGAACCTCTGCAAGTGTCCTTTCATCCGGCCCGGCGGCCATTCTACGCTTGGAGGCCGATCTCTCATCGATCTCTTGGACAGATGTAACGACTGCGGTCGGAATCTCTAGTTCAAAAGGCTTTTTGCATTCTGGACAGACGATCGGCCCGTCAAGATGTTCGAGGGTGCTATCAACTTGGTGGCTACAGTAGGGGCATTGAGAAGTTAAGACTTGCATGAAATCAAGGTCCTGAGTTGAAGGAGCGAGGCACATCGAAAATCGAACGCAACTCCCGTACCGCGTCAGCAGGCGAGCATGGACCGTGAAAGCAACCTCGCAGCGATGGATCGACCTGAATTGATTTTGCAATCCAAACCACTCCCGAATCCGAACGTAAATGCATGGAACGAAGAACACCGCGACTTAAATGCGACTCCCCACTGGCATCGAATTTGCCAAGTGAACCAACTATTGAGATTGTATCATTTCACGTCCGAAATAACTCACTTCTAGGATGTTCCCATGATCCAGAACCCATCCCGCGACGAACTCGTTGCATTGATTGGAAACGAGTTCGGCGTCTGTGTATCGCTGTTGATGCGCACGCATGAGAGTGGACGCGATACCAAACAGAACTCCATTCGGTTCAAGAACCTGATCACAACCGCTATCAAGAAGATTGGCGACCGCAGTGGCAGACTAACGGTCGACTCAAGCGGTTAGCCAAGCGGGAACACGACGCTGATTTTGGCAGCATCAATCGGCTGGGCTTGCGATGTTTGTTTGCGATGACTTTGATAAAAAATCAAATTAAGTCGTGCCCCGGATGAGACCGTTTACGTTGCCGACCACTTTTACACGTTGCCGTTTGCGGGCGAGTCGTGTGGCGGTGGAAGCACACGCACCTTGGCGTTGAGTTGGGACCGGGCGAGGCTGTTTTCCAGCGACGTCATAAAGCCAGCGAAATTTTCGCCGGACTATTTCCGGTTTCGATGGATGAACGAGTAGCCGCCCGTGAGACGGAGGAACAACTGCAATTCTCGACCCATTCTTCGAGTGGTGGAGGTCGATCGGGTCCGGGGACCGGTTCGAAGGCGATGTATCACGGTCATGGTGAAGGAGAGGAAAAGATTGCGGCCGACCGCAAGATGCATGTTACTCGAGTTGGACGGATGATCGCTGACGCCGTCTACAACACCGATCATCCGTTGGTGGTTTTGGCGACAAAAGAAGTTGCTGGACATTTCATATCTACTTAAACGGATTTGGAAATCGCGGACGTGATCCACGCCAGTCCTGATGGGTTGCAGGATCAAGAAATTCGAGATCGGATTATCAAATCATCTCACGCATTGCTAACGAAGTCCGGTGACGCATGGGTGGACAAGCTAGGCACAGCTATCGCCAACGAGAAAGGATCAACGGAGTCAAAGGAAATCGTGGTGCAGGCCGCCAACGGACGCGTCGATACATTGCTGCTTGGTAACTTCTAACCAAAATATGGTGCCTTCGACCGTGACACTCACGTCGTCCAATTTAGGGATGATGGAGAAACCGATTTAGTCAACCTCGCCACCCGCGAAACGTTGCAAAACGGCGGATCGATCATTCAGCTTACCGATGACGAAACCGATCTCTGCGTTGGAGCCATCTACCGTTTCTAGATCGTAACGGGTCAGATTTGGTATGAGTATTGCTTAATATGGGTATGAGTATTGCTTAGTAAATGTGTTGGGCTTGCCATGACGTCGGTGTGCCTACTCCGTCGCGCCTAAAGCTGGCGATCATCATCATTCGAGTGAACCCATTCACATGAATCACGCGATCATAATTGATCGAACTGACAACTCGAGCCGAGTCTCGTTCGGTCGTAGAGTATTGTTCGTCTTAAAGGCTTGGTTACGGAATCCCACGGACGTCGCAACGATCTGTCCAAGTTCACCATTTTTGACGGAGCATTTGGCTAATCGCGACTGCGTTCGAGAGGCGGAGCGGATCATTGAACTTGGGCCTGGTGCGGGTGGTACCACCCAGGCATTGCTCGATTCAATGCGCCCCGACGCTGTCCTCTTGGCGGTGGAGAAAACACCAGACTTTGCTGAAGCACTCGAAGCGATCATTGATCCACGACTGCAATTCACAATCGCCGATGCGAGTGACTTGATCAATATCGTTTTGAGGCATGAGCTTGGGCCTGTTGATGTTGTCGTATCGGGGATTCCGTTTAGTAGCCTTCCTGAATCGGTTGCAGAAAAGATTACGCAATCTATTCATAAGGTGCTGCGACCCGGCGGCATTTTTATCGCCTACCAATTTCGGTCCAACGTAAAAAACTATGCTGGCCCTCTTTTTGGCCCAGCGAGTACTGAATTAATACCACTCAATTTGCCGCCGTTAACGGCGTTTGCATGGGCGAAGGCTTGCAACCCAGAACAAGAAAATCATGATGGTGACAACGACAGCAGATCACCACAAGCTTGCATCGACCAATCGGGCGGCAACGATCCGCAAGCAACCGACTACGTTAAGTAAGACGTTTGCTCACGGATTGTGACATTGAGACGATTCGCCGTCTAACGCGAAATGACTCTTCGCGGTCGCTATATAGGACAACCTTTACGCCATTGCAGCTTTGTTGGCGGACTTACTCAATTTGGTCAATGCTTTATCGGTCTTCTCTTCTTCATCCAAGTTCTCGCCAAGACGTTTTTTGGCATTGGCGTAACCGAGCTTATCTGCCCAGGTGCAGAGCGTTCCATAGGTAGCAATTTCGTAGTGCTCTACCTTTTGTGCCAAACAGATCAGGATGGCGTCCATCACCTCGGGGTCTGCTTGCTCTTTCATCATCTCTTCAGCTTCCGTGATGAGACCCTTCATCGCCTCGCAGGTCTTTGCCTTGGCGGCCTTGCCTGTATCGTCAAATGCCAGCTCGATTCGCTCAACCTGGGTTTTGGTTTGTTCCAAGTGCTCCTCGAAGGCTGCAGTTAGTTTTTCACAGGAAGCCATTTTGGCCATCTTGGGGATCGCCTTTAACAACTGCTTCTCGGCGCTATACATATCTTGAAGTTCATCGTAAAACGCATCTGCAAGGGTCTTGATCTTAGACATCTCTGACTCGCTATTAGGTTTCGGGACATGAGAGGCAGCACCGCTGCTACCTTAAATTCTGGTCGTCCAGACTGAATAGCACGCGGTGTGCCAGTCGCGTTGAGTGTGAAGGGTTTCAGAGTGAACCATTCGAGTCGCTTCCCACTCGTATTGCCAACTAGCGCCGCGTAATTGTGGCTCAGGGAAAAAGACCGATACAGCCTAATTGCGGCAAAGGCAATTGGACGATGAACGACAATCGGCCATCACTCGGCTGTCTATCGTTCAATACACGTAGCTTGAACGCCTCACGATGCTTCAATGATTCCGTCGCTTAGCACCTTGGCTCGAAGTCCGCCGCGAAACTTTTGTTCCATAAACCTCCGAGCACCATCGGCGACGACGCGATCCATCCATTGACATGGCCTGCACTCCTGAGCTCCCTCGAATTTCACGCCCTGAATCTGAAACACCTGTCCAACTAAGATGTCCAAGTCGATTGGACTGACGATGACATTCCTTCGAAAAACAGTCACAGGTAGGTCCCGCACATTGAACTCGCGTCGGATGGCGTCGATGGACTCTATCGTCATCAGAGTGACTTGACCCGTGTGATTGGGTCGCTTTTCGAAGTACCGGTCCCCGCGAATGCCGCGACCCGCAACCAACTCAGCACGTTTCACAAGTTTGGCTGGATTTTGCAGCGACGCATTACCATTCTTTACCCAGTAACTGTGCCCAGTAGAGACAACGAGGTAAAGCACCTGGGGTGAGGTTGCAAGAATCGTATTTGGCGCACGATTTGCCATTCACGTATCACTTGTTACATGGTTGTCGTCGGAGGCACGTATGCAGCGGAACGCGAAAGACCGTCAACTTTCACGGCCCACACGTGCAGTCTTGTGCGATCAACCACGATAGATGCAAACGGCATTCCTTTAAAAAACGGTCCATGAACACGTTCAGTCGACTCGCAATCATCGGTGTCGGTCCTTCGGCGATCTATTTGCTGAACCACTTGGTACGCTGCGCCGAACACTTCGATCCAACGTTGACGGACATCTACCTGTTCGACAAACGAACACGTCTGGGCGTTGGGATGCCATATGCCCGTTCGACAACGGACAAACAAAATCTTTGCAACATCTCGTCCGCTGAAATGCCTCGGCTAGACATATCGCTAGTCGATTGGTTGCATTCACTTAGCGACAGTCAATTGGCTTTTCAAGGGATCCAGCGATGCGAGATTGATGAAGACCAAACATACTGCCGCATCACACTTGGCGACTACTTTCATAACCAATATACAGCACTTGTGAAGGCCGTGCGATCCAGGGGGGTGAATGTGCACGAGTTCCCTAGATGCCAAATCACCGACGTGATCGATCACCAACCGCCAGGTGATATCGAAGTTCGTTTCGGCGATGATGACCGGGTCGTCGTTGATCGAGTCGTCATTGCCACTGGCCACTCGTTTGATACGTCGGACGAACCTTCGGCTGGGTATTTCGCGTCGCCTTGGCCGATGCAGAAACTGATTCCGAATGAGGATGAGTTTTGTAATTTCGAAATCGGGACGCTTGGTGCTTCGCTGTCGGCTTTCGACGTCGTTGCATCGCTCTCGCACCGGCATGGCAGCTTTGCGACCCGCGATGGACAACTCGCTTTTGAGGCGTCGCCCGGCAGCGAAGGCTTCAAGATTATTTTGCATTCGTCCGAGGGATGCCTCCCGCATCTGCAGTACGAGCAGGTAGAACCGTTTCGCGAAATCTATAGACACGTTGATCGCGGAACTCTAATGGCGATTCGCGACGACACTGGATGTCTATCCCTTGATGAGTATTTCCATCAAGTGTGTCGACCGGCACTTGCGACCGCCTTCAAGAAAGATGCCCGGAACGACATCGTTGAGTTGCTCGGGCTCGAGCATTTTCCCCTCGAAGACTTCATCGCAAAAATGAGTGATGAACACACTGCGGACGATCCATTCTCGTTGATGCGTTCAGAAATGCCCGAGGCGAATCGCTTGCTTCGTAAGGGGATCCCCATCCATTGGAAAGAAACCTTGGACGACTTGATGTTCACGTTGAATTTCCATTTCGACATGCTCGCGGCCGAAGATCATCTTCGATACCGAAAAGTTATCGTACCGTTCTTGATGAACGTCATCGCGGCAATACCGCTTCATTCTGCTCAGATCATCCTGGCGTTGCACGATGCAGGAAAGCTGGAACTGATTTCCGGCACGGTGACAGTTAAAAAGAAGACGGAAGGCAAAACCCTGATCGAAGTCGAAAGTTGCGACCGCATCATTGAACGCGAGTACCGCATGTTTGTTGACTGCAGCGGCCAAGAAAGCGTTGATTTTAAGTCATTCCCATTCAAAAGCCTAGCAGATCGCGGAACCGTATCAGAAGCCGTTGCGGGGTTTCGCGATCGATCATGCGTGGAACACCTCACGGAAACTGAGCGAACGAGGGTGGTGAATCGCGACGGACGTCCGGCACTGCGATTGGGCGGAATTGCTATCGACGGATACTATCGGGTCATCGGAGAAGATGGATCGTCGAACGAGCGAATCTACGACATCGCTTTTCCGCATGCGACTGGTGCACGCCCTTACTCTTACGGTTTGCAAGCCTGTGACGCCGCTGCTTCGATCGTCGTTCAGGCCTGGTGCGAACGTGCGAACGCGGTCAGCGAACTAACGACCGATCTTGCCGCTGTGACGGAGGCTTATAACGATCTGACCGCACCGTCTTAGGTAAGCTTCGTGACCATGGTGGTAAGCCGCTGCATGGGCGGATCATAGATGAAGTCACCGCCAACACGAAGTGCGTGATTACGAGTGGAGGGTTAAGCCTTCGTGATGCGAAGTCGACGATCTAGGCATATCGTTTGCTGAAGTAGTGGAAGTGGCGACCAAATCGAGTGGTTCGATGGCCGTTGAATTCCCTTACTGCGAAGGTGATGAGATGAATGATCCTAAAATTGGTGAAATGTACCGCTGCAAAAAATGCGGTTTTGAAGTTCAGGTGACCAAAGGGTGTAACTGCAAAGATTCCTCAACCGAAATGAAATGCTGCGGCCAATCGCTGGTGAAAGACGAGGCTGCTTCGCCTCAAAATGCGTAGCGCAGACGCTCGGGCCTTTGCCGTGGCCTCGCGTGAGGAAACCGAAGCAGCCTACTCCTTTCAAATGCTAGCCATGAAAATACTCGAGAAACTCGCCCTGGTTTCTGCCTGCGGATATGCGTCTTTACATCTTGCGAGGACGATCGTTCGTCAGCGCCGCAGCTTTGCTTGGAAAGGCAAACGTGTCGTGATCACCGGTGGTTCACGCGGTCTTGGGCTTGTCATCGCGAGGCAGCTAGCCGACCAGGGTGCTCGATTGGCGATCTGTTCCCGGACGATGGGCCCATTAAATATCGCGGCCGAAGAGCTTCGCGCTCGCGGCGTTGAGGTTTTCAGCCAAGCATGTGATGTTCGTGATATTGCCCCAAGTCAATCATTTCATAGACCAAGTTGTTCGTGAGTACAGCGGTGTTGACATTCTCATCAATGTGGCGGGCATTATCACCGTTGGACCTCTCGACTCGATGAGCGTGGAAGATTTTCAAGACTCGATGCAAACCAACTGTTTTGGAGCATTGCATACCACGCTCGCGTCTCTACCCTTGATGCGAAGTCAGGGTTGGGGACGTATCGTCAATGTTGCGTCTCTCGGTGGCAAACGTGCGGTGCCACACATGCTGCCTTACGCAGTCAGCAAATTTGCCTTGGTCGGGCTGTCCAACGGCTTGCGTGCGGAACTGAAACGCGAGAACATTTTCGTCACCACGGCGTGTCCTGGATTGATGCGAACTGGAAGTCCACGCAATGCGATGTTCAAAGGCAAACATCGAGAGGAATACGCTTGGTTTAGCATCAGCGACTCATTGCCGGTCATGTCGATGAGTGCGAAGCAGGCAGCTGAACAGATTCTGCGGGCGTGTTGTCATGGACGAGGCGAGTTGCTTATCCACGGCCCACTCAACGTAACGATCGCTCTGCAGCAATTGTTCCCGGAACTGACGCAAGAAATACTCGCACTCGCCGCCAGCGTCCTGCCCGCGATGGGCGGTATTGGTAAAGCAACCGCCAAAGGTTACGAGAGCCAATCGGGGTGGTCACCTTCGGTATTAACGACACTCACTCAAGAGGCGGCCATTGCGAACAACGAGATCAATACCCGAGCCGTCAGCTTATGACTGGTTCTCTTCGAGAGGTGCATGGGTTCGCTTGATTCGCGCCGGAGGCTGTTTCATACACGACGTTCGTCGATCGCGTTATGAAGAAGTGAATTCTATCAATGAATGCGTGCTGCTAAGTGCAATCCGTTTGCATGGTTATAAAGGAATGACCGTCCAGCGGTAATGATGTGACCGTGCCTCCCGAATCGCTCAACAAATCACTGCTCACATGCACTCACGCCTCAAAGGTATTGACGAGTTGACAATGCCTCGTTGTGGTCTGCGATCCGGCAAGTCGATCGACGCGATGTCGCCGCTTGCTTAGTGAATAGGTTGCCGTACGAAAGCTAACCTGTGAAAAATATACAATTCTGAACGAGTTAAACGAAATGAACGAACTATTATTACCAAAATCCACTAGTATTTCATCCAAGATCAGCACCGGAATCACACCGTTCGACGACATTCTTCATGGAGGACTGACGGCCGATCGGATGTATCTGATAGAAGGGATGCCGGGCACCGGCAAGACAACGCTCGCTTTACAATTTTTACTCGAAGGCGCGAGTCAGGGTGAAGCCGGCCTTTAAGGGACGCTGTCCGAAACCAAACAGGAACTTGAGGGTGTTGCGGCGTCTCATAGTTGGTCTCTCAAGAATATCAACATTCACGAACTCGTCGACATCGAGGCTTCGGATGACGCTCGCCTTCAATACACCATGTTTGAACCGTCTGAGATTGAACTGGGAACGACGGTCGACGGTGTCTTGGACCGTGTCAAGGAACTCCAACCCAAGCGGGTTGTGTTCGATTCGCTATCCGAAATGCGTTTACTCTCACAAGGATCGTTGCGTTATCGGCGCCAGATTCTCGCGCTAAAGCAATTCTTTGTCGGTCGTGGCTGTACCGTACTTTTGCTGGACGACTTTTCAGGGCAAGACGATCAACATCTGCAAAGCATCGCTCACGGGGTCATCCGGCTTGAGCATCTGTTGTCGGACGATGGTGCTGCTACCCGCCAGTGAAGTCAACTCAGCAACATTGCAGCGAATCCTCTCACTTGAACACGTCACGCTGATCAACCGACCCTTGCGGATTGCGGTGTTCGTGAACACCGTAGTCGCGAAATTGCGTGACCGAATGCGACAGTACGAGGTTCGTGACCTGTTGCTTGAGATGGACCTCGCTCAATTGAACTTCCGGCGGGAAACGCGTCGATTGGATATGGCAATCCAGGCCGGCGGCATGGGGGCGTGGGAATGGTCGTTATGGACATGCAGATGCCCACCATGGACGGATACGATGCCAGCGCCAAACTAAGACAGCGGGGATGCAAGTTACCCATCATCGCGTTGACGGCCAATGCGATGAATAGTGACCGGGACCGATGTTTAGCAGCCGGATGCACCGATTACACCACCAAGCCGTTGAACAGCCGCAAGCTGATCGAGATGATTTATCGATTGACGAGGCAACTCAGCGATGTATTTATGGACAAGCCCACCGGCTAGTTTGCCAGTCGCCAAAGCCTCTTGGACAGCAAAAAGGAGAGTCTCGCCTGGCCCATCGCGAACCACGAGCGTTACCAACGAGTCTGCGATGCGATTGCGTAACATTTCGACGCCATTACCGTGCTCGTGTTACCGGACCTTCGCTTCGCGGTCCCAGATACGATGTCTCTTGGCTTGGTCGACGAAATCGACTAACACAGCTTTGCTCACGTCGATGACGCCCGGTTCGTCGTCGATAGGCACGGAAGCTTTCTGGAAGAGAGACACTGCTTCGCCCGTGTAGCCGATGACTTTCAAGTGACCGAATCCATCGCGAATCCAGTCGACCGCTGCGGCTTGTTCAACCAACATGTCAATGCATGACTTGGCGGGCGCGACGACTAACACATCGAACAGCGACGAGGGTGCTCCGGCAAGAAAGTTATCAGGCACCAAGTGATGGCCAGCACTGTCGATGATATCGCCAATCGTGGGTGCAATGAACTCAACCAACGCACCTTCTGCCTTTGCAGTCTTCCTCATCGCGGCAATTAGTTTACTGTCGGAGCCCTCGGTAATCATCACTCCGATCTTTTTTCCAGCGATGGATTGGGGAGCTTTCGCATACTGCGATAATGCCGGAGACGGTTCAGGATTACCGACAGGGACTCGCGGCTTGATCTTGTCAGCTTGGCCTTGCATGCCGAGTTTCTCTGCCACCATCTTGGCCAATGATTCATCGACGTTTTGCAGATGACCGAGCGTGCGAGTGCGAATTTTTGGTGCCTGACATTTTCCAAGCTCGAATGCAAACCCGTCCGCGATGTGCCGTTGTTCCGGTTCGGTCATACTGCGGTAAAACAAACGTGCCTGCGTGTAGTAGTCCGCGAAGCTTTCCGGACGAATTCGCAGTTTCTGGCCAGCTACCTCAGCGGGGAACGATTGAAAACCGCGATTGTGATCTTCCCTCAACGAACCATCATCCAGACTATTCGGCTCGTTTGCGACGCGGTCTGTGGGGACTTCCGTTTGCATGTGACCATCGCGTTGGAAGTTAGCAAAAGGACACTTCGGTTTGTTGACCGGAATTTGGTGAAAGTTAGGACTGCCCAGACGCGAAAGTTGCGTGTCGAGGTACGAGAACAAACGACCTTGAAGCAGCGGATCGTTCGAGAAGTCGATACCCGGAACGATGTGCGATGGACAGAACGCAACTTGTTCTGTTTCGGCAAAGAAGTTGTCAACGTTTCGGTTGAGGACCATTTTTCCAAGCGGTGTCAATGGAACCAGTTCTTCGGGAATCAACTTCGTTGGGTCGAGTACGTCAAAGTCGAATTCGTTGGCTTGCTGGTTGGTAAACATCTGGACGGACAGTTCCCATTCGGGAAAGTCGCCGACCTCGATCGCGTTGTACAGGTCACGGCGATGAAAGTCGGGGTCAGCGCCGCCGATCTTTACTGCTTCGTCCCAAATCAAAGAGAACGTACCAAGCTTCGGACGCCAATGAAACTTGACGAACTTGGATTCACCTTTGGCGTTGATCATGCGGAAAGTATGAACACCGAAACCTTCCATCATTCGGAAGGATCGCGGGATCGCGCGGTCAGACATAATCCACAACAGCATGTGGACGGTTTCGCCATTGAGCGACACGAAATCCCAAAATGTATCGTGAGCGGATTGAGCTTGGGGAAAGCCTCGATCAGGCTCCGGTTTCACAGCATGAATTAAGTCGGGGAACTTGATCGCATCTTGAATGAAGAACACGGGCATATTGTTGCCGACTAAATCGTAGTTGCCTTGATCAGTGTAAAACTTGACCGAGAAGCCTCGAACGTCGCGTGCCGTATCGTGTGAACCGGCACTTCCGGCGACAGTCGAAAAACGACAAAACACCGGTGTCTGCTTTTTGGGATCGTTCAGAAATTCTGCTTGGGTCAGATCCGCATGCGACTCGTTGGCTTGAAAGTACCCGTGCGCTGCATAGCCTCGAGCGTGAACCACTCGTTCGGGAATGCGCTCATGATCGAAGTGCGTGATCTTTTCACGAAGAATGAAATCTTCGAGCAGCTGTGGACCACGCGGCCCCAACGTCAGCGTGTTCTGGTTGTCGGCGATCGGCAAACCCTGGTTGGTCGTCAACACCGACTCGCCAGAAGCTACTTGGTGGAGTTCACCGCCGTTGCCGGTGGTCGCTTTGGGAGCAGGTGTGGATGTCTTTTTGGCCATGATGGAGCGAACCAAATGTGAGGGAACAAAGCAGCGGAAATCGTCTAAGCGGTTTAGCAACTGAATACCGCGATATCTTCGACAACACCGCTGCGACTAGACTGAATTCGTCGAGGCGGACTAACCACGCAGCTTCCAACCGAGGATCACGCCGAGTCCGAAACACCATATCGCTGCGACGTCAGGCTTCCGCTTGGCATAGTCAACCAGTTGGCTGCCAATATCGCGGGCCGGATCACCGACATAATGGCTGCCGTACTCTTGCAATTTTTCAGCGGCGACCTGTGTTGATTGGGTTGCCTTGCTACTCTCGCGTTTTGGCTGCTGATAGCTAGGCGAAGTTGGTTTTGCTTCTGTTGACATGTTCGATTCCATCATGGTTGAAAAAGGTGGCATGAAACCCAATGGAGATAAAATCATATCCATTGCGATTCCATGCGAGTTCGGTAAGGGATAAGCCTCGGTTGTGAAAGTGAACGAATCACTCGTTCCTTGCCGACGCTGTCACCCCTAGTTTTGCAAACGGCGTACCGGAGAGCGACTCATTCGCGTCTTAACAGCAGCGGTAGCTTTCAATCATTCCAAGTTTTTGAAACGGCATTCGCGGTGGAACCTGAAAGTCCATATCAACGACGACCTAACCGGGACCAAGTTGGTCGATTAGCGTTCACTGGTCACGTTCGCTGATTAAGCGTCACGATGATTGACGAGGCGATTTATCTCGGTTTCAATTTGACAGCGGCACCAGCTTGTAAGGTTTGAACCAAAGGTATTGCGATGGCTGTCACAACGAAAACTACAACACAAGAGGCAAAGGAACTGTGTCGGATCTTCGATACAGCGGCCCTGATGGGCGTATCGGCGGAGACGCTGCGCAGCGGGAGTTGTTGGGGTTGGCTGGATTCAGTTCGAAAGGCACCTGTTCGCAATTCGATCACCGGATGTCGCTATGATGACCCTGCCGATTTGAAGAAGTTCAAGTCG
>JBGSNA010000266.1:0-23979 GCA_041739875.1 Pirellulaceae bacterium
GCTGCGTTCGACCAATTTACGGAATCGGCGGACAGCCTCCTGAATCGTTTCTCGATCGCGAACTACTAGCTTGACCATATCTACTCCGAAAACCCTCGATTTAAGTCCAAACGCATTCGTATTCCTCCACTAAAATGAGCAGTAAGCTCGAGTTGGGAGACTCGTCCAAACCCACAAGCGGGCGAGCTTGGCATGACCACAGGCACCCATCGCACCTGTGGAAGCCCCGAAGTCTAACGACAGCCCCGGCATGGAGGCAATGGTCGTATGGCAGGTTTCTCGCGGTTAACTCCGATTTCGTCTTGCTCGATGGCTCAGCTCGCTCTTTTTCGCTCACCGAAGCCCGAATAGCGGTTCATTCGGCGCGATTTGCTGACTTCCAGCGACCGCAACGGTTAATCGCCGGAAAAGTCGCTGTGAATTGCGTATCCGCCCAGGCTTCCATAACCCGACCTATTTCTGGCGGAGTGCGGTGGAGCCTCGCTGGAAGTCGATCCAAGCGAACATTGGGCGACAGTTTCGGTCGCTCGCGTCCCAATGGGGGTGACGTGGTTCGTTCTTTGAATGATGCCAAATTCCTCCCCACCCTCGCAGTGCTAAAGAGACCGTATGTCGCCGACGCCAACGAGCCATACTAGTGAACCGGAAGCCGGCCAGTTGCTCTATGAATTGGAGCGTCGCCAGGACGAGGTTTTGAGCCAACTCGATGATTTAGACGCTAAACTCAACGATGTTCTCCGTGGCCTCGGCGTGAACATCGACGAAGAGATCGATCCGGCGATCATTTAGGTTGCGAGCGAGTCGGGTTAGTCGTCGTTGCCCTTGGTCAAGTGTCCGCTGCTGCTAATTGCAAGCATCAATCGGAGCATGATCGCGATGCTGCCGAGCAGACCCACCAGCCCCAGCAGGCTGATGCGTTCAATGCCCAATCGAGCAGGCTCGGTAAACAGCACCGGCGGCACCTTAAAGGCCAGCAGCAAGGATGAGCCCAAGAACACAGCGCTCGCCATGACGCCAAGCACCAGTCGATTCACTGTCGGTCCGATGCGGCGGTGCTCCAAGTTCACTCGCATTTCGCCGCGTCGAGCGGTGCGCATCAACCCAATGAGTTCATCAGGAACCGCTTCCAAAAAGTTTTCGGCCTCGAGGTAAATCCGTCTGGCTTGCCGCAATCGACGCCGGGGACTCAATCGTCTTGCCATCGCGCGACGTACGAAGGACTTTACCACCTCCATCGAGTCGAAACGGGCTCCGAGTTCTTTAAGCGTACCTTCAAGCGAGATCAGCATCTTCAACAGCAAAGCGGATTGGCTGGGGAGCTTGATCGCATGCCGGTGCAATACATCGCTGAGTGCGTTCAGCGCCCCCGTGAGATCGAATGCCCCCAATCGCTGGCGTCCATATGTCGCCACAAAGTCGGCGACGTCAATGGAAAGTCTGGATTCATCCAGTGTCGCGGGCGCGTCACCTGCGCGACGAATCAATCGCGTCAGCCGATTTTGGTCGCCTGAAGCCACCGCCATGAGCATCTCTTCGATCGTCTCTCGCAATGTTTCGTCGATTCGACCGACCATCCCAAAGTCCAGAATCCCGAGCCGACCGTCATTCATCAGCACCAAATTGCCTGGATGCGGGTCTGCGTGAAATAGTCCTTCGTCAAACAACATCCCGAGATAAACACTCGCAATGGTTTTGGCGAGACGTTCGCGATCACTTGGAATGAGCTGGACTGAATGCACGCCCGACACCTCCATCGTTTGTCCAGCATCAAGGTCCACAGATGTTTGCGTCGAATCTATGTTTGCATGTTCGGGCGGAACGTATTCACTTAAATTTTTGCGAGACGACGGCGCTTGATTTTGCTCTTTCTTTCCTTCCCTTTCGTCCGCGATCACGTCCGCCAAGGGGCTTCCAAGGATCTCGTCCATCACCAACACACGCCGCGTGCAAAGACTCTCCACGGGCGTCGGGATGACGACTTCATGCTCACGCCCAGCAAGTAGTAATCGGAAGTGATCCAGATTCTGGCGTTCTCGATCAAAATCGAGTTCACGCTGTAGCATCGGCGAAAGTTGGCGGACCATTTCGCGAGGCCCCCAGGCAGCGAGCGAGTCGACTCGCTCAGCAAGATCCGCCAGCCCGCTGAGCACATCGATGTCTTGCATCATCTTTTGCTCGATCTCGGCGCGTTGGACCTTCAACACAACTCGACGCCCGTCTCGCAGCACCGCTCGATGCACCTGGCCGATCGACGCGGCGGCTAAAGGTATCGATTCGACACTCTCCAGCTCGGTGTCATAGCGGCTGCCTAATTCGCGACGCAGCGTTTGATGCACGACCTCGATGGGGTCGGCTTGAACATTGGATCGTAATCGCTTGAGTTCTTCGCTCAGCTTCGGACCGACCAAGTCAGGCCGAGCTGCGAGCACTTGCCCCACCTTGATGAACGTCGGCCCAAGCTCCGTCAGCGCCATCCGTACTCGCTGTTCGCGTGTGTACTGGGCCAGCGGGATGCCACCACGATCTTTGAACAAATCGCGAAACGGAAACGAATCAAATCGACTCAGCCAATCCGCCAACCCGTAACGCTGCAACACGCGCAGGATCTCTCGCCACCGCTGGATGTTGCGATACAGTTGCGGGATGGCAGTGATTTTCATGCACTAAAAGCTGACGCGAGAGGACAAACGGACGCCGAAAAAGCCACTGGTGTTCTGGTTTTGCGTTGCTGGCGTAGCATGCGGGTGGTGGTACGATCGCCAAACACAATATCCGACGCGTATAATTGAACTGTAATAACCCCCAAACTTTCCGGGAGACTTCGTTTGACTTCCTTGCCTGTTGCTGATCCGATCGACGCGCTCTATCCGCTAAAGCCCTACAAATCGTTGCAACCCGAAGAGCTACAACAGCGGATTGAAGCGGTTCGGCAACAACTCGGCGACGAACTCCTGATTCTCGGGCACCACTACCAACAGGATGAAGTGATCGCCCACACCGACTTGCGCGGCGACAGCTACCAGCTTAGCGAGATGGCGTCGAAAAGCGTGAACTGCAAGACCATTGTCTTTTGCGGCGTCCACTTCATGGCCGAAACTGCTGACATTTTGGCCAATCGACCAGAAAAACTCGACGCTCGCGAGGGCCGACGCGTTTCGGTGCTGCTTCCCGACATGGCCGCCGGATGTTCGATGGCCGATATGGCAGCGATTCATCAAGTCGAAGCAGCCTGGGCCGATATGGGCGAAGTGATCGACACAAGCCGCGTGATTCCGGTGACCTACATCAACAGCGCCGCAAGCTTGAAAGCGTTCTGTGGTCGACATGGCGGAGTCGTTTGCACAAGCAGTAACGCCGCAGCGGTGATTCGATGGGCCTTCGAGCGAGGTGATCGCGTCCTGTTTTTTCCTGACCAACACCTCGGTCGGAACACGTCTCTAGCGATGGGGATCGACGACACCGAAATGCCGGTGTGGGATCCCTATGCGCTCGAACTGGGTGGAAACACAGAAGCCGACCTGACCAAGAGCCGCGTTATCCTCTGGAAAGGGCACTGCAGTGTCCACCAAATGTTCCGCGCTGAACACGTGCACGGTTTTCGCAAACAGTACCCTGGGATCCAAATTCTCGTTCACCCAGAATGTCCCCGCGAAGTCAACGACCTTGCGGATATCTCAGGAAGCACGGGCAAGATCATCGATACGGTCCGCAACAGCCCCCCAGGAACCAAGTGGGCCATCGGCACCGAATTGCACCTGGTGAATCGCCTCAAGGCCGAGCATCCAGAACAGGAAATCCATTTCCTCAGCCCTGTGGTGTGCATGTGCGCAACGATGTACCGGATCGACTTACCACACCTGTGCTGGACACTCGAAAACCTCCGCGACGGGCGTCTCGTGAACAAGATCGAGGTCGACGCGGAGACATCCAAGTGGAGTCTGATCGCTCTGGAACGTATGCTCGCGATCAAATGAGCTGCAAATACGTAACTGCTGGCACGAGCTAGAAATTTGTCAAGAAGATCTAGGGATTCATCGAGAGGCTATCGTCGCCCGCTAGGGTTCGAAGGATCGCGGGACAGCCCTCTTCGAGCATATCCAGCACGTTCATGAACCCGTCACTTTCGCCGTAGTAGGGATCCGGAACGTCGCGCGGCCACTCCTCGCCGAGATAGTCGCTGAACATGCGAATGTGCGATTGATCCTGGGGAGCCAGCTTGGGGGATGACCCTGCCAGCTTCCCAAGTGCTGCGTAATTCTCTGCATCCATCGCCAACACCAAATCGAATCGGCCCGGATCCAGATCAGACTTCGTCACTTGTCGCGCCCGGCTTGTCAGCTCATACCCTCGCAATTCCGCTGCCGCTCGCATTCGGGCGTCCGCCCCTTCGCCTACGTGATAGCCGTGAGTACCAGCTGAGTCGACATCGACGTCGACTTCAAACTCTTCCGCAAACCGCTTCAACACAGCTTCCGCCGCAGCACTGCGACAGATATTCCCCATACAGACGAACAAAACCCGCTTCGACATCGGTCTATCCCTTCGAGGCTGTGAGTTTTTAAAACGTACGGTGGGTCGAGCGGCGTTAGCCGCGCTGACCCACCATGGTTGTCAACGATTTGCGGTCGGTGGGTCTGCATCGCTAACGCGTTTTGACCCACCCTACAAAACATCGCAGCCTCTACGAAAAATTTCCGAATGAGTCCTTCGCTCCGACAGAATCCAAACGCCCAGCGATACGACGCCGCCACCGATCAATCGGACACACCGCAATCGCACCAGATGATTGCCACGAATCACCAGATGCTTGCCATGAATATAGCCAACCCAAAAAGCCAACGCATGCTATCGTAAGTAAGTGCACTTGTGTATACATTGGTGATGGACACTGCCGCTAGCCCAGCGAGATCGAATCACCCACTTGGTCTTCAATGGTAACTTCTGCAGGGCATTTCATGCTTTCCATGAAGGATCAAACAAACTTGACTGTTTGTTGGTTGTCGAAGCAACCGCGAGCACCAATAGTTTGGTGAACTGCGGCCCGAAAAAGCCCAACCACCTTTGATGAGTGACCCCAAATCACACCTCCCTATAGAACTGACAGGCCATCCCCCAAAAAAATTGATTGGTGTTCTGTGTTGCGTTAAGTCGATTCAAGGGTTATTATCCTCACCTATTCAAAGTTTACCGCCGTTCTCCACAGGAAACGAGGTTAAGAATGTCCGTACGATTCACACAATCTTGTCCAATCTGTGGTCGTCGAGTTGAGATTCGCGCTTCGTTGCTTGGCAGCGTTGTTGCATGCCAGCACTGCAAGGCAGAATTTGTTGCCATGGGTGACGATGTGGAGTTCCAACGGTGCCAAGGCACGGCTGACTTGATGCGTCGGATTGATCGCGTCTTAGAACAGACTCAGCCCATTGCCCCAATCTCGCCAAGTGCCACTTCGCTCAGCTAAGTCGAGTTTGAAAGCATAGCTCGAGTGTTGCGATGGACCTGCTGAGCGATCTGCTAGCGAGCATGCATCGACGCGAGCGACTTTGGTAAAGTCTAGGGCGTCATGTCTTGGGCGTCATATCTTGGTCCACGACATCAGGCACTGACTCTCAAAAGCGGCGTACGTGACTCGCTGCGCGACAAAGCCCTCTGGGAAACTGCACCGAGTGAATCAGCCCAAAACTTCGAAGCGTCTCAGCAACCAAACGTCCAACCAGCAAAAACGGCTCAGCCAACCGACCATTCGTCGGCGAATGCGTCAACGACCCACCGAAGCCTCTTGGCGCCAATCGGCATACGACATCATCTTCGAAGCCGACACCTCGGCTGGGCGTTGGTTCGATATTGGCCTATTGATCGCGATTCTTGCGAGCATCACCGTGATCGCATTGGAAACGGTACCTGAGTACCAAAGCGACGCGACGTGGATGCGGCGTCTCATCATCGCCGAGCAAGTGCTCACAGGACTGTTCACGGTCGAGTATGCCTTGAGATTGTGGTGTACCCGCCATCCGATTCGATACGCCTTGAGTTTTTGGGGCATCATCGATTTGCTCAGCATCCTGCCAAGCTACGCGCCACTCATCCTCGGTGAATCATCTCACTCATTCGTGATTCTTCGATCCATCCGACTGCTTCGTGTCTTCCGCATCATGAAGCTCTGGCGAATGATGAACGATGCCGAAGAACTTTCCTCTGCGATCTGGCGAGCGAGAAACAAAGTCGTTGTATTCCTTGCGGTGCTCTTGGTCGCCGTCACAATCAGTGGCACCTTGATGTACCACGTCGAAGCCGTCTTGCCAGGCGCCAATTCGCCCGACGGAACAGGTCGGACAAGCCAATTCACCTCCATTCCACAATCGATGTACTGGGCGATCGTCACCATGACGACGGTCGGGTACGGCGATGTGGTCCCCAAAACAACGCCCGGCAAGTTGATCGCCGCAGCCCTAATTTTGCTCGGATACAGCTTGATCATTGTGCCCACGGGATTCGTCAGCGCCGAGCTCAGCGGAACGAAGGCGGACAGAACAGACGAGACGCTCGACGACACCGTTTGCCAAGCGTGTGGCTCGAAAGAACATCATGTCGACGCGAGATTCTGTGACCAATGCGGCGGCCTGCTTTAGGGCCTCGATCCACCAGTCCACATCAACGTTAACCCGCAGTCATATTATCCCGCATCAACGAACACAGCCCACTCGATTTCTCAAGCGGGCTGCATTGCAATTCGGCTGAAGTTAAAAGCTCAGGCGACTTTATCGACCTCGAAGCAGCTCACTGATTCCGAAGGTGAAGAAGGTTCCTACTCCGAAGTTGAGTATTTCTTCCTCGCACTTGTATCTCAGCAAGATAATGTCTCCGGGTTGGATCAGCTGACGTTGTCGCGGATCGTTAATCGCACTTGCTAGGTCCACCTCGATGGCGACTTGGCCGTTACATGGCGTCTTTCGCAAGATGTACACGAGCCCTGGTGGAACACCGCTGAGGTTTCCAATTCCACCCAGCACTTGGCCACCACCTTGTTGTTGATTGTTGGCTCCCGAAACGTTTCCGCCAGCAATCGCGATCGCTCCAAGAACATCAAGGTCATAATCTCTAGGCAATTTGTGTTCACCGCCTGGCAATAGACCGCCAGTGTAGAACACTTCCGTCTCACGCGACTCAATGTAGACGATGTCCCCATCTTCAAGTGTGACGTCTTCTGGCGACAGATTCGGGATCACGCCTGGCTGAACACGAAGTGGAATTCGCAATACGGATGGATCCTCGGGCAACGGCGGTGGGCACCCGTTGCAAGGATCTAGCATCGCTGCTCGCTGCTGAGCATAGAACTGTTGCATGAACTCCGCACGCTTGCGTTGGTCTGCCAGACTTGCTCGGAGCACTTTGATTTCGTTTTTCGCATTGACCCCTGGCAAACCACCCGTCTCTACAAGTGCGTGCAAGATATCGTTTTGGTAGGCCTTCAGTTTAACAACCGAGCCACTTGCGCTCTGATCGTCGCCGCGGATAAATCCAGCCCCAGCGCCGCCAACACCGCCCGCGTCTTCACGAACAACGATGATGTTGTAAGTCCGCTCTTGAATCAACGTGACAATGGGACGAGCTTTTTCGGGACGCAAAATATCGGCGTCGATGTACGCTTCGCGAATCGTGTCACGCACTTGTTCAAGCGTCAGCCCCTCGACGTCCAAAGGCTCGATGAGAGGCAACGACAATGTACCGTCGTCTTGAACAGCGATCGGATATCCAATCGATGGTGGCAGCGTACTGTCACGATCCGGGAAGTTCACCGGTGGTGGCTCAGGTGGCGCGTTCGGTGGATTGAATGGAAGCACACCCTCGATGTAAACACCAAGAATATCGCCACCATCGAGTTGGTAGTCACGCGGTGGCTCCAACGACAATAAAGAAATGTCCACAGGCACCAAATTGTTCTTTGGCTCTGCAAAGAATTGTGGTGGCAAACGATTCGCTGGAACACCTTCGATAGGCTGGGTGAGCGCCGTGCAACCACCCAGCGATGTCATCATGACACCTGTGGCAGCCGCCGTTGTGATTCCAGTACCGAGGTGCGTGACTGCGACGGAAAGTCTGCCGCAGACGGCTGACCCTAGCCGGTGAAACGCCCATCGGCCGGTTGAAAATGTCCTTTTCATCCTTGAACTCTCTTGCTAAGGCCAAAACCGTAATGCAGTAATGCGGTGCGGAAATGTGGTTCTTGAGTTGTTGTCAAAACATTCACGCATCCCTGCGCGAACAAACTGATTGGTGCTGGCCATGAACGATCACTGGTAATGAACGTTCACCAGCAAAGATCATTGCGAGCAATGATCAACGCGAGCTGGTTTGCTCCAGCTACTTAAAGCTGAACGGTATCTCACTGCTGGAATCATCGATCGACGCGGACGCCCCAGACGATTCGGTCGGTGACCCAGGCAATGACGTGTTTCCCGAGGTCGACATGTCCGTGCCGAACACTGCCTTGAGAGACTGCGTCAGATCGACTTGTTCGGACGTCACGCCGACTGGGGCAACCTTGCCAGCGCTGCCGACTGGACCAGCCGCTCCGGATGACTTGCCGTTGCTGCTTGTCGCGTTATTCATAAGGACTTGAGGTCCCGACTCGAGCATCACACCACTACCGGACATACCGCTGGGCATGTTTTCATAAATGATGGGACCTTGAATCGCACCGTCCATCGGAACCATGTCATGCATCATGGGGTCCATCGGAACACCACTCTCCATGTACGTGGGTACGCCCGTCGCGGCACCTGGTTGCGGCCCCGACAATCCCATCGGCCGAATTTGGCTCCAATGGCCAATGCCATCCATTTCCGCAGCCTGGACACCCATCGGGTATCCTTCAAACCATGAATTCACACCCGCTTGGCCATCCGCCGATTGATGCTTCCATCCCCAGTATTCCTTCGGAACGATGGCTGGCGTGCAACCCGTACCACCACAAGCGATGTTTTCGTATCCGGCATAAAAGCCAGCTTGAAACTCGTCCAGATGGCCTCGATTACAGAATTTTTCTTTTCGACAGTGCCAAGCCTTCGCGGCCAGTGCCTGGTTGCGATAGCCGACCATCCACTCGTCGAGTTTGTCATGTCGGAACAACGCCTTCCCAGCATTGGTGCCGAGGCTGCAACCACTGCTGCTGCTAATGACTGCCGTGAAACAGCCAAGGGCTGCACAGCGGACGGCAAAACGCAAGGCGAGACGGACTCGGTTGCAGCGGCGTTTGACGCCGTGAGCGGTTATGTTCATTTGGATTTCTCGTGCGTCTGGCACATTGAACGAGCGAATCGCCATATGGCCCCCCTTGGCAGCAACGGCATTCGGTATTGACAGTCATGCGGGTGTTAGCGGTCGTAACGATCTCAACACCCACTCACGACTATGTATCGCCAGTCCAGTCGTGCGGAATTAAACAAAACTGACGAAAAAACGGTCTGTACCCAATGTGCCGGCTGTTCCTGTCCTGTCGGAAATATCGCCTCGGCCGATCTCGAGATGATCCGAAAGACGCTTGAGAACCAGCAAATATCCGTGTCGAAGGCGTTTTTTGTTACCACACGTTTGTTTTGGCACTTATGCTGATAAGAAGGCTAACCGACTGGTGCGGCATCGCCACTGCATTCGTGCAATGCGATGATCGACCCCGCTCCATTGAGAAAACCTGTTTCTAAATCAAGTCGACTGGCCGCCCGGAAGACTCGCGCTAGAATGAGTCGTCGCGGTGGAGCACCTCCCTCACGGATGGCTACAACAAGTCTATCCAGTCCGATTTCCGTTGCTAAACTATGGCTCTATTCAATGTTGCGACTTTAGCTAGGGCTCGCGAGAAAATCATGAGCGAGACCAATGACTGCTCAAATGATGGATCGACTTTTCTGTTTTACTAAAGGCGTATGTGATTGATGTTTGGACTGGTCGTAAGCTGCCTTTTGATTTCGCTGGTTGCGTCATTGGTCTTTGTTCCAATCGTGCGCTTGCTCGCGATTCGTGTTGGAATCGTTGACCAACCTGATCGTGAACGAAAGCTCCACACGAATGCCATTGCCCTTGGAGGTGGTCTAGGCGTTTTCGCAGCGCTCGTCACCGCATTCATCGCGAGTATCTATATCGACCGAATGGATAGCGAATGGACGCTCGGAGTGATCGAATCCAAGTGGTACATGCTGTTCGTTGCAGCAACAGCCATCCTGCTTGTCGGATTGCTCGACGATGCCATTGCACTTCGCGGTCGACAAAAACTTTTGCTGCAATGTTTGATTGCCGTATCGCTCGTGGGCTCAGGCACCGTGATTACGGAAATTGGTCTATTTGGCGTAGACGTCCCCTTGGGAGTACTTGCTTATCCAATCAGCGTCCTGTGGCTGT
The DNA here is from genome assembly GCA_041739875.1 of Pirellulaceae bacterium. GTDB lineage: Bacteria > Planctomycetota > Planctomycetia > Pirellulales > Pirellulaceae > JBBSJZ01. Next base: position 10,393 of record JBGSNA010000266.1, read on the forward strand.
TGATTGCCATCAACGCATTGAACTTGATTGATGGCGCCGATGGCATGGCGACCACAGCCGGGATTATCATCAGTGCCGGCTTGGGCTTTCTCAGTCTCCAAAGTGGGGCGATGCTTACGTCCATCGTCGGCTTTTCGCTTGCTGGCGCACTGCTCGGATTCCTTGCATACAATCGTCCGCCGGCGAGTATTTTCTTGGGCGACTCCGGAAGCATGATGATCGGATTGTTCGTCGGTGTCCTTGCCGTTTGGACGAACCTCAAAGAATCCACCGTGCTGGCGTCGGCACCGGTCGCGATTCTTGCGATTCCATTGTTTGATTCCACCGCAGCCATCATGCGGCGATGGCTGACCGGTCGCAGCATGTACGAAACCGATCGCGCTCACTTGCATCACCTGCTCCAAGCCAAATTTGGCAAAGTTGGTATGCTCTTGGTTGTTGCATCCTTATGTACAACAACGACTCTGTTAGCCGTCCTATCAACGCGTTGGAACCTGCCTTGGCTAGCCGGCGTAGGTGTTCTCGTCGTTTTTCTGTTGCTAGTACTCACCCGCTCGTTCGGACACGCTGAATGCCGGTTGCTTCTCAGCCGTGCCAAACACTTCACCCATTCGTTCCTGATGTTGCCAGCCAGTTGTGATACGGAAAAGCAAGAACGCCAGATTCCGTTGCAAGGCAACGGTCGCTGGGAAACCGTCTGGGAACCGATGGTGGTATTTGCAAAGACACATCAGCTTTCGCAACTAAAGATCGATTTAAACTTGGCATGGCTTCACGAAGGCTATCACGCAGCGTGGCAAAGCGTCCGTCAGCCTGAAAAAGCGTTTCAATTGACCGTTCGGTTGCCGCTGTTCGCGCACCGAGCAAGTGACGGAAAGTTTGTTCCCATCGGTCGAATCGATATCATTGCTCCAGGCAACGATCCTGCCGTCTATGATCGCATCGCGGACCTGGCGGCAAAGTTGGTTGACTTGGGCCCCCAAATCGAATTGATCGTGTCGGAGATCGAATCCAAACATTCGCAATCCAAGAATTCGACAAGTTCAACCCAGGTTCAAGCCTTTCCAACCCATGTTCCACCTGGAAACAGTTTAGGCCATCAAGAGCTCCTAGCGGATCGTCAATCGGAAGTCCAAACGACTAGCTGAGGTGGCTGTGACGTGGGTAGCTTGATGCCAGAACGTGAACGTCTCGGATAGATCAGTAACTTTGTCGCCCCCTTCATCTCCAGCCCATTCGACCCGTTAACCCTTAGCAACTAACCCCTAGCTCCTAGCAACTAGCAACTAGCAACTAGCAACTAGCAACTAGCAACTCTCTTCTCAATTCCATGCCGATCCTTCCTAAAGAGTCCGATTGTCTTCCGAATGACCTGCTCGATGATCCCGTGAGCGTGAGTTCAGCGTGGTGGTTGCTTTACACGAAGTCGCGTCAGGAAAAGTTGCTGATGCGGCATTTGCGAGTACTCGATCTGCCGCATTACAGCCCCATGGTGATGCGCCGCCACCGTTCCCCCAACGGTCGAGTTCGCACGATCTATTCTCCGCTGTTCGCTAATTACGTCTTCATGCGAGGCGATGACGAAGCACGCTATCAATCCATTTGCACCGGTTGTGTTACGAAAGCGGCTCCGATCACCGAAGTCGAGATGCTTGTCACCGACCTTCGCCAAATTCGCGAATTGATTGAGATTGGCGCGCCGCTGACCGTGGAGAGTCGACTGATTCCCGGCCAACAGGTCCGCGTAAAAACTGGCCCGTTTGCGCGGTTCGAAGGCACGGTCGTTCGCCGCGAAAACGAAACCCGACTACTCGTGGCCGTACGATTCATGGAGCAAGGTGTCAGCGTCAAACTGGACGATTGCCAACTTGAGCCGATCTAGTCTTGCTCGAAAACCCGCACGTGACCGCCACGCTTCCTAAACTGGTTTTCCTGAATCGATGCTACTGGCCCGATACCGAGGCCACCGGGCAACTTCTGACGGACTTGTGTGAATCACTGACAAGCCAATTCGATATCCACGTCGTTTGCGGGCAACCCAACAGCCCCGCCAAAGATTCAACGTTCAATACAACAGGAATCCAGGTACGCCGTGGCGTCAGTATTCATCGTCTGCGTCACGCACAATTTGCCAAGCGTGTTCCCGCAGGGCGAATGTTGAATCTCGTCTCCTTCACGCATGCGGCTTCGAAGTACCTTCGGAAATCATCCTTGGACGCCGATTGCATCATCAGTGAGACCGACCCGTTTTTGCTGCCAATCATTGCGGGGCGTCATGCCCGCCGCTCGGGGGCAAAGCTAGTTTGTTACTTGCAAGACATCTACCCCGACGTCGCCGAAGCCATTGGCAAAGCCAAACCAAACGCACTGACACGCAAAATCCGAAGCCTCTTAAGATCCGCCTATGAACAATCCGACCGCGTTATCGTGCTCGGAGACTGCATGCGAGCCCGACTCGAATCCGAGCCCTGGTCCATTGAATCGAACAAAATGCAAGTCGTTCCGAACTGGGCGGATTGCGAGGCAATCTCTCCGATTGCGCGACACGAAAACCATTTCCTTCGCCAGCACGAGTTACTCGATAAATTAGTGGTCATGCACAGCGGCAACATGGGACTGACGCAACGTCTCAACGTCCTCTTGGATGCCGCCAAAGACCCCGCTTGGCCATCCCAAGCGGTGATCGTTTTAGTCGGCGACGGCGCCTCGAAACAAAGTCTCGAGCACCAAGCCCGTGAACTGCCACCCGATCGAATCCGCTTCTTTCCCTACCAACCCCGCGAACAACTTGCCGACAGCTTATCCGCAGCCGATGTTCATGTGGTCTCGATGCACGAAGCGATCAGCGGATGTTTGTGCCCGAGTAAACTCTATGGCATCCTCGCCGCAGGACGACCGGTACTGGCGATCGCGTCACCCGAAACAGATTTATGTCGGACTGTCGAGCAATTCGATTTGGGTGCGTGCTGCGAACCCGGAAATAGCCAATCGATTGCGCTCGCAGTGGCAAAATTTGCCGCAATCCGACAAACTGGCGTCGATGCGGGAACTCGAGCACGTGAGTTAGCCGTCAAACGATTCGATCGCCCAATCGTACTACGCCAATTTGAACAATTGCTTCATAGCATGTTCGCCGAAGCCCCCCATTCATTGACGCCCAGATCGCCTCAGCCATGACATTGAACGTAACGTCAACCCCGTCCGCCCTCATCACGGGGATCACTGGCCAAGACGGTTCGTATTTAACCGAACTTCTGCTGCGCAAAGGCTACGTCGTTCATGGGCTCGTGCGTCGAAGTAGCACCACCACGCGAGTTCGCTTGGATCAATATTTTGACGATCCAGAAACCTATGGCAAACGCCTCTTCTTGCATTACGCCGATCTCGATGACACCACCACCATCCGCCGGATTCTGAATAAAACAGAACCCGATGAGCTGTATCACTTGGCCGGTCAAAGTCATGTGGGTGCGAGCTTTGATATCCCCGAGACGACTTGCCAGTTCACAGCGATGGGAACACTCAAGCTGCTCGAAATCGTTCGCGATCTCGCCAAACGGCCGAAATTCTTGCACATCAGCAGCAGCGAGATTTTCGGTCGTCCCGACGTATCGCCACAGCACGAATCCACACCCATGCGTCCAGTGACACCGTACGGAATCGCCAAAGCATTCGCAACGCAAATGGTCACACTCTACCGTGACTCGTTCGGTTTGTTTGCCTGTAACGCGATTTGTTACAACCACGAATCGCCGCGTCGTGGTGAATCGTTTGTGACACGCAAGATCACGCGTGCCGCCGCAGCCATCGCACTCGGAAAACAGAAATCACTGAAACTTGGTTCACTCGACACCCGACGGGACTGGGGATACGCACCGGAATACGTGGATGCGATGTGGCAGATGCTTCAACAGGACCAGGCCGACGACTTTGTTCTTGCCACGGGCACTCAACACAGTGTCGAGGACTTCCTCGCCGCAGCCTTCTCCGCTGTCGGACTTTCCTGGCGCGACCATGTCGTTCAAGATCCCCGCTACATGCGTCCGGCTGAAGTCCAACGTCTCGTTGGCGACCCCTCCAAGGCTCACAAGACTCTCGATTGGAAAGCGACGACCACTCTCCATGAACTTGCAACCCTCATGGTCCAACACGACCAAAAATCCCTAGCAACTAGCAACTAGCAACTAGCAACTTTTTCCCCCTGATTCCTGACTTGCTCCCCCACATCCGAGAAACGTGTTATTGGATCGCCGCGGTCCTCCTTTCGCTCATGCCGATCGCTCTAGCGATCGACTTTGGTGGTGTATTGTGGTGGAGCCAGTACATTGCTGCGCTGGCGACAGCACTCGTCGTCGTCTTAACAGCGATGGGGTGGGTGGCCTCAGGCTGTCCGGGGCAAAGCAACAAGCAAATCTTACTTGTTCCCCTTTTACTCTGGGTCGGACTCGCTTGGTTTCAAACAGTCTCGCTGCCGCAAAGCTCCGTGGCATGGCTCAGCCCCGCTTCGGTCACCGCGTATACGGATTGGGTGGAGCCTTACGTCGAGGTGGATCAAGCGCCGAACTGGATTCCGATTTCACTGAGCATGACCGATTCACGTCACTCGGTCGCCTTGCTGTGTCTCATCGTGGGTATCGCCTGGTCGTCGGCCATCGTCTTTGATTCACGCATGCGACTTGGAATGATGCTCAGCTTCCTTGCTGTGGGCGCAGCAAGCATTGCCGCAATCGGACTTTGGCTTCGTGTTTTCCCCAACCAAGGCTTCTTCGGGTTTGAAGAACACCTCAGCTCTTCGTCTTTCTCAACATTCGTGAACCGTAACAATGCCGCACTGCTTTTGAACCTCGGCTTGGCTGCGAGTCTCGGCTTGCTGTCGTGGCGATTAACGGCCTTAACCGGTCAAGAAGTGGATGACCCCGATTTTGATTTCAGCGACCTGTTCTCGCTTATCAATGATCGCGACTCGATGATCGGGATCATTTCCGCAACGCTTTGTGTCAGCGGATTGCTTGTCGGTGGTTCGCGCGGTGGCGTCGTCGCAGCTTTGATTGGCATCTTGATTGCATTCGGCTGGGTGCGACGTCGACGTGGGTTAGCGAGTCTTCCGGTGATTGCCTCCGTCGTCGGGATATGCACCGCGATTTTGCTTGTGCCGACCAACCTCAGCCTCGAGTCGATTCAACGTCTAGAAGTCTTCACCTCGAGTAGCCAATCGACGCTGCTCAACGACGGACGGTTGACCCACTGGCCCGATGGCCTGCGAGCTGCCGCCGCACATTTTCCTCTGGGCTCCGGACTGGCTACCTACGGTGACGCTGTTCATCCGCATCAACGAACAAGCAGCAGTAGCGGTTTCGCCCACGCCGACAACCTCTGGATCGAGCTCGTTACGGAACAGGGAATCGTTGGATTTCTTCTCACAGCCACCATCTTGATAGTGCTGATCCGATCACTTCACCGAATGGGCGAATCCGCAGACCCAATCGATCTCGGGCTACGCATCGCCGGTTGGTTCGCGCTCGCCGCAATCATCACGTCTCAAGTCTTTGACTTTGGTCTGATCGTTCCCGCGAACTTGTTCGCCGTGGCGACGCTACTGCCAGCGATTGTGGCTCGAAATATCTCCGCCGGAACGGCCTCAAAGAATACCGCGATCGAAACGACCCCCGCTGAATCCCAACACGACGACAGCCAACCCCAGTCCATGCGATTTTTCGCAACGCGAACCCAATTGTTCGCCACCCGCAGCCAACGCAGTCTCATGATCGCTTGCGCCACGATCGCTTGCGCTTTGCTCATTCCATCGTTGTCGATCCTTCAGTCCGATGCGCAATCGGATGCCGTGCTTCGAGAACTCGAATCCGAGCTCAAATGGATCCGAACCGATGACCTAGGACTCGCAACGTGGATCAAGCGGTTAACCGACGACGCTCAAGAAAACCCCTTACCCAGCACCTTCGAAGCACTCTGTGAACTCTATTTCCTGCGAGCAAGACTAGCGGATGTCGCTGAGCAAAATCCAAAGTCACCAGCCGAAGCCGTTGCACTCTACCAGCAGACCTCTCCGTTTCTGAGGCGATTGAAACCAGACGACAGCCGTGAGAACCCGAACCGAGTCGTTCCACCCTTCGAAAACGCGAGCGATGGATCAAACGCGTTATACCGCCAATCCCTTGCCTACTCGTCCGATGCCATTCGTTTACGTCCATTGGCACAAACACCCCGCCCGTACCAAGTGTATCTCGATTTTCTGCACCAAGATCGCAAACGCACTCAAGTCGGTCTTGAACACTTAGCCGTCGTTTATGCCCAAGAACCGTCCACGCTCGTCAAAATTGGCTCACTCGCCGCCGACAGTGGTAATCTCTCGCTAGCATCGGCACTATGGAGATCTGCAATCACCACGCAACCCGCGCTCACCTCCCAAGCACTCGCCGACGCCACTCGCCATGGTGTGAAATCTTTGAACTCGTTAATGCCAAGCACTAGTGCGAACTATCGTCTTGCCGCAACCTACGTATTGAGCAATCCACAGCTCCTCCAACCAACGGATCCGACGAATTCAAAGAGCAATTCACAACCCGATTCGGAGCAACCCGACCCAAACACTCCCAGCTCCGACCCCACCCATGCATTGCAATTACTTCGCGAATGCCTCCATGGCCTAGATTGCGAGAACTGTGACTCGCAATCGGAGCGTGCAAACTGTGAACAACTCGCCGGTGATGCTGCCTACGCATTGCAAGAATTTGAGGACTGCTTCACCCATTACCAACAAGCGCTTCGTTACGACCCCATGAATGCCTCACTGAGGTTCAAGCTGATCCTGCGACTCAAAGACCAGAACCAGCGAAGACTCGCGTTGGAAGAGGCCCGAAAGGCACGAATGATGATTAAAGACGACCCTCGCTTCACCCAAGTCATTGAAGCCATGGCCGCCGAAGACCTCAGTCCTCGTTGACAATCCACCACCAACGCCATCCACCTGATCCTTGATGCACAAAAAATATCTATTGCTGGGCGGTACCGGATTCATCGGTTTAGCATTTCAGCAGGAGTTGAATTGTCGCGGTGTCGAGTACCAAACCATCTCTCGCAGCCAATGCGACTACACACAATTCAGATCGCTAGTCACACTGCTTCGCGAGATTCGCCCGACCTTCCTCATCAATTGTGCCGGGTTCACTGGAAAACCCAATGTCGACGCGTGCGAGTCCAATCGTACCGAAACGTTGTTGGGTAACGCGTTATTGCCGCAAACGATCGCACATGCTTGCGAAATAGCCTCCGTTCCCTGGGGGCATGTCAGCAGCGGATGCATCTATGCAGGCGGAAAGCTTCGTGCTTCAGAAAAGGGGTCAGACACCGATTGTGCGAAGCACCCGCAGGGCCATTCTGGCAATCGGTGTCTGACCCCTTTTCTGCCGCAACACCGAGTTGAAACCGACTTAATGCGCCCGGACCTTCAAGCGATTTGGCAACAAGATCGGTTGGTTGTCAGTGGCTTTACCGAAAACGATGCGCCGAATTTCTGCTTTCGTTCGCCACCGTGCAGTTTCTATAGCGGCACCAAAGCACTTGGCGAAGAAGTTCTTGCTGATGCAGTGAATACGTTCATTTGGCGACTCAGAATCCCATTTGATGGCAGCGACAGCCCTAGGAATTATCTGAGCAAGATCTGTAACTATCCTCGCGTCTACGACAATGCCAATTCACTTTCGCATCGTGGCGACTTTCCTCGAGCGTGTCTCGATCTCTGGGAAAAGCGAGCGCCGTTCGGAATCTATAACGTCACCAATCCTGGATGGGTCACAACACGCGATGTAGCCGAACGATTGAAAACGGCACTCGGCCGCGACCAAGACTTTGACTTCTTCGAAAACGATGCTGACTTCTATGCATCGGCGGCATCGACGCCACGCAGTAACACGGTCCTCGATACCTCCAAAATCCTCGCCACCGGTGTCAACTTAAGAAGTGTTGACGAAGCCCTCGATGAAGCCATTGAACTATTCGCCCACCATCGGAAAACAAAAGTCTTCGTGTCCGAATAACACGCAATCTGGCACTGACCACCCCAAGGCTGTGATTTATAATCGTCGTCGTTCGCTCCGCGAACGAAACGTTGTTGCTCGTATCGTTTGCAGAGCAAACCGTCGCCCTGAGACGCCACATGCAATCGCTTTAAAACGCAAGCTCAACAGTTTCCCCCATGCGAAAACACTAGAATTGACCCCAGCGACTTGCCATAGGGCGCGGAAGGAGTCATTGTGTTGGCTTGGATATCACGCTGCCTAAAATTCGGTGTTTTCATTGCAAAGTCTTCGTTGCATTGAATGGGTAAGGCTGCGTTAAATGGGTGATCCAGCGTGAAAGATGAGCAACAGCTTCATTACGCAGTGAATCGACCTAATCGAACTCAATCCAACCGTTTTCCGGGGGACTTGTGTCACCCAAGTGGACGAAGTCCGCGCCGATCGCCACATTCACCGATCAATCGTTACGTCTTTGACCTAGTAAGAACCACCTAGCTGCAAGCCACTCGCTTTTCCTTCATGCTCACAATCATCGGACTCGGTTACGTCGGCCTCCCACTTGCTCTGCAGTTCGCGCGCAATGGAGTCGTGACCCTTGGACTCGACATCGACGCTGCGAAAGTCGATGCGATCAACTCGGGTAAGTCCTACATCCATCATATTCCCTCCGAATCCATCCAAACCCAGGTCAATTCTGGCAAGCTGCAAGCGAGCACCGATTTTGCTCGTATTGCCCAATGTGATGCTGTCATCATTTGTGTCCCCAGCCCTTTGAATAAGAATCGTGAACCCGACATCTCGTACATTATCGAGACTGGGATTGCGATTGCACCGCACTTGAAACCAGGAACGCTTGTCGTTCTCGAATCCACGACCTATCCCGGCACAACCGACGAAGACCTGAGAAGTGTGCTTGAAGCGGGTTCCGGACTTGTTGCTGGAACCGATTTCCACCTGGCGTTTTCGCCTGAACGCGAAGACCCCGGTAATCCCAACAGCAAGGTCGCCAAAATCCCCAAAGTCGTCGGTGGATTGACAACGAAGTGCCTGGAGAAAGCCGTCGCACTTTATAGCCAAGCCGTTGAAACCGTCGTTCCTGTGAGCAGCTGTCGTGCGGCCGAAGCGACCAAGTTGCTTGAGAACATTTTTCGCAGCGTCAACATCGCGCTTGTGAACGAATTGAAAGTGGTCTACGGCGCGATGGGGATTGATGTTTGGGAAGTCATCGAAGCTGCTAAAACGAAACCCTTCGGCTACATGCCCTTTTATCCTGGACCTGGGCTCGGTGGCCACTGTATCCCGATTGATCCGTTTTACTTGACTTGGAAAGCCCGTGAATATGGACAGGCAACGCGGTTCATCGAGCTGGCCGGTGAAATCAACACTGCGATGCCCAAGCACGTGGTGAATCGCGTGACTGAGGCGCTCAACAGTTGCAAGAAACCACTTAACGGCAGCAAGATCCTCCTGGTCGGTCTCGCCTACAAAGCCAACGTCGACGACGACCGTGAATCGCCGACCTATGTACTGATGGATTTGCTCACCGCCGCTGGCGCCGACGTCGCCTACTTCGACCCGTATGTCCCCGTGATTCGTCCGTCACGTGAACATGGCCACTGGGCCGGTACCAAGAGCATCCCTTGGGACAAGTCGACCGTGTCCAGTTTCGACGCAGTTCTGATCTCCACCGCACATGCCAACGTCGACTACGAGCAACTCGTCGACTGGTCCTCGCTCATCATCGACACCCGCAACGCCACCCGGGCCATGCAACCCAACCCCAAAATCGTCCAAGCCTAGCAATTAGCAATTAGCAATTAGCAATTAGCAGTTAGCAGTTAGCAGTTAGCAGTTAGCAGTTAGCCCCCCTCCCGCTCTGCGGGCCGTCCTTTGCCCCTCAAGCCATTTTCGTTCGATCGAGTTCTCCGAGCTGTGGACGCAGTCAAAGCTCGTCTACTGAAATCCACCAAGATCCTTTCCGATTCTGGGATTCCTTATGCCGTAGTCGGAGACAATGCCGTGGCCGCATCGGTGGCGAGGGTGGATATAGCAGTACGCAATACTCAAGATGTCGATATCCTCATTCGTCGCACGGACCTGCCGGTCGCTTGCAAGGCTTTTGAAGAACACGGCTTCGTGTACCGTCAAGCGTTCGGCGTGGATTGTTTCCTAGAGCACGAACATGCGAATCCCCGAGACGCCGTCCATGTCGTTTTCGCGTGCGAGCGCGTCAAACCCAACGACCTAGCCGCCACCCCCCGATGTCACCGATCGCGAGCCAGCCGACAATTATTGGATTGTGACGCTTGAATCACTCGTCCGAATGAAGCTGACGTCGTATCGCCGGAAAGATCAAACGCATTTGCTCGACATGATCAACATCGAACTGATTGATGCCACATGGCCATCACGTTTCCAACCCGAACTCGCCGATCGCCTCCAACAACTCATCGACGATCCAGATGGATGAGAGATGGATGAGAGAAGATAGAATCGAACGAGGGGAGTTGGTCGGCCAAATCCGGCTGTATCAGAAGTTGTTAGTTCATCAAGAACAGTCGCGTGACCAGTTGATAGTTGATCAGCGAAGAGGTGGACGTCCTCGAGGCTCAACTTAGCCAACTGCAAGAAAGGTTCGAATCCGGCTCGGGAGAGCGAAGCTCCCGCTGAGCCCGGTTGTATAAAACGCGGCAGGAGCCTCGCTCTCCCGCTGGTGAACCTAGCAACTAAATCCCTCCAACTCCGCCTGATTTAACAACCCATTTGCACTTCCTGTCGTGTGCGCTCTAGACAATAAGTGATCTCCGGTCACATTAGAGGCCTCGAGCGTCCGTTCGCTCAAAAGCCAGGAGTTTGACATCCACGGCGGCCCGAAATCATCGGCCACCCGGTCACCCAAGCGGACGAAGTCCGGGAAGACGAAATTAGCGTCTGGTGACTAGTTGGACAGCGCCAAGTTCGATAGCTCCAAGTTCGATTTTTTGTTTAACAGTCAGCCGCAGGCGTACTATGAACGATTCGCTCGTTCGCCTTCGGCTAACGGTTAAACGAAGTTGGCGCTGTCCAATTAGTAATAAGCAACTCCCGCTCCGCGGGCCCACTAGCCACTCATGTCCCCCGCCATCCGCATCGAAAACGTTTCCAAGCACTATCGTCTCGGCACAGTCGGGTTGCCGTCGTAGCTTATGAAGCTCTACCTGGATCTTTGTTGCTTCAATCGGCCATTTGATGACCAGTCTCAGCTTTTTGTGCGACTTCAAACGGAAGCAAAACTGGCTGTTCAGGATTCGATTCGGAGTGGGATTCACACCTTGATTTGGTCAGCCATATTGGATTGGGAGAATGCTGACAATCCAGACTCGGAGAGGAAGACGGCAATTGCTGAAGGGAAAAGTCTGGCAGAGGCTGATGTGGCGACCACAGTCGCAGTGGAACAACTAGCGTGCACGCTGGCGGGAACTGGGCTGAAACCGATGGATGCCTTGCACATTGCTTCGGCGATCCAGGCGGGTGCAGATTGCTTTCTTACGACGGATAAACGAATTCTGCGCAAGATGAAAATCGACTCACGGATTCAGGCTCTGGATCCTGTGGATTTTATCCGCGAAACGGAGGCGGCCGACGAATGAAAACAGATATCGAACTCAGAAGTGACGGCATGAAACTGTTGCGAAGTCAACTGGGGCTCGTGGAATCAGAACGGTTCCTGGCCCTGATGTTGCGAGAACCGTTCGACTACACAAAATGGCGACAGACACAGTGGCAAACGGAAACCGTCGCCACGCTTGCAGAGAACTCACGAAAGCAGAGAGTAGAAAAGCAGGAGTAGCAAAAGGGCTAAGAATCCTGACGGCTAGCCACTAGCCACTAGAAGCTAGAAAACGTCCCCATCCCCCATCCGCGATATCCGTGGTTAACCTCCTCCCCAATCGGCCCCGCACGACGTTCCGCCCCTAGCCACTAGCCACTAGCAACTAGCAACTCTATTTCAATTTCAATTATGAATTCAATTCCGATTTGCATTCACGCCGAGTGGGACGAAACCGCCGGAGTTTGGGTTGCGACAAGTGAAGACGTCCCTGGTTTAGCAACAGAAGCTGCTCAACTTGAGACTTTAATTGCCAAGTTGAAAGTGATGATTCCAGAACTGCTGTTGGAAAACGGTTTGCCGATGGATGATGAAGTCACGTTCGAACTGCTGAGTCGTCGATTTGAAGTCGCTTTGCGAACTTCAGCGTAATGGCCGACTTTTCGCGTGATCTGAAACGACTTTTGCTTGATGGTGGATGTCGATTTGAGCGACAAGGAAAAGGCGACCACGAAATCTGGTTTAGCCCAATCAATCAACAACGTTCGTCGTAGATAACGCCATTAAATCTCGCCACACGGCAAACGCTGTGTTAAAACAAGCCGGGCTGCCGAAAAATTTTTAGCATCAGCAGACTAGCCACTAGGTTCTAGCCACTAGCAACCATCAACATTGTCCTTTACCCCGCAATCAACAACTAGTCTCACTGGCGAAGCCGGGGGCTATGAACTCGTTCTCGAAGCCGGGCGTGCGGAGAAACATTATTGGGCCGACCTGTGGCGGTACCGAGAGCTGTTTCAAGTCCTCGCATGGCGCGACGTATCCGTCCGCTACAAGCAAACCGTCATTGGTGTCGCTTGGGCGCTGATTCGTCCGTTTCTGACGATGATCGTATTCACGGTGGTGTTTGGAAAAGTCGCGGGCTTACCCAGTGACGGTGCCGCACCTTATGCATTGCTCGTTTTCGCTGGGATGTTGCCTTGGACATTTTTCTCCACAGCTCTCTCCGATGCCTCCAATAGCCTCGTCGCCAACGCAAACCTGATTTCAAAAGTCTATTTCCCGCGTTTGATCGTCCCAGCATCAACCGTTGTGGTCGCGTTCATTGACTTTTTGATCAGCTTCTCGCTGATGGTCTTGATGATGATTTGGTACGCGTGGTTACCAGGGTGGCAAATCCTTTTGTTGCCTGTTTTTGTACTTCTGGCGTTCTTCGCAAGCCTCGGACCTGCTCTCTGGATCACCGCACTGAACGTCAAATACCGTGACTTTCGCTACATTATCCCGTTCATCGTCCAATTCGGTCTCTATATCTCTCCCGTCGGATTCAGCAGCAGCGTGATTCCGGAGCAGTACCGTTTGCTGTATTCCATCAATCCCGTCGTGGGTGTGATCGACGGGTTTCGATGGTGCCTCCTCGGTGAAAGTAACCTCTATTGGCCCGGCTTTGCCGCCAGCCTCGCTGTTACGGCCTTCTTTCTTTGGTTTGGTGTACGTCAGTTCCGTAAGATGGAAAAGAGCTTTGCCGACCTCATCTGAGTGTGCTGCAAACGTTGGTAGAACGAGAACCAGGCTCTCCCAGGGGGGGCCTGCGCTTCACGACGGGGCAATGGGTCGGGTGAAACACTTGTTTTCAAAGGGCGATGACTCGCCCTCTCGTGGGGATCACCGGCTGACAATTTGCCTCAATTTGTTGACTTTGAATGGCTGTACAGACATACTTCATCCCATTCTTGTCAAATT
>JBGSNA010000357.1:0-74885 GCA_041739875.1 Pirellulaceae bacterium
ACCGACCGCCGGGCCTCCGTGCGGACTAGCTTCAACGCTCGGGCCAAGAACACGACTTTGGGGTAGGGGGCAGTCCGCGCCGATTGCACGCCCAGCGATGATTCCACTCGACTGACACGCAAAGTCCGACCGACACATCACGAACCGATGCTGCCGTGAATAATCCGGGCTAGTCTTCCTCGATCGCGATGGCTCGAACGGGACATCCATCGCCTCCCATGATGCGCAGCGGAACGGCAATGAATCCGACTTCAGCTTGTGTGAGTTGATCGAGATTGGCCAGCCCTTCGACAATCAACACACCTCCATGAAACAGGGTTTGATGAACGCTGGTCAGCTCCGAGATGTTATTGACGTCTGCGACCGAAGGTGGTTCGACGCCGATCATCGCGACTTGCTGCGTGACCAACCACTGAGCCAGCTCAATCGTCCCCCGAGGCAACTCGTCACGATACTCGGGTGTTCCATATCGCGTGTGCCAATCCGTCCGGAACAAAAGAGTCGATCGCCAGGATAAACTTCGCCAATCGCTCGAGTAACTTCGTCGATCGTATGCAATTGGCGATGACTGGCGGGCGCCAAATTCACGATTCGAGCTGGTCCACAACAAATGGATCGTTCTTGCTGATCGAGCGTCTTTCCGCCGGACACAAAATGCACCGGCGCATCCATGTGTGTTCCGGCATGCGAATAGAGTTCTAGCGTGGTCGTGTTCCAACCCTCGTTCTCGATCGTCTTGGCAGGCTTGATCGCGACGCCGCGCATGTTGTTGTCGACCGGCAAACTCAGATCAATGACGGTTCGCCTGGGCCGTCGGCATTCACTCCTCAGACCACTAACCGGAACCCAACAACTGCGGCGAGCCGATTCGTAAACGGATTCGATGACTCGTAAAGATTTCAAGTATTCCGACGGTGATGTTTCACAAGCTGAATTGCCTGCCAAGACATCCAAGAAATGTGTTTGGCATGCGTAAACGCAATCGCCTGCAAAACCAAGTTCAGATCGCTCATAGGGGTGGATGTAAGCAGGTTGTCCCAACTGCTTGATCGTAATATTGCCTTGGTTATCCATCCATAAACTGCCGCCGTTGGTTTCGACGCATAATTCTCCAAACGTATAGCGAGGATCTTCCGAAAGCGATTCGTTGTAACGACAGGCATCCCAGCCTCCGACGGCACCACTGGCAAATCGAAGGGTAAACGTGCCGGTGTCCTCGCCCTTGATCTCGCGGTTAAGCCGACGAAGGCTTGCCGAGCACTGCGTGACTTCGCCTGCCAGATAGCGAAAGGTATCAGCAAAGTGAATGCCCGTTTCGTGCATTCACATGCGGGGCATGGTTCGAAAATAAGGTTGACGGTTGAGGTATGCATCGGCGCCCCAGCCGTCTCCCATTCGAGTGCGCATGGAGATCGTATGCAATTGATCGCCCAACGTGTTGGACTCGAGCAGTCGTTTGATTTCGCGGTACCATGGTTGAAATCGAAAGTTCTCATGGACCATGAAGATTGACTTTTGGGATTGAACCCAATTGAGCAGTCGACTTGCTCCTTCGAAGTCATCTGCTATCGGCTTCTGGCAAATCATTGGCAGCCCCTGTTTGACCACCCTGGTCACGTTCCTTCTGGGCATTGACAAGAATCTTGGCAACTCGACCCAGTTCTCGCTCCGATTGCAATACATCTAATTCTCAGACTTAATTACCAAAATTTTCTTGACAGCCGAATTCGAATCGCAATAGACTTTTGCTGTGATGAAGCGATTAACGGTTTGTTGGAGTCAAATCACACTTTTCGTTCTTAGGGTAAATTTTCAAATGCGGGCAATTCTTTTTTTGTGTTGAGTTTTACTCAGGTCGCATCAGACGATGCTTACGAGATAAAGTCTGAGATCCTATCCAAGGCAAAACTTCTTGGCACGGTTAGCATCAGCAAGCACGAGTCTGTTGATGTCGGGACGATGTATTTAGGCGATCATCGCGAAGGTAAAGTATCGCTGAGAAACGATACCGACCAACCGATTGAAATCACCGGCATGAGCACGAGCTGCGGATGCACGGCTGCCTACCCCGTGGAAAACAAGCTAGACCCTGGGCAAAGTGTTTTCCTTATCGTGCGAGTGAAACCAACCGCACCTGGAAAAATTGACTCTCGGCTAGGCATCAAGACTAGCGATGACAACAGCCGCTTTGATTTTCGAATCAGGGGCGAGCTTCACAGCTTGGTGACAGTGAACAATACACACTTGAAGCTTGGCAAGGACGACGCTGAACTCACGATTACTGTTGGCATAAATCACCCCGAGCTAACGCCAGAAGATATCAGCGTTCAACGTGAAGGTCATGTCCGCCTTGCTTCGCGTTTTGTCTATGGAACGATAAAGGATGAGTTCACTTTTCGGCTCTTCGTTTCTGGTGACATTAGTTCACTGCCGGAGAGTGGCCAAGCGAAACTAAATGAACATACGGTCAATGTACGGCTCCAGAAATTTCCCGACACCAACACTGCGGTGCTTCACTGCGTAGCTTCAGGGGATATAGCTGGTGACGGTATCTCAGCGAGGCTCACGCTCGCTGATCAATCGTTTGAGTTTCAACTACATTCGAGGGCACAATGAGAACTCTAATCGCACTACTGCTCATCCACTCATTGGCCTATGCAGAGGATGGCATTCTTTCGTCGACCAAAGACCCAGACAAAACCGGTCGAGTTTTCGACTTGATCTCAGATTTCCGTGTAAACCAAGAGGCCGTCCTGGCAAAACGCTACGCGTTTGTTGCCAGAGGTGAGGAGTTGAGAGAAAGAAAGGACAAGTTCAGTCAGTACCCTCTCTGGTTCGTGTCAGCTAGGGAAAATCGGAGCTTGAGGCTTGACGCTGAGGCAATTGGACTGCCAAGCAACCTTTCTGCCATGAGCGAGAAGTGGTTCCAGCAAATTATCAAGGATGGTCGACATTACGTAAGACACGGTGCTTACCGTAGTGACGCGACGAAAGAATTTGAAGACGCTGAGGCGAGAGACAAGGAGCAGATAAGAATTCGTTTCCTGAAACCCTTTCACCAAGTCCACCATCCCGCCAATAGCATTTCTACACAGAGCCCAAAAAATGAACTTACGACGCTTTTTAATCCTGTGTACATGCTAAAAAAAGGAGTTTACGAAGACGACGGGGACATTACCGCTGAGTTCTTCGTTGATAGGGAACATGATACCACAATAGTAATGAGGTTTGATAAAGACGATTCGTTTCGGCTAACCGAAGTGAAGCACTTCATGTCTCCCTTTAGTAAAGACATGTACTTAGTGAGCCACTGCAAGACGAAATGGCAGACCATCAAGGACGGGCTATATGTGCCACTCTCGCTCGATGCCATCTATACGCATATCTCGCGTGATACTAGTACCTACTTTCTTCAATACGACTGGAAGTTTGATGACGATCTCCCTGAAACGATGATAGACGTTGACGATCTCGACTGGCGTGAGCGTCTTAGAATCCACTTTGGCCACGACTGGCATCGTCGTGGAGTCATCCCTGTCCCCTACTCAAAGGAAGAAAGCAAATGAAGACCTGTCAAACAGTGATTGCTGTTATGTTCGCACTTGGCTGCATTGCAATGCCAGCCCTTGCTCAGAACCACGGTGACACCGGATGTTACTACAACGATGCTAGCCAAGGCTGTGTCTCAAACATACTGCTTAGTGCGTTCAACCCATACTGTCCATCCACTTGCTCAGTGAATGATTCGTATGGTTGTAATGGCCAATATTATTTCATGCAAGGAGGGGCAGACGCAAATTACCAAGGCTTTACGGCATATGGAAACCCCGGTGGGAGCACTGCTGCACGTTTCTCGTCATCAAATTCACATGTATACGAGTCGATGGAATGTGCCGTGGAGGGGGTTTGTAATTGCGAGAGCCATTACAACGATCAGTATCTTTTCTCCCACGTTACCTGTGAATACCAAGATACGTATTTTCATGAAGAATACAATATCGATATTGGGACCGGTCCGTTGTGTGATGACTGCACGAACTCCGATGGCACCACTAAGCCAGGCTATCCCAACGATTGCCCTCCTGGAGTGGATGTCTACGGATATGGGCATCCGCTTTATGACCCAGGCTATGGTGAGTAGTGCTGCTGGCGAAGCTGGTCGGCGACAAACCGGTAGGGTGCTCGGGCGATGCAGCGTGGGACGATGTCGGTGACGTTTGTGGCGGCGCAAAGCGAGAGGTCCGTTTGGTAGCCCGCGGCGGTGAGATTGCGTCCACCGAGCGTGCTAGCAAACCGTGTCGCGAGCGAAACGCTTTCCGAGGCTCCTTGTTCGCCTAGCCAAAACTGGTTCGCCAATGCACAAGCGTCGTTTTCGAAGGTCACCGACGTGGTATCGGCCAGCCGGCACAAGATCGCGCCGGCGAGCATTACGTCCTCACCAGTAATTTGGCCGTCGGTCCCAGCGCATATTAAATGCAAAGTTGAGAATCGTGAGACAAACCGAAGCACGGCATCAACGTTCAAGAACGAAGCGACGACAATCTCGCTGGCATCCTTCGCCGCCGCGATGGCACGCGTTCCGTTCGTGGTGGTCATCACCAGCGAACGACCAGCAACGACTCGCTCGGTATACTCCGCCGGCGAGTTGCCAAGATCAAAGCCTTCGATCGGTTGACATTGACGCTCGCCACAAAGCAGCGGCCGAGGTGAGCTTCGTTGTTGAATCTCAAAGGCCTCCGCAATGTCCAAGCAAGTCGTCACGTCGTTTGCGCCAGCGGCTAGAGCTGTTGTCATCACCGACGTCGCACGCAGCACATCCATGACCACGGCAACGTCCACCGACGACGGCGCACCGTCCAGCCCAGGAATCAGCGAACACCAAACTTTCATACCCACTTGTCCTATTCCGGTTCAGCCCACACGCGTGTGTCCTCGTCATCCCACTCGACGTGAATCACATTGGGTCGACAACATACCGGACAATCCTCAACGTATTGCTGGTAGTGGCCTTCGCCCGGTTCAAGTGGCACGACGATTTCTTCGCCACATCCGTCGCAAATATAGGTACCTTCAGTTTTCATGGTCTCTCCACGAATCAGGGTTCAGAGCGTTGCACCGGCTCGGAGCGTGTACTATCTCAAAGTATCGTTCAGTGTAGAGTACCGGCGAAAGACCTTCGAGTGATTGGTTTGAAAGTTAGCCAACCTTGGCTCATCACCGGCTTTCACCTCACCACCCCAAATGCGATACTTAATCGTCCCCCAAGCTCGCCGTTACCGTCCCTCTTCAAGTCGCCCCAGCATGAAAAACGTTGCCTTGTTTGCTTTGATTGGCGCCACGCTAATCGGTTCACTCATTGCCCCTATCGTCGGTTGCAATCGTACTGAAACGGTCCCCTCGGCGCAACAGCCCGTGAACACACCAACAGCAGTTCCCCCAGAATCGCTCGCAAGTGATCCGGCGAAGATTACGAGCATGCTTCCTGTAACGGCCGTGAAGTTAAAGAATGGCAAGATCACAAGTCTCGACTTGCGATCGCTCAGCGGTAACGAGCTAACTCAAGCGATTGCACTGGCGACAAAGATCGACAGCCTCGAAGAAGTTTCGCTTTCAGGCGAAGCCGTCACGGACTCGGTGGTCGAACCAATTCTTCAAGTCACCAGCATCGTACGACTTCGGCTTCCTCAGACGCAAATTACCGACGGCACGCTAGCGAAACTTGCTGAAGGTGGTCGCTTGAAACTCTTGGACTTGACGGATGTGACAACGATCAGTGATCAAGGATTTTTGTCGATCGGCAAGATGCCCAACCTTGTCGAGTTGAACCTGATGAACACGCCCGTCACGGACGAGTCGATCAGCTTGCTATCCGACTTAAAGGCATTGAGGAAATTGCGACTGCGCGGTACTCAGATTTCTGGCGAGAATGTGACCGCGTTTGCGTCGATGCCGATCGTTGACCTTGAGTTGTCCGAAACGAATTTCGGAAACGCGGGAATGGCAGCGATCGCCAAGATGCCCAAACTTGAAAAGCTGAATTTGTGGCTGACCAAGATTGATGACAAAGGTCTCGCGGAACTTCAGGGCAAAACCTCGTTGACGCTACTTAATCTCGATAATGTGGCCGGAGTTACGGACCAGTCGATTCCCCTGATTGTGGGACTGCAAAATCTAGAGCTATTGCACCTCGGTGGCACTGGCGTTACGGAATCCGCAGTCCCCCAATTGAAGACGCTATCGAAATTGAAGACGCTCTTTATTACTCGACTTGGAATCAGCGATTCCACCGCAGAGGAACTGCGGAAAGAAATGCCCTCGCTTGAGCGTTTTGAGTACCGAGACGCAACTGTCTTGCCTTAGCCCGAAAGCGACGCATAGAATCTCGATCGAGCACAACCTTGACCAACCCAGAAAGACCACGATGGCAAAGAGCGAACAACAACGGCAACGCAAGTTGGCCAAGAAGAAGGCGAAAGATCGAGAAGACCGCAAGGCCATGATTCAGCGCCAGCAGCAACTGTCGTCGATGGCTGGCCAAATGGCCGAGGCCGCGAAGGGCGAGATCGACGGTTGCTACATCGCATCGGCATGCCATAACGGCACCGGGATTGGCAGCGTCCTGATCGTTCGGCGATCGGCGTCGGGCCAACGCACGTTCGCCATGTTCCTTGTCGATGCGTTTTGTCTGGGCGTGAAAGACTCGCTCGGCAAGACATGCTCCGCCACTCAAATTGCCGACATTCTCGAAGATCTAAGGCTCCGTGATCCGATCGAAGCTGTCGAGCCTGGCGTTGCCCGCGGATACGTCGAAGCGGCCATCGAGTTCGCTCAATCCATTGGGTTTGCACCCCACAGCGACTATCGGAAAGTTGCTCCGATTTGGGGCGACATCCAAGCAACGGATTTCCCTGAGAAATACACCTTCGGCCGCAACGGTCGACCAGCGTATATTGCTGGACCGTATGACGATCACACTCGCCAGATGCTTATCATCAATACGCTCACGAAAAAAATTGGCGTCAAGAACTTTGACTTCGTGATCTCAAACGACTCCCTTGAGAATCTGAACAACTTCCCCGAGCGACTCGATGAACCGGAACCGTTCGACGAATCCGAGCATGACATCCGCACCGTCGATGGCACGGTGATCCAGCGCATCGACGAGGGTTCATGACGATCAATTTTCGTGAAGCAATAGGAGACGAAGTCATTCGTAATCCCATTTCATGATCCACGGATCTTGAAACTGTTTTTGATACTCTTTGAGCTTCAATTTGTACGTTTCCAAGACATCGCGGTGACCTTCACTTGCCGCCAAGTTCGTCGTCTCGTTCGGATCGGATTTGATGTCGAACAATTCGAACTGGGGGCGTTGGATGTATTCGCCGACGGTTTTGTTTCCGTACGGAGCATCCTTGCCCTTGGCCCATTGGGCTTGCCAACTGCTTGCGGCCCAAAGGTCGGACGCAAACGGGTACGGCAACGGGTGAGCGATGTTCCAAATCAGTTTGTACGTGTCATCACGAATGACTCGCATCGGGTAGTACATTTGGATTTCATGGAACGTATGCGACGCAAAAATCGTTTCGTGATGAACTTCGCTCGGATCCGCCAAGCAGTGCAACCATGACTTGCCGTGGTATCGATTGAACGGCAGTCCGCCGTTGAGGTTTTCCATCGAGGACTCGCCGCGTTCGTCCCAGAATTTTTTCGCATTCAACAAGTTTTTGGGTCCATTCTTATTGGAGTCCAACCCGCCCGCGAAATCCAACAGTGTCGGTGTAATATCAATGTGACTAATCATGGACTCGCACTCGACGCCTCGACGCGTTTGGTACGGATCACGAACCACCATGGGAACTCGCAGTCCACCCTCATACACGGTTGTTTTCCCACCGGAGAATGCCATGCCGTGGTCGCTGGTAAACACAATCAGTGTCTTGTCGTACAAATCTGCGGCTTTGAGTATCTCGACGAGTTTGGCAACGCCCTGGTCGACTCGCGAACACGATTGGTAGTACTGCGCGAGTTCTTCGCGGGTCTCCGGTGTATCGGGAAGAAATGCCGGCACAACCACTTTGGCTGGATCGTAGAACACTTCCGTGACATTCGGGCGTTGTCGATTGTGAGGCAAGTTGCCGAATAAATCTGCTTTGAGTTCGAGCTTCGAATCCATGTCCTGTCCGCCGCCCCGATGCGGATCATCGGTAGCGAAGTACAAGAAAAATGGCCGATCGTCATCTTGATCGGTGATGAATGCTTTCGCGTTCTCTGCCATTTCCACGGCATTGCGGGCGCTACCCTTGAGGTAGCTATCGAAGTGATACACAGTTTCTGGTGCGACATGGTACTTGCCAATTTGAGCCGTTCGATAACCTGCACCCGACATCACTCGCGGCAAGGCAAGGCTCACGACATCGCCAAACGAAGCGAACTTGTGGTAGTGGTGTTGATGCCCAAATTGGCCATTTCGATGGTTATGCAATCCGCTCATCACCACACTGCGACTTGCGCTGCACGAAGCCGTTGTCGCAAAAGCGTTCCGGAACAGCACCCCATCTTTGGCGATGGCATCCATTGCAGGTGTCACAGCCACCGGATCGCCGTAGCAGCCCAGCGTGGGGCTCTCGTCGTCGGTGATAATGAACAGCACATTCTTCTCGGCGGCCCAAGACAGCCTCGGCAACAAGAGTGACGGCGCAAGAAAACAGACGGTCCAAGCGAGCAAGATGCACGCGATTTTAGATTGCTGACGCATCGAAAAGGTCTGCCTGTGAGTGACGTGGTCCGGGAGTGAGGTAACCATTGTAGCTCAGCCGTATGTAGCTCAGTCGTCATGGATTGCGAAAACGTCTACAATCGTGTCGAGCGGTCAACGAGTCCATATACAGGCCGATATTTTCGTACACGGAGCGATTTAGCACTCGATGTCCACGGTTTCTAGCGGAACGAAAAACGCCAGTGGTCTGAGAGATCTGTTGCCCCGCTTCGGACTGACGAGTTTCCGGCCTGGACAAGAAGATGTCGTGAGCGCCGTCGCCTCAGGGTCCGACGTGATGTGCGTGATGCCCACCGGCGGCGGAAAGAGTCTGTGCTATCAATTGCCGAGCCTAGCTCGCGAAGGCACAACCATCGTCGTCTCCCCGCTCATTGCGCTGATGAAAGACCAAGTGGACACGATGTGTCGGCTCGGGATCTCCGCAAAGTTGATCAATAGCAGCCTCTCGGCCAGCGAACAAAACGATGTCATGGAGGAGCTATCGCGTGGCAAAATCGACCTGATCTACGTCGCGCCGGAACGACTTCGCAACAGTCGCTTTCTGGAATCCATTTCCAAGGCCAACATCAGTCTGCTCGCGGTTGACGAAGCGCACTGTGTGAGCGAATGGGGGCATGACTTTCGACCGGATTATGCGCGACTGGGCCACTTTCGACGTCGCTATCTCAATAACGTCCAAACGATCGCACTTACCGCGACAGCGACTCCGACCGTTCGAAAGGACATCTCAGACTTATTGGGGCTGGGCAACGCCAAGGAATTTGTCACAGGCTTCGCGAGAACGAATTTGAGGTTTAGCGTCACACATTGTAAAACGGATCAAGCCAAAGACGACTTCGCAAACAAGTACCTGCAAGAACAAAACGGCGCAGGCATCATCTACGCAGCGACCCGTAAACGGTGCGAAGAGATTGCGGAACGATTGGCGGCTTTGACTCAACGACAAATTGGTGTTTATCACGCTGGACTTGATGGCGATTCGCGCCGTCGAGTCCAAGAAGCGTTCATGGGCGGTGACTTGTCCGCAATTGTCGCGACGAATGCCTTTGGAATGGGTATCGACAAGTCGGACATTCGCTTCGTCATTCACTACAACATGCCGGGAAGCTTAGAAGCGTACTACCAGGAAGCCGGACGCGCAGGTCGCGACGGCAAAATGAGTGATTGCTTGCTGCTGTTTTCTTATAGCGATCGCTATATCCAAGAGTTCTTTATCGAGAATCGTTACCCGTCCAAGGACACGGTTCGCAAAGTTTACGAATTCCTGCTGTCGCGTCCGGAGGACCCGATCGAACTGACGCTTGATCAGGTGCGAGATGCGATCGGTGTTAAGGATGGAAGCGAAGCTGTTGGCACGGCCGAAACGTTGCTGGCAAAAGCAAACGTTTTGCGGCGATTGGACAGCAACGCGAATCACGCGATGTTGCGTATCGATTCGGAGGCTCCGACGCTGCTGGATTTCTTGCCCAAAGAAGCCAAGCTGCGTCGGCGAGTCATGCTGGCGATTGAAAAAGTCGTTGGCCGACGCCGAGGCGAGGACGTTTTTGTTCGCCCGGATCGCTTAGCCGAACTCGCTCAAGTGGACCGTGAGCAACTAACTCGAACGCTTCGCGAGCTGACGAAACTCCGATCATTTGACTATGTACCACCGTTTCGTGGTCGCGCCGTACACGTCACACAACGCGACGTCCCTTTTGACAAGCTCGAGATCGATTTCGATGAACTCGCTCGACGGAAAGCTGCTGAGTTCGAAAAGCTCGAAGCGGTCATCACACTAGCGCGGACGGCTTCGTGTCGCCAACAAGTGATCTTGAAGTACTTCGGTGACCCCGATAGTAGCGACTGCGGCAACTGCGATCGCTGTTCACCAAAATCCACCGCTGCGGGACTTGCGAGTGATTTAGCCAGCATGTCCAAAGGCAGCACGGTTGATCAAGAATGGCTGACACGCGGAATCCGGATCGCGCTCAGTGGCGTGAAGCGGATGCACGGTCGATTCGGTAAGAATCTCGTTGCTCAAATGCTATGCGGATCAAAGAACAAAAAGCTGACGCAGTGGAAGCTCAATCGATTGAGCACCTATGCCATGCTTTCGGCACTGAAACAAAGCGAGGTCGTCGAGATCCTTGATGCGTTGGTCGAAGCTGGCTTAGCCCAACAACGCGAAGTCGACGAGCGACGACCAACCATCGAGCTCACGGAGACGGGCGAGAACGTCATGCATGCGAAGGAGCCGATGCCGGGCTCGGTGCAAATCAAGTTTGTGCTGGCCAAGCGATTAGTCGCTGCTGTGCGAGGCTTGGAATCGCCTGGATCGAACCCTGCGGATGAAGATGAGTTCGTGTCGACGCCAGGCTCAGAAGACAGACTGAATGCAAGCGTGGATTCCAGTCCCGGCGCGTCGAGCACGAACGAGTCCGTGAAGCCCGTTCCTGAGTTGGATAGCGACGAGACGACCGATGAAGCCTCGGAACAGACGCAGCAGCTCGTTGAAATTCTTCGACGGTGGCGACGAAAGATGTCAGCCGCATTGGGAATTCCAGCGTACCGAGTGTTGACCAACGTCTCGATCGACAGGATTGCTGAGGCAACCCCACGAACCATCGCACAAATCACCGCGATTCCCGGAATCAGCGAAGCCACGATCACTCAATTTGGTCGTGACATCTTGGAATTGGTCGCACGTGGCTTGGGCGAGCCCATCGAGTTTCTCGAACCGGCCCAACCGCGTGATTCAACTCACGAACGTGAACCGACCAAGACGGTGCAGGCGAGACAACTTAGCGAGATTGCGATCGAGAATCCGCTGGGGACGGACTTTGTGAACCAGCCCCCCCAAACAGTCGTCTCATCAACCTCGCCTGCCAATCAGGACGTACCGCGAGTCGAAGTACCGCGAGACCGAGCGACGGATGCCTATTGGACCTGGAGACTCTTTCGTGACGGCTATACTGCCGACCAGATCTCGCAAATTCGCCGTTGCGAGCGAGCTGCACTGGCGACCGACCTCAAAATCGCGGAAAACCTGGGTCATGAAGTTCGCCCCGAGTGGCGCAGCTGATTGGGCTTGGAACCGATTGCACGCTCTCGATACAGGCGAATTGTCGTTTTCAACGTGTATTGAGGCGCCGGTTAGCCGAAAATTGGCCTGCTCGGTACAATCCGTGCAAAGCACTCAACTCTCCACAATTTTGTTCTCGATCGGCGGACTGAACCAGGAACCGCCACGAAAGGTTTTCGATGGATAATAGGCCAGAGGAGAATCCGAACTCCGGGGCTGAATCACGGGGTCGCCGAAACAACAACTCGCTCCTGATCGCCTTAATAGTGGCCGGTTTGGTCGCGATGTTGTTTTTCAATCGCGGCACACCGCGTTCCGAAATCCCAGCTAGTTTCTTCCAGGAACAGCTGGCCATTAACAATATCGAAACCGTGAGTATTGCGGAGACTCGTGTCCTTGGGACATTCAAGCTTCCGCCCGATGCACCAGCAGTGATGCTCGAGGGTGGCCGAAATGTCAGCACTGAGAAAGACGGCAAGCCCGTTAAACTGCTCAAAGAGTTCTACTTCAATCGCTCGTCCGATGATGGTGCCGTTGCCAGGCTCGAAAATCAGTTGCAACAAGCAAATATTCCGTATGAAGTGCTTGCGAAGGATAATACGGAACAAATCCTAAGCTTACTTGTCTTCATCGGCTTGCCACTCGCAGTCTTGTTCTTTGTCTTCATGATGATTCGCCGGACGCGAAGCGACATCATGGGTGGTGGTTTTCTTTCTGGGTTCAGCAAGAGTCCTGCCAAGCGATATGAAGCGAACGATCAAGTTATCACGTTTGCCGATGTCGCAGGCCTGGAAGGCGTGAAAGCTGACTTGCAAGAAATTGTTGACTTCCTCAAATCGCCCGAACGTTTTCAAAAACTCGGCGGGCGCGTGCCCAAGGGCGTGCTTCTCAACGGGCCTCCTGGAACGGGTAAGACTTTGCTCGCTCGCGCGGTGGCTGGTGAAGCCGAAGTCCCATTCTTCAGCGTCAACGGTAGCGAATTCATTCAAATGTTTGTCGGTGTAGGAGCGAGTCGAGTACGTGACTTGTTCAAGACAGCAAAAGAACACAGCCCAGCGATCATCTTCATCGATGAAATCGACGCCGTCGGTCGTCAGCGTGGCGCCGGTCTCGGCGGTGGTCACGACGAACGCGAACAGACGCTCAATCAAATCCTCGGCGAGATGGACGGATTCAGCCCGACTCAAACCGTGATTGTCGTCGCGGCCACGAACCGACCGGATGTACTCGATCCTGCACTCCTTCGTCCCGGCCGTTTCGATCGGCACATTACTGTCGGTCGTCCGACGATGAAGGGTCGCGAAGAAATCTTCAAAGTTCACGTGCGCGACGTCCCGCTTGGCGACGATGTTGACCTCAAACGACTCGCGGCCGGTACCGTCGGCCTGACCGGCGCGGATATCCGCAATATGGTGAATGAAGCCGCTCTTTGGGCTGCACGAAACGACAAGAAAGTCGTCTCGATGATCGACTTTGACTACGCTCGCGACAAGATTTTGATGGGCGCCAAACGTGAGGAAGTCTTACAAGACAGCGAGAAAGAAAAGACCGCTTATCACGAGGCTGGGCACACGCTTACGGCTTGGCACCTCGAAGGC
This sequence comes from Pirellulaceae bacterium, assembly GCA_041739875.1. GTDB lineage: Bacteria > Planctomycetota > Planctomycetia > Pirellulales > Pirellulaceae > JBBSJZ01. The sequence continues at coordinate 13,439 of JBGSNA010000357.1, forward strand.
GCTTACGTCGTGCACAAGGTGACAATCATCCCGCGTGGCCGAGCACTCGGTGCGACCCAGTACGTCCCATCCGAAGATCGCATGAGCGTCAGCAAGCATGAACTTGAACACCAGCTCATTGTTCTGTTGGGCGGTCGAGCGGCGGAAAAGATCGTTTACAGCGAGACTTGTGCTGGCGCGGAAAACGATCTTGAACGTGCGACGAGCATCGCACGTCGCATGGTCACCCACTGGGGAATGTCATCCAAGATTGGACCAGTGAGCTACAAGACAAGCGACGAAGATCCGTTTCTCGGACGCGAAATCCACCAGCAACGTCAATTCAGTGAACACACTCAAGAGTTGATCGACGAGGAAGTGGCTCGCATCCTACTCGAGGCCGATCAGAAAGCCGAACAACTTCTTCGTGAACATCGTGGTGAACTGGAATCCATCACGCGAGCGCTGCTTGAACGTGAAGAGTTGAGTGAAGTGGAGCTAACCGAGTTGCTCGGCCCGTCCGTCCATGCGACCAACGCCGATCGAAACTGGAAAAACAAGTCCGAGATTACGGTCGCCCCAGATGCTGCAGAGCATAGCCCTGGGCCGGTCGTTCGACGCAATGGTGACGCGGCGTCCAAGTGACGCCTTGAAGGATGGCCAAGAAAGGTTCGAAGTTCCGTGCCGATTTCCGCAAAAGCCACCAGGGTCGCGTTCGTCATGGGGACTTTACTCGTGAGTTCACCACTGGCGATCAAGATAAGCTTGCCGATGCGGTTCACGGCGAGCGAGTGAGCGGAAAAGGAGAATTAACACGGAAACGAACCGTCATCGGTTCTCAATCCGAACCGGACCAGTCAGCGGGCATGTCCGTTGATCTCGACATCAGCAACGACGGCTTATTGATGGGCCGCGTCATCAGTGTTCACGGTCTTCGAAGTCGCGTGCTAGCCGACGATGGAACGATGTACGAGTGTGCCGTTCGGAGAGTGCTTAAGTCACTCAGCACGGACCAACGACACGTGGTCGTCGCAGGAGACCGCATCCACTTTCGCGCGGACTCTCACCAAGACGGAATGATCGAAAAAATCGAACCTCGACACGGTTTGATCAGTCGCAGCAGCCGCGGTCGCCAGCATGTGATCGTCGCCAACGTCGATTATCTAATGATCATCGCTAGTGCCGCCGAACCGGGACTGAAGCCCGGTTTGATTGACCGTTTTCTATTAACCGCTGAGCAATGCAACGTTCGCCCCATCGTGGTGATCAACAAAGTCGATCTTGTCGACCCGGTTCCGCTCCAAGCCTTGATGGGTGCTTACGCAACGCTCGGTTACCGCGTGATCATGACCTCCGTCGCCACAGGTTTGAATATCGATTTTCTCGGCGAACTGCTGCGAGGCAACCAGACCGCACTGGCCGGGCAAAGCGGTGTCGGCAAGAGCAGCCTGCTCAACGCGATCCAGCCCGGGCTAGGTTTAGCGATTGCCGCAGTGAGTCGTGACAATGACAAAGGCCGACACACAACAACAGCCGCCAAGTTGATACCTCTGGATTGTGGTGGAGCGGTATTCGACACGCCAGGAATTCGCCAGTTCGAACTTTGGGGAATCGAAAACAATGAAGTCGCTGGATTGATGCCCGAGTTCCGCCCCTTCGTGAGCCAATGTCGGTATCCGAACTGCTTACACATCGAAGAAGACGAATGTGCTGTAAAGAACGCAGTTGCCGACGGACGCATTGATGCGAGGCGCTATGATTCGTACTGTCACCTGATCGAGGAAGACGAACACTAATGAGGTTCAACTTGCTCTTGATCGCATCATCGGTGCTCTCGTTCCTCGTCTCGTCCGTGCTGTTCTGTATTGCAATCGGTGCAAACTTCACCGACGAAGGTTGGGGCGACAACAAAGCCGGACTCGCCGGCGCCAACGCGAAACTTCTTGCCGCATCAGCCATTTTAATGACAGTCGCGATTATCGTCTTTTGGATGGGGATGCATCGATTGGCCAAACCGCCCAAGAACAACTCGCTTGAATAACCGGTCCAAGCATTGATTCGTCAAGCGTAGCGAAGACTTTATCGCTACGCGGCGCGAGAATGTTGAAAATCGGAATTCTCCCGGTACAAATGCTCTCGCGTCGGCGGCATGATCGAAGCTTCTTTCTTTGCATGCTTCTCGCAAAGCACTTGAAACAGCCTTGCTCCGCCGTTCTTGAACGCTAACGAGCAACCGACCAAATACAACAGCCAAACCCGATACTTCTCTTCGCCGACATAGCCAATCGCTTCCTCGCGACGCTCATAAAGCCGTTGGCTCCAAAGTTTGCACGTTTGCATGTAGTGGTTCCGCCAGCCCTCCACGTCATGCACTTCGAAGCCATTGGATTCCATTGATTGGACCATATCACCAATGTGATCCAGTTCTCCACCAGGGAAAATGTACTTATTCAACAAACGTCGCTCGGCGTTCATCTTGCGAAATTCCTTCATCGTCGGCTTTGCTGGCCGCGTGATTCCTTGAAGCAAGAACAGACCATGCTTGGGTAACAGCGAGTTTACTTTTCGCATGTAGCCAGCGAGGTTATCGATTCCAACGTGCTCGTACATCCCGATCGACGCGATCTTGTCGAACTCGCCCTCGAAATTCTTGTAATCACAAATCTCGACGGCAACTTGGCTCTCCAGCCCCAACCGCCGAACCTTCGAACGCGTGTAAGACAATTGATTCTCGGCTAACGTGATACCGTGAGCACGAACACCGTAATACTTCGCCGCATGGCAAAGCAAACTACCCCAACCGAATCCGATATCCAGCAAACGCTCGCCCGGTTTGAGTTGTAGCTTCTTGCAAATCATATCCAACTTATCGAACTGGGCTTGTTCAAGCGAATTGTTCCAATCCGTGAAATAGCCGCACGTGTAAACCATCTGTTCGTCAAGAAAGAGCTCGTAGAACTCGTTGCTGACATCGTAATGAAATTGGATAAATTCGTGGTTCTCGGTCGCGCCGCGGTTGAGACCACTGACGTCGCCACGGTATTCGTGGTCAACGACTGAATTGCTAGCCGGTTCGAACACGAATGGCCATAGTGAGCGAACGAGTATCGACTTGCCGATTTTCTTGGATCGCTTGCGAGAGTCGCGAACGTGAAGTGCCTCCATGAACGTATGGAGATCGGCTCCATGAAAATCGAGATGACCACAGGCGTAATGCTTGAGCAAGTTCTCCGGTGTGGGTCGACGTACGAGCGAGCCAATGACGCCAGGACCACTCACGGACAGAAACAGATCCGGGTCCACGTTCGTACCCAATGGCACCATGGTGCCGTCCCACAATCGCACACTGACGCGACTGTCCAATTGGAGTGCGAGTTGTTCGATCAGGGTTCTTGCAGCGTCTAACTGGCGTTGCGGGCGGGTCTTTCGTCCAAACATGGGTTGTCTCAGGGGCGTCTGGAATTCGGCAGGGGGGTGAGTGCTTCGGTACGGGAAACAAGTACGCAACGGTTGGTGAGGCCAAATTGAGTAAACTGGCTGTCCCGATCTCAAACCTCGTGGTGTTCAGATACGGTATTCTTGTGGCGGCAGTCAACGCAGGAAAAACGTATACGCGAGCACGAGACAACAATGAGATTTCCTCGGTTTTGGACGCGAGCCTACAACGCAAAAAAGACGGTTACGGCTCGTGGGTGGTCTGAATCGAGCCTCGAAGAAGCGACTCAAAACGCGGAATCGCGACTGGCACGTGTACTCGCTGCGTTAAGCACTCCGGCCGGTATCGACTTAGATCGCTATGACTACGTCGTCGACAATGTCATTTGCGAAGAGGTGTTGGATCGCATCAATCACAAAGATGTTGAAGTCGCGGTGATCTCGCGAAATGCCTACGGAGCGTTGGTATTGAACGCCGCCAACATGATGTTTATTGACATCGATTTCCCACATTCTTCCGTGTCATGGAGCGGATGCCTGTTCAGCTTATTTTCCAAGCCAAAAAGCCAGCCCGCGCAAGCGACGCCCGAGCAACAGACCCTTGATCGCGTGCGCCAGTGGCAATCGATGCACCCTGACACGACCTTGCGAGCTTACCGCACTGCTGCGGGAGTTCGGTTAATTGTCGTCAATCGTTCGTTCGATGTCGTCGATGACGGTGCCGTTAGCATCATGCAGACATTGGGCAGTGACTCGCTATACATCCAACTTTGTCGGTCACAGAACTGCTTTCGGGCCCGACTGACACCGAAACCGTGGCGAATTGGAATGAGCAAGCCTCCGGCATTGTTCCCTTTCAACTCGCCAGAAGACAAAGCCCTGTATGACGCGTGGTACGCGGGATACGTAGAGAAAGCGAAGAATTTCAAGGTTTGCACACATCTCGAAACTTTGGGACACGGATCCATCCACCCCAACCACGTGGCTCCCATCGAAATCCACGACCGTCTATGTTGCGACAATCAAGATTTGCCACTGGCATAAACGGGTCTGTTGTGAGAATTACGACAATTGCCTGGGTTCAAGGGCGACTATTTTCGCGTTTCACGGTTGTTGAAGCGTGTGCACGCATATCCTTTTACGCGTGTTTCGTTGACTCGACTGGGGTCTCGAACTAAGATGGGATGGCTGTACGTTCAGTTGCCTAAGTTGTTTTGCAGGAAGCGTTTACGATGGCCAACAGCATTCTCGGCAAGTTTTCCGAGCTACTTTTCTTATCTCCATAATGTGCTGTATCTTTCGCGTTACCTCGAATCGTTTTCGAGCGAGCGGGGTTGGAATTGATAATGGACGCACACGACTCAATCCGCACTGACGCCTCGACGATTCATCGTATGGTGACATCCGATTCGCGAACCACACCGTCCTCAGCGTCGGGTGGCTCAGCGTCGGGTGGCTCGGCGTTGGCTGGTTCCGTGTCGGCATCATCGCTTGAAGAGGCCAAGACGGTGATTCGCGGTTCGTCGCGGTTTCCAACAAGTCCCAGTGGATTTGAAGCTGTCGATCGTACGCCAGCCGCCGTTGCCAAAGTCCTCTTGGGTCAACGCCTCAACCATTTTTTGCTGGAGGAGATGATCGGTGGCGGCGGTATGGGCGCCGTGTTTCGAGCTCGCGATGAACAACTTGATCGAATCGTCGCGATCAAGGTCATTCCGTTTGTGGGTGAAGATCCCGACTTACAACGTCGGTTTCGCAATGAAGCGCAAAGCGCCGCACGTTTGGATCACCCGAACATCGCGAGAGTATTTGATGTTGGTAGCCAAGACGATTGGCACTATATCGTTTTCGAATACATCAGCGGCACCAACATTCGAGATCAAGTCACGCGTGATGGACCGCACTCGATAGACGATGCGATTTACTACACATGCCAACTTGCCGATGCCATCCATCACGCATCACAGCGTGGTATCGTGCACCGTGACATCAAGCCGTCCAACGTCTTAATCAGCGACGATGACCAAGTTAAATTGGTCGATATGGGATTAGCTCGAAGCGATAACTTTGAGCTGAGTGAAGACATGACGGCGAGCGGCGTCACGCTTGGCACCTTCGATTACATTTCGCCAGAGCAAGCTCGCGATCCGCGTGACGCTGATGTGCGAAGTGATATCTATTCGCTCGGTTGCACGCTCTATTTTATGCTCACCGGTCGACCGCCCTACCCTGGCGGAACGATGCTGCAAAAGCTGCTTAGCCATGGTAACTCACCACCGCCAGATCCGCGTGTGTTGCGAGCCGAGGTGAGCGAAGACTTGACTGCGATCATCCACAAGATGTTAGCCAAGTCGCCGGACCTGCGTTACCAAACCGCAAGAGATTTAATCGCTGACCTGAAAGAACTGGCCACTCGCGAGAATCTCACGCGTGCCGAAACACTTGGTGTCGTACCGGCTCCAGCACCAAGCACGTCGTTGCAATGGGTGGAGCAACACTTGCCATGGATGGTCGCAGCAACGATTCTGCTTGCCAGCACGCTTTGGCTACAACTTGTTTCGGTCGCTTCGCGAGATGATCTAGCGTTAACACCGCCTAGCACCGCCGAAAGCCCCAATCGCCCACCTTTGAAACTGCCCGCCGAGGCTTCGTCATCTGGACCCAACGATATCAGCCCAGTGAAGGAATTGGCCCCAGCAGTGAATGTAACCTCCCGCACGGAGGGAACTCGAGACACAACACCAGGAAGCGTTTCAGCCGAATTCCCAGACGCTTCCGATCCGCCCAAGCTTGCGAACGTCCCTATTCCACTGGAGTTCATGGAAGACGGAACAGCAACGTCGGCCCTTTCCGATCCAACGTCACTTGAGAATACAGACGTGACTTCACCGCTCGCGTCGAGTCCAACCAACAAGTTAGCGACGTTGAGTGCCACACTGCCGCTATCGCCTTCGGCGAGCGCGCAAGTGATTCGCGTTTTGGGTGTCGAGGATGCGGACTCGAGCATGCTTTCGGCGAGTGGAATCGCTGTCACGCGTTCGCTATCGGAAGCGATCTATTGGTCGCGCCAATACGGCATCAAGACGATCGAACTTGCGACACCGGTCGTTCGCAGCGAACCCATTCAGATCATGCAAGATGGCCTAGTCATCAAATCCATCGTTGGTGGAACCGTTGTGAGATTTGAATCGAGCGAAGAGATCTCCATGCAACGAACGCGGATGATGTCGATCGGTGCAAACAAAATCGATCTGCAAGAATTGCATTTGCATTGGATTGTCTCCAGCGGCGAAGTCGATGGCGGCGCGCTAATCGCCATGAACGACAACAAGATGGTCCGACTCAGCAATTGCAGCATCACCGTCGAAAACCCAACTCGCCGCGAAGATGTCTACGCATTTGAAGTAGTCACGGATCCTGAGATGCTAGACCGTCGACGAGGCGATGACGTCGCATTGCCCTCCGGCGCGCTGCCGCTAGTCGCGATCGAACTTGAGAACGTCATTGTTCGCGGTGAGATGACGATGATCCATATGGATGTCGCCGCTGAGTTACAACTGCAATGGGACAACGGGCTACTCGCTGTCTCGCGACGGATGATCGACACAGCAGGGGCGCTCAACCAACCGGCGCCGACCGCAGGACCGATCCAACTTTCCATTAACCACCTAACGGCATACGCGCCACGCGGATTGGTACGAATGCGATTGGGAGTCAGTGGCGCCTACCCCGTTATGATCGACCGTGAAGCTCGCAACAGTGTCTTTGAGTTCGATCCCGGCCTTCCTCATTTTGAAATCACGGGTCTGACGAGCATTACGGATGAGTCCCTACTTGTGCGACTTCGAGGAGAAGCAAACGCGTACGACGCGGAAACGACTTTGAGTGATCCCGTCTTGGCTATCTCCGACCGCGCAGGAAACAAACGATCCGTCAAAATCGGTGATTTGCTTTCGCAGTCATTTCCTTGGGAGGACGAACGTTCACCGAGATGGGCCGTTCGTTGGTCGCGATTTGAATTGCCAGGTGTCCCACCAAGCCAGTTCACTCCAGCAGATTTCCATCAGGATGGAACCGTCCTGAGTGGCTTCGAGGAACAGAGATTGCCGAGGCTTCCCGTCTCAATTCTTTACTCAGACACCGATCCTCGGATCCCGCCAGCGGCCACGGTTCCGGCGGAGGATACGCAGAGTTTGTTTAATCCGCAGGCTGAGAATGACGAATGAGGACGAAAATCGCGTTTTTCGCAGTCCGTTCGATTGACTTCCGGTACCCCGCGTGACTTAAATAATGGCGTAGACGTCGCCGTTGTGTCGACATTCGTTTTAAATACGCTCGTTCCAAGTCGCTCCATTTCTTTGAAAATGTGACGCGACTTGAAATCCTGTTAAGACCGTTTTGGAGGAATTGCATGAAACGCTTGGCTTTGATGTTCGGTTGCATGGTAATGATGGCATCGCCCGCAATGGCGATCGCTGAGTTTGGGAAACAATGGAAAGAAAAGTACCTCAGCGGTGATGACGTTAGCGAAGAATTCAAGACCGCTGGCCGCAAGGCAGGCTGCTTCGCCTGTCACGTGAAGGACGAAGACAAGAAAAAAGTCCGCAACGAATACGGTCAAGCGCTTCACAAAATCCTCAAGGCCGAAGACTTCCCGAAGGAATACCTCAAGGCGAATCCTGAAGAAGCTCAGAAGAAAATCTTCGAAGGTTTCGACAAGGCTGCCGACTTGATGAGCAAAGACGGCAAGAAGTTCGGCGATAAGATCAAAGCCGGCGAACTGCCTGCGACAGATAGCGGACTTTAGGTCGCTGTACGTTCTTTGTAACTCCCAACAAGACAAACTCGCCTGGCGACCTACGTGGTCGACAGGCGTTTTTTATTCACTTCACGCAACTCTAACAATTGAGACACCCGTTATGCATCGCTGTTTCGTTCATGCCCTTTCACTTTGCCTCGCGTTTGCTAGTGCCGCTTTGGCGATCGCCGAATCACCGTCCACTGTGGAAACAGGATTCGTTTCCTTATTCGATGGCAAGACACTCGACGGATGGAAACCGTCGCAGGAGAACGCCGAAAACTGGAAAGTCGAAGATGGCACTATCGTTTCACAAGGCGAACGTTCGCACCTGTTCTATACAGGTGAACTCGCTCCACTCAAGAACTTTCACTTCAAAGCCGAAGTCATGACGACACCCGGCAGCAACGCTGGACTCTACTTTCACACCCAATACCAGGCTGAAGGCTGGCCAAAGTTTGGCTATGAATGCCAAGTCAACGTGTCGCACAAAGACCCCAAGAAAACCAGCAGCCTCTACGGAGTCGACAACGTTGACGATCCTGGCGTCAAAGACAACGAATGGTACACGCAAGAGATCATTGTCGAGGGTCGCCACATCGTGCTGAAAGTCAACGGCAACACGATGGTCGACTTCACTGAGCCCGAGAACCAAGGAGCGTTTAGCCAAGACTTCGAACGCAAACTTGGTGAAGGCACGTTCGCGATCCAAGCCCACGATCCGAACAGCAAGTGCTACTTCCGCAATCTGCGAGTCAAGAAACTCGACTAAGCATTTTGATTTCGCTCGAATGTTCGGGTCAAGTCATCACTTGGCCCGAACTAGCTTCATGATTCGGCCATCCATGTTCCAATCTTGAACGTAGAGATTGCCGTCCTTGTCCCAGTACGAACCATGAGTTCCGCTGAAAACACCTTCGATCCATTCTGCTTGCGGAACCTTGAAGCTCCCACCCTTCTTTGGGTCTGGATTGTGCCCGAGCACGGCGATGATCGTATTGCTCTTGTCGAGAATGACCAAGCGTCCCTGCAAATCTGGCACCGACACATAATCGCCTTGGATCGCGACCGATGTCGGCATTCCTAAACCTGTGACGACTTCCTCGATGAAATTGCCATCCAAGTCATAATGAAGCAGTCGGCCTTTGGGTTGGTGATTGCGATCACAAATCAGTAACCGAACCGGCTCATATCGCGTGTCGAGCGTCATTCCGTGAGCGGTGTTGAATTCTTTGAGACCGTTCCCTTTCGTGCCAAAGTGCATCACGTACTTGCCGCTGGGGTCATACTTGAAAATGTGGTTACTCGCATAGCCATTGGACAAATAGATGTCCCCGTTGGGAGCAACGGTGATCGCTGTCGGGTTGAACTTGATCGCTCCGAGACCAGCTTCTTCGGGTAGTGTCAACTTCAAGACAATTTCACCCGACGCAGCATTGAACTTGATGCCTTCCGCATCGTTGTTACGAGCGCCATAGATAAACTCGCTTCCATTTTCGTCGCGAATTTCCATGTCGTGAATATTCGAGTAGTCTTTACCGAGGTACGAATGAATCACCGCACCTTCGGGTGAGAACACAAACACGCCTGCGTTTGCACTGGTGTAGATGTTGCCTGACTTGTCGATCACCACCGATCCGTGTGTCGGTCCGATCGCGGAACTTCCGTCTGGACGAAGTCCCCATCCAGGAACCGTATCAAACGTCATGACTCCACAACCCATTCGGACTGGCGTCTGTTTGTCTTCAGCGTGAACGGAGAAAGAGCTTGTGTGTAGAGCAACGACAGCAAGACAATAAAAGAAGTAACGCATGAGTTTAACTTGATTGGAGTGATTTAAAGAGAGAAAGGTCGACTATTTTACGGTGAGTTTTCGACGAAAGACCGTGGCGCCGTTCGTCACGTAAAGGTACTCATGATTAGGACCAGCGAGCGTGCAACTCGTCAGCGGCATCGCGGCGTCAGGCTTCGGTAGCACCCCGCATTGACGTCCAGTCGGATCAAAAATTTGGACTCCCAAGTCAGACGTCACATAGAAACGTCCGGCCTTGTCCACCGCCATCCCGTCACCTTTGGACACCGACAGATAGGGCGGCGGTTCGTTGAACTTGAATTCGCCTTTCGGGTCGATGGGAAGTCGCATCGTCATGGTCGGCATTTTTGCATCGAGTTCACCATCGACATTCACTCGAAACATCCAAACGAATTCACCACCGGAATCTGACACCGCTAGTGTGCCACCGTCGTTCGACAGGGCAATTCCGTTCGGACGCGTAATGCCTGTATCAGCAACGGTGACGACTCCGGTGCTCGTATGGATCCGTGTCACCCTTTGATCTTTCGTTTCCGTAATGAAGATCCAACCGTCTGAAGTGACCGCCAAATCGTTTGGCGTCACATTGGTCGCGATCTCTCGGACTTCACCCGTCTTTGCGTTGAGCGAAATCACTCGTTTTTTCGCACCCTGGCATCCGTACAACAGCCCATCGGGTCCAAACTTCAAACCGCTCACGGCCTCCTTTGCAATTTCCACGCGATGATTGTCTACAGCACTGACGCGATATACCGCTGGGGCTTTCATGTCCGAAAAATAAAAGTTTCCTTCCGCGTCTGAGCACGGCGCATCGGCGAATCCAAGATCGTCGGCAACCACCTCCCATGACTCTCCGGGCACAAGCAAACGCAGGAGTGTCAAGTCACCCTTGAGATCTCCTTGGGTATCGAGCACGGGTTCATGCTGGTCTTTGCGCCAGAGCCATTTCATTGCCTCGGGGAATCGCCCGCCACCAAAATCTGCGTTATGCCCATAACCTTCTGCCCAATCAAATCGCACGTCATAGCCCATGTACTGAAGCGACGACGCCATCAATTGGTTTGACCACGGCCAGCTGCCAAATGCGTTGTCGATGTCGCCGCTGGTGTCGGCCATGTAAACACGTATCGGCTTCGGATCGGTTTTGCGAACCAAGGATGGATAAATATTTCCACCTCGCAAATTCGTGAAGCTACCGACGCTCGAATACACCTTTCGAAACGCGTCAGGATGTTCCCACGCCGCCGTGAAAGCACAAATCGCACCGGAACTGGAACCGCCAATGGCTCGCATCTCTGGATCTGCGGACACGTTGTATCGCTTTTCAACTTCGGGAATGATCTCCTCCAGCAGAAAGCGTGCATAGCGATCGCCGAGACCGTCGTACTCGTAACTGCGGTTGGATGGTTTACCGCCTTTCTTAAGAGGCTTGGATTTATCATTACCAGGATTAATGAACACCGCGATCGTGGGTGGCATGTCGCCACGAGCGATAAGATTGTCAAACACAACAGGAACTCGCCATCGACCTGTCGTCTTCGCAAACGACTGGCCGTCTTGGAAAATCATCAGTGCCGCAGGCTGGTCTTTGCTGTACTGGGCTGGCACATAAATTGACCAATCACGCACCGTGTTCTCGAGAACCGTTGACTCCCACGGCGGCATTTGCTCAACAACGCCATGTGGGACGTCGTTGCGTTCAACCGCATCGAAGTGAGGTTCCCATGCGGGCGAGGTTTGCGGACTTGCACTTGCGGTGACCTCGACGTCGTTGGACCACAACCATCGAAGTGCATTGGGTAGTTCTTCGCCACCAAAAGCGCCACTGTGCCCACCGTCCGTCATCACGAGTTTGTGTTCGTTTCCCGCGAACTGCAATGCCGCAGCCAAGTCCTGGTTGGATAGTGGCCAGTTTCCAAACAAGTTGTTCAGATCGTCTTTTCCTTCTTGAAGATAGACTTTGATCGGCTTTGGTTTGTCTTTCGTTTTACGCACGAGTCCTGGATACGCCCAACCGCCACGGATGTTCGTAAAACTACCAATGTGGCTGAGCACTTTCCCAAACTCGCTTGGCTTTTCCCACGCAACGGTAAAAGCACAAATACCACCCGAGGAAATGCCACCGACCGCTCGCTGTTTTGGATCAGCCGACACGTTGAGACCATCCAAAGCAACGGGCAGAAACTCGTCGACTAGGAACTGAGCGTATCGTTCACCCAATGAATCATATTCAAACGAACGATTACTGCGATCATTCGCATTTGGCTTGCCTGCAGCAACCGTACCTGGGTTAACAAACACTGCAATCGTGACGGGCATCGCTTTCTGGTCAATCAAGTTGTCAAACACCACAGGCACGCGAAACGCACCGTCCGCTTTCGCATAATTCATCCCATCCATGAATACCATCAAACTCGCTGGCTGATCCCCGGAGTACTGAGCCGGAACATACACACTGTATTCCCGTTTTGTGCCGGGAAAGATGCGGCTGTCGGAAAACACACCCCTGGTGACCTTGCCGTGCGGAACGTCATCCTTCACTTGCCGGTCGGGCGACTCAGCTCCCCGCAGCAACGGGTTGCATTGAAACGCGGCGAGCGCGCAGAAACACAAAAACAAGAATGGGGCAGAAGGCTTCATAGGATTCGAACGGGTGGGAGTTATAAACGCTTCGGCAACGTGATCCATACCGAAAGCAGCTTGAATAACGGACGGAGGAGGAAAATTCGCAGGCACTAAATCTTCCTTTAGCAGAAGGCCAAAAACAAGTAACCCAAGGTGAATTGCGCCGCAAGCTGCTTGAATCCTACTCCACATGTTCATCGACATGTGTCGTATCCAAGCTTCTGCCTTCAGCAATTCGGCATGTTCTGCGACTTGGAATCTGGGATTTGGATGAGCGCCGTGGTAATCTGAAGGAGTCTCAAATTACGGATCTGCCATGGAGTTTTTGTTGATGTCGACCTCTACCTATCGAACCCTTTGCTTTGTCGGATTTTGCTGTATCCTCGGAACAGCCCAGTTCCTCGGAACAGCTCAGGCGAGAGAGTGGTCCACGCCTGGTGGTCATTACAAAGTCGATGCCGAGGCGGTAGCGTTCAATGACAAAACGGTTGTGTTGAAGAAGACCACAGGTCAATTGGTCGCAGTTGAACTGAGCGAACTGTGCGAAGCAGACCAGGAGTACGTCAAGAGCAAGGAAGCAAAAGATGCTTATGCGGAAGCCGTCGACCAAATGCAAACTTGGACGGCAGCGGACGGCATGAAAGTTCGCGCCAAGGTCCTCGCGTACGGACGAAAGGATCTTGTCATCAATCGCCAACTGGGCAAGGTGCACATCAACGGATTACGGTTTTCGAAATACGATCCATTGCACCAGAAACTGATTCTCCGAATTCTTGCGCAATTGGAAAGCCAATCGTTTGAAGACGAACACAGCTTAGAGACTTGGGCAAAGGCACTGGGAGCCGCAGCAAAGACGTACCCACTCGAAGGCGTATTGATGCAGCTTGAAAGCGGTGACGAGATTGGTGTGCCGTTCTTTCTTTTAACCAATGAAGAACAACAATTGCTGCAACCAGGCTGGAATATGTGGCTCAAAGACGAAGAGAACGTGGAATCACAAAAACGAGAGAGTTTGTTGGTTCAAGCACAAGCGATGGAGTATCAACGCAATCGCGAGCAGCAACAACAGATCGAATCTGTGAAGCTAAACTTGCTGGCAACCGCAACGGGATTGATTTCCATTTGGGAAGTGATGCTCGACCCCATTCAAGGAAACTACGGTCGCCGAACAAGCGTGCTTGTTCCGGCCACCAACAGTGAAGTTGCTGAACAAACCGCGCTCCAGCGAAGCCCAGGATACCGAGTTATCGGCGTGCGTCGCGCAAGCAATTAATCGCGATCGTTGGCTACTTGAGTCCGGCGCCCGACGGACGCTTAGTCAATGCACCACGCACACCGAGTTCACGTGGGTCGCGTGCGACCTTGTCAGTAAAGACTCGCACATCATCAAGGATCGGTCGAATGCGAGTGGTTGCCATTTCGATATTTTCGACGGTCCGTTGGATTTGCCAGTAAAGCTCATCATCTTCCATCAAGCGACGAATCGTTCCGTCGCCATTGTTGAGCGCCTTTCCAAACGTGTCGATTTGCACCAAAGCACTGTCAAGATTCGCCAAGGTCGTGAGCACTTGCGCAACCAACTCTTCGCTACGATCTCCGAGAGGCTGAGTAAACCGCTCCACGTTGTCGATCGTCTGTTGCACACTTGCGACCGTCTTCTGTGCCTCTTCGCCAACCTTCTCGAATTGATCGCCAGCTCGTTCAAAGCTTCGAAACGTTTCCTGCGTTGATTGCAGAGTCATTTGAGCTTCGTCGAGAATCTCTGGCAACTTCGCGATCGAGGACTCCAGATTTCTGCGGATTTCTGGATTTTCCACAATTGACCGCACACCACGAATCGCACCCTGGAACTCATCGAGCGTCTCGATCGCTTCCTTGGATAACTCGTTGATCGTGGTATCGGTTCGCTCAATGACTTCCGACACTCTCGGACCAAGCTTCTCCACACTTGAGCCGACGCGTTCGATTGCATCGCCAGCGGCCTGGATCTTTTGCAATGTCGCGAGAACGTCGTCCTCCATATTGGTAAACATTCGAAATGGGTCACTTGCCTTCTCGCCGTAACTGATGAAATCTTCATCCATGTATGGCTTTTGAACGATATCGGAATTGTCTCCGAAATTGCGAGCTAGCGAAGCCTCGTCACCCACCACGAATTCAACGACGGCATCACCTGTGATCAATGATCCAGTACCAATTCGCGGTAGGTATCGATGCGTAATCGTATAGTTGCTATCCATCGATAACGTCAGTCGCACACCGTTATCATCCGGCCGTCGGTTGCCATCATCCTTGATTAAGTTAATCGCTGCGACTCGTCCGACTCGCACACCGTCTCGGAGCACGGGTGTATTGGTGCTCACACCCTCAGCCGATGGGAAATCGACGATGAGCGTGTAATCTCTATTGAGAACGGTTGGGAATGCACCGAACAGAAACACCAAAATGATTCCGATACCGATGGCGGATACAACAAGCACCCCGACTCCGAACCGCAATTTATTCTCGTCCATGATCAATCCCCCTCGGCCATTTCGCTGAGTCGCTCACCAGCCTCACCCCGCACAAACTGTCGCACTCGACGATCAGCCGCGTGTTCCAAATCACTAGGCGGCCCGTCGAAAAGCACTTGCGACTCACCATCGCTGAGTCGTCGCCGAGGATAGAGCATCAATACTCGATCCGCCACTTTGCGCGCTGTATGCATATCATGCGTCACAACAACGCTCGTCACGGGGTAGCGACGACGAGTATCAAGAATCAACTCGTTGATCACGTCACTCATGATCGGATCCAACCCTGTCGTCGGTTCGTCATACACCACGAGCTCAGGCTTAAGGATCAATGCTCGAGCCAAACCAACTCGCTTACGCATTCCGCCGGATAGTTCCGCTGGGTATTTCTTTGCAACGTCTTTCGACAATCCCACTTCGCTGAGTCGTTTCATCACACGCTCGCGAACATCTGACGCCGAAGCAACTTCGTGCTGATGCAATGGAAACGCGATATTTTCGAAGATCGTCATGCTGTCAAATAACGCTGCATTTTGGAAAACGAATCCAAAACGACGTCGTATTTTCGCGAGATCCGTGGGCGATGTCTCACTGAGCGAACGATTATCGAAAAGCACACGTCCTTCGGTCGGACGGATCAAACCGACAAGCGTTTTCATAAAGACCGTCTTTCCACATCCACTTTCGCCAATGATCGCAATCGTCTGGCCTCGCTGGATCGTTAAGTTGAGGTCCTTCAGCACTTCTTGTTTGTTGAAAATCACTGAGAGATGTTCGATACGCAAGAGCGCATCGGTGTCGTTCGTTTCGTGTGCAGTTTCCATCTCGCAATCTAGCAACCCGTTCATAGGATGGAGCTTCCCTGCGGATAGAATGCGTAGTACACCGCGTCCAAGCCGATGTTGAGAAACAAATCGATCGCCAAAATCATCACAAATGAATATACGAACGCTGAGGTCGCCGCTTTTCCCACGCCCTCGGCGCCAGCTTCGCAATTGAAACCCTGGTAGCAACTGACGATGGCAATAATGCCTCCAAAGAAGATGCTCTTGAATATCCCACTGAACAAGTCAAACCCGCCGACGAACTCGCGTGAGTTGTGCAAGTAAGCAGCGTGGTCGATGC
The DNA here is from genome assembly GCA_041739875.1 of Pirellulaceae bacterium. Taxonomy (GTDB): domain Bacteria; phylum Planctomycetota; class Planctomycetia; order Pirellulales; family Pirellulaceae; genus JBBSJZ01. Next base: position 29,724 of record JBGSNA010000357.1, read on the forward strand.
CAAGAATGATGACACTGTAAAAGTAACCGCCGACGATGCCCATAAAATCGGCCATGATCGTCAGGGCCGGGATAAGCAAGATGCATGCAAGGAATCTTGGTACGACGAGATAGTGGATCGGGTCGGCACCCATTGTCGTCAACGCGTCGATCTGCTCCGTCACGCGCATGGTTCCCAAAACAGCAGCCATCGCGCTGCCGACTCGCCCGGCGAGCATTGTCGCGGCAAGCACGGGTCCGAGCTCTCTCACCAGTGACATGTTGATCACTGCACCGAGCCGGTTCTCTAACCCGATCTCGTGAAACTGGTAATAGCTCTGAACAGCCAACACCATACCAATGAAAGTGCCGGTGAGGGCAACCACAGGGAGACTGAGGACTCCGACCTGATAAAAATTGATCATCAGGGTTCCACGTCGCGGCAGACGCGTGAACATCCAAACGCACATGCGATGCGCAAAGATCGCGATATCACCCACCGTCGACACGCCATCGACAACCGCCGAGCCCCAGCTTGTGATCCAGAGCACAAAGACGCCTGGTTCCGCAGCCTCGCTGCGTCGACCGCGCGAGCCGTTCGGTACAGGTTGGGCGGTTTCGGCCAATGGTTCACTCATCCGACAAAAGGTGCGCAGACGTAAACACACACGTCACTGGACTGTATCGGCTGGGAGGAGTTTGCGGATTAAGAAAAGTGAGCGACCGCTGTTTCACGCGAAAGGTTCGCCGGCTGCATCGACCGCATAGGCTTCCACTTCAAAATGATTCTCTCGGTAACCGTCTCGTCCACGACTGTACAGCCAAAGAGACTCCAGCAAATAGGCTGGAACAAACAAGACACCCCATCGCTCATACTGGCCAACATGAACTCGCTCATGTAGTCGCGTCATCTCAAGAGCAGCCCGGTCTTGCCCAAACACCACATGGCCCAACGTCAGTGCCAGCGGACGGATAGGAACCAGACACAGAATACGAGTGACACGTGGGCCGTAGATTTCAACAACGCCGTCGACAAATTGGAAACGTGCACCGACGAGCAATCCAATGACGATTCCAAGCATCGTGTAGGGACTTGGCCAAAGATAGCGATACCAACTCAGCATACGTGACGACAATCGAATCTCCACAAACGAAAACACCGTGGTGGCTGTTCGGGCGACTCAGTCGCAACATCGAAAGCCACCACGGTGGATCATTGTCTGGGTTAGGTTTTACGAACGCAATCAGACTGCTTCGCACTCGCAATCGGATTCACAATCCTCACCATTGAATGCGGCAAGTTGCTCTTCGGTCAGCTTGACGTAGCCAAGCGCACGAATAACTTCGAGAACTTCGCTGCACGTGGGGAACATGCGGCCGCTGGTGCGTTTGTAATCGTCCATCGCTCGCATGAACGTAATTTCTTCGTCGTTGTAATCTCGTTCGCAAGTCGTCGGATCGATGTGACGGCGACGTTGCTTCTTGCGACGGGGAGCCTTGATCTCGGCCCCTTCAGCGACAGGTCCTTTCTCTTTTCGACGTTCGTTACCACGACGATCGAGGGTAATGATGTTGTTCTCGAGAGTCAGGTCAGCAGCGGCGGAAACGGTCACGCGAAGGTCCTCGGGAGAAAGGTAGGAGAGTCGCCACCACAATTCAACTGAGCAACAACTCGACTAAGTTGACAGCTCAGACAAACCTTGGCGGCGACCCTGAGTGGAAGGTTTGGCTAAAAAGAACGTAGCATGCGTTCTGCGCAAACTTGCCCGATCGCACGCGAGATTGCGACCAGGAAAGCTGTGCGGCTACAGATTCGGTACAGATATAACGGCTGTAACGATTGACAACTAAGAATTATCGATTGCTTGTCGCAATTCGCTAACGAAACTGCGGACCGCCTTCACGGCCTCGGTGCTCGACGGGGCATCTGCGATCCGCCGGACAACGGCCGAACCGACGATTAGACCGTCGGCGTGCGGTGCGAGTTGCTTGGCGGTCTCGGCGCTACTGATGCCGAAACCGATACAAACAGGAAGGTCGGTTTGCTCGCGCAACCAAGCCACGTTGTCGACCAAATCGGTGGGAAGCACGGTGCGTTCGCCTGTGATCCCAGTGACCGAAACGTAGTAGATGAACCCCGTGGTGAGGCTGGCAATGCGGACTTGGCGCTCGCGAGGGGTCGTTGGTGTGACGAGCTGGATGAGATTAAAGTCAGCTTTCTTGCAAATGGCTGACAATGTCTCGGCCTCCTCAACAAGCAAGTCGGGAACGATCGCGCCAGCGTATCCAGCCGCTTTGGCTTGTTCGATGTAACGCTCGAGTCCGACGCGGTAGATAATCGCATAGCTAACCATTGTCACGAGCGGCGCGCTTGAATGGGCGGTAACTTGTTTGCCAATGTCGAAGACTTGCGAGAGCTTGAACTTGCGATCGAGTGCACGTTGATAAGACGCTTGGATGACGGGACCGTCGGCGATCGGGTCACTGTAAGGTACACCGACTTCGCACATGTCGGCCCCAGCGGCGATGGACGCTTCCAATATTGCGGCGGTCGTCGGAGCATCCGGATCACCAGCGGTGATGAATGGCATCAATGCTTTTCGATTGGAAGCTCGGAGCGAAACAAACAGGTCGTCGATAACGGACATGGGAAAAGTTTGAATTCTTGGAAGTGGAGGTATTAGGAGACGTTCAACAAATTTCGCTCGAACAAATTTCGTTCGCCCAAACGATTTTCGACGTAAGTGGCAATCATCAACATTTGAAACAATTCGCCGAGCTCGAACATGTCGATTCTTGGAATCACGAGGTTCGTCGAGGGTCGGCTGTGGTCGGACAATTCATCGCTGGTGCGTTGCAGGGCGGATCTCATGATATCCAAAAATGTCACGGCGGAGGCACCAGGTTGTTTTGGCGGCAATTTCGCTGTCAAAGTGTCCTGGCGACAGCTGGATACGAACAGATTGTTGAACATCTTGTCATTCGCGCCGATCAAGTGCTGCTGGTGGCGGCCAGCCAAATCTCGTGTATTGACCATCGTGACTGGCGTGATATCCAAGTGAGCTAAAACACTCGTCACAAGCTGGCCGTGCCATTGCGACAAGGCTTCGAGCGATGGGCTCCAAACACTGGTCACACGAACTCGCTTACCGTGATGCTGGCCAAGCAAGTGATTGGCTGCGACATAATTGAGCACAACGTTGTCTGCGAAACGCGAGGTTTTGAAGTGCTCGTTGATCGAAGCGGCTCCGGCAAGCAGCTTCATACAATCGAGTCCCAACATCGCGACGGTGAGCAGCCCCACGGGTGACAATACATTGAAACGCTCGTCGTCGCTCGCCGCAACGCGAAAGATCTCGGTGCAACGGATTCGGGCGATCTCATCATCGATCGAGCTAGAGTCAGAAACGATCGGGAGGACGAGGTCCTTCAAAAGGCTTGAAGCTTGGTCGCCTAGACGACGCTCCAACGCAGCCACCATTTGTTGAAATGCGGCTGATGTTTCGGGTGTGTCTCCCACGGGATCGATCACGATGATGGCCCAGCGTTTCTCGACTTGAGTGTCATTGTAGCCGCCCTCAGCGAGTCGACTAAGAAGGGCTGCGGTATCATCATTGTCAAAACTGTTGCCAATGAAATACATGCGAGGCTTGCTGCCACGCGAAGCGCGTGTCAATTCGTTGTGGTAGGGATCGCAACAAGCACGAAAAAATGCATGAGTGCCGAAAAACGAACTACCACTGGCGATCACAACGACAGCATCGATTCGGTCGTGAAGCCCATTGGCCGCTCGAAACACACGCCCGAGTTCACTGGCTTCGCGGATGGTCGCGTACGCCGTGAGCTGTTGCTGGGGTAATCGAAAAAACGCAGGCGATTGGGATTCGTCCAGCGTCATCTCGTCTCGGATCGATTCGAGGGCTGGACGAATTGATACGAGTTGTTCCGGTGTGAGCCCGTGCTCTGGAACCATTGCACCCGATAGGTCGAAACGAAGCGAATGCAAAACAAACTCCCAATACGGTCGCGATTGATCGACCCATTTTCCTGACTGGCAGGCGCCGGATCAACGCGGGAGTCCGATCAACGCAGTCGCCAGATGTCCGGGCACAAAAAGAACGGGCCGTAGATTAACTCAATCCTTGTATCCCTCGTAGCGGTGGCTGTCGATCGCGAAGATTGCCACCGACAGTCGCTAGTTTGCGCATCGCCTACTTGCCCTAGCTGGTGGATCTGATAGACAAACTGGAACTGTTTCGACTTGAGTTTCTTTAGTCCCATTTAAGACGACCAAAAACTATGGACATGCATCAACTGACACGCAGTTTGATGGCCAAGAACGACGCCAAGATTGTCATGCTTGTGGCTGACGGCCTGGGCGGTTTACCGATGACTCCTGGCGGCAAAACGGAACTCGAAACAGCTACCACACCCAACTTGGATCGGCTGGCCAAAATCGGCGTCCAGGGAGCCAGTATCCCGGTCAAGCCGGGAATTGCTCCAGGCAGCGGGCCCGGCCACTTGGGCCTTTTCGGCTACGATCCTCTTGAGTACCAAATCGGCCGCGGAGCCCTTGAAGCCACCGGTATCGGTTTTGAACTCAAGCCCGGTGACGTCGCCATCCGCTGTAATTTCTGCACGATCGACGCCAAGGGGAATATTTCGGATCGCCGAGCCGGGCGTATCGCGAGCGAAGAATCCGCCCCTGTTGCCATCGGTCTGAGAAAGATCAAGATTCCAGGCATTGAGATTTTTGTTGAGCCTGTGAAGGAACATCGTTTTGTCGTCGTCTTTCGTGGTGAAGGACTCGGTGGAGACGTCGACGACACGGATCCACAGGCAACCGGTGTACCGCCACTGGATCCTGTCGCTCGCAATCCAGAAAGCCGCAAGACGGCGGACGTTGCCAAAGAATTCCTTCGTCAAGCGAAAGAGATCCTCAAGGATCAACCCAAAGCCAACTTCCACACGATGCGTGGCTTCGCGAGCAAGCCAAACATGCCAAGCTACCAAGAAGTCTACGGCCTTCGTGCGGCGGCGATCGCTGTTTACCCGATGTATAAGGGGCTCGCTCGCCTAGTCGGAATGGACATCGTGGGCGATGCCCAAACACTCGATGAACAAATGGACGTACTCAAGGAGAATTGGTCCAAGTACGACTTTTTCTTTATTCACTTCAAGTACACCGATAGCACGGGCGAAGACGGCAACTTTGACGAGAAGGTCAAACGAACGGAGCAAGTCGACGCGTGTTTGCCGATGATCGAAGCGCTCAAACCAGAAGTGCTTATTGTTACCGGTGACCACAGCACACCCAGCTTCCTGCAAGGTCACTCGTGGCACCCAGTCCCAACACTTCTTGTAAGCGATTGTTGTCGCCCGGATCCGCATACGACGTTCAATGAGTCGACGTGCATCACCGGCGGACTTGGCCACTTTGAAGCGAAATACTTGATGCTGCTGGCTCTCAGCAACGCAGGCCGCATGGGCAAATTCGGCGCCTAGCCAACGCGGTCTTCGCGTTGACGCACCGAATTGAAAGACTAGGAATCCGAGGGCTTATTGTCCTCGTTGGAGATTCTACGTGCGAAACGGCGTTTCCGCCGTTCGAGATCCTTGGTCGCTTGCTTTAGAGCTTTTTCTCGCTCTTTAAGCAACAAGTAGCGTTTGCGGATTTTGTCACCCGCAGCTCGCACTTTCCGTGCACGCTCGAGTACCTTCTCTTTGATGTCTGGAGAGACACCATCGGTCCCCGAAGCGGACCCTAAATCAAACCCAGAATCACCGAACCCAGAATCCGCTAATCCCGAATCACCGAGCACCGAATCACCGAAGTCATCATCCGCCAGTTCGGACATGTCGACTTCTGGATCGTCGATCTCACTCGCGGTTGTGTCAAGTTGATGGCCAGCGAACAATCGACACAGCCAATTTGGTTCAACGAAGATCGCGTTGGCACAAATCATCGCCAGCCCAAACGTTGCCATACCGAGAAACAACGCGATCCCACCATGCACTGCAATTGCAATAAGCAACATGACGGGGCGCAGCAGTTTCGGCCAAATAAGAAAGCAATAAAAGACCTCCCAGAACAACGTGAGGTGCGTCAACAATGAGAACACTCGCGGATACCCAGCGATCCATGTCATGTCGAGTGATTGGTACTCGTAGTTACCCACCGCGTACCACATCGCGGTGCCATCCCACCATGACTCGCCACGAGCTTTGGCAAGACCGCCAAACAAATAGATCACACACAGATGCAGTTGCAGCAAACGCGTCGCCACATTGGCTGCGACGCTTGGCGACTGATCTGGCAACAACCACTGCAACTTGCGGTTTGAATGGAGATTGACACCGAGTCGCTTGCGAATAGACGCATCGACGGAAAAGAAACTTCCGCATGGAGCCAATGACAAATACATCGCCATGTACGTCATGATTTGGTCTAAACCAAAAAGTGAACCCGTCAAACGATGAATGTACATCAATTGCAGCAACCATGCTGCCGGTGCGGTGAACCGTGTGCCAAGTCCAATCATGAACCCCGTCGTTATCACAAGCGTGAAAAGGTGGTGTATCCACAACAGGGCATCACTCTCGATATACCATAGGTAGCTGCGTCCCCAGTCAGACTCTCCGAATCTGCCATCATGCAGCGATTGAGCTACTTCAGGATTGATCCATGCATCAGCGCCAAGAAACGACGAGAGATCCGTCGCGAGCACCAAATGGGAATACAACAGAAACATCCCAGTCGCGATGCGAAGTAGCGACAAAACGAACGAACTGCGCGGCGTGAACCAGAACTGGTCCCAAGCTTGAACAGCATGACGTGTCCAGCCTCGCAACTCACTCCATGGAGCTGTCAAATTCATTGAGACACCGCCTGTGTCGACGACGCTTCGCTTGGAAGCGGTTGTACGACTCCAGTCACTTGCCCTCGCTCCACGTTGGCTTGGTTCGATGTGGCCCCAGCGTCGCGGTCAACCAAATCAACTTCTGGTGTGCCGAACCCTGGCAGCGTTTCCGGATTGGTGACCTGGGGTTCGCCTGCACCGCCGACATCAAGTGGACGATCGACCAACACCCCGTACATACGTGGGTCATCGAGTTGCATTGGCTCAGCAACGATCTCAATGAACGATGGAATGCGATGTTCTAAACGACGAATTGCCAGGTCCTTGCTACCAACTCGAGAACTGCTGAGGTGATCGGTGTAGGACTGGCGCACACTCTCGTAACGACCTCGCGCGGCCGCCCAAAGACGTGCTGCTACTCGATCGACCTCCGCGAGATCTGGTGGCGGTCCGGGTGGCTGGTAAATCTCGTGCAGAAACTCAGTCAACATGAAATGGCGGTGGTACATCAAACGCGGCCAATGGCGATCGCGAGCGGGGAACATTTCTTCGACCCGATTGCCACCTGCATCGATGTACGAAGCTTGAACCAGATGGCTCGGACCTGGATCGGGAGCAAAAAAAGCATAACCCCGATTTAAGTAGAGCATCTCACCGTATCCGCGAACGGGGCCGGAAAGCGTCGCAACCGACGGGGAGCTACCTAGCGATCCACGCGTCTGAAAGCCCAATGGGGGCGAGATGACTGCCCACAGGTGCAGGACGACTGCGATGCTGACGACAACGCGAACGCCCCTTCCGAGTGGCACTTGATCGTGGGACATACGCTTTCCGCCTCAGGAAATATCTCGATCGGCCGCGTCCCTGGCTATCTACAATGCTCCGAACCTGGCACGAATGCCGAAGATGTTTTCTACACCACTAAACTAACTACAAAGTCGGCAAAGTACAGCAACAAAAAAAGCTGCGGCCCTCACGAGCAGCAGCTTAAAATCGTTTCAACAGCCAGTGAGACGACTAGCGTGTCGCAACAGTGCCGTCTTCGAAGTCGAAATCCAGCTTCGCTTGGTCGCCCGCGTGAACGTCCACACTGCGTTGCTTGGTGACGCTACGACCATCCACCATCGCGGTAACCGAAACGGTGTAATTCTTCCAGCTCTCGCCAGCCTTGAGGTGTTTGGTGCGGAACGTGCGAACCTCACCATACCCCTTGGTCGGATTACCGGCCAAAATCACGTCGGCGTTCACAGGAACTCGCAATTCAACAACCGTTTCAAGAACATCAACTTTTTGGATTGAAACTTGGTCTGTGGCTTCGGGCTGAGCGTCTTCACTTGGCTCAAACACCAATTGTTCGGTATCGCCAGGTCGCAGTTTAACGGACTTGCTGTCCACTACGTCCTTGCCGTTGAGCGTGTACTTCACATTCACGACATAGGTGTAGAGATAGCCGGTCTTCAGTCCACGGGACATGAATTGGCGAATTGATCCTTCGCTCGTGGTCGCATGACCATTCACAGTCACTTCGGCATCATCGCTTGGCACCGCGACTGTCAACAAAGCGGCGTCATCGTCAAGCGTCGGCTTAGCGGATGCGTATGTCGCTTCGTTATCAAGATCGTTCATCGCTCCGTGCATCATGGTGCCATCTGAAACAGGCGCTGCATCGTAGCTTGGATACGAGTCATAAGACGACTCGATTACGGGCGATTCGTAAATCGGTGAGGACATGGAGTCCATCGACATCATCGGAACCGAGTAGCTCGCGACACCGCCACTGCTGCCGCCACTGCTGCCACCACTGTAGCTGGCAACCGAAGTTGCATATCCACCACTGCTACCACCGCTGTAAACAGCAACTCCACCACTGCTCGCTCCACCACTGCTACCCGAGTGACGTGCTGCATGATGTGAATGAATCTTTGCGGCGAGTCGCTTCAATGGACCCATGTGCGGCGCACCGCCACTACTTGCGCCACCACTACTTGCGCTGTAGGCAACATACCCACCACTACTTCCTCCAACAGATGCACTTGCTCGATGTGCATGCAACTTCGCTTTTAAGTGACTCATGATGCCACCGCCACCTGACGAACCGTAGCTGCCATACCCAGCTGCGTATCCGCCGGATGATCCGTAACCACCGCCGCTGGAAGCATAACCACCACCGTTGGAAGCATAACCACCTGACGAGCCCTGAGCTTGGGCTTCACCACCCAAAACCACTACAACGGCAAACACCGTCAAATGGGTCCAACGCTTGAAATGTTTCATAATCGCCGCAATCCCTCAATGAAATTCGCAGGGAAACTGTGTTTCGCCGTTGCGCAATTATGTCAACGGCCCCAGGTGCTAGGATAGCGAACTACGCAGTGGGTTCAAGCAGCCCAGGCAATTTTTAACGCCAGGGAGGATTGCGCAAGCCGCAAAAGAACTGATGCTTCGGCGCTTGTCGATAGTTGTTTTGTGTTCGAGATCTTTCCTAGTCCCTCGAAATCAGCACGCCTTTCACGTTTTAATCGATGGGTTCGATGGTGATCTCATCAAAATCAGCTTGCCCGGTAGCGCCGAAAAGTCCAACGCGGAGAATTGCCTCGCGAGTCGATGGTGGGACGCGAATCAGCCGACTTGAACTCCGCCATGTTTTAGAGTCGCGAAACGGCCCGATCCAAAACGTTCCCAAATCGCTTCGTTGTTCATCATAAAGGCTGATTGCGACCATAGGCATCGACTCCGGGTCTGGACCTTTATGAATCCCATCGGCCCGGGCAACGCCCTTGAGCCTTAACATCGACACCTCACGACCATCGATCGCGATCCCTTGCAAGAGATGCGAATTCAGACCTGGCGTAGCGTTTTCAAATCTCACGAAGGTAGCACCGCCAAACGCTTGTCCATCACTGGTCACACCACGCATTTGGCGGACTTGGCGACCGTAATACCATCCAGGCACGTAATCCGTGACATCGCTCTCGTCCTTTCCCGGAAGGACTTCAAAGTCACCATTGACGACGCGCGGGTTGGCTGGGTCCGGCTGAAGCTTGCGCGTCGACTCCGCCGTCCCCGTCATCGGCACGAACAAAGTGGGTCGCAATGCTTCACGAACTAACGCACCGTTCTTCTTGGTCATCCGATACAACGTCTGTTGGTATCGCTCACCGACGGGGATCACAATCATGCCGCCTTCAGCCAATTGGTCGATCAACGGTTGAGGCACGCTCTCGGGGCTGCACGTGACAATGATTTTGTCAAAGGGAGCGGCGTCCGGCCAACCAAGAAATCCATCTCCGACGCGAGTGGACACGTTTTCATAACCAAGTTGCTTGAGCGTAACTTCCGCTTGCTCGCCCAGTTCACGCACAATCTCGATTGAGTACACCTTGTCAACGAGCGGACTCAGCACAGCCGCTTGATAGCCGCTTCCGGTTCCGATCTCAAGCACTTTGTCGGACGGCTTTGGCTCGAGCGCCTCTGTCATCGATGCAACGATGAAGGGACTGCTAATCGTTTGCGAAGCGCCAATCGGCAATGCCATATCAAAGTAAGCACGATCACGCTGGCTCAGTGGTACGAACTCGTGACGCGGGGTGTTTCGGATCGCATCGAGTACACGGGAGTCTTTCACCCCCGCGGATTCGACTCGCTCGCGCACCATTCGCTCACGGACGGCGGCAAAACGGTCCTGCGCTAACCCATGTGCTGAGGACAAAAACAAAGACAAGATCACCATACCTTCAAAAAAAGGAATCTCAGCAACAAGTAATTTCATGGAGCGCTCGTACTTTAAGAGTTACCAGCCCGCAGTAGCACGGGCATCCCGAACACATCTTGAAACAGCAATGCGTTTTGACGCATCGCCAACTGTTCAAGTGAGACGTCGTCGATGCCAGGAACAGAGATTTCCAATCGTTTGCTGTTGCGAACGCATTTGATCTCTCGAATTCGACCATTACGTGTATCATCCAACGCAATCGCCAACCGAAGAATCGCTGACATTTTAGACACGGCAACGCGTCCGTCGCGATCCAGCATGCCGTAACCTTCATGCGAAGGTTGTGGGAAAGCGCGGCGATGATACCGAGCGACCAATCCAACCAACAACAATTCCGACCGTGACAGACCGAACAATTCACTATTTCGGATCAAGTACAACGCATGCTTGTGATTGCTCCGGACGTTGATAAACATCCCGATTTCATGCAATAGTGCCGCGACATACAGAATAACTTCGAAACGATGATCGAGCTGATGCTCCGTCTGGAGCTCTTCAAACAACTTGCGACCAAGCTCTGCGACGTTTCTCGCGTGCGACTCATCGAAATCGAATTTCCGTCCCAGCGAAATCGCTGCCCGAATGATCTGATTACGGAATTCCGCTGTCCATGTGCCACCAACGGCCATGTCGCGCAGCAAACCGTCTCGCAAGTTCGTATCACAAACATAAACATGGGGCAATGCGAAATGCTGAGCAAGCAATGTGTACGAGAGTAGTGCAGGCCCGAGCGTCCTTGCCTCGATGAAACTTGCTCCAAACTTTTTAACGATCGCGTCTTCGTCGCATTGCAAAATCTCGTCGGTCAGTTCGGCGAGTCGATCCGTTGGCAACTCAGCAAGCGAAACACCGTCCCAGTCCTCAAGGATTCGATGCGCCGCAAAACGCATGTCGCCTCCGATCGCAATGAGGTGAATGGTCATGTCCGTACGAATCTGCTCGGTGATTCGAACGAGTGTGCGTCGGATGTGGCTTTCCAACAACGTTCGTTTACGATTCGCACTTCCACGGACCGGCTCGACTGTTTGCACCAATCTTAGCGACCCAAGCCGATACGACTCACTATGCAAAACGTTGCCACTACGAACGACGAGCAACTCGGTGCTGCCACCACCCACTTCGACGACAACCGTTTTTCCATTTTCGAGTTCGGGGTGGGCTTGCAAGTGAGGCGTGATCCCCATGTACGTGATACGGTTGACCTCCGCTTCGTCAATCGTCTCGACATCGAAACCGGTTGCGACATAAACGCGATCAATAAATGCCAGACGATTAATGGCCTCGCGAACGGCACTGGTTGCGACCACTCGGACATCAGACGTCGCCGTGATGCCATATTCGCGAAGAATTCGTCGGTAACGTCGGAGGATCTGTGATGCTTTCTCGATGCTCTTGCGTGACAACCGACGCAATTCAAAGGCTTCGCGACCAAGATCCACCGCTTGCACGAGCGTATCGAGCGTGCGTATGTCACCGTTGCTATGGATCTCCGCCACCTCCATCCGAATACTCGTGGCACCAATATCGATCACAGCCACAAATCGAGGCGGTGTTTCGGTACGAGCGGGTGTTCGGACGATGGATTCGGGTGTGGTCATGAAGACTTGCAACTTCGACGGGCGAGTACCAAAGAGGTGGCTTTTGTAAAATGGATTGTCAACCAGCAATCCATGTAATCATAGCGTTATCAGCCATTTGCCAGTAGCGATCCGCTTGAGAAGTGACTTACTCGGCAAAAGCACTAGTTCGACGGCCTCGATGTTGGGGTCGCGGTCGGTTGGATCGTGGCGACATTTGTCGTCGCGGTCTCGATCGCCAGCGGAACGAGCAACTCGGACCGCTGTTTGGCGACGGCATATTCCGTCTTGGCTCGCTCCAATTCCGCAGCCTGTTCATTTCGCACGAGTTGATCGTACACGTGGCCCGGCATCACCCGAGCCGTTTCGCTGAGCAGTTCAGGATCGTACGTCAGCCCCGGGTGCGTTTGCGCCCGCGTGTATTTCTCCAGCGTGATTTTGCTGCGAACCAGCTCGACCTCTACTTGGTCGATTCGCTTATTCGCCGTGTCACGAGCCAACCCCTTCGGAATCGCGTTCTTTGCGCCGCCAAACGGGTTGTAATCGTCACTTGGACCACTCGCTTTATCCCACCAACTCAGCTCACGTCCAAAAATGTTCGTGGTGATTCGATCCACTCGATCGAGCATGTACGACGACACGGCACGACTTCGCTTAAAAAACGCAGTCGGAATAATGGCCATGTCCCAAACGGTCTTGGACTTCTTGGCCATGTGACGAATGTTCGCCAACAGTTCGTACAACAGTGGCATGGTGACGGTGTTCTCCTCCATTTGGCGATACGTGAGCCCGTAATTCAACGAACGCTCGGCCAGGTAATTGAGTTTCGGCATCAGTGATCGCACGCCAAACCGCCCCCATGTGCAACATGTTCTTGCCTCGAGTTGCTCGTTGTAGATATCCACCAGGATGGAATCGATTAATTCGCTTCCGATCTGGCGAACCTCCTCATCGGTCAGCGGTCGATCGACATAGTTTTCGCTGTAACGCGGGAAGGTTCGCTCACTCACCAAGCGAATGAAACGATCGACTTTGTCCTCGAATTTCAAGGCCAAGAAAATGCCGTGTTTGTTCTGCTTACTATTGATGAAGTCCTCGTCGATCATGTCAATCGATTCCGCTTCAAAGAGAACCGCCGAACCTTTGCTCGAATCAAGCGTGCGTCGCACTTCGAGCGAACCCACTTTACGTTTTTTAAGAAATCCCCACGATGTGTCGGTATCGCCGGTATCGAATCGATGCACGATCACCCAACGATGAAGTGGGTCCGTCTTGCGAAGTTTTCGTTGTAAAGCGCGAGCCTCGCTCTCCAACCATTCCGCCTTGGGCTGAAAAAGAAAGGTTCGCTTATCAATTTCAAATTGATGCACCGCGCCAAGCGACGCATCCGCTATCGCAGCCACCTTCTTGGTCGCACCGCCAACAACTTCACCGGTCTTGGCAACATACTTGGACCAGCGACGGACATGCGAGAGAAACTCGCGTTGTGTTTTCAACTGACTCGGGTTCTTTTCGTCACTGATGGGAACCAATGAATTGGCGAGTAACTCTTCCCCGCCAGTGCGAGAATCGCCAACCACATAGAAATTGATGTCAAAGTCGGCAGCCGCTTTCAGGAATTGCGACTTGGCAAGTTGATTGAATGCCGTCGTCTTTCCGGAAGGTGTTTGAAAGTAGTTATTGGGGATGATGATGGTCAGCCCTCGCCATTGTTCAAGCAGCGACTGCGCATTCGAGCGTGTCACTGTCTCGCCCGTCGTGACGCTCGATTGCTTTGGGTCAAGACTGCGAATCATGTCAATGAATCCGTAATACGAGATGTCCCATACATCGAGCCCGCTACCAAAATAGTCCGCCAACTGGGTCCACTTCTCGATATCCTCGACCTTCGTTTTTTGGTTAGCGATCAACAGAAAACGCGAGCCCTCGTCGCGACGATACTGCTCGGACACGCGAATGAACTCGTGCCGATAATCAACACAACGATACTCACCGCGCCGGGCGCTCGAATGAGGTCGTTGGAGATGCAAATCAACACCTAGAACAAAACTTTGATAAGCGACGATATCGGAGTGATTGCGGATTCCGATTCGCGTTTCGACCCAACGCGTCTCTCCGGGGGCCAACTGACGGACGGGAGCTTGAAATTCTTCGCGAATCAAATCGTGCTGCTTGTCACTGTCGTCGAAGAACACAAGTTGATTGAGATCGATGTCACCACCGAGCAATCTCGCACCGCATCGAACACTGCGAAACAAATGTTTTTCATCGAACGTCTCGTCACCTACATTGGTGATGCCGAATCGAACTCGGGTGGACTCTCCGGGAGCCAAACTATTTAGCGCAATAATCTCGGTCAATTCAACGGGAAATCGAACTTCGATCGATTCTGGATTTTCGAAATTTCGAAACGGTCGATGAATACCGCTTTCAAGAAGCGCTTGTGGATTGATACTGTGCGCGAGCCGAAACGGATGACGACGTGGTGCATCGATCACGACGTCAGCCAGCCTCGCGCCCAAGCCATCATCCGTGAAGGTGAACGACTCGCCGGGGTCGAGCGACTTCGGCAGTTCCATATCGACATGGTCTGAGTCCAAATGCTCATCTGATGCGAGCGTGACTCGAATGGTGTAATTCGATGGCGTTGGCATGCCACCGATATTGCTCACCGTTAAGCTGTCAGCACTAACGAGCGAGTCCGGCTCGAGCGTCGAACATTCACCGGCAACATCCACCGATAGGAGTTCCAAGTCATATGGCGATGCGTAGTGACGCTGAGTACCGTCTGGTCGAGCAACAAGGATTCGCAAGCGGCCCTGTGAACCGGGTTGCCCATCGCGTGCGAGGTACGACGACGGTGCCCCGTCGCGCCCATTGCGTCCGCTGGAGCCGCCTGGGTTGGAGCGAAATATCGTACGGGATTGGCGTTTACCTTGACTGTCGGTGTAGTGCTCTGTCTCGGTCCAGTGATAACTGCTACCGCCGGGTCCGCCGGGTCCGCCACTGCCGCCTTTTGCTGGCTCACCGGCAAAGCCAATCTCGCCTGCCGACAAGTCACCCTTGAGCAACATCAACAGACCTTGATCGTCCTCGTCCACAACAATCGTGATCTCGCCACCAGCACCGCCATTTTCGCCGTCCGTAGGGTTACCGGCATCGCCTCCGTCACCGCCCGGCCCGCCGTTGCCGCCGTTGGAGAATCGTGTTGCATCGACACCTCGATAACCTGGTGCACCGGGCTGGCCATCACCACCACGCCCACCATCGCCGCCGCGCCCGCCAGTCGCACGGATAAATACATAACCGTCTTCGCCAATGGGCTGTTCGCCACGAAATGGCTGAGACGGTTGACGAGGACGTGCGACGGTTCCGGTCAGATGCAACGTTGCGGAATTTCTGGCCCCGAACGCATACGCCACTTGGATCGTTGCGGAAGCCGCATCCTGTCCACGCTCAGCCGGTCTCGCATCTTCGCCGCGTCGACCATCGGCCCCATAACTTCGATTGGCTTCAAAGTGACTCTTTCCGCTCGCGCCCAATCGCCCATCGGCCCCGCGCAGATTCAACTCGATCAAACACTCGGTTTCTGAATCCGAAGCGAAGCAGCCCGGATCGACATCGCCAGAGTCAAATGCGGTCGTTGAATTAGGATCGCGGCCAGAACTCATATCAAAGATCGCCAATATCGAATGACGCAACTACATCAAGGCAATCCGACCAGTCTAACTGGAACCTTGCACGCCGCGCTGGCCAGACGAAATAAGTCCCGGCCGAATCAACTATCGCTCCTGAAATACGTGTAAAAATCAATCGCCAAGACTATGGGAAAAGGTAGCGGATAAAGTTGCGAATTGATTGGCCTGGAACATACGCGACGGGTTGCCCAATAATCCCTTGGCCGACCTGGACGGGATTGTTTTGCTGTCCGAGCGTGAACAACGACGGAAGTGGCGCTGCATTACCACTGATCGCAGTGAATTGGCCTGGTGGAGTGAACGGTGCAGCGATTTGTGACGGTGGCGCGATGTACCCCGTCGGTGGAGCATATCCGGGCGAACCGTAATTCACGGGCGAACCACAGCCAACACTCGCCGCCGTATATCCCGATGGGGGCGATATGCATGAACAGTTATCGACCGTCGCATAGCTGTTCCCCAATTGAGGCTGAGGTATCGGTTGATAATCTTGCGTCGAGGCGATCGGCACGTTCGGTGGAAGCGTACTTCGCGGCGCCGGAGCAAACGTACTGGGAGCGGTTGCTGGGCTCGGAAGGGTCGACGGTGTTGAATTCTGGTTCAACACCGGTGGTGGAGCCGAGAATCCGGTTGGCGGTGGTGACCCAACTACTGGCGGTCCAGTAGGAGCCTGAACTGGCGGAAGGGGGAAGCCGCCTTGCTGCAAGAGGACGGTTTGACGAACGTTCGGGTCGACGAAACCGCCCCGGTTGTAGCTGGCTGGCGAGTTGTAGGACGTTGGGATCGCTTGAGTTCGAAAGGCGGCGGAGCTTCGATACTCGGTCTCGATTGCCCGACTCATATCCGAGCGACTCACATCCGAGCGACTCACATTCGAGCGATATCGATCCACTCGGCTTGGGGCACCGATCGGTTGCATCCGCGTCTCAGGAATATCACGAGTCTCCACAGTGCCGAAGGATTGCGCAGACCCGTCACCTGCGATACCCAGCACCAGCACTGCCAAGACTGCTGACACCAACGTTGGTTGGGTGATTCTCTTCATGTTCATCCGCGGCTCCATGCTCGTTATCTGCTTCTTCGTACTGGGTAGCGATTCCAACTCGACTAGTGCAATATCGATGCCACTGGCGACAAAGTTTTGCGAACCCAACCAGTGATACGAGCGATCACGAGAAAACCATGTTCAACAATGACATGGTGAGTTTCATGACTGGCCTTGGGTCTTGTAATCCTTACAGATCCTTTGCAATCAGCTCGTCGATTACCACCATTTCATCAGGCGTCTTTCCGACGTAGCGAACGATGAGCCACATTGCGACACTTGCGAATAGCAGTGAAACCCAGGGTGAAACTCCAAACGCGGCTGGCAAAGTTCCAAACACAACACAAATCGCAGCAACGACAAGAGCGTAAGGCATCTGGCTACGAACGTGCTGGACATGATCACAGCCGCTGGATCGGCTTGACAACACCGTCGTGTCGGAGATTGGCGAGCAGTGGTCACCAAAGATCGAGCCAGCAAGCACGGAGCCGCTGGTGGCGAGACAAATCACTCCCTCGGCTCCAGCGGTTGGGTCAAGTTGCAGAGCCAACGAAATCGCGATCGGAGTCAAAATGGCCATCGTGCCCCAACTTGTACCGGTAGAAAACGCGACGGCCCCAGAGATCACAAACACCACCGTGGGAAGCAACCACGGCTCCAACCGAGCTGACAATATCCCAGCAAGATAGCCGCCTGTGTCGAGCGCCTCTTTTTGTGTCAGATCCGATAGAGCCCACGCGAGCCACAGCACGAACATCGCTGGCATCATCTGTGCCAAGCCCTGGAGCGAACCTCGGCCAAGCGTCGACCACGCAATCTTGCCAAGTAACCGATGCAGAGCAAACGCGGTCACCAATCCCACCGCGCCGCCGATCACGAGTGCGAGATACGAATCACCGTTACCGAAGATTTGGCCTGCGAGCCGAATACCACGGTCGCTGCGTTCGTCGACTGGAACAGCACTTAGCCCAGTCACCACAAGCACTGCAGCGACGACGCAAATGCATGCGACAACGGGCCCAACAGCTGCTAGCCACAACCAACGATGTTCTGGCTCGGACTCATCCGGCAGCGGGACTCGCTTGCTCGCGGCTTCGGCTTCGAGCTCACGCATCAAGCCGAAGTCGCGGCCACTGATCGCGATCATCATCACAAATGCGAGCGCAAGCCAGGGATAAAAACGATAGGGAATGGAATGTAGGAACAGCTCGAACGCCGCCGATGCGTGAGTGATACCGCCATCACGCAAACCGTCGGCCATATAAGTGATCTCGGTGGCGGCCCAAGTACTCACGACCGCCAATCCGGCAACGGGTGCTGCCGTGGAGTCCACAAGGTACGCCAACTTTGCTCGCGAGATGCCATAGCGATCCACCGTCGAACGCATCGTCCCACCAAGCAGCAACGTGTTGGCATAGTCATCAAAGAAAATCAAAAGCCCGCTCGTTGCGATCATGGTTTGCGCACCACGCCGCGATCGAATACGACGCGAAACTCGTTGGACAAGATCACGCATGCTGCCGCCCGCCTCGAGCACAGCCACCATCGCACCAAGCAGTAGACTGAAAACGAACGCTTGAAGATGAGACCAAGTCGTAATGGACTCAACGATCGCCATCACGAACAAAAGTGGCGCATCACTGAGTTGATGATCACGTCGCGCGAGAAGTATCGCGCCAACGGCGATACCAGCTGCGAGTGGGACAAGCACGCGACGCGATGCGATCGCCAACGCAATCGTAACGATCGGCGGCAGTAAGCTTGTCCACTCAGGCTGCATCGCTAGCTGACGCTCGTGTCTCTGGGGCGTGGATCTCTAGGTCACGGATTCTGGAATCGTAAGCCATGAAATCGCAGCACAAATTTAAGAGTGTTTCGAAGCTGCTACGCCGAGCACAGGCGGCACTAAAAAATACTCGTCATCACACTGCGGAGCATTCCGCAGTGCGTCTTCGTGAGAGAGGCTTGGCAGAAGGCGATCCTCGCGCCATCGATTGTCTACATCGAGAGCCGTCGTCATCGGCTCAACATCGTCGGTGTCGACTTTAGAAAGCTGCTCGACGAAACTCAAAATACTGTCGAGCTGCAGCCCGAGTTTACGAACCTCCTCGTCGGTTAAATGCAACCGAGCAAGCAAGGCTAGCTTTCGAATTTCGTCTTCGCTGAGCGGCATTATTTCTTGGTGCCAGCGGCCTTCACAGCCGCTGCCTTACCACCGCTCACATCAAATGGCTTGGTACGAACCGTTTTGCGAATCGCCCCGGTGCGAATGCACTGAGTGCAAACCCGCATCGACTTGTTTTCGCCATTTGGCATCGTGACGTGAACTTTTTGCAGGTTCGGCACAAATTTGCGACGGGAGATCCCAGTGATCTTCGTACCGACGCCACCTAGGTACTTTGCCTTACCCCGAGTCTCGATCTGATTGCCCTTTTGGACTTTCTTACCGCAGGTTTCACACTCGCGTGACATCGTCAATCTCCGCTTACGGAAGCGAGCAATCTCGCACCGAAATTATCTTGAAAGGGTTATCTGGAACAGTCGTTGTGTTGTGGGAAGCCCGGCAATATAGCGACGACCGCCTCCCGCGTGAAGAATGAAGATCCAGGAAAATTGAGCGTTTCTGGTCAAGAACTGAGAAAAAACACCCGATCGACCCTAATGAAGCCCTTAATCGGCAAAGTTTTCGCGTCCCCCCCAGCATCAACGCTTCTCGTCCAAGACTGAACGATCATGAGTTCGACCGCCTCCCACCATCTCGCCGCCACGCCAATTCACGTTCGACTGTGCCTACATGCGATTTGTCTGTCCGGTTTGATAGCAATCGCCGGAACGGGCTGCAGTACTTTGCGCCTCCCGACAATCCTCCCGTTTGGCCAGGAATCTGATTCCCAGTACATTTCCAGTGATGGAGCGCCGCTGCGGCCTTCGGAGGGCGAGATGATGTACAAGAAAGTACGTGAGGCGAAGGCCCAAAACGCGATCGTACTCCAAATCGCTGGAGCCGAACCGCCGATTCGCGTGCTACCGCTGCCGCCTGAAGGCCAAAGTGTCTTTGTGAGTGATTTGCTCAACCAAACCGGCGTAATGGAAGAACTAGGCCGCGTCGACGCGACACTTTACCGTGACGCGCCAGGCATGCCGGCGGGCATCAAGATGGCGGTAAAAATGAGCCACGACCATGAACAAGTCCGGCCCGAAAGCGATTACTCGCTACGTGCCGGAGACCGACTTTCGATCCAGAAAGCTCGTGCACCGGCCATGAATGGACTGCTTAGCGGGCTGCTCGGAATCTAATTGCAATGATCTCCGTATGCGGCGGAGACAACAAAAGTACCCGGCAGAGGTACTCCAGACACAGGAGGCGGAGTAAGATACAGAGTCCTCTCGCCTCAAATGCTTCCGGCACCATTTTATGCCAGCTCGTTCTCCCAACTTGATCGACTTTGCGCCGCGAGCCAAAACTCGCTTGTCTCGCCACCGAAAATCTCTGGTTCACGATCGTGGATTCACTCTGGTTGAGTTGCTGGTCGTTATCGCGATCATCGGCGTCTTAGTGGGGCTCCTGCTTCCGGCGGTGCAATCCGCTCGCGAGGCCGCACGTCGAACGCAGTGCCAAAATCACCTAAAGCAGATCGGACTGGGACTGCTGAACTACGAGAGCACCTATCGCACTTTGCCGTGGGGAGCCAAAGGCGGTTGGGGGCAAGCATGGACAACCGACATCCTCCCATTCATCGAGCGAGCCGACTTGTGGGAAATCACTCCGCAAGGCGAACTGGGCAGTCCCACGGCCAGCGACATCCATAGCCTGCATTTCCAAGAACTTGCAAAGACCGCAGTCCCCACCTATCGCTGCCCGTCCCAGCCTGGCTCACTCCATCACAACGAATTGTCGAGCGAAGTGGCTGGCCGCGCTATCGTCAGCTATATCGGAAGTGCCGGCAGTGACGTTACCACGGACAATGGCCCGACCAACTCGACGAGTGGCCTGTCAATGGATTTCAGCAACGGCGTGTTGCTCGTTCAACGCTTTACATCCGCTGCACCGACACTACCTATCCCAGAGCTAAAGCCACCCATTGGCCTCGAAGCGATTCGTGATGGTCTCTCTCACACGCTCATGGTGACCGAAGGCCGTTTCGTCTCGTTTGACTGCGAAGCATGTGACCGCCATTCACTCTACCACCCTGAGTTTGATGACTTGCAAGGTCGAGACTTTTCCGAAGCTCTCATCTCGACTCGCTATGGCATCAACCTCGACCTCGAGCCACAGTGGAAACAAGAACTCTCTCCAGGCAGCTACCATGTCGGCGGCGTCCACGGCCTGCTTTGTGATGGCAGCGTCAAATTCATCAATGATCAAGTCGATCTCACTGTCCTACAGTCGCTCGGCTCAAGAAACGGCGACGAGGTCTTGAACCATACCAAGCTCTGAACATTCGAATTCCATTCAAGCGAGCGAGTCGGGTTCTCGTACAAGATCAGCGTCAAGATCAACGAGGTGAATCAAATCAAACGTCACGCCCGCTGGTCGGCTATTCGCGTGCACCGTCCACCCAAGCCAGAACGAAATGGAGGCCTAAAACGTGACGCGTGGATCTGTCATTTGAAATTGCCTGAGATGAAAACCGTTCAACCATCTAGCACTGGAGAGGTCTCAGTTCTTAAGCAGTTCCGACATTTTCTCGAGAATCCACGGATCGCGGACGTTGGATGCTTCAAAAACGAGGAACGTGAAATTGTCCGCAAGCGTCTCTTCCGGATGGATGATGTATCCAGTGTTTCTTCCGATTTGGCGCATGTAGTCTGCTGCTTGCTGGGGAGCCATTAGTTGCAGCGCACCCCCAGAAACCTTCGGCACCAATTTCCCGGCCTGTCGTTCGAGCTCGAGAAGTTTGAAGTCGAGATTTTGAAACAGGCCTCCGCCAACGTATTTGTCCGATTTGCACATCGTGATTGGTGCGAACGCAGCTTTCTCATCACGGCCCGCCACCGCCAACTCTATCGAGTGGTGGTGAATCGGCGCATCGGGATTAGTTAACCGACGTCCATGAAGCTGCTCAGGCCACTCGATCTCATTGCAAGGGATAAAGCCGATGATCGCGTAAAGACGGTCTCTCCATTCTGGATTATGGCTACTCATCACATGAAACAACTCATGTGCCAGGGTCCGAGACATCGTCTCTGGCTCTCCAAAGAATCTGTCTGGCAATACGATGCTTGCACCTCGACAATGGGGTGCGTCGGCTTCAACGTCCGCCGTCACTCGAATGAGATTGATACTTGCGGGAAGCGGAAGCTTGTACGCACTGAACTTCTCCCTCAACTCTTGAACCGATTTCGACACAGCCAACATCGCGTCCGGTGTCCATTGGCGAACACCGGCCTTGAGGGATTCTAGGTACTCATCCTTTGTCACTGGCTTCGCTGACGCCATGCGGATTTGTCGTTCCAACGGCTGCATGTACCGGATGAAGTCGTCTTCCTCGGCGATCAACTCTCTCCCTCGCTCCGCAGACACGAAACACAGAGTCGTACCATCGATCAACGCCAACTCTGTTGACGGTTCTGTTGACTGCTCTGCTGATGCTCCTGTCGAAAAGCTCAGTAGCAAACTAAAAACTAGACCAACACAACGCATCGTCTCAATCTCCATTTTTGCTGCCATGTCCAAACTCCTGCTGCTGTGTTGGGGGGAAAGAACCAAAACCAGTGACCACGTTGCGAGCTCCGCACGTGAATTCACCTACGCAATCTCGAACACATCCAAACGCCCAAAGTCGGGGAAGCGACCATCCTTTTTGTCTTTCGGCTGGCCTTGAGCGCCAACCAAAATGAGCCGCTTGCCGTCCTCACTAAACAACGCCTGGGTCACACGACATCCCGTCTTCAAGGTCGCTATCTGTGATCCCGTTTCCATTTCGAATAACGCAACGTTCCACTCACCACCGCGGAGTCGCCCGCCCATCACGAAGTACTCACCCGACGGATGGACGGCCAGCGTTTCCATGAGCCCTTCGCCCGACTCGCCTTCATGTGTTTGATCCAATCGCTTGGGTTGTGGATCTTGCCACGACCACGTCTGCCATAACTGTTTACCGTTGCCCGCCATCGGGTCGTGCATCGGGCCCATCCCAGCCATCAGCAATTCGCTTCCATCGAGCGTGAACGCCATGGCAAAAATACCACCAAGATAACAATGGCTCTTAATGATGCCCCAACTCGTGAAATCCGGTGTCGTGAAGTTGGCAACCATCTCCCCGTCTTCAACGCGAAACACACGAACCTCACCCATCAAGTTGCCCGCAGCAATGTGTCGACCATCTGGACTGAAACAAACCGCTTGCACGGACGGCACGTGCGGCAAACTGTGCCGAATCTCTCCCGTCTCGGCGACCACTATTCGTATCGAGGGCTCCCGTTCGGTTTGCGGTTCGTACTTATATCCGCCAGCCAAATATTGCCCGGTTACGGATACCAAATGCTTACCGTCCGGTGACACAGCCATATCCCAAGACCAAAAATCATGAAGCTTGACTCGGCGAATTTCGGTTTCGGTCTTTAAGTCAAACCAACATGCCGTACCGTCATAGCTGGCTGAGACAAGCGTTTCATCACCGAGCAAACCAACACTGCTGACGTAACTGCCATGCGAGTACAGTCGCCGTGGTTCGATGGACGTGTCCAGCGACGCGACATACACACCGTCCATGCATCCGGCAACAAGACCGTTTCCGTCAGGAAGCAGCGCAGCCGCCAACACGCCCATCGGCAACTTTTGTTTGTGCAGCTCAGTTAAGGTCAAACGGTTCATGCGGTCGCTTTAAAGTTGTTAGATCGCCTAAAGCAGTATTTCACGAATCGGTTCAACACCGTCCTCGACTCGCGAGAATGTCGGCAAACCGGGCAGGTCATATTCTTCGTGCGGATCGATTCCTAACGCTCGGAAAATCGTGGAGAACAGCTGACGGTTATCAACGGGATTCTCCGTCACTTCATAACCGAGCTCGTCGGTCGAACCGTAAACGACACCACCTTGGACCCCAGCTCCAGCCATCGCCATACTCCACGCGTCCGGATAATGATCGCGTCCACGAGCATCGTTCAACCAAGGTGTACGTCCAAACTCGCCCATCGCGATAACGAGCGTATCCTCCAACATGCCACGATCATCCAAGTCACTCACCAACTGGAAAATCACATTGTCCAACTCCGGAACCAACATCTGATGCATCTCGTGCTGGAACACGTGATTGTCCCAAGGCATGCCGTTGGCTACCATCACAAACGTTGATCCGTTCTCGATTAAATGGCGTGCTTGTAAAGCATGTTGAGAAAACGCCCCTCCTCCATATCGCTTGCGATCGGCTTCGGGGAGGGAGTTTAAATCAAACAGCGGTGCACAACTCATCAATCCCTTCACACGATCGAATGCGGCGTTGTGCGATCTGGCCGCCTGGCTGCGGCGATCGTTTTCGTATTTGCGACTCAAGAAACTTCTCAACGTTTCGCGATCGGCATGATCAACGTCCGAGATCGAATCCAGCTGTTTCAAATTTGGAATCGAGTACTCGCCGCCCGCACGAACGGGCCCATACTCGGCACCCAACCAACCCGCCCAATTTCCAGCTTTGAATTGTTTGAATTCGTTTCCTTCAGGACACGGATCCAGCAGGATGAACTGAGGAACGGGGCTATCCAATTGGCCTAATTGTTGAGCAACGACCGACCCAAGTAGCGGACGAACAAACGGCTGTCGCGGCTTATCACCTCGCGTCAACACATCGATCCCTTGAAAATGTTCGCTCGGCTCGGTTTTCATGCTGCGGATCACCGCAAGCTTGTCCATGATCGTCGCGCAACGAGGCATCAAGGAACTGATTTGAACACCGGGCAAGTTAGTCGAGATCGCACCGAATGGACCGCTGGTCGCTGTGCCGGGCTTTGGATCCCATGTCTCGAACTGGCTCGGCGCTCCACACAACCACAACAAGATGCACTTCTTGCCATGCTTGCGAGCTTCATCAGCCAACGCAGGAACCGAGAACAGTCCACTAAAACTGGCGACGGACGCCGCCCCCGCAGCCATCGAGCCTTGCAAGAACAGCCGCCGATGCAGCGTGTGCTCTGGGCTACCACAGCCGCCATTTCTCGATGATTGAATGGATTTTGGTGTCTGCATTGGCTCAGTGATTGAATTGAAATTCGGCGCTTGTCATAAGACTCCACAAGACTTGACGCGTCGCCGCGTCACGGGAATCTTCACGTTGATCCATGAAGGCCACAACCGCTGTGGTTTCTTCCTCACTTGGGTCTCTCGCGAACGCCCTCTGAAACATGAGTTGTACGCGATCGACGTTTGAATCCAGCTTGCTCAGTACTTCGAATATCAGCTCCTCTCCTGCACTTGCATTCAAAAACTCGTCCAACTCACGACCATTGGAATAGAACAATGCGTCATCGATGCCGACAACGGTCTCGTCGGGCAACACCTCTTTGAGTTGTTGGCGAAATTGTTTGACCAAGTTCTCATCGTTTTGAAAATTTCCGCGTGCAACGAGCTGGATCGATCTGGCCAATTGCTCCGCAGTCAATGGACGCTCTAAATACCACGCAAACGTGGCCGGATCATCGACGCCGTCGGGACGAGTGGAACCAAGTTGGTAAGCCTCACTCAGAGCCAGATTGCGTATAAGACTTCGGATGTCATATCCACTGCGTACAAAGTCGGCGCTTAGCCAACCTAGTAACTCCGGATGACTCGGTCGATGAACACTATCCATCTCGTCATAGGGATGCACGATACCACGACCCAACATGATCGCCCACAAACGATTGACCATCGCACGCGCGAGCAACGGATGATCGCGGACGACTTCTTCGACAAATTGTGCACGACGTGAAACTTTTGGAACGCGAGGCTCGTCATCGATACTCCCCCGCTCGTAAAACGTCTCGGCGTCTTCCTGCTTTTCATCTTTTTCAGGACGCGGCTCCGCAACGGTTGCTGAACCGAGGAACGAAAGCAAATTCGGGCTACTTGCTCCCGACAAATTGGCGAACTCAGAAAATCCTCCAATCGCCGACTCGGCAACACGTGGCCCCACCTTGGTATCAACGTTACTACCACGGTTAAAGAGCGCGACAAGCCCCCAATAATGAGCTTGCTTGATCTCGTCAGCGCTCATGTGGTCGTGACACTGTGCACATTCGATACGTACTCCGAAGAACGCCGGGGCAACCGCTTCGGCGATGGACTGGTGTTCGTTCTTGCGTTCGTACAGAAACCAAACGGCGCCACGTTTATCTTGCTCCGTCGGTCGCGCCAACAAGATCTCGCGAGTCACCTCGTCCCACGGTCGATTGTCGCGAAACACCTTTTCCAAATATGACCGCCATCCATGCGTCACACGCCGTTGGTAGTGACCTTCGTCCGAACGTCCCATCAACAGTGCATCAAAGAGATCCGCGAAATGCTGGGCGTAGTCCTCGCTCGCGAGAAGCACGTCAACGAGCTCACGACGCTTCTCGTCACGCCCATCCGCAAGAAATGTATCGACCTCAAACACCGTCGGAATTCGCCCAACTAAATCCAAGTAAACACGACGCACAGATTCGCGATCCGAACAACGCGAGGCAGGTTCGATGGACTCGGAATCCCACCCTTGCCGAAGAAAAAAGTCGATTTGCTTCACCGAATCTCGATGCGATTTCTCCGCCGCCAAGTCATCCGCCAACAAATCGTTAGCCGACATACAAACGGACAAAAAGACGACAGCAAAAAGAGCTGGACGCTGGGGCATAAGAACGGCGGGGTTATCTGGCGGGAGTTGCGATCTTGGCTCGGAAGTACATCGTACCTCAACACTCGATTCCGAACAGAATAGTCCATCGAGAAGCCGCCTGGCCTGGATGGCCGCCCAAAAAGTAAATGCCCACAGCTCACCCGATCGACCCTGGGAACTGGACCGCGAGATTCAAAAAGCAATGCGAAAGCCTATATTTCTCGCAATATCCGTTGAAATGGGTACCAGACAAGCTGGGCCCTACAACGCGTGAGGGGAGTGACGATTATCCGCCAGACGCTAGCATGGGGTGCTTGGACTGAGACACCATGTGACAATTCAGTCAGCACCTTTGATTCATTGACCTTCCATCCCAAAGAACAGTCACTCCCGTGGAAAGCCCATCTCGCAGCGGCGTTTTTCAAGCCGGTACGGATTCCCGCCTCGAAGCCTTTGCCGAAAGTATTACTTTTGATTCGCGAATGTATCCCCAGGATATTCGTGGATCGATCGCGCACGCCAATATGCTCGCGGAAGTGGGGCTGATCAGCCAGGACGAGTTTTCCCAGATTCGTGATGCGCTGACCGAGATTCATGGACAGCTCGACGCGGGACAGATGCCATTTCGCATCGAGCTCGAAGACATCCACATGCACATTGAACAGGCGCTCATCGAGAAACTCGGTGACACCGGTCGCAAACTGCACACCGCGCGCAGCCGCAATGACCAAGTGAGCACCGACCTGAGAATGTGGGTTCGTGAGGCACTCGATCAAGTCGACGAAAAGCTCGCTGAATTGCAGCAAGCCTTCCTCAGTCGCTGTGATGGCGACTTCGATTGCATTCTCCCAGCCTACACCCACCTGCAACGAGCCCAGCCAGTACTGGCATCGCACTATTGGTTGGCCTACATCGAAAAGTTTGCTCGAGACCGAGAACGTATCGCCGATTGTCGTCGGCGATTGAATCGATGCAGCCTCGGTGTCGCAGCCGTCGCCGGGACAACGCTTCCAATTGATCGCGAAATCACAGCCCGCGCACTCGACTTTGAGAGCGTTACACCAAACAGCCTCGATACAAGCAGCGA
Organism: Pirellulaceae bacterium; assembly: GCA_041739875.1. Lineage (GTDB taxonomy): Bacteria > Planctomycetota > Planctomycetia > Pirellulales > Pirellulaceae > JBBSJZ01. Next base: position 57,529 of record JBGSNA010000357.1, read on the forward strand.
CCGCGATTTTGTCCTCGAGTCCGCGTTCGTTCTGTCCCAGATCGCCTTGCACCTGAGTGGTTGGGCCGAAGAATGGATTCTGTGGAGTACGGTCGAGTTCGGGTTCCTGAAACTGCCTCAGGCGTTCTGTACCGGCAGCAGCATCATGCCGCAAAAGATCAACCCAGATACGCTGGAGCTGACGCGAGGCAAGTCCGCACGCGTGATGGGTAACCTGCAAACGTTGACGCTGCTCATTAAAAATTTGCCCATGGCATACAACCGCGACTTGCAAGAAGACAAACCGCCGCTGTTCGATTCGTTTGACACGATACTGGCTATGCTCAGCGTCGCCACGCCACTTGTGCAAGGCGCCGAGCTTCGACGAAACGCGATCGCGGCGAGACTCGAGAAGGGGTACCTCGATGCAACGACATTGATGGAGTGGATGATTCGTCGCGGCATACCGCAACGAAACGCACACCACCTAGTCGGCGCGATCGTCGGCGAGGCAATGCAGCGTGACGTTGCACTCGCGGACTTGCCGCTCGGTGTCATGCAGAAACACTCTCCAGAAATTGACGAAACGGTCTACGAGATTCTCGGCAGCAAGAATGCCGTGAATGCCTTCGTCAGCTACGGCAGCACTGCTCCCGATCAAGTTCGCCACCAAATCAACCGTTGGAAAAAACTACTGGCGTGACATGGGCTTCGGTCCCGGCATCACTAACCGCGTTTTCGCTCCAGTAGCACAAGCATGATCAACGACATGAGCGATCGCAGCTCATCGTCTGCGGGTAGCTCGTTGAGCTTTTCGAGTGTGTACTTGCCTTCCCAGACCGCTGGTTGCTTAATCAGCCTCAAAAGCGGTGTCCCGTCTGGCCGACGGACGATGTAACTCGGGTTGAGCAAATACACCGCGATGAACCCGACGATCGGAATCTCCGAAAGGAGGCTTTCGAGCAGCTTCTTCATTGGGCTTTCTTCTTCGATCGTCATATCGATCTGGCCATTCTGCATGACTTCGTAGTGCGCCGACCAAAGCGATCGCATGCCTTTGCGGCGAAGGGAGCCCCAATCAGTACCGGCCGCGTCAGTGAAGTGGTAGTTCGCGGAGAAATCGATGATGCGATCAGCGGCGATTCGGAACAACACGCTGGTTTGGTTGGAATCGCCATAGATCTCGACTTGCTCCTTGAGTTTGAACATCTTCTGTTTGATGAACATCAAAGTCTGACCGTTCGCATCGGTCGCGGTGATTCGCTGTCCAAACGCAAGCAGCTTGAATCGAAGATCAATCGGGTATTGCACGGACGAACTCTCGGTTGCAAATAGGTGCTTCTGGGGAATCTTAGATGCTCAATCGTAAGCATTTCCGAGACGTCATGCACACGACACTGCTTGTGAATGATTTTGTTGTCGCACGAAAGATGCCAGACATCCCAGTGACTCGTATCGAATTGCCACCATCGACGCGAACCCTCGTGACACCTTTTCGTTAGACGTTGCCTCGTTTTAGAAGCGTCAACAACATGGTCACCGAAGTCTTGGCTTTGATGCTGTGCGGCGTTTTGGGAGCCATGTGAATCCAAGTACCCGGCTTGCCATCCACCGCCTCTTCGCCAACAGTCAGTTCAGCTTCGCCCTTGATGATTTGAATGATCGCTGCCAGTGGGGCAACGTGTTCTTTGAGACCGTCACCAGCTGCGAACGCGAACAGTACCACTTTTGTAGTGCCGTCATCAACCAGCACCGCGTTTTGCTTGCTGGATTCGGGCGGCAGTTGTTCGTCGGCAATTTGGCGGATTTGGTATTCGTATAGACTCATGGATTGCTTCTCTACTGCGTAAAATTCCTATAACTTCGCCTTCCGGCCGTAACATACGCACCGCTCTGATTATCGCGTCTATTGAACACACAGAAATTCGACCGCGACTAACATTCCACAAATAACAATTGCGGTTCCGAACACAACCACGGTTCGAGACCCAGGAAGCCACTTGTCTAGCGTGAGTTTACCCCGATCACCGAGAGGGTCGATTTTTCGAGCTATCCAACTTGACGCCTCGGCGAACAAGTACGATCCGGCAAGCATCCCAAAGATCATAGCGAGTGCATCGTAATTTCCCTGCCCAAGTGCGGCCGCACCCGTGCCGGGACAATAGGCTGACAAGGCGAAGCCGACTCCAAATACTAAACCGCCAATCATGTTGGATGCATAGCGAGTCGGTTTGATGTGCAGTTCCACGAGGCCCGCACGGTGCATGAAGTGAATGCCTATAGAGCCCACCAATACTGCCGACATCATGACCTTCAAGACCGTGAAGTCTTCAAGCAAAAGCTGACCGATCAAAACGTGGTACTTGGCGACTCCGCCCTTCTGGAGCAGAAATCCAAATACGATCCCAAATATGGAACCTTGGATCAGTACCTTTGGGGATGACGTTTGTATCATAGCTCTTTCCTCGTGCTGAATGGCGTGTCGTCTAAATTGCGAACATCAACATCGCGGTAACAACGCCACCGATAAAGAAGCAAATCGCTGAAACCCAAGAACCAACGGCCAGTTGCAACGTGCCGCTGATGCCGTGCCCGCTGGTGCAACCGCCAGCCACCCTTGAGCCGAACGCCATTAAGATCCCACCCGCAAATGCCACAACGGTTCGTAGCAGATAACTTTCCTCGCCGAATCGATCTTGCCACATTGCCGGAAGATATTGCCCTGTCAACTCATCGCCCGTCCAAGCCGCGATCAAGCCGCCGACCACCACCGCAATGACCAACATCAATTCCCAGCCTAACGTTGGCGGATTGTCCTTGAAGTATTTGAGGGATCGTGTGTGCTTGGGTACTACCAGTAAACCGATCATTCCGGCGACACGGGCATAAGCAGTTGAGGCACCAATCGGCTTGTCCGAAACATAGAAAGTCAGCATCGACAACACTCCTATCAAACCACCAACGAGATACGGCGACCATGCGCTGCCGGAGTATTGAAGCGAATCGACTTCGGTAAAAAGCATCATGGGACGGACCGTTTCAAACATGCGGCACCTTTTTTCATTCAACTTGGCTAGGGTAACCTGCTGCGGTCCAGGCATTCCAACTGCCCGGAACATTGGCAACGTGTTGGAAACCACGGGACTTCATCAGACTTGATGCGATACTGGCTCGATAGCCGCTGGCACAGTAAGTCGCGTAACTCGCATCTTTATCGAGTCCGGTAATTCGGTCTCGCATATCACCAATAAAATAGTGCTTGGCATTTGGGACGTGGCCTGCTCTCCATTCTTCAGGCGATCGCACATCCAGAATAGTTAACTCGGTTCCGTCCTCCTGATTCGTGTGCAGCTCATGGACAGTCATTTCGTCAATCCGATCGAGTGCTAGGCCAGCAGTTTCCCAAGCTTTCATGCCGCCAGCGAGATACCCGGCAAAGTTGCTGTGTCCGGTGCGAACAATCAGCCTCTGAATTTGTTCAACATCGCTGTCATGATCAACGATCAGCAATAGCCGATGATCGAGATCAAATAACTGTCCTACCCACGCCGACATTTCAGGACGATCGGCAATGTTGATGCCACCGCGAACATGGCCTCCACCGAATGCGAGAATCGAACGCGTGTCGATGATCCGCACGCCTGCCTCACGTGAGACCTTCCGAAACTCGTGCGGCGTTAATGCCGGGATCGTAGGCAACCGATCCATAATATCTGGTCCGAATGCGTTGACTTTTTTCAGTTCAGGATAGTGCCAAGGAACCGGCGGGGCGTCATCAACCACGAATTTTCGGAATGTGTCGCAGTCTGGATAAGAAAGAAATGGGTTGGTTCGTCGCTCGTAGCCTATCGTGCTGTTGAGCCGATCGCCAATATCCGCTCCGCAAGCAGAACCCGCTCCGTGGCCCGGGTAGATCGTCACATAGTCGTCAAGCTTGAGATAAAACTCGTAGAGTGTGTCGTACAGTGATTTGGCGAGATCGTCTGCTTGCCCAGATCCCAGCAAATCGGGCCGACCCGCTGATCCGACAAACAGTGAGTCGCCTGTAAAAACGGCCCAGGGCTGATCGACACGCTTGGCTTCGCAAAGGAGGAACGAGAGATGTTCAGGTGTGTGCCCCGGAGTGTGGCGACTTGTAAGGATAAATGATCCGAAGTCGAACTGCTGGCCATCGTGCACTTCTAAGGCTTCAAACCCGTAGTCGGACTGTACACCGCTGACGAAGATATTCGCATTGCCAACTCGCTTCGCCAACGACCGACTTCCCGAGATGAAATCCGCATGAATGTGAGTCTCGAAGATGTGCGTAATCGCAACGCCGTGCTTCCGCGCGAGATGCTCGTAAACCTCAACATCCGTTCGTGGATCGATGACAACAGCAGCGCCAGTGCCAGTGTCGGCAATGAGATAGGAAAGCTGCGAGATTCCTTCAGTCAACAGCGATTCGAGGATGAACATAGGCGAGCGCTCCTGACGCTTAACGTTGGCGGGTATACCAGCGTGCGTAATGCAAACGTCATACCATGGCACTGTCAAACCCAATCCGTCGAGTGGTTTTGGAACTATCGTCGCGGTGGCTGGCAAGCGGTGGTCACTGGTCGACCAAATTGCTCGCTCTCAAGTCAGTTTCGCAGCGAAAGAGCGATGCTCGTCAAGACAATGCCGCCGAGTCGAGTTGCTGTATGTTCTACAAGCCCATTCTCGATCGCATAGGTGAAGTACACCATTGGCACCCGTAAGTGGCTACGGATGCAACGGCCCCTTTCCGATCGCTGCCTACAGAAATACGCTACCAATGATCATAAACCAAATGGCGATTTCATCCAATTGGCAGACCCGGTTAGTTTGGCACAAAACGTGCCTCGAACACTTTCGATAGAAGCAGCTAGCGTCCAATTAACAATGAATTTGCCAATGCAAGACGAGCATCCCGAAGGGAACTCCGAAAAAGATCCCGATGACTGGGTGAACCTCGACCAGAAGAAGACCGGTGCAGAGTCTAGCTACTTGCAAACCCTTTGCGAGGACGCAGCCGAGCTGATCGATTTCGATCTGTCAAACGCAGAAGTCTCTAAGCCAGTACGTAAAATTCGCTTCGCATTAACTTCTTGCACGTTAACTTTAATACCTTTGTATTTTAGCGAATTGGGCTACGAACGCGCATGAAGACGGGCAAATGTCGCTGCGGCAATCGCATCTACTTTAATAACAGTGTCTGCGTCGCGTGCAAGGCAGCGCTTGGCCGCTGCACGCGATGCGGCAAACTGAGCAGCTTCAATACGGCCGATATTGGCTTTACTTGCGATCAGTGTGCAGCAGTGGCCTTTCGCTGTGTTAATCAAGCCGCCGGAGTCTGTAATTCGTTTAATCATCAAGCCGAATTGTTGTGTCCGTGGTGTGAGTTCACGACGGTCATCCCCGACTTAAGCCAGACGGATGGAAAACGCCGATGGGCGGCGCTTGAGACCGCAAAACGACAATTGCTTGTTCAGCTCCAACAACTTGGTCTCCCTCCTTTCGTTGACAAACTGCAATCAACGCATCCGCTTCGGTTTGAGTTCCTCGCCGACGGGGTCGACGTCAACGGAGTACACCAGAAGGTAATGACCGGTCACGAAGACGGCCGGATCGTCATCAACGTCGTCGAAGCGGATAGTGTTCATCGAGAATTGCTACGTATTCGGTTAGGCGAGTCGCAACGCACTCTGATCGGTCATATGCGTCACGAGATCGGTCATTACATCGACTGGTGCCTCGCGAGCCAAGTCGCACTTGCCGAGTACCATAAGCTCTTCGGTGATCCGCTGGCTATTGACTACGATCAAGCAATGCAGAATCACTATGCCAACGGCGCACCAAACGATTGGGCGAAGTCGTTTGTTAGTCAATACGCAACCATGCACCCTTGGGAGGACTTTGCGGAAACAGTCAATGTCTATCTCGATGTGATGGCGATCGCAGTGACCGCCAACGACCAAGGTCGGGCGACGTTTGATTTGACACCACAATCAAATCCCGAACGCGTCGTGTCGGACGTCTTGAAGATCGTCATCGAAGCCAGCGAGTACAACTTCGATCTCGGTCTGCAACCGCTCTTACCTGAAAAGTTTTCGGTCGCTGTGCTGGAGAAACTGGCTTATGTCCATCAACTTCGTAGCCACAGACTCACGGGATAATCGGCTTCGCGTCGGTGTTGTCCGGTGCGGCAGCTTAAACGGCTTCGCCTCTAAGTTTTGGATCTTCGATCGCTCGTTCGATTTTCTCGTCCGCCTCTTCTTCATCACCCGGTTTTCGCGGCATCACTTCGTGTTCATTTTTCTTTTCAGGCATATGCCGTAAGTCAATTTGAATGGGAAAGTGATCCGAACCGACAAACGGCATCCGTTGCACATTGCTGATTGTGAAGTGGGGTGAGATGAAGACATGATCGAGTGGAAATCGCATCCAAAAGTGGTCGGCATGAAAAGTGTTGAATAGACCGCGACCGCGGCGTGGATCGAGCATTCCACTTGTCCGCAAGAACAGTCGCGTCGTTGATGACCATGCCACATCGTTCAAGTCGCCGCCAATAATCGTGGGCCTCCCTTCTTCGGCGAGTTCTTTACCCCACAGCGTCAATTCAGCATCCCGGGCTGTGGCGTCGTTGCCGCGAATAGGTTCCGGCGGTCGCGGATGAACCGCGATGACTCGAACGATTTGATTGTCATTCAGTCGTATTTCTGCGTCGATCGAAGGGATGTCCTCTTGGATTAAATAACGCACTTCGTGTTTGACGATCGGGAATCTCGACAGCATCACCATGCCGTACCAATTGTCTTGCGGAACGATGATTCGCTCAGGAAAACTATCGATCAACGATTGTACAGCGTCGACCCACTTCTGATCTGGCTCCAGGACAACGAGAACGTCCGGGTCAGCTTCCTGCATCGTCTTCATCCACAACTCGTGACGACTATTCTCCAGCTCAACATTTGTAATGACGATCCGGAAAGCGGACGCGTCTTCGCTTCGACCACGTCGCTCTTCTTCCGGCGTGTTGGCAGCCTGTTTCGACGAAATCGGTGTGTAGGGAAAAATCCGAAATCCGTGCCATAAAGTCAACGCGATTGCAATTGACACCGACGTCCACAAAGGGACGCGGCTTGCAGCATCACTCAGCCCACGTGTTAAGAAGACACCAAACATCAGCATCCATGCGACGACGATGATTTGCACCCGTGGAAAATCCCAAGCACGGACGAACCAGTGGGCGCTATCGCTAAGCGAAAGCAGCGATCCAACGACCAATAACCCGAGCAGGAGCAGCATTAATGTATTGGTTGTAACTATCATCCGCAGATCGTAGTCGAAGTGGACTTAGCCGGATATTCGAATACCGGGCTGTTATTTTTACAAAATTCTCGGCCGAGAACAATCAGCACGGCGGAACACCGTTTGCTGTTTTCTTTATGAACACGTTGGATCTGAGCTTCCCGAACATCTTGAAGAATATCCGTGATTACACCCCCATCGAGCGCCGACGATGGTCCCGATTGGCTCCAGCACCAATGGATTGTAGCTGGAGTCATTGCGTCGGCAGCACGCTTTGTACCAATTCCGTTTGTCGATGATACCATCCGAACTCAGTGTCGACGTTTCGTGGTATCGAGAACTTTGGCTGCCTCAGGTGCTGCACTCTCAACAAACGAACTGCAACCACTCTACGGCGACTCCGGCGGCTTCATTGCCGGAACCCTTGGCACGATTGCCAAAGTGCCCTTGAAGCTAATGCTATTTCCAATCCGGAAGATTCTTTCTATCGCGACTTCCATTCGAGGCGTCCCGATGGAAATCACACACGCGGTACTACTCGGTCGAACGTTGCGGCGACTCCTATCGAGTGAGGATTTCGATGCGAAACAGGCCCATGCATTTCGATTCGCATTTGACGAATCATTTTCCCGCATGGACTTTCATGCTGTGCACGCGGTGATTAGCGACGCTCTTCACGGCGTCAGCAACTGGAAATCGTCTGCAATCGAAAGCGCCCGCGCATTGACCTTACCCAGGCCAGATGTTGACGAGGAACTACCGGCAACTGAGCGGACTGAAACAACAGCAACCCGAGTGCAAGAATCGCTTGATCACCACAAGACGGCGCAATTGTTCGCCGAATTTGATCAACGATTTGATGTGTTGTTTGAGCGGCGGAGGAATCAAATGCGGCACATGGTTCAGTAGCGAGTGCATGCATTTGAGGGAAACGTGGCAATGCGAATTCGATGATCGATCGATGACAGAGAGCTTTGAAGCAAACACCGCTGAACGCGAACATCATCAACAACGAGGAAATTCAACACCCGAGCGGTGAAAATGTGGTGGTTGCAATGCAATCGTAAAAGCTCGGCTGCCTATGCAATCCATCGGCGACCAAATCGACCCTCCAAAACGGCATTCCTTGAATGCCTTTCGACGACCACTTAGCTTCGCGATTTACGATCGTCTTCCAGTTTCTTCGCAAGTTTCTTTGCTTGATCGAGATGGCTCTCAACTTTATTCGCCGCTTCGGACGCAAGTTGCTGCAATTCCTTTGGGCCATTACTTTCAATTGCATTTAGCTCTGCCAACATCATGGTGTGCGCGACACATTGCTGACCCAAGAACGCCATATTGAAGTCTTGACCCTCATAGTTTCCAAGCATTTCCTTGTTCATCTTCAAGGCATTTTCGCATGCTTGCTCGGCGATCTTGCACAGCTCCTCAGGAACGGTTGCTGACTGTGAATGAGACGCGCCGCTAACTTTCTGGTTCTGGTTCGTTAAACCGGACTCCGAATGACCGCTCGACGAGCGATTACCCGCATGTTGCTGCATTGTCTGATTGAGCTGCTGATGGTCCTTTATGATCGTCGAGGCAAGCTGTTTCAGTTCTTCGTTATCCGATTTCTGTTGAGCCAGCTTCGCCAGTTCAATCTCGGCTTCGTTGGCCTTGATCAGTTTCTGGACAATGGCTTCCTTCACGGTCAGGCCTTCTTGCTGTGACTGCCCCGAGGCTTGATAGGTCGGATGTTGACCAGTTTGGGCGGTAGGCGATCCAGGTTGTTGCTGGATCGCTTGACCAGACAACGTGGACGGTTGGCCCGCTGGAAGCTGTTGTCCAACCGCGCGGTTTGTCGGTGATTGAGCAGTAGAGACTGAGAAACCCGAAAATGCCGCGATGGTAAGTGCTGCGGCGGTAAATCGTAACTTCGTCATGGGAGGTTCCTAAATGACGGGTGCGTTAAGAATGCCAAGGCAACTGCGCCGTGGCGAATCAACGAAGTGATAGAGCATTCTGCGTTCCCAATCACACCAAACTGCAGGTCCGGCAGAGTTGTAGGAAGACGTTGCGGCAGGAAGTTGCTGCAGGATGACGTTGAACTTGATTTAAATAGCGTGATGCCCATTCATGCAAGCATCTATGGAAACGATTACCGTTCCTTACTGATTTAGATTTTCCTTACTGCTCAAGATTCGAAAGAGACAGCGAGGCCTGATCAGCGATAAATGGCAAGTGGTGTCAACAAACTAAAACTCCCTCATCAAGCAGGAATATAATTTCGCGAAGGCGAAACGTTTTGGCACACCAATCGCATTGCAATGGGACGGCTTCACGACAGGGAGTTTGAGACTCGCTATCGACGATCGACACACGACGCCGCGATTTGAACCAACTCAGGACACGGAACTAGGCAGTATCAATTCGTCGTCTCAATCCAGTGGCCCATAAAGTCTTGAAAACCTTTGTACCGCTGACAAAAGACGAGACTCTTGCGTGCGTTTCCCGTGCCGACGAGGCGTGTGATTCCTGACGGAAAACCATTTTGGAAGAACGAAATGTAGTTAAGAACGAGAACGCAGCTATCGAACTTGCGAATGATTCCTTTTGCGGACGTGGTGAGTGTGACTACTCAAAAGACATTGGGTCAAAAGATATCGAGCGAGGTCGTCGTATCGCAAAGCAAATCGAGACCGGAATGGTCTTTATCCATCAGCCCACCCATTCGCAATCGGAACGGCCAATCGGCGGCATTATGAATACGGGCTACGGCCGCGAGTCTTCCCAGTTTGGAATTCTCGAATTCGTCAATAAGAAATTGATCCATCTCGGACCCAAGGGAACAAAATGAGCATGAACGCGTTACAGGCAGTTAAAAGTCGACAAGTTGTACTTGCCTCAAGACCCATTGGTGTTCCGTCGCACGATAATTTTTCTTGCAACACGATTGAGCTCTCGCCGATCGACGATGGTGAAATCTTGGTTCGCAATCAATGGATGTCGGTCGATCCTTATATGCGTGGTCGAATGAAGGACGGAGACAGCTATGTACCGGCTTTCCAAATCGGTGAGCCGCTCGAAGGTGGCTGCATCGGCCAAGTGATTGAATCGCGAAACGACCAGTTCAAGAAAGGTGACCAAGTGCTCGGCAATCTTGGATGGCGAGAATATTGGAAGTCGAGTGGCGAAGGAGTGCAGAAACTTGACGCCGGGCTTGCGCCGATCCAGTCATACCTTGGTGTTCTTGGAATGACCGGCATGACCGAGTGGGTGGGGTTAAAGCGAATCGCCAACTTATCTTCGGGAAGCACAGTGTTCGTTTCTGCTGCGTCCGGCGCGGTCGGCTCGATGGTTGCTCAGCTTGCCAGAGCAAACGATTGCAAGGTGATCGGTAGCGCGGGAAAGCCCGAGAAGATCGATTGGTTGCGTGACAAGGCAGGAATCGAGTCCTTGATCAATTACAAGACGACGGAAAACCTGACCGAACAACTTGGCAAGCTCGCACCTGATGGGATTGACGTTTACTTCGATAATGTTGGCGGCGATCACCTGGAAGCAGCGATCGAGCATATGAATGACTTCGGTTGCATCGTTTGCTGTGGGATGATCTCGACTTACAACGCGACCGAACCAACCGCCGCACCACGCAACCTCTTTAAAGTGATTGGTAAACGACTGAGAGTGCAAGGCTTCATCGTCCGGGATCATATGGATGATCGAGACGAGTTCGTCCGCGACGTTTCGTCGATGATTCGAAATGATGCCATCGTTTGGGAAGAAGCGATTTCGAAGGGACTCGACAATGCACCTAACGCATTCATTGGGTTGTTCGAGGGAGACAATCTCGGCAAGTCGCTTGTCCGAATTTAACGTCACTACTTATTACCAATTTCCAATTAAGGCGAATACACCATGACAATGATTCCCACTCGCGATGGCCATGCTCTCTATGTCAAGATCTGGGGTGAAGGCAGACCAGTTATTTTGATTCATGGCTGGCCATTGTCGGCTGATAGCTGGGATTATCACGCGATGAAAATAGCTGACGCTGGATTCAAAGTGGTTTCTTACGACCGCCGTGGCTTTGGCCGATCGGATCAGCCGTTTGGCGAGTACGACTACGATTCGCTGTCGGATGATTTAAGCGACGTGATGACGGCAACCGAATGCGATGACGCTGCGATCATCGGTTTTTCGATGGGCGGTGGCGAAGTCGTTCGCTACATGTCCCGTCATGCCGGCCGGAAGGTCAAACAGTGCGGCCTGATCTCATCGATCGTTCCCTACATGCTAAAGACCGATGACAACCCGAAAGGAGTGGACCGCTCCGTTTTTGACCAGATGACCAAAGCCTTGCTCAGCGATCGACCAAAGTTCTTTGCGGACTTCTTTAACGACTTCTACGGCGTCGGCATGTTGTCCAAACCGGTCAGCTCCGAGTTTCTGCAATGGACTCAAAACGTCGCGATGCAAGCTAGTCTAAAAGCGACTCTGGCGTGTGCCGAGTCGTTCGCAACAACGGATTTCCGCCCGGACCTTGCCGCAGTGACGGTACCGACCTTGGTGATTCATGGAACGGACGACAAAACGGTACCAATTGACGCCAGTGGACGTCCGGCAGCCAAGGCGATCGCAACAGCAACACTGAAGGAATACGAAGGTGCGCCCCACGGGTTGTTTGCAACGCACAAGGAACAGCTTGAGCATGACCTGCTGCATTTTCTCAGAAACGCATAGTCATCCAACAGTTCAACCGCCGCGAAAATCAGTTCAACGATCGTCCCAAAGTTTCGCGACCACCTCAGCGGGCCGAACGCATTCGCGTGTCGGCGTCGATCACCTACAAACTCTGCGGATTTTCGTTAGTCGAGTGGTGGAAAGTATTTCTCGCCTCATGGGTGAGTTGTTTGACCATCGCAACCAATCGCTCAGCGTCGATTGGTTTGGAAAGATAATCATTGCAACCCACAGCAATACACTCCTTCATATCACCTTGCATGGCGTCGGCAGTCAACGCGATGATTGGGCTGGCGTAACCGAGTTTGCGAAGTGCCCGAGCGGTTTCATAGCCATCTAGATTAGGCATTTGCATATCCAGTAGAATTAAGTCGGGACAATGGGCTTTATTCATGCATTCGATCAGGTGCTCGACGGCGAGTTGCCCGTCCTCGCATTCGTCACCCGAGGAGTCTTCAAATGCACGCCATACCCTTAAAGCACAACAACGTCTCCGTAGTCGATACATTCATCATGCCCCCTCGCGAAACCCTGCAACAACTCAGTGTCGTCAATTTGAAGTAATTGCTCGATTAGTTGTCAACAGCCAAATCGCGAATCTCAAAGGCTGGAGCTAGCGGGCAACGCCAGCAACGCCGACTGGACTAGATCCAAAGCAGGAGATGGTTTCTTACATGGTTGCCGGCCAATCAGTCTGGACGACACTCGACCATCACACTCGACCATCAAGGCGCAGCCAGAGAACAGTCAAACCGAGCCGGCAGCGTACGTACCAAAGCAATCCCGCATGCGAAAGTCCGTTCAATATATCGTTGTTAGGCTGAGCGATCTTTTCGCTTTTGATGCCAACGCTGCACACGTCGCTCTATGAATCCAATCACGACTAAAACGCTCGCTGCGGCTAGAGTCACGGCGCTCGCGAGAGCAAGGCGATCGACCGTGGTTGCTACTCCAATGCCGGCAGTGAGATAGATCGTAGCCGCAGTCGTCAATCCTTCCACGCCGCTACGTGAGTCGTGAACAATTGTCCCAGCACCCAAAAAACTAATCCCAACCACGATCGCTTGCAGGACCCGAATCGGATCAGCGCTGAGGACATCCGTGGATTCTTGCTTCTGAAATTGGTCAATAATCTCCTGGCCCAAGATCATCATCAAAGCAGATCCTGCGCACACAAACATATGCGTGCGTATCCCGGCCGGCTTACTTCGGAGTTCTCTTTCGATTCCGAGGACTGCACCTAAGCAGGCCGCGATCGCCACCGTGATAAAGTCTTGTAAATCGATAGAATTCATAGAACTCAAATCGCATCCGAATGAAGCAGTTGCTCTCAACTCCCCCACTGCAAATTCCACTACAGCGTTACACAATCTTCACATAATCATACTGGTGCAATCATTGTGCCAGCAACGCTAATGTTTTCGGTCGTCAAACCATGCGGGTCTGCATCATGGAGGTGGACGATCGGTCGGTGGTTGCCCGCGAAGCATTCGAAGTCCGCGTGGTTGCAGGCGTAGCGATCACATGGTTCGATCTCCGACCAGCCAATGCAAGGCCATTGTTCCAAACTTCTTTGTGGAATCGACACAGACGAGGATAAACGTCCAACAGACCTATTCGGCACAGCGTTTGCAACTTGCGACCTTCGACCCTCGCAATGGAAGTTCTGATGCAAGTCAACACGCAAATCAATCTGTATGCCCTTCTACTTCTCACTGTCGTTGCGTTCATCATCGTCGGCTGCGACGGAGATGTCGGGACAACTGACGACTCCACCAGAATCGAAGTGCAGATACCCAAGGTAGACGTTGGAAACGATCCAATTGATATGGATCCTTCCACCGACGGCGACATCGATATGGATACGTCTTTTCAGGGTGACTCATGAACGAAACGAATCCACAAATCGAAGAGCAACTGAACAAGCTCGCCGAGATTGTCTGTCAGTCACTTGATGGAAATCAAGATGTAATCAGCGGTGAGTCCGAAGCGTTGCTTAAGGCGCTGCTGATGTGCGGCTACGCCCGCAAAGAAGGCTCGTCATTTCAGACTGACGTTGAAACACATGTCCGAGACAAATGCCTCGAACCAGCGATGAACCGAGGCGGTGCGATATCAGGCATCACAAGACAGTTGCAGGAGAAGTTTGACAAATTAGTGCGTTGGGAGTCTCGACAACCCGATGCCAAGTCCGAGCCGAAAGCCGCCAACTTCAGCTCGTCGACTGACGCGTAACATTAACGATTACCTAAAACATAAAAGGTGAAACATGAAAAATCGAATACAAAGTACATCGGCGATCGGCGTGGCTGTCGCTGCGTTTTGCCTGTTGGGGGATCATCGATTCCAAAGCCCCGCGAGCGGACAAGAGCCGCAGGGTCGAAAACAAGCCGAATCCAATCAGGATGATTTCGCCGAGAAAGACTCAGCGTCTCTTGGTGTACTGGTCGGTGCGTGCCCGGGCGGAGGTGTCTGCGTGATCGACACCATGAACGGTGGCCCCGCCGAGAGCGCCGGGATTCAAGCTGGGGATTACATCTTGGGAATTAATGACCAAGATGTTACTTCACCGAATGAACTGAAGCAGAAAGTCGAAGCACTGGAACCAATAGATACTGTCAACATCAATATCTGGCGACGTGGCGAGAAGCTTACGAAGGAAGTTGTGTTGGCATCGAAAGGCGAACAGCTTCCTCGCAGTCAGCGAAGTTTTCTAGGTGTGGTGTTAAGCGCATCCGAACAGCAAGCCGGCGTAACAATCCAAAGTGTTCAGGACAACAGTCCCGCCGAACGTGCTGGGCTCCAATCTGGCGACAGGGTGACACTGATCAACGGAAAAGAAGTCGATACGATTGAGCAGTTCGTCGAGACTGTCCAAGACTATGAACCCGGAGCCGAGCTGGAGCTGAAGATTCGCCGCGACGAGCAAGAGATGGACAGGTCGGTCGTCTTGGGTGAGATCGGAAGCGCTCCAATGCATTGGTTTCGGCAATCTTTCCAGAGGTCCATTGACGACGATGCCTCAATGCCGATGTCACCTGGCTTGGGCATGATGGACGAGGTGATCGACGATATGCGAGAACAAATTCGATTGTTGCAAGAGCAAGTCAATGAGCTAAAGCGGCCTGGGCCGCCACCGGTCAGTCGTTCTTTAGAGGGCGCCGACGAATCACCAGCCGAACAACCTATTGATGATGACTTCTCAAGTACTGGTGACTTTTCGTCAAGATTCTCAACGCTCGTCCAGTACGACGGACGTCAGGGATTTCGTCCCAACATCAGCAACGATTGGACGGGTTCCCGATACGGAAGCCAAGGATACCTCGATCGCAATAATGCCTTTCAAGGTCGATATCGATCGTACTACGGCAATCGCGGCTACAACTCTTATCCGTACAACTACTATAGAAATGGAGGCCGTCCGTATTACTACGGCGGTCGCTCGCCCTATGGTTATCGTGGTGGCGTTCGAATCGGACCTAACTTCAGCATCTGGTGGTAGTTTTTCCATTAGCTGACAA
Organism: Pirellulaceae bacterium; assembly: GCA_041739875.1. Classification (GTDB taxonomy): domain Bacteria; phylum Planctomycetota; class Planctomycetia; order Pirellulales; family Pirellulaceae; genus JBBSJZ01. Next base: position 73,062 of record JBGSNA010000357.1, read on the forward strand.
GTGGCATGTACGAGTCACCATCCCAATCTGCGTTGGAACCTGCCGGGGAAGTGGCTGTCGCTGAGTGTGTACGGTGTTCAGCGGTATGGCCCACGCTCAGATGTCGTTTGATGTAGTCGTCAAGTCACACAGCGATTTTGATCGTTGGATCTCAAAAACACATCAGATCAATCCGCATGTGGAGATGCCCGCGTTTTGAAACCGTTGTAGCTGGCGAGCCAGAGACATTGGTGGAGTGGCTGGGGAGCTTGCGATGAGCGACTCGCAGACGGAACAATCTGCTCGACTACTCAACGCCTGGCAAACGCCGAAGGGTTGGCGCGATTGGTCGGCTGTCAACAACTTGGAGGTTGGACTTTGGTACACGCTCACAGCATTTGCGTTCTTTCTGTTCGGCGGCGTGTTGGCGCTGGTGATGTATCACATCGTCATTGGTCGATTCCTATTGATGATCGCCCCGATACCAAGCGATGCGTCTTAGCCACCAACCGTGTGGCAGAAAAACGAATCAGCAACGTAATTTGATTCCACAGCTTCCTACCAACGGAGTGCTCTTATGAACATTGATTTATCCGACCGAGTGATCATCGTTACCGGCGGCAGCTCGGGCATCGGCAAAGGTATCGCCGAACTCTCGGCTGCGTGTGGAGCCAAGGTTGCAATCATCGCCCGCGAAGAAAATGAGCTGCAAGACGTCGTTGAATCCATCCGCACTGACGGCGGCGATGCAATGTGGGTGGCTGCGGATGTGACAAAGAGTGACGAAGTGGCTGCGGCAATCAAGAAGATCGTCAATCGTCTGGGATGTATTGATGGACTAGTAGCCAATGCGGGCATTAACGGCACATGGGCTCCGATCGACGAAATGACACCAGACGAATGGCGGAAGACAATCGATGTGAATCTTACGGGCACCTACTTGTCGATTCATCACAGCGTTCCACACATTCGTAAGCAAGGACGTGGCAGTATCGTCATCATGTCCTCCATCAACGGCACAAGGACGTTTAGTAACGAAGGAGCATCGGCCTACGCTGCAAGCAAAGCGGGACAATTTGCACTTGCACAGATGTTGGCTCTCGAACTCGCTCCATCAAAAATTCGTGTCAATGTGATTTGTCCTGGAGCGATCGAATCTGAGATTCATGATAAAACCCTTCGTGAGAATCTTGAAAAGATCGAGACCCCCATCGAGTATCCCGAAGGCGATATCCCTTTGACGCGAGGCGATTTCGGTAAGCCAGCGCAGGTCGCGAATATGGTCGCATTCCTGATGAGCGATCTAAGCAGCCATATCACCGGAACGCCTGTTTGGATCGACGGCGGACAATCGTTGATTGTCTAGAGCAAGTTCCGCAGGATGCGTGACTCCTTCTTCTTGAGCAATCCCTCATTCGTTCCAAGTTCCGCCACAGCCGCGATCTCATCTCGCGTCACCAACTTTTGCTTCTCCGCACCGGAAAACCACTTCGTCAAAATCTCCGATAGCCACACCAACAGGAACATCAGCACGATCAACCAGCAGACGAAAATCGAGACGACGCCGGCGAGACTTCGCCAATGCAACGCACCAATAGTCTTTGGGATAATTTCGCTCAGCACCAGAATCAACAAGATCAATACAGCACTGATGACTCCCACGTATCGGTCACCGTACATGTGCGCGGCTTGAGCACCGACGCCGGCCGCGCCAACGGTATGTGCGATAGTGTTCAGACTTAGAATAGCTGCGAGTGGCCGGTCAATGCCTTCTTTCAACTCAACGATGCGCGTCGCTGATTTGGTCGTGTCCTTTCGCAGCTGGGCAATGTAACAACGACGCCC
>JBGSNA010000361.1:0-17234 GCA_041739875.1 Pirellulaceae bacterium
TCCGGCAGGTGGCAATACCGACGCCAATACTCATCCCCATCCAACACATCGCCACTTTCCAGCGGGGGAGTGTAAGCCCGATAAGGCGAAGTGTTTTCGTGAATCGTTGAGGTCATGGCGATAGCCTTTCATTGATCAAGTTTCAAAACACACGAGTAATGGTAACACCCTCGGGTTTGCCCAACTCGTTGACAGTGATTTCGTAATCGTCGCTTGAACGGGCTGGAGAATCAACTGATTTGCGGATCACTGCAACTCGTTTCTGCAACAAGTGCGCCGGGGCGTTGCCCAGGGCGTCTTGATGCTCGAAGACCACCAAAGCTTGCGGCGTCATTTGGCCACGGCTGGCCGACCGATCCAGTTCGAACATGTTTTGCAACGACTTCCAAAACAACTGCAGATCGTCGGAGCTGAAACCCGTCTGCTTTGCGAAAAACGGATTCACGAAACCGTGACAGCGGTACATTCCATAAGGAACCGTGAACTTTCGTCCCATCGTGCGATTGTCGCCATCCTGTTTTTCCGCCTCCTTTTCCGTTGCAACTGCGCAGCGCGTGATTGAGTGTTCCAAAGAGACGATTGGGTCAATGCTTCGTGAGAATGCCATTTGTACTGGCCCTCTGACCTGCCCACAGTTCACCTTCGTGCTCATCACCGCGCCAAAGGTGCGAACATCATAAAAGTTCTGGCACATCCATTGACGACACATTTCAACATCAGGTTGCTTTGCCTTTGCCGGATCAAGTTTCAACGCTTCGTAAGCGCGGCCATGCGAATTGTTGAGCACGGCACGTTCTTTGACGTAGATCTCATGCGGAGGTTGCTCAGATTTGACATTCGCAACAAAATTCCGAATCTTTCGTTTTAAGCAAACATCGGTTACCAACCCATGACCGGTCTCGGGATCGACACGCGGAAGATTGCCCGCGTCCGGATCGCCATTAGGATTGCCGTCGGTAACGTCAAACAAAAATACAAAGTCGTAGCGATTGTCCATGAAATAGTTCCTCGTGAAGTGTTGAAGTGAGATTTGTTACGTTGACGACTCGTCGGTTTTCTCTTTTTTGGTGAAGAAGTCTTGCCGTTGGTGGTAGTAGCCGATTGCAAACAGCCCTTGATCGACAAGTCCCAGGTGTGGTGGAAAGGCATCAATGCGACCGATGATTTCTTGAATTCGCTTCTCCGCCATAACTTTCTTACCGCCCTCGAGTTTGCCGATGTGATGCTGGTTCATGCGAATCAGACGCGGAAACACTGACGCGGGTGTCGAAGACGCAGCACCGAAATATCTGTCTTTGACGGTCGCATTCAAACCTGGCAATGCGTCTTCCTGGGCACGCTCCAAGCTGGCGAACAATCGCCCGAGTTGGTACGCACATTCGGGCCGCTGGATATCTAACATGGGCGAAAGCTCCTTTGCATAGTTGTGGTTCAAAATGGCTTTGATTGTGGCGGCTTTGACATGACGAATGTCTTGCTCGGCGCGAATGCGACGAACGATTGCAGCCAACAAAGACTGCGGATATGGGCCGCCGGTGAGAACACTGCGAAGTAGTGCACCACCGAGAAGTGGAGGGACTTCTTTAGATTCTCTCGCTGTCTGCAACAGAATCATCCACAGCGGAATCCATTCGGAATCCTGGCTACTCTTAACGATCTGCATCCGAGCTTGATGCTCGGCGACTCGACCAATCATTTCAACCGCAGTGCAGCTAATCCAAAATCGAATGGATAGTCGCGAAGCATTCGGTGATAGTCCGAGAACGTGAAAGCCGACCCCGGGTTCCGGTAAGACTGCTTGACCATCAACCGCCTGCCGAAGCACGCGACCAATCTCAGCGGCTCGTTGTTCGTCTTCCACAGATGCCGGGTCCAAGCCAAAGCCGAAAATGTCTTCGACGAGACCATCCGTTTGATCCGCCCAAAACACACAGGTTGCATCACCAACCTGGAGTTTACGATGGTTGGTTCGATCGAGTAGATGATTGAGTGCGGTTGTGTACTTGAAAGCGACTGATTGCCCGACCGGCGAATTGTAGCTCTGCGATTTTCCGAAACTAGCAAACGCAGGATTATTGAACGAGACGATCGATGCTCCAGAAGACTGCGCATCGCGAACGCCTTTTATAACTGGGTGCAGGCGTGCTAATGACGTTTGCGTCCCCGAAACAAGACATGGGCCAATGACTGAATCTTCCGCAGTTGTTGCTGCCCGGGATCCCCAGAAATTTTTGATCGATAGATAGTCATGCAGATACCGCTGCTGTTGGCTAATTCGAAAAACGCCAAAACCTGTGCCGACCTCGTCCAACAACCGAATTTGTTCATCGCTCAAAGACCCTGGAGTCCATTTTGTAAAGAACTGGCAAAGTGATTGATACGGCGGTTCGTCGAGCGAGGATGCGAAGTCCAGGTGGGCGGATTTGCAAGCCTGGAAGCAGTCCGCTACGCGATTGATCTTCTTCTCTCGCTTAACGAGATCCGTTTTGGATTCGTTTGCAGGTGCGTCCCGCACCTCCTTCGAGACGTATCCGAGCAGATACTCCGCCTTGTCCCAGAGAAACATTGCCTTAATTCCGCTCGTTCGTCCTTCAAACGGCAGTCGCATCATTCGTGGGCTTGGTTTCTTGCCGTCTGTATCTCGAATGTCATTGATCGCCGCCAACGATCCGTCGTTGTGAATCACAATTTCAAAGCTGACTTTCTGCGGTGCGAAGCCTTGCTGAGCAATCTCAACATGCGGGTCTTCTGCGATTCGATCGTAGTACTCGCACAGTCTTTGCAAAATCATGATCGCACCTCCGCACTTCGTAGCGGTGGAACATCGATGACGCCATCGATCATCGTGCAGCGGAAGAATCGCGGAGTCATGTCAGCATCGAAATCGATATCGTGGAGCATAAACCCAAGATCCTTTGTGCCAGTCAACGACGCTGGTACTGACACTTGTTCCCCATCGTGCCACTCAAAGTCGGCCACAAACTCGCGGCATCCAAGATAGGGGCGTTGGAAGCATTGCCCTTTCGAAGCTCGGCGTTTGAACATTTCGTAGTGTTTCTGTGGAGCCTCGACGTTGTTGCGGACAACGTAGTGGGCTTCGATGACGTATTCCACCTCCTGCAGAATGGTCGAAGCGCGTTGCTGGCGATCGTCTTCGATGACCTGGGCAAGCATCTCCGTTTTCGTTCCGTCCAGGTAACGCTTTAATGTCAACTCCGACGGCCCCACGCCTCCAAGTTCATTGCGGCGAATATTAGTGAACTGGATTGGTTTCAATACACGGAGGCGATCAATGACCCAAACGATCTCCGGCTTCCAATAGATAGCTTCCAGTACGCCGCGAGCGGCTGAAGGGGTGATCACGTCATAACTGACCCGCTCAACTTTCATTTCTGGCCGAGTAAAGCAAGCGAAATCGCCCCAAACGCGAACGGCAACACGGTTTTTGTCTAAATTCATTCAGTTTCTCCTTTACTCTTACTTATGCACAACTGAAAAACTCTCGTTCCCCTCAACCCCAACCTTAGGTTTACCCACATTTTTGATGCCGAAGGCATCGCTGACAGTAGCCGTGGGTCGCGCAGCGCACCCACGGAACCGTTCGTTTTCCATCGTTTTCGACCCCGTAGGCGGTCGCAGACGTTCGACCACCTGCGGGGTCGCGATGTGTCGGTGGACGGCTAACCGTGGGTGCGCTGCGCTACCCACGGCTACTGTCTTGTGACCGCTTCGCGGTAAAAGGCGAATCTTTCGATGGGCCAACAACTCTAAATATATTTGTAAACTTAAGCCCCTGCCCCCTCTCCCCGAACTGGGGCGATTGGAGTCTGACTTTTGTAAGCTGCTAAACAATGGTGTCCTCAATCGGTAAAACGCCGTCGGCGCGATTCAATGTGAGACCCAATCGGTTGTCGTATAGGTGCGGTTGACTAAGCACCCAAATGTCATGGAGTCTGGTGATGGCACCGGCAGACTGCAAAACTCGTCGCTCTTGATCTCGAATGCTCACCGTGTATCGTTGCAATCGCCGGTAATCGTCTCGCATCAACGGACGACGAACGTCTTGCAATCTTTCGATGAGTCGCTTGCCCTTGCCCCACGGTACAATGATTGCCTCACTCACTTCAGTAATGAATCGATAACGCTCGGCAATCTCTCGAAACTGAAATTGCATGGAATTTGGCGACCGACCGACAGCTTGCAAAACATCGTGTTTGTCCCAACCCGACTCACCACGTTTGAAGTAATGGAGCTGGAAATACTCCTCGATCGCAGCGGGGCTGAGCAGGTCCTCATACTTTCCAACAAGCTCTCGACCACAATCAGCAGCTTGACGCAACATTCCAGGTGGCGGTAGTTGCTCGCCTTCAAAAAAGTAAACTTCCCCGCATTCTAAACGTCCTTCGCGATTACATCGCCCAGCCGCTTGAGCCAAAGAATCGAGTCCACAAGCAGCTCGATAAACGACGGGAAAATCAACGTCGACGCCGGCTTCAATCAATTGCGTGCTCACGACGCGGCAACGACGGTTTTCCCTCAACCGAGGACGGATATTTTTCTCTAGAACAGTCAATCGATGCGCGGCGCACATTCGTGTGCTTAAGTGATAGTTGCCCGAGTCGCCTTGTAGCCCGTCGAATAGCTCAGCAGCATGAGGTCGCGTATTGACAATGCACAGGACTTGACGATGACGATTGATCTGATCGATAAGTTCAACGTTTGATAACTTACCAGATACGTGAACCTTTACCCGACGAAGTCGAGCATGCAGAAGATTCACGTCGGCAATGATCGGCTGGACATTGTGCAGTCCGATTGGAAACGTCTCACGATGCGTTAGCGCTGGCTGAGTCGCTGTGCAGAGAACGACAGTGCATCCGAAAGATTCAACCAGTTCACGAGTCGCCAGCATGGTTGGCTTTAGCAACTCAACGGGCAACGATTGCACTTCATCCAAAATGATGACTCGGCGTGCGATTCGATGAAGTTTTCGGCATCGTGAAGTACGACATGCGAATAACGATTCAAAGAATTGAACGTTTGTCGTCACAACGATGGGTGCGTCCCAATTTTCAGTCTGCAGTCGTTTGGCGGTCGTTTCAGATTCGTCGTCTGGATTCAAGTTGCTGTGATGCTCAAGAACGATTTCCTTGCCTAACTCCGAGAACATGTCACGGTACACGGCTGCGTTCTGTTCAATGATGCTTGTAAATGGGATCGCGACGACGACACCGTCCAAACCGTTGACCGCTGCGTGCTCGAGAGCGAAACGAAGCGAAGCCAATGTCTTGCCGCCACCGGTGGGAACATTCAACGAGAACAGTCCCGGAGGCAACTTCGCAGCTTGGTGACACAATTCACCTATTTCGGCTCGAATATCGTTGACGGGCGAAGGTTTCGTATGGCTGCGTAGTTGATCAAGACGTTTTTCGAGATGCGCTGCCAACGTTTTCGGCGTTACGGAGTCGAGAGGTCTCTGTGAGGCTTGCGACGGTGACATAAACGCTTCGGTTGCCAAAAAGTCCGCATCCACAAGCGCAGAAAACATCATCCGGATGAGAAATGAAACACGGAACGCCGCGATTACATTTTTGTCGATCGTTTCGCTTGGAGATATTTTGGCAAGCGTCGGTAATCGCGGGATCTCACGGTTCGCAAGCGTCTGTGACTCCTCGCATAGCCAAGTCTCGTCAATGTTTTTTTGCAACCGAAACTTCAGTCCGCTGGTTCCTACACCAACGTCCCAGTCGGGCAATCCGGTGTGGTGTCCGGCAAAGACAAAGGCAAATAGCTTTCCGAACAACGGCTCGCGTTGATGCACCCATTGTGCGGCGGCGGTCGAATGGTCAACACGACCCGATACTTCACTGCGGTGAACGTCGTCGGCCTGGCCAGCCTGATTCAAATACGCTTGAAATGTTTTGCTGTACTTGCCGATGTCGTGCCAAACTCCTAGCAATTCGCCACAATCGGCAAGACGCGTGTCGATACGAGCGAGAAAGTTCCGACAACACTGGGCAACCTGCTGCTCGTGCTCCGAAATCGATTCCCACTGAGACCGATCCGTGTTTCCAGGGAGTGTGTGCGCGTAGATCGTCACGAATTAGCCCCAATTCTGTCGCTCGCTAAACTTTGAACTCAGGAGCGTACCCAAGTCCCAGGTCAGATGCTAGCAAGTTGTTTTGACACGTCTGGTCACAAGTAGTGCAGTCGCCGGGATTTTTCTGGCAAAAGTTTCTAGCTTGTTTGCGAAGCGTATTCCGACGAAAGTGACTTCATGCTCGATTTTTTGTCGAACTTGCTATCGCACGCGCGGGGCGTGAAGTTTGGTTGTGCCGAGTGTCGACGATTGCCACTTGTATGTGGCCTGGGCTAGGCCGAAGGGGGCGTTGTCTTTGATGACGACAGCGCGCCTAGGTAGGCTTCTTGGACGAGGATGTGGCGGACTTTGCGGATGATGACTTCGTAGTCGCCGGCTTCGATGCGGTCGCCTCCGCGCGGTGGGCGATCAAGCTTCGCGGTGATCCAATCACTCAAGGTGTAGATCGGTTTTTCACTGTCGACGACGAGCTCGATCCCGGTCTCTTCGCGTATCCTTGCTAAGGGGACAAAGCCGCCTGCGATCCAGCCGCGACCGACACGGTTGAGGAACGAGGGAATCCGATCGAACTCGTCGTGGATCTCACCCACCAATTCTTCGACAATGTCTTCAAGCGTAATCATCCCCGCCACAAAATCGTCCTTCTCGGTGACAAGGGCAATGTGCGCATGCTCACGAATCATCGTCTCGAGCGCCTCAGACACCGATTGGTCGGCTCGAAACCGACGTAGACTGCGGACGAGACTTTTCAAGCTTGGATCGCGCGGGGCGATTCGAACGGCTGCGACAATGTCTTTGAAATTCACATAGCCAACAATCCGCTGGGCATCGTTGGCGCGCTCGGTGACGGGAAACCGCGTGTGCATCTCCTGGTGCGCGACGACTAACGCGTCGGACAACGAGTGATCCATCGACAGCATCCCCATATACTCCGCTGGCACCATGATGCGCCGAAGCGGTGTTGTCGCAAGTCGCGACGCGCTCACAATGATGCCTTCCTCGCGATGGCCAATCACACGAGACATTCTCGCTAGCGCCGCGGCACTCCGCAACTCAAGGATCGTCGCCTGGTCACCAGACCCGTCTCGATCGCCCGGCGCACGTGGGCTGAGGTTCATGATCCACTGCACCACCGTTTCAAGGAACCAAACGGCTGGCCAAACCGCCACCGAAAACCATTCCATGCCCGGCGAAAGCTTTAAACAAACCCACTCTTGATTTCGCAGCGCATAGACCTTGGGAACAAGCTCTCCAACGATGATTGTGACGACAGTCAGTGGTGCCACCACAAGCACAATCGCGAGTAATTCGGCCCAGCTCTCAGCGACTCCGTGCTCAATCAGAAACGGTTCGATCAAGTCTCCCGCGCCAGCCCCGCTCGTTGCCGCCGCCGTCGCGCCAACTAGCGTGATGCCCAACTGAACGACCGCCAAGCTGGCTTCCATCCGCGTCTTCATGCGCAGCGCAGCAGCGGCGCCAGTCCGCTGATCCCGCACGAGCGACTGCAACCTGGATTGCCCTACCGAGGCGAGCGCGATCTCAAACGCAGCAAACACACTATTGAAACAAATCATGGCCGCAATTACGACCAACTCGATGGAGAACAAGGCATCGTCAGTGGATGGAGGAAATGAACGGACCACCGTCTTCACCTACTAAACACACCCAACGGTTCGTTCGATGCAAGTGAAGCCGAGACGAGAGGACGGTATCTTACGATGAATTGCGACCGCCCGCTGACTTTCATTTTCTCGATGTGCAATACGTCGCCCACTCATTCAACCGGCGAGGCCATTGCCGTTGAGTACCTTGTCGCAGAAACCAAACAACGCAAACTCATGCGATTGATTGGAATTCTCGGCAATGGCTTGAACGAGACTTTGGCGCAGGACGATCGTCCTGTGTGTGTGATTGAGGATGGATCACGGGAAGAAAGAAGATACACGGGACCGGCTCAAGAATACTGCACGGGAAACCTGTCCGAATCGATTCCCGAACCGTTCAAAGCGACGTCGTTGTGCTCGCAAGAATTGTGCCCGCTAGAACGGGTTCTGTGCAGGGACGCATGTGTGGGACGGTTGCGTTCCAAAATGGCACATGCCCCAGTTATCGCATTTCCATTGCTCGACACCGCGAACAACACCACAACCTGGCGCGAACAACAACAGGAACGAAAGCAATGCAAACGTGATTTGCCGCACCGGATGGATCCTTTTGAGGACTACGAATACTCACACCCAAAAGGTGCCGCTTCGTTTTTGAATGTCAAACTGAATCTCGGCAATTCGCATGAAGATGCTGCTTCTGTATTGCCAATCATGTCGACTGCCCCGATCGCGCTAGGAAAACCGTTCCAGTGGATCAACGAACGATGGAAGGTAACCGTGTACCCTACTGCCGTTAGCTACCAATATTTCGACCTGGAAACCAAACAAACGGCTGTCACGGACAGACCAATCATCATCAACAAGTATCACAACGAAGGAGTCGATTTTAGCGGTTCAGTCCGATGGCTTACCGCAAACGATAGTGGAGCTCGAAAGATTGCCAATTTAGATCTCGAGCAGAACGAGTTGTTGAACAGTATCGGTTCAGGCGGTATGAAGGGGAATCATGAGCACGTCAATGGGTCGCAATTGCCGGGGTCCTGGACGACAAGCCGGTCAGCATCGCAATCCTTTCGCTCGCAAACAAATTTTCAGCACTTCAATGAGTTCGGCTCCGTCCATCCAAACCGTACTTCTTTTTTGCGCCACGTGTGGTTGGCGAATTTGTCGTTGATCGTGAGCATCCCTTCACGGTTCAGTACCGATTCCTGATCATGGACTTACGAATGGCGGCGGATAGGATCGACAATAAATGGAATGATTGGTGTCCGCATTAAGCTTTGCTAAGCTTTGCACGGATGTGAATCAACTCGCAACTTTTTATACTGAGCTGAATGAGGTCGACGTGATGCATGTGCTCTTTGTACACAAGAACTTTCCGGCACAATTTGGCCACATCGCTCGGCACTTGATTGATAAGCACGGATTCCGCTGCACGTTCGTTTCTGAAAAGCCGCCTGCAGTTTCCAGCGGACTGGAGCGAATCCAGTACACACTCCAGGGCGGTGCGACAGAGAAGACGCATTTCTGCAGTCGTTCGTTCGAGAACCAAGTCTGGCATTCTCAAGGTCTCTTCGATGCATTGAAAGATCGAGCGGATATCCGTCCCGATTTGATCGTCGGTCACAGCGGCTTCGTTTCGACGATGTTTCTACGCGAACTCTATGATTCTCCAATCATCAATTACTTCGAGTTCTTTTATCACACTCGCGATAGCGATTTGGACTTTCGCAAAGATTTGCCGACTTATGGCACATCTGACCTGATTCGCGCACGCATGCGCAATGCCATTTTCTTGTTGGAGCTCAATGATTGCGATCGAGGCTACTCGCCGACTGAGTTTCAACGCAACCAATTGCCAGCAGAGTATCGCGACAAAGTTGTCACAATCTTTGATGGCATCGATACGAATTTTTGGAAGCCGATCGCGAGTCCTCAGCGAGTCATCGGCGGCTGGACGCTGCCCAGCGACAAGAAGATCGTGACGTATGTCAGCCGCGGCATGGAAGCGATGCGTGGCTTTGACATTTTTATGAAAATCGCGAAACGCGTTTGTGAACAGCGGAGTGACGTGCTGTTTGTCGTCGTCGGTGAAGATCGAGTCGCTTATGGTGGCGACCATCGGTATACCGGTGGAAAAACATTTAAACAGTGGTTGCTTTCGCGAGATGACTACCCTCTGGACCGAATCCTCTTTGTCGGGCGCGTCCCCCCAGACCAACTCGTATCTCTGTTCTCGATCAGTGATTTGCACATCTATTTGACCGCTCCGTTTGTACTTTCGTGGTCTTTGATGGATGCACTCGCTTGTGGCGCCACCGTTTTGGCGAGTGATACCGCCCCGGTGGGAGAAATGATCCGTCACGGTGAGAACGGCCTGCTTTTCAACTTTTTTGATGTCGATGCCGGGGTGACGCTCGCCAATGAAGTGCTGGATAAACCTGAGGAATTTGGCTTACTGGGCGTAAAAGCGAGGGAGACGATTGAGTCCGCATACTCGCTGGAGATCTGCCTCCCCCGAATGCTTGACCTTTACACCCAAGTGGTGGACGCTTGACCAGAGTTGAAGCGTATCACCATGGGGGGTAGCATGTGAACGTATCAATAGATACTGCCGGGTGTGACAAACACATTCAGTGGGGTACTGAGGGGTTACGTTGTAGGTCACTAGCACCATCTGGGTGCAAGCAGTTAAGCGATTTCATTTGGCTTTACGTTTCCTCGTTCAATCCCCACACGTCAGTCCCACCTACTATGCCCAAGAACCTTCGAAACTGGTTCGGTAGAAGTACACGTTCGCACAAGTCACGTCGCCACCGACGACTTCAAATCGAGCAAATGGAACAACGCCGTTTGCTGGCCGCAGAAATCAATATTGGCGCAGTGCGGCCGGATCTGGGCCACGCGAATGATCTGCTGCAGCAACTGCTGGACACCCAGCCGCTGACAACTGGCGATGCGAATCCGGAGATCACGTTTCACTATGGCTTCAGCACGACATCCGATAACGGCAGTGGCCCTCAAGGCTTCAACGACATCGCGCTCGCAGGCGACCTGAGCGGAATTGGTTTCGACCAATCCGTTGTCGTGCGACCAATTTCAGGTGCTCTTCAATGGCTCGGCGATACGGATCGCGACACGACGCACGAGTACCGCTTCCGATTTGGGCTAGCGGATATGACTCCACTGATTGCCGATATGAACGGTGATGGTATCGATGATGTGATTGCGGTTGATACGACAACGACATCGAACCTACTGGAATGGTACGTTCACTACGGTGTGCCGGGGGCGAACCCGTTCCCAACGAACGATTCCACGTTGAGCGTCGATGCAACATTTAGCTTTGGTGTCGACGCCGATCATCCGGCAGCCGTTGGTGGACTAGCCGACATTCCCCAGGTCGGCGATATCAACGGTGACGGTCGTGCTGATGTACTCGCCGTGCGTCGAGGTGCTACAACGAAAGACTGGTTCATTAGTTATGCGGCTTCATCGGGCAACGCCTATCCGAACAACACAGCGACGGTCGAGAACTTGGATCTGACCATCAACAGTTACGGTGCTAACGCAGCCGTCCCCGTCATTGGTGATTGGGACAATGATGGCGACGACAACATCGGTGCGATTGATCAGGGAACTCCCAGCACTTGGAATCTCGACACCAACGGCGGCGGTGCCGCAGAAATCGTCAAGCAATTCGGTCTGAGCGGTGACCAGTACATCGTCGGTAAATGGGCCGAGGTGATGTGGAACGGGAATTCCGGAACCAGTTGGGAGACGGCGGCCAACTGGAGTGGAGCTGCGCTACCGATTCCGTCCCAGCGTGTCGTGATTGATCAGCCGGGAAGCGGAGCGTTCATCTCCCTATCCAGCGCGACGGCATCCATTTCGTCGCTTCACTCACGGGAATCTATCGTGATTTCCGGCGGCAGCATGATCCTGGCGGCTGCGTCACAATCGACGTCGCAAGTGTCTGTCGCGGGTGGCATCCTTCGACTAGACGCCCCACTGACGACAGCACAGTTCGCGATGTCTTCGGGGGTCACGCAGCTCGTTGCCAATGACGCGATTGTTTCCCCGAACTTGATACTGACCGGAGGACAGTTGCGTTCACTGGGTGCCAGTACCCTGTCGAACAACATTGGCCTGGGAGGAACCGTAACGGTTGTACCCAGCGGCGTGTTCACGCTTTCGGGCGCCATTAGCGGTTCGGGCGGTGGCATTCTTCTCAACTCGCCCGGTGAATTGAGGATGACGGGTACCAGCACGATGAATGGTACAGTCACGGTCGCAAATGGAACGTATCGTCACTCCGGCACGGCCACTCACGGCGTCTCCGTCGGAGCGAACGGCACCTTGAAAGGGACTGGTACACTCGGCGGCAATGTGAACGTGCAGAGCGGCGGACATTTCGGTCCTGGCAATAGTCCGGGCATCTTGAATACCGGCAACTTCAATTTGAATGCTGGATCGTTTCTGGACATCGAAATCGGCGGACTCGGATCCAATGCCGGTGTGGACTACGACCAGGTCAACGTCACGGGTTCAGTGACGCTGGCCGGAACCCTGGATGTGCTGCGCTGGAGCGATTTTTCCGCCGGCCAGACCTACGCGATCATCAACAATGATGGCGCAGACCCCGTCAGCGGGACATTCGCAGCATTGCCGGAAGGTGCTACTGTTCAGATCGGCGACAATAACTTTTTCATGATCAGCTACGTCGGTGGTACAGGCAACGACGTGGTGCTGACTTCGACGAGCGGCATGCGCCAAGTGGACTCAGCGGCCGACAGCGGCGCGGGGTCGCTTCGTCAAGCGATCCAGAATGCAAATGCAAGTCCAGGCCCAGACGTAATCACTTTTGGATTCAGTGGTCCCGGACCGCACGTGATTGCGCCGCTCAGTGCCCTGCCTGGTATTAGCGAGACGATCATCATCGATGGTACGACGCTGACTAGCTACAGCGGAACTCCACTGATTGAACTGGATGGCAGCAACATTATCGCCCCAACCAATGGTTTGCAAATCAACGCAGCCAATTCGATTGTGCGAGGTTTGTCGATCGTCGATTGGTCGTTTGCTGGGATCATCGTCAACAATGATAATGTTAGGGTTCAATCAAATTATATCGGCTTACGAGCCGATGGTTCGAGCGCTGGCAATGCCAGCGGTGGTGTCTGGGTTTATATCGGCGATAACAACGTTGTTGGTACCGACGGCGATGGAGTGAACGATGCGAATGAAGGGAACGTCATCAGCGGAAACGTATCCGTTGGCGTTTACCTGCAGGACGGTTCCGAGAACAACACGATCGCAGGCAACATCATCGGCCTGAATCCGGCCGGGACAGCCGCACTGGGAACTCAGCAGTACGGTCTGTGGCTCTTTGACGACCCGGTCGATGGAACCGTCATCGGAACCAACGGCGACGGCGTGAGCGATGCACTCGAGCGGAACATTATTTCGGGTAACAGCGACGTGGGTATTCGAATTGATGGAGCCGACAACTCGATCATCGCTGGCAACATCATCGGGCTCAATGCAGCCGGCACATCCGCGATTGCTGGCGGACAAGCTGGTATCTCACTGGGTGATGGCACTGCAAATACGCGGATCGGTTCGGATGCGAACGGTACATCCGATGCTCTTGAGCGAAACATTATCGGCGGCAGCGTCGCGAATCCCAGTGGCAGCAATTACGGGATTTCGCTCTCTGGCGCAGGAACAATCGACAATGTGATCAGTGGCAATTACATCGGATTGGCTACAGATGGCAATACGGCGATTCCCAATGCTGTGGGAGTGCAGTTGACCAATATCGTTGCCGGACAGAATACGATTGGTGGAACTTCCATTGCCAGCCGCAACGTGATTAGCGGTAACACGGGGAATGGAGTGAACTTGAATTCGGCGCCTGGTACATTCATTGTCGGGAACTTCATCGGAACCGATGCGACTGGAACACAAGCCCGCGGGAACTTGCGAGGCGTCTTCAGTCAAAACAACGCCTTTGGAACCGTCGGTGGTCCACTGGCCGGACAAGGGAACTTAGTTTCTGGCAACACCAATTTTCAAATCGACAGCAGTAACGGTGCTGTAGGCGGTTTGATTCAAGGCAACTTCATCGGCTTGAACGAGGCTGGGGATGCGTTGATCGCAGGTGGCACCGCCGGCATCTCCAGTACCGTTGGCTCACGGACTGGTTTGCAGATCCTGGACAACACGGTCGCTGGCTATGCCATCAACATCGATGTGAATGCAAGCGACTTTGTCATTCAAGGCAATCGAATTGGGACGGACGTGACTGGAGTGGTCCCACTGGGCGGCGTCATCGGCATCAACATCGCAAACGGTGCCGCAAACACTCAAATCGGCGGCTTTACTGCGACCCCTGGAACGGGACCTGGTAACGTGATAGCCGGGACAACATCACGCGGGATTGCGCTGACTTCATCGGCTGGCAATGGAACGCTGATTCGTGGCAATATCATTGGACTGGCTGCCGATGGTGTTACCGACGTGACGATCGGCGGTGAGGGGATTCGTGTTATGGGTGGTCTGAATTCGGTTGTCGGCGGCAATGATGCTGCTGATGGAACGATTGATGGAGTAATCCAGGCGCGGAACATCATCTCAGGCTTTGGTGCGACAAACCAAGCGGGTATCGGCTTCAGCACCAGCGGTTCGAATCTCAACACGACCATTCAGGGCAACTACATCGGGACCGATATCACTGGGACACTGGCTCGCGGCAACTATACGGGAGTCGCGATTGGAAATGCCCCCGGGACGATCGTTGGAGGAACGACTACGGGTGCAGGTAATCTCATCTCCGGAAACGCTCAGCAAGGCGTGTATGTCTTTACCAATGGTGCATCAACGATTCAGGGTAACGTCATTGGCCTGGATGCTGCGGGGGCAGGAATTCTGGCCAATGGTTTCGGTATCCAGCTAACGACTTCGAATAACGTGGTTGGTGGCACCGACCCTTCTGCCCGCAATGTTATTAGCGGCAACAACACAGGCATCCAGATTACGGGAGGTGCGACCAACTCCAACACACTTCAAGGTAACTTCATTGGGACCGATCTCACAGGCTTGCTTGATCGTGGCAATGGCACTGGTATCCAAATCGTGTCTGCAGTGGGGACGAACATTGGTGGCGCCATCGCCGGCGCGGGCAACGTCATTTCAGGCAATGACACTGGAGTGTTGGTCGAATCGTTAACCGCCGATCCGACTTCGACGTTGATCGCTGGCAACTACATCGGAGTCGACGTGACGGGCGCTGGGGCGCTGGGTAATGAATTTGATGGGATCGATATCCGAACCGGCGGAAACACGATCGGTGGCACTGATCCGCTGGCACGAAACATCATCTCGGGCCAAGGCCAACGCGGCATTGTGATTAGTGGTGCTAACGCAGTAGGAAACACCGTTGCCGGAAACTACATCGGAACCAACGCAGCTGGTTCGGCAGCGATTGCCAATACAACGGGAGTGTTGATTGAAGCGGGAGCAGGCAACAACACAATCGGGGGCACAACGACAACCGCACGCAATGTGATCAGCGGGAACAACGGTCCAGGCGTGGAAAGCTCAGGAGCCGGAACAGGGACGTTGGTGCAGGGCAACTATTTTGGAGTCGATGCGACCGGAACTGCGTCTCTTCAGAACTATCAAGTTGGTAGTGGTGCATTCGACTTGGTCGGTATCGCAACGGTCGGCGGCGTAACAACAACTGCCGGCACTGGCGTGGGGAACCTATTCGGTGGTGTCATGAGCCTTGCATCTGGAGCGAGTACCGTTCAAGGGAATACGTTTGGGCTCGCCTCAGACGGAGTTACCGTACTGGCAACAACAGCCCCGCTGGGAGTTCCCGACACCGACTGGACTGGCAGCGGCCTTCTTACGATTAGTAACGGCCACACCATCGGTGGAACGAATTTGGGCGCTGGCAATGTGTTCGGCGGGCATGGAACGCTGCAGCGGTTCAACAATGGCCACACGCATGTCAATGTGA
This sequence comes from Pirellulaceae bacterium, assembly GCA_041739875.1. Lineage (GTDB taxonomy): Bacteria > Planctomycetota > Planctomycetia > Pirellulales > Pirellulaceae > JBBSJZ01. The sequence goes on from JBGSNA010000361.1 coordinate 15,734, forward strand.
GGTCTTCGAACAATGTTGTTCAAGGAAACCTTGTCGGCACTGACATCACAGGAACGATTGACACCAGTGACGCAGAGCGCGGAATTGATGTCCGAGGATCAGGCAATCTCGTAGGTGGTTTAACCGCGTCGGCTCGAAACGTTGTCGTTGGCAACAATCGTGGCATCGAGCTCCTTGCCAGTGGAAACACGGTCCAAGGCAATTATGTCGGATTGCTGGCCGATGGTTCAACGGTGGTCGGCAACACCACGGTTGGCGTATTCCTACGCAGTTCAAATAACACGATCGGCGGAGATGTGGCCGGCGCCGGCAATGTGATCGCGGGGAGCGGCGAGGGCATCCATGCTACCAACGGAACATCCGGGAGTGTCATCGCTGGAAACTACATCGGGACAGATGCAACAGGAACGCTTGCTCGACCCAACTCAACAGGAATTCTTCTCGGTCAGGCTGACAATGTTACAGTCGGAGGCTCTACACCACTGGCGCGGAACCTGATCAGCGGGAATACCGGATATGGCGTTGAGTTCATGTTTGTTGGCACCGACAGCACTGTCACCAACAACCTGGTAGGCACTCAGATAGACGGCTCCACAGCTCTCCTTAATGGGACAGGAGCGCTTAGAGTCAGCGGCGAAGCAATCATGAGGGGCACCGGTATATTGAATGGGAACGTGTTGAACCAGGCAACAGTCGCGCCGGGCAATTCACCGGGTGTCATCACGATCAATGGCAACTACACGCAGACTGCCGGCGCGACTTTGGAAATGGAACTAGAAGGCACAAATTCCGCAGTGCCTGAATTCGACCAGTTGATCGTCAACGGGACTGTTTCACTCGACGGTGCATTGACCGTAACGCAACTCAATGGATTTCTGTCCAGCGAAGGAAACTCATTTACGATCATTCAGAATGACGGAGCGGACGCTGTAGTCGGCACTTTTTCTGGATTGAGCGAAGGGGTTTCATTTCTGGTCGGCACTCGGTATTTCACAATCACATACGCCGGAGGTGATGGAAACGATGTCGTCATTGCTGCTACCGCGTCGAGTGTTGTAACTTGGGATGGAGGTGCTGGGACCTTCAATTGGTTTGACTCCGACAATTGGGACTCCGATGCGGTTCCGTTACCATCCGACGATGTTGTCATCGGGGACTTATTGGGTACCCCAACAATCACAGCAAGCTCTCCAGTTGCAGTTCGAAGTATCTCCGCTTTTGAAACAGTGGAGTTCAATTCTGCCGTTGTCACCGTGTCCAATTCTAGTAATTTTGCCGCCAACCTGCGTCTGATTGGCGCGACACTGTCAGGAGTTGGAACTGTTACCGTTACCGGTGCCACAACGATTGAGGCAGGTGGACAGCAAGGCCCAGGCACACTCAATGCGTTGGGCGGATTGGATTTTGACTTGGGCACCTACCACTTGATCGAAGGTGGTCGAACGATGAATGTGGGCACGAGTGCCACGATCCTTCCTGGCGCCAACGCGTTGTTTTACGA
>JBGSNA010000030.1:0-1502 GCA_041739875.1 Pirellulaceae bacterium
CTCGTTCTCGTACAGGGGACTTGCACCCCACAAGTTAGTCGGCATGCCAGGCATACCCAAACAATGCACGAAAGTTCCGGTGGTTGGTCACTCGTGCACAACCAGTCACTCGCCGGAACTTCGTGATTGTAACCGTTACCCCACGATAGCTACATGCCGATACCTGATGCCGAACGAGCTGTAGCTGACGACGCCAAGGTGCGCGACTATCTGCTCAATCTTGGCCATCCCGACGGTGGTTCGAAGGCTATCTGGCTCCACTCACTCGGCTACACTCGCGATGACTGGCATTATCTTGCCGCAGATTTGCTTGCGATCGCAAAGAACTGCGACGGATTCGATACTGAGACGACGCCGTTTGGTGTAAAATACAAGGCTTCTGGTTCGGTTGGACGACCCAACCACCGCCCAGGCTTGGTCCTCACCGTATGGATCGTTGAAGACGATGATCCGCCACGATTGGTCACTGCCTACCCGGATGACAAACTATGATCGCTGAACACTCTCTAGTTGTGCTTGATTCTGAACCTCCACACGAGAAACTCACTCGCGGTGATGTTGGCACGGTTGTTCATGTCTACAAAGACTCAAAGGGCTACGAAGTAGAATTCGTCGACGGCGGAGGCCAGACGGTTGCTTTAGTTTCCGTCGGGGCGAATGATGTTCGCCCGATCAAGCCCGGTGAATTGCTTCATGCTCGAACCACTGCGTAAGGGAGAACCATGGGTTGCACCACAGGTCCGGTGGTTAGCAACTAGGCCATCACAACGTCGCCCGCCGGACCGAGGTGAACCCCGACGTTCGCCAACAAAGAAAAACTCGTGCTAGAATTCGACGATTCATACGAGTGCAGCTGCATCTTGAGACTTTTCTCAGGGCGTGAGATCACACTAAATCGACTCATGCAATCAAGAACATACGCAGGACTGTTGGATGGATCGCCGAATCCGAAGTGGAACGACAGACTTATCAACGAAGCGTCGGAACGAGCAAGGCGAATGTTGGGCGGGCTTGGTCCTGCTATTCTGATACCTCCCAAGCGGATTGATCTTGAAGAAATGAGCGAGATCGACGTGCGGTATGTAGAAGAATGGCTTCCAAAAGTTGAATGCATCGCAGACTTTCAATCCATTTCCCCAGCGCGCGACATGGCCAAAGACGCCTCCTCGCTTACATTCGTTTGGTATCAATGTGATTTTGGAATAGAATCGACCGCAATCGACGAAATTCGGACAGTAGACTGGGAACGCTATGCATCGGACTGGGAGTACTGATGCTTGGCGAACAATCCGATCGACCGAAGCGGGGGATCGGCCGCTTCCTGATGGTAGACTTACTTGCCCCCGCTCGGTCATCGGGGACGTTCGTCACGTACACCACACGCTGCCCAAATCAGGAAGCCATTCCAGCTCGCATGGCATTGGACGAGGAAGAAGAGATGGCTTGCAAGTCAACTCCTTCGGTTGCTCGGCGACGGAAACTTTGTTGGCAAACACCGTGAC
>JBGSNA010000396.1:0-9420 GCA_041739875.1 Pirellulaceae bacterium
TGCTGATCTTGCAGCAGTACGGCAACAACGTCGGACGCCTTGGAGTCGGGGTAGTTGGCTAGGAAGGCAAAGACATCAGGGGACCCGTCCACTGACTCCCAAAGATGTTGGAATTCGTTGATCAACTTCGCACTCGCACAACTGATTGGTTTTTGATCTGCCAAGCCGAAAGAAAAATAGACTTGCTGAGCATACCAAGCACAAGCCTAGAGAGGGGGGCGGCGACCTACATCGTCGACAATGAGCATTTCCAAACTCGAGTGGGTCGAGACCGCTGAAGCCACAACGTTTGCCCAGGCAAGCCCAAGAGACGGGGCCCATCGCCGCAGTTTCAATCGGCGTAATTTAACGGCACGTAAGTCGACCTACAGCAGTTCCGCTCAATCGCTCCCAACTGCACGAGGTTGGACAAACCGACGTCAGTTTCCACATCGCTCAAGTGTTGTCGGTGGCGGAGACCGAAGCGATTTGCGGAATATCGTCTGCGCGCACCGGCGGCCGACGCCGGACGCTCCGACGACATCGACCGAGGCATCTTCAAGCGTTTTCAAACTGCCGTCGTTCGGACAAATCGACGCGGATAATGTGATCAGACAATCGCAATCGTTGTTCGTCACCGATGCGAGCTACCGAACATGATCGAAGATGCATACGAAACGTTCAGGCGACTCGCTGATGATACTAAGTGACACGAGTTGCGGGTCATGCTCGCACTGCTGCTCGTCATCGCGTTGTTGCCGCAAGCAGCATCACCGCGTTTCAGCGTGGTCCACTTTTCGGTCCAACTTCTAGAATCGTGCAGTTTTTCTCGTGTTTCATCATGTTTTTCGAGTCCTAGTGGGGGCACTAAACCAGAGTTCAGGGGAGGTCAGGCTGGTTCAGAGTGGGCCAAATTCTCAACTCAGTCGCAAAATGAACCGCTGTGACCCGCGCTGGTACGACGCTGGGTGGCCCGCATTTTGGCCCGCGGATTATCCATTCGACCGTGCGAGTTTGGATGGCTTGCTGGCGAAGTCAGCACCCAGTGCATAGTGGTCCTCCGTGACCTGCAGGTAATGATTCTCCGCAGTCTGAGTGGAGTGACCGAGCCACGAATCTACGACGTGACTTGGAAAGGCTTCCTGCAACTCCGTCCGGCGAGTCGACCTCAAATTGACAAAGGTCTTCGGCCAGGGCTTTTTGCCAGCCGCCCCGATAATCCGATGTAACTGCGTCCCTAAATTGACTCTGCCACGATAGCGCTGGATGCAGTAAGTGGTTCCGGCATCAGCGTCCTCAAATGCGTCCACTAGGTATTGCCTAAGCTCCGGGAAGATTGGGCAGAACCGAAGCCCCGTCTTTGGCGAATCAATTCGCAGCCTAGACGAATCCCAGAGCACATCGGACCATTTCAACCCAAGCACTTCGCTTGGACACCTTAAGCCTGAGTATCGGGACAACGCGAAGATCAGTCTCCAGTCGTGGTTGGGGCACGCTTGCAACACAGCAGTGGAAGTCGGCCCATCGACGAAAAAGTGGCGGGTCTTGTTGGCTTCGCTGCTTCCTTTGACCTCTGCGAAGGGGCTTGAACCGAGCAGGCGGTCCTTTACCGCATATGCGAACATTGTTTTGGCACGCTTGACATGCTTAGATACGGTCGCAGGTGCCATCAGCTTCTCAGGTCGATCTTCGGTCTTTCCCTGGACCACGCGAGCCAGTAGCCACAATCGCCAACGCTCGGCATCAGCCGCTGTCATTGAACGGATCTGACAACGTACACCAAAGTATTCGACCAGCAGTCGTCGCACCTGACGGTAGTTTGTGATGGTGCTCTTCTTGCAGTCTGTCCGACCCTCGATGTATTTATCGAGAAACGGACCTAGCAGTCGCCGGTGCTCTTCATCAGCGGAGGTGCCGCGGATGTCACACAAACCCAGCTTGGCTAGGTCGTCTCGCAACTTTTTGTCGGTCAACTCATTGACCCATCGGTGCGTCTCGGGACGCGGCGATGTCTTCATCTCATCAGCCAAGACCAATTCGGTGACGTGATACTTGATTTGATCGGCCGCCCGTTTACTGACGCTCCCCAGCCTGATCGATCGTCGCTTGTCCATGTAGAAGAATCGAATACGCCATCCAACTCTCCCTCGGTCGTTCTCTTTGCTCAACGATGCCACGTGGTTGTTGCTCCTGCATCTTGGGAAATCGGCACTGGTGAAACGATTGGGCTTGCGGCCGAAAACAAGCTCGGTTCGCAAACCTATGCCTAGCAAAGCCGAAAGTCCACAGACGTTTTGGTCGCTTTTCCTGCCGCGCAATCTGAGCCCGCAAACGTAACTGACCGAGTGGAAACGCTAGATCCGACGGGCGACCAAAACTCGTCTTGAACTAGTAGCGACATCGGCTATGGCCCGACCTACTGTGGGTAGTCGGAAGGTTTCTCGAGCGAATCACCGCGGCAAACTCATCCGTACACGAAACGCTATGCGGCAATTGGAGTCAGAAGGGCTCTGAAACTTCTGTCGGTTGGGTCATCAAAGACAACGCTTTTCCGTAAACAAATCAACGCATGAAATAGACATCAATAACTATCGATTAAATGCAAATACCGTACTGGTAGCTTCTAGAGTTGAGTTCAATTTAGGAAACATGAATAAACCTACGGTCATCCTGAGCTTCGCTGAAGAAATCTACAGAAACTTTATTTTCACAAACATACCCCTACCGGTATCGAGCGTTCCTGAACTTTGAGCACCGTTACGAGCGTATGGCGTATGGGTTAGGCAACACAGATCGCAGTGGGCTGCTTCCGCTTAGAGAGCGAAGCGACTGCAGCGGCTGCCACCAAGGCCCGCCGAGCCCACCGCCGAATGCTAGCCAATCGCTAGCTCTACCGAACGCTTACTCATATGCAGCCCACTGCGTTGACTCCTCCACCGGGTCAGTGTCAGTGAGTGTCGCGTAAGGGCGGTGCCCAATCTCAGCGTTGGCTGCACTGAATCCGGAGAAAGTTCACTGGCGATACAGTCATTTCGCACGCGGTCGTGGAAACGCGTCACTTACTCCTTTGCGCTATCGACAACTCTTAAAACACATTTCCCCCTTTCTTTGGAAGCAAACCGCTTCCGCACGCGCAGGCTCAAAAAGACGGGAGCAAAGGAGCGAACATTACCCCTTATTCTATGGTTAGTGCGTTTCACTGGCCACAGTTCAGTTAAAACGGAAATTTAACCGGTCTTTCTGTAAGTCGTTTGATAATTAATCCGATAAACAGAAGTGCGTTGGGCATTTGCTGGGAACGGCAACGCTCTTAGGGAAGATTCCCAAGCTCGCAATTACTCGACTGACCAACAAAGTTGGCTCGAGTTAATGCTAACAGGTTCGATTTTCGGTGCATCATTTTAGCGATCCCCCGACGATAAGGGTGAACACACTATTCGCTGGAGCAACAAGAAATCGCTCTGATGTCCAGAAAAAACATCGATATCCAACAATGCCCCGTTTTGCAGGCCGGGCCAACCTGCAATTCGCGAAAATTGAACCAGAGCGAGCCGTTAATGCACGCGTCACATGTAGTGAGCGGCATTCTACGAGCACAACGCACCGTTAAAAGTTGCACTCGAAAGTGCGACGAAGTGAATACCTAGAGGCGATGGCTGATTCTGACTGGAAATGGTCATGATCTAAGCCGTTTCTCATTTTCTCATGAGAATCAAAAGGAGAGAAAAGATGAACGAACATGAACACTTGAACAACGCTCGGAAGAGACAGCAGTTGCTGAGAGATCTGGTCACAGGCGTAGCCAGTGGACTTTACACAGGCCTATTGGTCTATGGTCGAGGCGGAATAGGAAAATCTTTTATTGTTGACGATCAACTTCAACGCCTTGGGCGTTCACACCAGAAAGTCAACTCACACATTACACCTTTGGCCCTATATGAAGAACTTGAACGGTACCGTAACGAGATTATCGTGCTCGAAGATTGTGAGAGTATCCTCAAAAGCCCAGTCGCGCTAGGAATCTTGAGGTCCGCAACCTTCCCGTCAGAAAAGGATCGAAATGGAAACTCAATCAGGCGGGTTGACTACCATCAAAAGAAAGAGTTTCGGAGTTTCCACTTCAATGGACGAATCATTATGTTGATGAATCGCGGCCTAGGATCCACACCAGACGCCGAAGCTCTCGAGTCAAGAATTGAAACGATTGAATACGACTTGTCTAACGCGGAAGTCGCTGCAATTATGAGAAGTTCGGCCACGGAAGGATATACAATTGGAGACAATCAGTTGTCAGCCGAGGAGTGCCAGAAGGTTGTCGAATTCCTAATCCAGGAAGCCCGCAAATGTGGGCGTCAGCTTAATCTCCGATTGATGGATCGAGCGTACAAGAGCTATTTGCTTAGCGATAATCTTGATTCGGGATGCTCATGGCAGGACTTGGTCACAAGTATGGTTCAAGGGCAACCGAGCGTACTCGACTCGATCTCGCCGGCGCGAGCCCGAGAATCTGAGAAGGAAAAGGAATTGGATTTCGCACGCTCAATTTGCGAGTTAGACCCTGCTGAGCGATTGAATCGTTGGATAGAAGAAACGGAAAAGAGTTCTGCGACAATGTATCGGCGAATCAAGGAGGTAGCGACACTTGATTCGCAAATGTTTGGAGTTTAGTCAAGTGTTTGTTGCGTGAGGCAGTACCGACGCAATTAATTAAGACAAACAGAAGATACTGTTGATAGAGCGGGCTAGTTTTGTATGAGAACTAGCCCGCTTCTAGCTTGGTCTGATATCGTTCTCGTATACGCCGACCGCGAACAGGACGGACCTACTTACCTAAATATATTTGGTAACCGTACCGTGATGGTGCATCGAAAGGGTCGGCCAGGCGTTGTTTGCTTTTTTGAATCACGCTCATGATTCGCAAGCAGGCTAACGCTCTGATTTTAGTCCGATCACCACCGCAGACTTTTCGAATCACTAACGCCGAGCGACTTGCTTGTTCGCCTCGCCAATTGGTTGATCGGAGAAAACGATGACGTCTACAGTCCGTGAGATTTCAACGACCGCTTAATGTTGAGACACACAGGCACGATGAGTGAAGCGGAGTTGCATAGCATTCAGCTGCGACGGGCCGCCGGTCGCTTGTCCAAAGCGAAGCGTGGCGAGTTAATCATCTCGTTCCCACGGGGGACGTTCGAGTGGAAACAGGCGAAGTGATCGTCGATCGCCACGCAAGCATCACCGATCGTATCTGGTTCGCGTTCACCAAGTTCGATGAAATTGGTAGCGGCTCACAAGTGTTTAAGTACTTCGAGGCGCATTAGCTAGAATTGCAATGTCGACAAACGTCCGGCTTGTATGCTGGCGAAGTACTCTGGAAACCTCCCTCGCTCTCAGCGATTCATTCGATTTTGAAAGAATCCGCGTACGCCTGCGAGTATGCCTACCGTCGGCGCGAGAGCGTGCCCACAAAGCAAATTCCCGAGCGTCTGGCGGACGGTCGTGGTCACCAAGATCGCGACGCTTGGTTCGCGCTAGTGAGGGGTGCCTATTTGGGCTTTACTTCCTGGGACAAAGGCAGAGCAAATTCAAGTAAAAAGGCCAGGAAACCATCGTGCGATGCAATCAAGACCGACCTACCGTGCTGACTCACGCAATGGTGCATCACTGCTGGCGGAACTGGTTTGCTGCGGCAAGTGTGGCCATGCGATGCAAGTGGCCTACAAGGCAGGGCGGTTCCAATACACACGCTCGAAATTGCAAGGTGAGTTGCGTCAGGAGCCATGCAAATACATATTCGGCAAACGAATCGATGAGGGCGTTGTCGCCAATATCGATGCGTTTCAAGCAGCCACCGACCAGCTGCTCATTTCTCACAACGACAAGCTCAGAGATCAGCGACAGGATGTTCAGCGTCTCATTTATGCGGCGACGCACACGCAGCGAAATTACAACCATGATCATGCAGTAATTCATTCGCGTTTGGCTCCGACTTCCTCAGCGATCAGATCGGTGGTGTATTTGTTTGGTGGGTGTTTGCCTTGGCGAAGTGTCTCCCGATTCGATATGAACCCGTAGCGATGCTTGAGCTTCATTATGCTCCCGGTTGTGAGCTTGCCGCCGCGGCAGGGAACGAAGCCTTCTCCGTTGAGTTACGATAAGGTCTGGTCCGTCGTGGCGCCCGTTTGAATGAGTTCCCGAACTCGTTTGACAACTCGATCGTCGAGGTGTCCGTAACGACGAGAACGAATCGGAACCAGCTTTTCAGTCGAGTCACGCGTCCGCCTTGCCAAAAGATGCGAATCGCCACGATCCCATCCTCACCGCGGTCAAGATTGACTCCCATCACGAGCGTCCGCAGCAATGCTTTGCGAGATTCGATCGGCAGACCATCCCACATGCTTGGCAGTTGCTTGCCAACTTCGTCACGCTGCCGCAACGTGATACGACGGGTCTGATGTTGCAGACGTTTCAATGCTGCTCAAGCGGCGCAGCCATCAGCTGATTGCTCGGGTCACCTTGTTCCTAACGGCGCTGAGCCAGTTCAGCTTCGTACTCGGCTCGTTATAGTCGGAGCTTACACCGAGCATCAATCTGCTCACTAAGCTGAGAGACAACTTCGAAAACGCTGATCGAAAACTCCAGCTGCTCGCTTCTCAGCACTTCCAGTTCACGCTTTTCGATTGCACGGTCCAGCGGCGGACACCGCTCCGTCATGGAGTCGGATGATTTTTGCAAGCGTGCATGAGTTAGAGGCCTCCATGCGAGAGCGGCTCCAAGGTCGATGAGTCCGCGTAGCGCGGGGACTGATCCCCGCGCGGCTATAGGCATCCGAATCTGCGCGGGCAGCGAGTTTCGTGTCTGTCTTTAGATCCGCCTACGTAGAGGGCCCCCAATTCTTGTCAACCTAGGACCTCTCCCTTCGCGTTCGTCCCGATTTGACGGGCTTTCGTGCATTACATGCACCCGCTCGTCCATCGTGTTGCTTGACTCAAATCTCTAATCGCTCCCTCCACCATTCGCTTTTACCGTGTTTTCCGCGGTGAAACCGCATTCAACATATAAGGCCATGTCCCTAGTTCTGCTTATTGCGAGATGCTCCAAAGTGATCGTCGACTGTAAGGCACCTACGCTGAACCAGGTTTCGCGTATGCGGACTTCGCTCAGTTCCTGTTTCCGGTGGGATAGTGCGACGCTATTTCGTGATCAGCGAGATTCCCTCTTTCATCATGCTGCGAATATGACTCGCAGCAAAAGATTGCAACGCCAGCCGGATTTGTGCTCGGCGACCTTTAGCTCTCCTTCTCGGCTGAGGCAACCCGCGAGCGAAAACTAATGGTCGCTCGACTGACTTGCGTCTCCTGTTTGTCAGTTTGCGGGTAAAACCGGCCAGTGATTTGCGGGTCAAAACCGGCCACCGCAGATCAGGAGCGAGTTTGCTTTCAGGTTTCTCCAAGCACCATGCGTGCTGGAGGAAGCCGGTAAACACGAAAAGCCCGCGAGCAAACAGACAGTGGACTTACTCGTTTGCAGGTCGCAGAAACTCGCCTGGATCAAAAAGCGGTTATTGATGATACACGCGAACTCTGTCACTGCCGCATGGAGTGACGCCGTAACCGTTGCAATTGAGTCATTACTCACAGCCGCCCGCAGCTCATAACTATACATCGAACATGACACAAGCAAGGATGAAAGGTCAACCTCAGGTTGATACGACTTCTGCGCATCCAAGGGATGTGACAGACCAGTTCCGATACCAGTACGAGGATGCGTGGAAGAAGCTACAAGATAAGTCCGAGCAGATGGATAGAAACCGTGAGCTATCAGAGTTCCTTCGCGTAAGTGGGCAGTCAGATCTCGCAAATCAGATTCAACGCTGCAACGCTATCTACGCTGGCAATAGCCACGACACGCTTAGACCAATCCACTATTGCCGCAAGACTGCCTTCTGCCACAACTGCTCGGAAGTACTCGCCCAGAAACGAGCCGACCATTGGCTCGAAGCCTGTGATCAGTTCGTGCATGACATTGATAATATCAACCTCGTCTATCACAAGTTCCTGATCAGACCGAACACCGCAGGAACATTTGATAACCCGATATCGGACTTCAAAATCTCACTCAAGCTGCTGCAGACATTTAAGAAAGTTATAAAGCGTACGCATGACGAGCGCAGTGTTGGACGATTGCAACGCGGGAAGATCGCAGGGAAAACGTCTCGAGATAGAAAAAAGAAGGTCTGGGGACCTTCTGTCAGTGCCATCCACATCGTGCCTCGACGTCATGGCAAGAACGAGGATCCGTTCGCACACATGCACTTGACGATCGTCACCAGCGACCGAGCAAAAAAACAAGATTTGACCAACCTGATTAAACACGCATGGCAAACGAATTGCAGCAACTCCCGCATCTATTACTCTCCAACTACCGAAGAAGTGACTCGCGAGCGGATCTACCGTAAGGAGAACAAGTTGGAAGGTCGCAACTACTCGTTTCAGCCGATCAAGCACGATGACGAAGATCACAACGAGCAATACAATGCGGTGAAGAATCACTTCGCTTACTTGAGTCGTCCGCTCAAACAACACTACTCACCGCTCGAGCTTGTTGCTGCACATGATCTGCTCGAGGATTTCGGAATGTCGGTCAGACAACTTCGCCAGAAGCTTGGATTCTACAACGGCAAGACACCGAGGGTGTGCGCTTCATTTCCGAGAAACAAATCGATCGAAGCACACTACAACACTCTCGGATGGCAAGTATTCAGTTTACCTCAAAACAAGAAACGTCTGCGCGAGGACTAGTCCCCGCGCGTATTAAGATAGTCAAATCTGCGCGGGCAGCGAGTTTCGTGTCTGTCTTTAAATACCGTCTCTATAACGCGGGGTATGATTTTCGTCAGCGCCATTGATGCTAGCCGGCGAAATCATTGGCTTTCGTGCGTTACACGCACCTTCTGCCCGCCATCTTACTTGACGCAAATCTTCTTTCGTTCACTGTATCATCGCCTTCACCGTGTTTTTCAAGGTGAAGACGCATTCAACACATCACGGACGCCCCATTGCCTGCTTCCTTAAAGCCTTTCGACTTTAGGTGTGATGCCGTCCGAGTTGTAGAAGCAGCTATGGCAACCTTTGGTAGCAACTGCTTCGAAGCTTTTGCCGATTGCGTTGTAAAGTTTGCGTTCACACCAAACAGCCAGGCGACGCTGATGGGACTTGATCTTCGAGAAAGTCTGCTCGACCAGTTTCTGGTTAGTCGAACACGGCGGCAAGAATCACGTCTCCACTACAGTCACCTAGACCTTAACCAAGCGTACGCTGATTGATTGGCACGGAATTTGCGCATGAAAAACTCGAAATATCCTGCAATTCACTGGTCTTTTTGGACAGGCCCAGCAGATTGCTCGTGACCCACGATGGAGATTTCGAGTGAAGACGATTA
>JBGSNA010000011.1:0-67989 GCA_041739875.1 Pirellulaceae bacterium
CGCACCGCTTGACGTCCATGATCCGATCCTTTGTCAACGACGACAACACGAGTTTCCGTTCATCGACGAAGTGCGAACCTCTCTCGCAAAACGTGTCGCACTGATCCCCTGGCAAAGCGAACCACCAACGGGACTCGAAGCCTTGCGGCGCATTGTTGATTCAAATTGTGAGGTCGGCAGTTAACATCGGCACAGATGTTTTTGGCATAATGGGTTGGCGTGATTGGCTGCTGGACTATTTTTTCGCACTTAACAGGCTGGCAGCCTGTTCTACGACGACGATTCAACTCACGATCAAACTATGTTTGCAGAGACTAACGGCAGCAGGAAAACGATTGGCGATGTGGACATCTTGTTCCATGATGGCCTGTACCACTTGTTTCACCTCGTGCTGCCTAATCACGACTTCATCGCGCACGCCGTCAGCACCGATGCGCTGAATTGGCGGCGAGTCAATAATTCGCTCTTCATTGGCGATCCCGGTAGCTGGGACGACTTGATGTTGTGGACGATGCACGTTTCGCCCGTTCCGCATCACGTTGGCCGTTGGCGAATGTTTTACACTGGGCTGTCACGGCGGGATCAAGGCAAATTCCAACGACTTGGGATGGCGACCAGCGATGACTTGTTTCACTGGCAAAAGACGCCAGTCCATTGGGTCGACCATCGTGGCCCCAACGACCCAGAACGCGTGAAAGAGGCACTGAGGCAAAGTCGGTCTAACGTTGCTGACAGCCGCAACTCGCTGTTTGAGGAAACGAGCTGCTTTCCATTAGAGCCTGATTCGCAGCACTATGAAGCTTCACTGGAGGAAGGACGGCATTGGGTCAGCTTTCGTGATCCGTTTTACTATCACGACGGAAAGGACGGTTGGCTGCTAGCAGCAGGCCGCGTGAATACGGGACCGATCGTTCGTCGTGGCTGTGTTGCACTGATGAAGGAAGTCGAACCGAATCACTTCGTTGGTCAACCGGCTTTACATCATCCACGGCTGTACGACGATGTTGAAGTACCCAATCTGATCGTGGTCGACGACGACCACTACTTGATCGGAAGCATCCGCGAAGACGCCAAGATTCGCTATTGGCATACCGATAAAATCGGCAACCGCTGGCACAGTTATCACGACAACGTTTTACTCCCGCAAGGCAACTACGCTGGACGAGTGTGCCGCGACGACAAAGGGTGGCTGTTGTGGAATTTCTATTCCATGAATCTGGCCGATCGCACCGCAGAAAACTTGATGCCACCGCCAAAACGATTGGTCAAGAACGATCGAGGGCTGCTGCGAGCGGTCACGTTTGAAGGCCTTGCTGATTACGTTCTCGAATCTGTTGATACAACGTGTGTTCACAGCCTGATCGATGATTTAGAAACGAACGTCCAGCAGTGCCAAGTCGACGGAGGGCATTTGGAGTTGGCTTGCGAGAGTGGCTTTCAGGCCTTCGTATTTGATGGCACCTTGGAACACTTTCGATTCCAAGCAAAGCTCGATTTACTAGGACTCGGTAAGTGCGGTTTGGTATTTCGCATTGATGCAGAGAAACGCGACGGATATTACCTGTCGCTTGACTTGCTTAAAGGCGTTGCCCAGCTGCGGGCTTGGGGTACCGGGGCAGAGGGCAGCGGGGAGCACATGATGCAGTTTCGTTCATTGCAATCAGGTTTCTGGTACTCGAAAGTCCGCGGAGGAGCGTCCGTGCAATTGATCGCCTTTGGAAGCTACATCGAGCTGTCGATCAACGGACGCGTGGTGTTGTCTTTGGCGGACCAGCGTTTCGATAGCGGCAAGTTGGGAATCTATCTTGAAACGGCGGAAGTGCGAGTGTCGGACATGCAACTTGACCGACTCGCCTCTCCAAGTCAAACCGACGAACACTTGGCGAGCGGCTAGCTTCGCGATCGCCAGCCAGTAAACTTGCTTTGCTCACTTGTCTTGCGAGAAGATGAGCACGGTATACGGTGGCAAAGCCAAGCAGCCTCGTTGGGGTTGACCATCGTAGGGCTCGGTCATTGCTTCGATATCGTTGCTGGCAGCGGCAGTAAAGTCTTCGCTATAAGTTTTACGATCGCTGCTGAATCGGCGTTTCCAGATGCCTGCGGCGGGCAGGCCGAATTCATAGTGGTTGAAGTGGTGGTTAGAAAAGTTGGCGATGATGATGCAGTCGTCTTCGGGACCACCATCGGATGAACGTTTATAGGCGATGACCTTGCCATCATTGTTGACGTGAAAGACATCAATGTGCGGGCCGGTAAGGCCCCGAGTATTATTTTCTCGGTTGAGACGCAGGTGGATCAATCGGGCAGTGAGCTTGATGATACCCGCGTGATCGTCTGCTTTTTCCCAATCGAGTTCGTCGGCGTCTTGAAACCAGCCGTCTTCGAGGAACTCTTGGCCTTGAAAAATCATCGGGATTCCAGGGGCGGTCAGCGTGAGGGCAAGTCCGAGCGTGGCTCGCTTCTGTGCGAACCAGCCGTCCGTATCGGCTTCATTCACTTCGCTGGGTACGCGTGATTTGCCGTTGGCCACTTCGTCATGTGATTCAGTGTATATGACTCGTTGAAATGCGTGGCCGTTGTACGCGTGGTAGAGCGCCTCTCGGACTTTATTCATGTCTCGGCTGGCGTCATCGAATTGCGTGATAACGTCGCGAATCGGGTGAACGAAATTGGCGTCCCATTGGGACGAGAATCCTGCTCCGCCTTCGATGACTGATTTGGTCAGATAGGGATTGTTCTGAAGGTCTTCAGCGATGGTGATAGCGGATGGCTTAACGCCGTGGATTTCGCGATTGAGCCACTGCGTCAGTCCCCAGCCTTCGGGGATCTCGTGCTGGCCACTCGCATCAATACTGCGAATATAAAGCGTCATGTCATATCGCAGGCCGTCCACGCGGTAGTCTTGCAGCCACATCATCGCATTATCGCGGATGTATGTACGGACCTCACCTCGTCCATAGTCGGGACGAGTCTCACCCCACGGTGTGCTTGATCGGTGATCGTTGTAAAAGTAGATGCCGCCCTTATCGTTTTCATTCCAGCCATCGAATTGCCAGAGGTCCAGGTCACTTGGGCCGAAGTGGTTGTAAACGACGTCCAGGATCACCGCAAAACCAGCCCTATGTGCTTCTCGCACAAATCGTTTAAAGCCATTCGGGCCACCGTAGCAAGATTCAATGGCGTAAGGATGTGCCGGGTTGTAGCCCCAGGAGAAGTCGCCAGCGAACTCCGCGACTGGCATGATCTGCAAAGCGTTTACACCGAGTTTTTTTAGGTGATTGAACTTCTTAATGAAACTATCGAAAGTTCCGACTTCGTCGCCATCTCGGAAGAACGTCCCGATATGAGTTTCGTAGATAACCAACTCATTCCAAGCTGGCATTTCGAAGTGATCGTCTTGCCAATCGAAATTGGGCTCGTGGATGATACCGTTGCCGATGGAGTTGGTCACTTCGCGGACGCGTGGATCGATCCTTTGAAAGACGTTGTTGGCATTGATGAGTTCGTACTTGTATTCGTCGCCTGGCTTAGCACTTTCGATTGTGGTAAGCCAACAACCGCTGTCTTCGCGGACCATTGGGTTCGCATCCGATTTCCAATCGTTAAAGTCACCAATCACACTGACACTTGATGCGTTGGGTGCCCAAACACGAAAGGCTACGCCACGCTCGACGTGAATCGGCCCCATGCCTTCAACTGGACCGGATTGGCTCATTGACTCGGGTGCTAAGGAAACGGTGGGGTGATTCATGTTTTTGCTTGGTTTTGTCACGATCGGAAGGATTCACGTACGCACAAATCGCTAGTTTGTGAGCATCTTTTCTTTATCTGAACGACTTGCCGTTCGTCGCTATGTCGCCGAACTGACGGCGGTTTGGACGTTGTCGGGTACAGAGAATTGATTGTCGGTTTGTAGGTCGTTGGCCCAGACCTCCATGCCGGTGTTTTGCGCGTCGCCGCGGAGCGTGGCAAACGCAACGTCGGCGGCGTCCCGACCGGTGCCGATGCGGACGAATCCGCCAACTGGAGCCAACCGAGTTGCGTCAAACAAGAACCAGCGTCCGTCGAGGTAGGCCTCAAAGAACCCATGAAAGTCAGGTGGTTGTAAGGCAACGGCATATCCTGAGACATAGCGGGCGGGAATTCCCATGGCCCGACAAAGACTAATTGCGACGTGCGCGTAGTCACGGCAAACGCCGGTGCGTTGCAAAAGCACATCGCAAGCCGTTGTCGTGGGGCCAGTGCTTCCAGGCGTGTATGTCAAATGGTCAAAGGTCCAATTACAGATCGCGGTCACGCGGGAATAACCTCTGAGGAGACTGCCAAACTCCTCCGCAGCAAAGCGAAACAGCTTGTCGGATTCGCAGTACCGGCTCGGATTCAGATACGCCAAAACCTCGCCTGGTAAGTTTTCATAGTCGACTTCTCCAACGTCGGTCGCATCCACTTCTTCAAGATGCAAATCCACTCTCGCTTGATAGCGGATCGTTAACTCGCCGGGCATCGCATTGAGTCGCAGAAGTCGATTGCCGAGCGGCCCAACCGCGCAGTCTTCTACTTTATGAAATGGAGAGACTTCCACACTCTCATTCGTTGCGGATTGATGATCATTCAGCGCGACCGAAATGTTTAGTAAAAAGGTCGTGGGTGACATGACGGTGTAGTGGAGTTGGCTGCCAACTTGAATCTGTTTCATCGAAATACTTCGGTGGTGAAGGTGGTTTTGATTTGGTTCGTTAAGGTGCGACGGTTTGGCAAGCAGATGTGGAGTCACCAACTAGTTCGCTGATCTGGCGAACTAGTTTGTCGAAATCAACCGGTTTGGCGTGAAATGCGTTGCAGCCAGCCGCAACGGCTCGAGCTTGATCACCTGGTAAAGCATAGGCAGTCAGCGCAATGACGGGTGTTCGTTTCGCTGGGTCAGCAGCACGAATCTGCATGGTCGCCTCGTAGCCATCGAGTTCGGGCATGTTGACATCCATTAGTATGAGCGACGGCAACGACTGTGCGGCAACAAGCACGGCCTCGAGACCGTTCTTGGCCGTCAGCACCGCGAAACCACGCTTCCGCAAATGGCGGACCATCATTTCGCGGATGTCTTCATTGTCGTCGACGAGGAGGATCGTAGTCATGGTTAGTTTGCAAAATTTGGGTGTAATGCCATTCGCAGTGAGCTTTTGGCTACGTTTAAGCTTCAACCAAGGGTTCGGGTTGTTGGTTTGATACGGCGGTGACGCTTGCGCGGCGCCTTAACATGGATTCAATCTTGGATCGAGTTTGTGAGTAAGACGTTGTCACGAATGATGCACCTGACTTGCGAAATTTGATGAACAGTCTGTCAAAGCTCTTGAACTTGCCGAGACAACAAATCAAGACGGGGCCAGCGTAGCCTTGGCTGCGTATGGACTTGCAAAGGTATCGGGCTTGAGCAAAACCGCCTTTAGGCAGGACCACAATGACGACGACGGCTGGGTCCCGATTCACAATTCTCCGGCCAATGTCATCAGGCAGTAAGTCGTCTTCCATGCTCTCGAGAACAAAGTGCTTGCGTCCTCCAAGGCGAAGCAGATTCAGGATTAACGTTTCGCTGAAATGGTGCGATGCGCAGCCGATGACGGTTGGCAAGTTGGGTAAATCGACGCTCGCGTGGTCTTCTCCCGAGTCAACGCCATCATACAGTTCTGAAATCAAGCCGCCTGACATTGCAAAGAGACGATTGGCATCTGAATCGGAAAGATGGTCGGCATCGTGATCCATTCGAATTCGCTTCAGCACGGGCACGAGCACTCTGTCGCAGGTCGCGTCGAGGTGGTACTCATCCACATGCTGTCGGAGCATTTCGCTGGCACGGTGTTCATCGCTGGCAAGCATCCTTTGATACAACCGCATCGACGGCCTGACCACTACCTCTTCACCAAGTAGAGTCGCGAGGATTTTGAAGCGAGGTACATAACGCCCAAGCACCACCAAGCAAACCGTCAATGGTGTTGACAAAAGTAAACCAACAGGTCCCCATAACCATCCCCAGAAAACGGCTGCAACGATCACGGCGACTGCCGATATGCCTGTGCTGGTGCCGTAAAGCCACGGCTCCAGGACGTTGTTGCTGAGTAATTCCATCGTGATGATGAGCGTTAGCACCGCTAGAAATACGCTATAGCCAGGGAATACTGACAGTGCGATCACGAGTGGGAAAATGGCGGAAACGGTTGGACCAATGTATGGCACAAAACGCAAACAAGTCGCCAAAACACCCCAAAGAATCACGTTTGGGAACGAGCCGTTGTCGGTCATTGCGCCACCAATTAGAGAGAGTCCAATGGTTAGAACAAAACCATACGAAGTGTTAACGATTGTTTGGGCAATCAAATAGCGACTGATTCGACCAGCGGCTTCGTCGAGTGCTTCGGTCGTGGTGACGTAGTTGCCGTGGCTGACGACTGCGATAATGCGATCTCGCAAATCCTCTCGGTGGATTAACATGAATAATGCAAAAACACTGACAAGCCCAGCCGTCGCGAGTGGGCTCAGCACCGTGCCCGCTGTCGTGGCCCAAGACGCCAGAGGCAAGTCATCCTTGACTTGTTGAACGTAGAGCGGCGACTTCGCGGATGCTCCGTCGTTGGGTTGAGCGGTTTCTTTTTCTCCGCTCGCCGGCAGCAACTTGGAGGTCCATTCTTGCCAGCTCGATTTCGGTTCTGGACTGGCAGTTGGGGTTTCAGCACCTTCCTCCATTGCCGTGGACATTTCTTGGGCAAGTTTATCAAGTGATCCGCCGACTCCTGTTGTCATCCCTGCAAAGCTCTTTGCTTTGGCAACTAGCTCGTCCCTGTGCTCTGGTAGGTCTCCGACCATCGCGGTCAATTCCCGACCAATTAAGGTGAAGCCGCCAGCCAGCAAGATGAATGCGAATGCCGCCGTCGAGACCACTGCGACGACGTTGGGAACCTTCAATCGCTCAAGACGATTCACGATGGGACTGAGCAAGAATGACAGCAGAAGACCGAGCGCCAACGGAATGAACACGTCGCGGGCAAAGAATAATGCGGTCACGCTCAACACGACGGCTAAAAGTTGAGCCACCGCAGAAATGGTCGCAAGTTCGGTTTTGGGTCGTGCCATTCAAGCCTTCGTCTGTCTGAAGAGAGGTCGTAACCACGCGCGTCAAGCTTGTGAACGTTCGTCGATCGAGTTGAAACACGTTGACCGAGCAGCCTCGCTAGTGCCTAACTCCCTAGTGCCTAAACTGAAACTAGTGCTTTGTCAGAAACCAGTGCTCAAGTGAAAGCGTGCTTGTTGAGATCGTCTTTGCGAGATAACTCTGACTCATTCCACACAAAGCCGCTGCTTACGCAATTGCCGTGCCACGGTGCGTGTAACAGCTTGCGAATTGCGGTTCGAGTGAGTGCCCTCAGGAGAATCACCGCGATCGGAATCGATTCAAGTCGTGGCTATTCTTGTCGCCGAACGAGTTCTGGCTGCAGTTCGAGTCGCATTCGACTACACAAATCCCAACTGATCGTCGCACGTTTGTTACGATTTCAGGAAATGTCTGAGTCCCTCGAGCACGCCGCTCGTCGCGTGAGCCCGACAGAGGATCAATCGGTCACTCCAGTCATTGATTCTGTGGACACGCCTAACTTGATCGACGACGGAACTCTCCGCGTTTCCGACGACAATACTTCGATATCCTGCAGTTAGCGCTGCAACGTCGTTTCCAGAATCGCCCGCGAAGAGAATGCTTTCGTGGTCGCTTTGCGTATAAGCGGCCCACCAGCGGAGTGCGTATGCTTTGGATACGCCAGCAGGCAACAGATCGATAAGTCCAATACCGGTGAATGGATCGATACTGGAAATGATGCGGTACGGCAAGCTCGTGAGCTTCAATCCTTGACTTAGCTTTCGGACTGCTCCGTCAACCATGTTGGCATCACAGTAATAGCTGATTTTAAATTGCGTTTGCCTCTCGGATTCCTGTAGCTTCAAGTCCACAAGTTCGCTGATCTGCTGTACAACAGCATCACGAGAATGATCACCGACAATGTCAAACAATTGCTGTGTGTATGCACCCAATGCCTTGTACGCGCCGGAGTCGTTGATGTGATAGATCGAAGCGCCCACGTCACAGATTAACCAGGGAGGCGAGGGGAGTTCGGAGGAGCGTATCGCCTCCAAAACCAATTCCAGATGCCGCCCCGTCACATACATCAAAGTGATGTTGTTTTTATCTAGCTCCGCTTGGATCGCATGCAAGTCCTTCCGGTTTTGCGGATTACTCGCCATCGGAATGAAGGTTCCATCCATGTCGGTAGCGAGCACACTCGCTTTGATTCGTTCAGACACGTGCGAGCCAAACGTATTGGTAGGGTTCTAAAACTAAGTCTTCGCTTGTCGCGAAAGTCTCGGCAGTGATTGCGTCTTGAAAGAAACGCCCAAGTCCAGCCGTGCGCAGCGTATTCCCACTGATCGACTGCGAGAATTCGGAGAAGTTTGCAGCAACAATTAAGCGATGGCCATCGTGTTGTCGCAAAAAGCTAAGAACGTGCGGGTTGTTGCAAGTTACCAAATCCATCTCTTGTCCTGCCAACGCTGGCAGCGATTTACGGACCTGAATCATTCGCTGCAGACGGCGAAAAATCGACTTCCGAATCGATCCGTCACGCGATGCGAACTTCTCTCCGAGATCGTCTAAGAAATCCCAATGCATTCTTGGCCGGTGCACCCAACGGGTGTCGCCCGCCTTGGCAGGGTCTTTTACGAAGTCGTAGTCGTTTAGAATACCCCACTCTTCGCCCAGATAGATCAAAGGAATTCCGCCAATGCTAAGCGTCACGCTTTGCAGCAGCAGCATACGGCGGATGCTCAATTCACGCTGCTCTTGTGAATCTCGCTCGATCGCAAGTTCCAATCCCGCTAGCGATGCAAGAGTTCCAGCGATGCGCATATCACCTGTTTGCACGTTCTCTTGAAAGGGGACGCCTCGCGCAAACGAACCAGGGAATTGTCCGGTATAAAATCGATTCAAGAATTGGCGATGATCGTAGGCATTGATGCCCAACGCTGCCGCATCCGCATCGTCAAACGTCCATCCGATATCATCGTGGCAACGCAGATAATTGACCCAAGCGGTATGGACAGGCAACTGATGTCGGTGACTAAGCGAGCGCACCAACAATTGGGTCGATCGTGTCGCCAAAGACTCCCATAATAACGCCATTAGCGTGGGATTGTAGGAGATTTGGCATTCTTCTGGGCTGACGTACTTTACAACATCATCGGGATGCACGATCGCCTCAGATTTGAACAGCAAACCCGGAGTCGCGATTCGAGCTAACTTGTTGAAAGTGCGGATCAGTGTGTGTGCCTTCGGCAAATTTTCGCAGCTCGTCCCCATCTCCTTCCAGATGAATGCAACGGCATCGAGTCGCAAGACATCGACTCCTGTGTTTGCGATAAAGAACATTTCTTCAAGCATCGCACGAAACACAGCAGGATTACTGTAGTTTAGATCCCATTGGAAGCTGTTGAATGTGGTCCAGACACATTGCCCCATTCCGTCATGCCAAGTGAAGTTACCGCGTCGCACCGTCGGGAAAATTTCTCGAAGAGTTTCCTCATATTGATTCGGTACAGTGCGATCTGGAAAGATGTAGTAGAAGTTTTGGTATTCGCGATTTCCGGATTGAGCGAGCTTGGCCCACTCGTGGTCGTCCGAAGTGTGATTGAAGACGAAGTCCAGCACCAACGTGATACCTGCCGCACGTAATGCAATGGCCAGCGATCTCAAATCGTCGATCGTTCCTAGTCGTGGGTCAACACTTCGATAATTGCTGATTGCGTAGCCACCATCGTTGTCACCAGGACGCACTGCAAACAATGGCATCAAGTGCAAATAAGTGAGCCCAAGTTCTTGAAAATAATCGATGCAGTCGCGAAGCCGGCTGAGGTTCTCGCTAAACAGATCGACATACAACGCACCGCCGACGATTTTCTCAGTCGCAAACCACTCCGGCTCATTGATTCGCTGTCGATCAAACTCTCGTAGCGTTTCGGGGCGTTGAATCCAAGCGCGGGCGACGGTGAGTAGGATTTGTTCCAGGTGGTAAAAGAAGTCGTAGCGTTCGCCATACAATTCGAACAAACGCTCAAACAACTCGGGCCAGTGCAGAGCCAATCTCCCATCGAATTCATGCCTCAGGCGTTCGTCAACCTGTTCGGACCGCCACAGTTCATCGAGTCGAGGAAGGAGACGGCGAAGCGACAAATCGGCCTTGAATCGTATTTCACTAGGCACATCGACGGCTCCATTACTCTGTGGTCGGCGATGGTTCGATTCGATCATTCGGGATCACGATATTGTCTAAAAAGTTGTAGTACTCGATGCCCTCGAGAATTCCGCGAGCATGATGCCCGCTGGCGAAATAAACACGGGGTTGGTTTCGCAGTCCTTCAAGTTCAGGGCTGTAATTTCCGACCACAACACCCAGTGTCCGGCCCAACAGCATTCCAGCATCGTTGCCCGAGTCGCCTGCGACTAGTACATTGTCCGGCGAAAAACCCCATTTCCATAGCACGTGTCGCATCGATAGGTCGCTTCCTCCACGAACCGGAATGACATCGAGGTACATTCCTAGAGATAGAACGACTTTGGCTCGAAGTCCCGCTTCGCGAAGCTGTTTTTTGATTGCGGCAATACTTGGCGATTTCTCAAAGTCGATATCGTAACTGATTTTGAACTCGGACTGATTCTCACTGGGTTGTCGGCATAAGCCAGGTAGCTCAGCCAGTATCGCGTCGATCTGCTTGGGTTTCCACTCATAGCCGATCTGCTTTCTCCAGCTGTGATCGGCCGTCAGCATTTCCCCGTAATGCAACTGGGTACCGGCATCGGTGTCGATTAAATCTGGTTTAGGCAAGCCGAGTTCCTCCACAAGCTTCATCGCGCTATCGAGTCGTCGCCCGGTTGCAATCCCGAATCCGATGTTGTCGTGTTCGCGAAGTAGTTCGTTGAACTCAGCCAACGAATCCGAATCGCCTGTAAGCGTGTTGTCCAGATCCGTAATAATCAGTCGATCGAATTCTGGCAAGTTTCGTTCTCGTGATCGATTTGCCAGTGCAGGTTTCGGGGAATGTTGGAGGATATCATCCAAGTCACGCAGGTATCGCGTCGCATGCTTACTCCAGGTGTAGTGTTTCCGTGTGCCAACGATACCCGCATCGGACCATTGTTGCCAATGATCGGGTTCGGTCAGAACTCGCAATAATGCATGTTCGATTGCATTCGAATCAAATGGATCAACCAGCAGTCCGTTGTTGCAATTTCCAATGATGTCGCGAGGCCCGCCGTCATTCGTCGCAACAATCGGCAATCCGGTCGCGCCGGCTTCCAGCAGCGTCAAGCCGAAGGGTTCTGTCAACGCCGGGTTGATAAAGACACCGCGCCCTTTCACGGCCAGGCGATACAGGTCAGGAACATCTTGCGGTGTATGGTTTTTGGGGTAAGCGACGCTTCCGTACAGATCATATTTGTCAATTAAGTAAATGATGTCATTAATGACTTGCTGTTGGGACTTAGGGAGAGTTCGCAAATCATCGCGAGCCCCTAAAACCATGACCAAATTCGCGATTTCGCTTAGTTGGGAGCTTTCACCATACACCTGAACGAGCTTTTCCAGATTTTTTCGTTCGTCTGGGCGTGCCATCGCCAAAATCATTGGCTTGGACGGATTTCGTAGAAAACGCTTCAGCTCATCCCCGATCGGTGATTCAGCAAAGTGCTCATCCGGCGGCGAAAAGTTTGTCAGGTCGACACCCGGCGGGATCACTTCCATGCGAGACGGTTGATAATGATCGTACAATTCGTATTGATCACTCACTTCCTGTTCTGTGCTGGTAACAACCATCGAAGCCGTCTCAAGTGCAATTTCCTCGGCTTCGGTCCTCAATGCAAACTTGTATTTCTTCTCAAGCATTTCTGGCGAGGTTTTATCACAAGTCATTCGTTGGCGTTTTACACGACCGAGTGAGTGTCCAGTGAATATAAAAGGAATGTGAAGTAATTGAGCCAACTGTGCCCCTGCCAAGCCTGCGTCGGCATAGTGTCCATGAAGAATGTCCGGCAATCCGGTGCGGCGAAAATGAACAAGTGTTTGATCCACGAACATTTCAAGATAGGGCCACAGTGCCTCTTTCTTTAAATAGCGTTTGGGTCCGAATGGAATTCGAACGATTTTCGCTTTGTCGGAGATGGGTTCGTGCAGCTGCGCATAATCCTCACTGACTTTTGGATCGATGATCTGACGCGTGAGCAGCTCGACTGCTCCGACATTCGGATGTGAAGCTAACTCGCGAGTTAGTTCTAGCACGTACTTAACCTGCCCGCCTGTATCAGAGTCGCATCCGAGCTCCGCGTCCTTGGCTCGAATCAGCCCATGGAGGCTGATGAGCGTGATTTTCAACTTGGTTTCTCGTTCTAACAATCTCATTTCATGTTCATCAATGGATCAATGTATTTTGCGGTCGCAGTGAAGAGAGCCGATGGGACGTTCGTGTTGCGGCAACCTTTCAACCTCAGTTACGTCAACCTCAGTTCCAACAAAATGCGAATGTATCCAAGGGTCGCTAGGCGCGCAGTATTTCACGCGTACAGCATTTCGTGCTTTCGATTGATCTCTTGTTACGCTGCGGCAGACCGAATGTCATGCCGCACACGCTTCCGAACGTTGCACGGATATGGCCTCATGCGATGGGGCCACGACGTCCCATGACGAGCCCGATGATAAATAGGACCAAGAACACGAAAAAAAGAATCTTTGCAATGCTGGCGGCGGTACCGGCAACAACGCCAAAACCGAGGACGCCAGCTATCAATGCGATTACTAAAAAGGTTAGGGCCCAACTCAACATGACAATCTCCGTAGGTAAGGTGCAAAATTCTGTCGAGGGAGCGAACATCGAAACCACACGACACGAACGTTGCCAACGCGATTGTTGTGCCATTGTTCGATAAGCTCTCAACGAAATTGTTCAACTTGCGAGAATACAGCCATTTCGAAGCGATTGTGCAAATTCATCGTCTTCAACTGGCCCCAAACCGGACAGCTTGGTGCGAAACCGATCGATCCGTAAATCAATCCAATGTCATCGCCAAGTATGTTGGGACGTTAAGAATAGGATTGCTTGACCAATTTATCGTTCGGAATCGTTTCTCAATCTTTTGAAACAAGCGTTCTTTCGCAACCCGCATTAAACTTGAAAAACTGAGCTGCAATGGATTGTGTGACCTCTTCGATCTGCACGCCTGTCGTCGGTTTTGGGTGAGGCGAATGAACTTCACGCTACGCGAAATCAAAGGTGGAATGCACCCACCATGCGGTGCGCAAGAGCTGGCGCCAGAATCGGTTGGGCGCAGAAGGGTGGTCGCAAAATGACCTCCGTGCGAGTTAAACAACCGTGCAATTGGGCGGGAACGCGGGTTTTCCGACGACGCGGCGCAACAGTTGCTTTGCAGGCGTTATACAGGGTGTGAGCTCGACGGCGTAACCTGAAGCTTTGTCACAAATTGCCAGATCGCAACGACGGGAATACCGAGCCAATACTCGAAGCTCTGATTCCCCATTAATGAATTGTCCAACGCATGAACTTTCTTCGACTGTGTTTTTTTGTTGGCTCGATCTTTCTCAGCGATTGGCGACTCGTACTCGGTCAAGATGACGTATTGAGTGCCGACGGAAAGAGGATCGCAAATATTGACAGTTCAATTGCGAATGGCAAAGCGGCCGCAGCGGCTGTCGACGAGATCGCGACAGGCGTCGCTGAAATTGAAGCAGCGAGTGAAATGGACGAAAAACTCTTGCAATCGCTGCTTGATCTCTACAAGCAAGCCAAGGCATTTCAGGCAACGGCTGCCAGTCGCCAGGACAAGGCAAAAACCCTCAAGCAGATGACTGTCTCCGCGGCCGATGACATCGCAACGTTATCCGAGAAACTGAAGGCTCCGGTCGAAAAGATCGAGACGCCATCCGAGCGAGCCTCTCCGGAGCTGCTGCGACAAGAATTGGCGACCACCCAAGCCGAATATGACGTGATCAGCAACACCTTGAAGTCGTTGGTCTCTGAAACGGCGACCCGACAAAAGCGGCTAGCCGAAATTCCATCGTTGATTTCCTCGGCGGAAAAGATGTTGCGCGACGTTGAAGAACAACTGGCACTATCCAATCCGACGACCGAATCGCCAGTCGAAACGCGAGCGCGTCTGGCACGTACAAATTCGCACCAGGCCGCGTTGAAGGCGGAAGTAGCTGAACTGCAAGCTGAGCAAGCAGCCTACCTAGCGACTACTGACTTACTGCCGCTCCAGCGCCAATGGGCTGAGCGCCAACAGTCACAGTTGCGAATCAAGTTGGACTTTCTGCGAGAGGCTTCAATCCTTCGGAAACAGGAATCCAACGATGAGGCGATGAGCATTCTGCAGCGCCAAATTGAGTTGGTTCCAGACGCACTGAAGGAATTGGCGACAAGCAATTATGAACTGGCCCAGCGACGACAAAGCTTGTTGTCAGAAGCCAGTCAATCGAATGCATTGGCGAATCGGATAAAGGAGAAGCAGGGTGAACTGGAAGCAGCGCTGATCGCCTCGGAAGGTCGCTTGGAAACGGTCGGTTTGACCCAGGCGATAGGTCAATTGCTTCGTAGTAAACGGGATGAATACGAAAAGGTTCGCTTGAGGTTTCAAACGTCATCCTCGCTTGATCAACAGATTGCTGTGCACCAGGTCGCAGCTTACGAGTTGGAAGACCGATTGTCGTCACTGACAGAATCCCTTGCGTCGCTCGGTGACATTGAAATTCCAGACACCGATGCCGATATCGCTGAACTCGATACCCAGCAAGCAAAGTACTTTTTGCTAGTCCAGCAGCGAAATGAAACGCAAGAGACGCTTCAGTCGCAAACGGCATTGTTGCAGGCCCTGCTCTTGGTAGAAGCTTCGAACCAACAACTGCATCAATCGATAGATGAATACACCGCATTCGTTGACAAGAATATATTTTGGATCCGCAGTGATGCTCCTGTTTCGATCCAGGAAATCATGGAATTGCCGTCGGCATCCCGCTGGTTGATAAGTTCAAAGAACTGGGCGGATTTGGCGAATCAATTGTTTTCTGGCATCATTTCGCGTCCGATCATGACATTGATCGGAGCTAGCGGAGTGCTCGCATTGTTTGTGCGTCGTCCAGCGATGCGGAAAGCGATTGCCAAGAGTGGTGAATCGGCAAAAGCGTGGAATGCTGGTTTCCAGACAACTGCGACATCGCTGGTAGCGACTTTTCTGCTCGCCTTTGGTTGGCCAAGCCTGGCTGCGATCGTGGGAATTGTGTTGATCGGCGGCCAAGCGGACACTTTGTTCACTCGCGGTTTCGCTAGCGCGTGCATCTACGTCGCATTATTCGTTTCATCACGCCATTTGCTCAGTCAAACGTGCCGTGAAGGTGGGCTGGCGGATAAACATTTCGGTTGGAGCGTTTCGTTGAGAAGGATGCTGAGGCGAAATTTGCAATGGTACACCAATGTTGGCTTTGTCCTCGTATTTGTGATGCTTCTTTTTCACGAGCATCCCGATTCGACAACGCGAACCGCGGTGTCTCGATTAGCAGCCACTCTTTTACTCTTGGCAACTGCTTTGTTTCACCATTTTATTTCCAAACCGAAAAGTCCAATTTACGACGATATTCGAATCCACTATCCCGATTCACTTTTCTGTCGGTTTCGACGCCTCGTGTGGATCGTCGCGGTGGGTTCACCCGCTTCGTTTGCTGGCCTGGCGTTATTGGGCTACTTGGATACAGCATATCGACTCGGACAATCCCTTCAGTCGACGATGCTCCTATTGGTCGCTTTGATTGTTCTGGTGGCACTCGCATTTCGTTGGTTGCACATTTATCAAGCTCGAATCGTGCGTGAGCAATTGATGGAAATGCGACGAAAGAAGCTGGCCAACGACGAAGATACCACGGGTGGATCGCTCGCGACGGACGTCGGCATCGAGATCCAAAAAGAAGCGATGGAGGACTTGCCGGCACTGAGCGAACAAACACGCAAGCTGGTCTTTGTCGTTGCCTGGGGGGCTGCGATTGTTGGCATGTCACTCGTTTGGAAGGACGTACTTCCTGCGATGCAGCTTTTGGATCGTTTCGAGTTGTGGACTGTCGGTAGCGGGGCTGCAATAGATCTCGTTTCACTACGAGACTTAATATTGTCGTTTCTGTCGGTATTCATCACCATCTTGGCCGTCAAAAATGTACCTGCACTGCTTGAATTGATCGTGCTCAGGCAAACTTCGCTCGACACTGGCGCCCGATACGCGGTGACGACGATTTTACGATACCTGATTACGATTGGTGGTGTTATCCTGGCTCTGAACTTCTTGAGTCTTCCATGGACCAAGCTTGGGTGGCTCGTCGCTGCGGCCTCGGTCGGTCTTGGATTTGGACTGCAAGAGATCTTCGCAAACTTTGTGTCGGGAATCATCTTGTTACTGGAACGCCCGGTTCGTGTCGGTGATGTCGTCACGATTGATTCCACAACAGGCGTTGTGTCGCGAATTCAGATGAGAGCAACCACGGTGACGAGTTGGGATCGAAAAGAACTCGTTGTACCCAATAAGGATTTGGTGACAGGCAAGTTGCTCAACTGGTCGTTGTCCAATGTAATTAACCGGATGACGATCGAGGTCGGCGTTAGCTACGACGCGGACCCAGACGACGTTCGCACGATTCTACAAAAGGTCGTCACGGATAACGCGGAGGTGATGACCGAACCACCACCTTTGATCAATTTTGAAACGTTCGGAGAGAGCTCACTTAACTTTGTTGTACGTTTCTATCTGAGCTCACTTGAACGTCGAGTTGCGGTGATGCATGACTTGAACGCAGGCATTTGGCGAGCCTTGCGCAATGCCGACATTGCCATCCCTTATCCTCAACGGGACGTGCATTTCATCGCTGGCAACAAGAGCGACTCAATTCCGACCATCATTCAAGAATGCAGCGGTGTCACGAGATAGCAAGATGTCCAGTTTAGGCTTTATGTGCTAGTAAGCGTTTTGGCCGCGACGACCTTCCGCCATACGTTGAGCGACAAACAGGATCGAGTCGAGGAGTTGTTCGAAGTATTCGCGATCGCGAATGCCGCAGTAGTGATACAACAAGGTGGTGGACACGTGCGTTCTTTCAAAGAAGACGTGCGAAATCTCCCTGAAGAATGCCATGTCCACCATCTTTTCATCCACCCATCGCGATTTCGGCAATATCAAACCGCGCCCGCACTTTTGTCGAATGAGCCAAAATTAAGCCGCCATCTCACGTCCGGCCTCAAGCATCACATTGCTTATTGTCGTGTATGTCTCGACCCAAGCGTCCTTGACTTCTTCGGTGAAATCCTCACCAAGCCCCTTGTCGAGAGTCCAAAGCAGGGCTTCGCCCACCGTGTTGTAACTCTCTTCAGGCACGCCGTATGCGACGTGACGACGCCCCAGGTCTTGTACCGCAGACAAAATCGCTGATAGATTCGTGAGCGAAGTCACAGCGAGATTGAGCGTGGCCATCAGCTTACGCCCTTGCTCTTTGATGTCGCCTTTGAAGAGCGGTTTTAGAGACGGGTCAAGCTCGAATAGTCTTCCGTAAAATAATTCCGCAGCTTGCTCAGAGATCGGTTTGATCTTTGCCCAACTAGATTGGACCAACTCTATTCTTTCTGGTGTCATGTTGCTTGCTCTCTACGAGTGCGGACAGCGAGTGCCCGGATACGGTGAATGGAACGGGGTCAACTCAGTTCGGTCGGGGACCGGCTGAAACATACTTCTATGAAATAAACGTCAACAATGAACGTGCGCTGACCGACTACAACGGAATCCGAACGATCACTCCGCCCATCACGTCGTCTTTTGCGAACTCCGGGTAAGTGTCACCACGATTGGGATGTTCGTTGTGACACGACCAACAAGCTTCCGCAACGGCTCGGTCGGGATAGGCCGCAACAAAGTACTTCTTCCCACCCAGTTCTTCTTCACCATAAAAGTTTTCGCCAGGATGTTCGGCAACGTAGTCAAGAGCCTTGGTTTCAAACTCACTCTTGGGATGGTTTTGTTCATTGAGTGGCCACTTGCTGCGAAGCCCATAAGAAAAGCCTGCATTGGGATTTTCGTCGACGAGTGATGCCCCCATGCGAAACATCTGTGCCGGCAACGGAATTGAATTCGGGGTATCCTCCCAATATTCCTCCGCCTTCACGGGTGCAGACTGCTTCTTGAGATTCGTGACCACATGCGTTGCATACACCGTTCGGTCCGCCATCATCACCGAGTGGACGGCATCCGCAAACTTTTGCGGGGAGATGCCCGTCGGCGACGCGATCGCGGCTTCGGAAGAACCACAGCCGCTGGCACTCATAACCAAAGGAACAATGCAACCTGCGGCGAGGATTGTTGCAATTGAGTTAAACCAATACTTTCTCTTCATTTCAGGAACTCTAACGGAGGAACACCAAACGAAACGTTACTTCAAATTAGGGACGATTGAAGGTTCTTGCTGCTTGCGACCTTGGCGTTTTAATTCCTTTTCCAGGAACCAGCGGTGCGCCATTTCAACACTTTCGACTCGCATTTCCGGAGATGTGCTATAGCAGTTCAAGCTCAAGTTCGGGTCGGCCAGCGAGTCAAGAGAGAATTGCAAACCATGACAGTTCTCACACACGGAACGGATCATCTTCTCGATCGGACGCAGGCTGGCGCTTTGGTTGTGGTTAACGAGCACTTTGCCATCGACAATGGTTCGCGGCATGTGACACGTCGCGCAGGAGACTCCTTGTCCGCTAGGTAACTCGCCGGCCAGTTCAAGACGCCAGAGTTCCGCATGAGACGATTTGCTGTAGGAATTGCTATGCGAGTCGTTGTGGCAGCCCAAACATGCGTCAACCGCAGCCTTTTGAGAATTGAAGTCGTGATCCGAATGACAAGCATTGCAAGTCAATTCGCGGTGGGATGCGTCGACGTGCATCGGCAGTCGAGCCATCGAGGGCTGCATCGGAGACATGCTCGCAGCAAGACGCATTCCATGCCGCCCGAGTTGAAATGATTCGACTTCGCCAGGGTGACAGTTGCCGCAAGTTTCGAGAGATACCTCATCGCTCCACGGCACTTCTTTGCTAACGACATCTTCATCAACGGTTCGATGGCAATCGCTACAGTTCACACCACCCGCTGCATGAGCCGTCGTCGCCCATTCTTCCAATATCGGTTCAAGTGCGTCTTCTCGTTCACGCACCTCAATGCCGTGGTCGGCTTGATCAAACTCGAATTGCTTTCGATCTGGATGCGATTTCTGCCAACGCATGCTGAAGTCTCGCGCTTGAACACTGCGGGCCTCGAGCAAGTCGGATTCCCCGTAGTGTGTATCAAGGAATTTCTCGTAGAGCGACGTATTGTCATGATAGTTGTGACATCCCGTGTTGCCGCAGCTGTCGAACGTCATTCCCTCGTGGCTTGGTCGTGTTTGCGCGACGTCTTGATGACAGTGCCAGCAATAATCGAGCGGTAGCGAAACACCCATTGAATGCGTGTGTTCGGGGCGGTGCTCGGTGTGACAGGTCAAACAGTCTTGTGCATTGAGTACCTGCAATCGCTCTGCGTTAATGGGGTCATTGAACTTGGATGCAGGATGCGTATCGCTGGCGAGTTTGAGTTCCTCGGAATGACAGCGTATGCACGCATCTTGTGCGAACGTCATGTCGCTGGCATGACACGCATTGCAATCCAGCTCAATTTGATAATGCCCGTGAGTCGTTTTTCCAGGAAGTAGCAAGCCCTTTACAGGCGATGCTGGTGCGAGCAATGCGTATCCTAAGTAGCACGCCACACCCACATTGATGGCTACGAAAAGCAAGGCAGATTGCCAACGATTCTGGTTCAATTTTGACATTGCGTTCAAGTCCCAAACCAGTAAAAGCTCAGGATGTGGAATGCAATCAGGACTGGCAATGGCCAAGTGATCCAAAAGTGAAGTTTGGTGATCACGGGACGCCACCAACGCACTCGCATCAACAGAGTTCCATTCACCTTGAACTCAAGTGACGACACAATACCGGCGAGTGCGCCCACCATCGTCACGGCAAGTACGACGATACCCAGTACGAAATTCATGTTCTCGCCCAATCGCATCCCAGTATGGACTCCGACTCCAACGAGCATCGCGACACCAAGTAATCCATGCAGTGCTCGCCAGAATCCGTAGCTGCCCTGAGAAAATCGCGGAACACGTTTTCGCAGCGAGAAGATCATCGACGCGGCCATTAGCCCCAGTGTCGAAAAGCCGGTCGCCTGCCGTGCAACGTCGTCTCGCCACAAGATATCAACGTTGCGCCAGCCAGCCTGGACACTTTGTGCGATTGGCATTGGGGTCATCAGGACGAATGAAAGGGCAACAACAAGCGTTAAAACAGAAACTCCGGTGAGTGCATTCGTCCAAGGCACAGCGATCGTTTCTCGGCTCGCGCCAGCAAGTTCACACACGAGACCACGACAACCGCCACACGCCGTTGAAGCGCCGGTCGCTACGGCAAGCTGCTCGAGCGTGGCACAACCTCCTGAAATGGCATTGCTGATCGCACCACGCGTCACTGCGTGGCACGAACAAATGACCGCATCGTCGGGCCAATCGATGGGCGATAGCATGCCGCCAGCAGCCCAGGGTGTGCCGAATCGACGAAAGCGTGTTCGCTGGGTCGGCCACAACCGAGTTTGCTTATTGATCGCTTGTCGCAGCATGGGCAACTCATCCCAATCGCCCACGCACGCTGCTCCAACGACGCGACCCTGTTCCAGCAAAAGTTTTCGATAGCCTTTCTCGGATTGATGTGTCATCACCACACCTGAGGTTTGGCCAATTGCTTTGCCGAGTGCGGCCACTTTAACCCCCAGCAACTTGAGCTCCGCAGACTCGTCGGCACCATTGAACCTCGCGTCGTCGCCCGCAATCACTTGCGCCAAAACATCAGCCATTCGATAGCAGGGGGCTACTAAACCATAGACGTAATCGCGATACGAAGCACATTCGCCGATTGCATGGATGTTCGAATCGCTCGTCACTAATTGTTGATTGACAACAATACCACCGCGTGCCCCGATTAGTAGTCCGGCGGACTTCGCTAATTCGTCTCGTGGACGAACGCCAGCTGCCACAACGACAACATCAACGTCATATGCACTGGCGTTGCCAAACCGAACTCGAATCCCGTCTGCGGTTTTCTCAAATCTTTCGGTGCGACGCACGGTGTGCACTTCAACGCCGATTTCCTCAACTTTTTCGCGAAGTAACTTCGCTGCGGTTGCATCAAGCTGGCGGGGCATCAACCCAGGTGCCATCTCGACGACGCTGGTGTGCAAACCAAGATCAAACAGAACCTTCGCAGCTTCCAAACCGAGCAAACCGCCACCGATCACTATGCCGGCGCGAGCACGCGTGCAATCAACGTATTGCTGAATCGAAAGTAAGTCGTTCATCGTGCGATAGACAAAAACTCCTGGGAGATCCGCCCCAGGGATCGGCGGCACATACGCGTAGGACCCCGTTGCCAAGACGAGTCGATCATAGACATGCGATGCACCTTGATCGTCAACGACGATCTTTGATTTGCGGTCGATGCGTACTATTCGGCGACCCGTGTGCAATTTGATTTTATGCTCGGCATACCAGGACGGCTTTGCGAGGAGCAAATCATCCGCTGTACGTCCTTGAAACAGTTTTGACAGGTTGACTCGATCATACGCAGGCTGAGGTTCGTCACCCAAAACGGTAACACTCAGCCGTTGAATGGTTCCACTAGAAACAAGGCGCTCGCACAGTCCAAACCCCGCCATGCCGCCACCAACGATAACCACCCGCTCACGAGGTATATCGTGCAAGTTATTTGACCCAGCATTCGAATCGATTTCTGCAGCAAGTGACATTTTTGTGCTAGTAGACGTCTCGGACGTAACGACCTTGCGCCATAAGTTGAGCGACAAACGATTTCGCCTCGTCAAGTTGCATCGACCCGAACTCGGAACAAATGTCGATTAATGCTCGATCAACATCCGCCGCCATTCGTGATGCGTCTCCACAAACGTAGAAATGCGCACCACGTGTGAGCCAACTCCATAATTCAGCACCATGTTGTCGCATTCGATCTTGCACATAGATCTTCTTGGCTCCGTCTCGGCTAAACGCGGTATCGAGTCGTGACAAGACTCCCGTGACTTTGTACGCACGCAACTCTTCTTCGTACAAGAAATCGAATGCTTCGTGCTGGTCACCAAAGAACAGCCAGTTTTCTCCTCGACTCTTTGCTGCGCTGCGTTCTTGGAGAAAGGCGACAAACGGTGCGATACCGGTTCCTGGTCCCACCATGATGATTGGCGTCGACGCGTCGACAGGCACCGTAAATCCACCATGATTTGGCTGAACAAAGACGCGAACGGCTTCGTTAACACGAACTCGCTCCGCAAGCATCGTGCTCGCAACACCCTTGCGAACACGTCCTTCGCGTTCATAGACGACTTTGCCCACGGTTAAATGAACTTGCTCACCGACGTGACGCATACTGCTGGCAATCGAATAGAGTCGTGGATTGAGCGGCGAAAGAGTTTCGATGAACTCGGTGCCCGAGACGTGCACTCCTTCGGCGATCTCCAACACATCCAGTACGTCGAAGCCATCCGGAACACCTTCATTAATCATCGTCGCCAACGTTTCCCGGTGCTCAATGCTCTCAATTCGCCCCATCAACAATTCGAGCAACTCGTCCGAGGGATCCTTCAAGCAGCAATCCTCATGCAAGGCTTCTAGCAAGGGCTTTCGATTCCCCAGAGGCGTTTCGACTATGGCATGCGCGTCCGCCGCTAAACGCTCAATCATTGCGGTTGCCAAATCCATGCAATTCGAAGGATAAATCCCGAGTGCGTCCCCAACCTCGTACCTTATTCCCGAGCCCGAAAGATCAATGGCGACATGTCGTGTGTCTTTCGCCGATCCTTCGCGATTGAGCGGTCGGGACTCGAGCAACTTTGCCGAAAATGGATTCTTTCGCGAGAATACTGTGTCATACGTCTTGGCTTGGGCATTGGTCCCTTGCGATGGCGGTAAAGGTGCATTGGGCTCACTAAGCAACTTCTTGATTGCTTGTTTGGTTTCTTTACCCCCGGGGCTGCACAGCGTTAAATTGGATTCTTCGCCCGACGCGATTGCTTCCGCATAGGTCTGGCATTGGTAGCCACATGATCCACAATTTAATTGGGCCATCGCCGCCATCAATTTGCGTTCGACCGGCTTGCCTTCGGCGAGCGAGATTCGCTCGGTGATCGGTAATGCGGCGTCGTGCCATGGAAACTCTTCAGGCTCGATTGGAGTCAGTGCGGAAGGGCCAGGCATTAGCCCAACGGCAGATTGCATCGTTTGCCCATCAGCATCCTGCAATCCCATCAAGCCAGAGAAGAAACCGTTAAGCCAGGCTCGCTGTTCTTCGTTAAAGGGCGCAGATTCGGGGATAAGCGATGGCATCATAAGTATGTTAAAATAAAACGAAGGAATTCTCTGAGTGACGCATGTGTCGGTGGCCAGTGGATACGTTCTACGACACCGGCGCTAAAACAAGTTGTCGAAGTTCTTCATCACTGCATCGCGCCGCGAACTTGACGAAAGGCTCATTACGTTGGCGTTTTTGCAAATACCCGCTAATCACCGATGACAGCAACTCTGGAACATCGTCCATCGCGACGAATTCGAACAGCAGTCGTCCGATACCCTGGTTCGCACCCCAGCCTCCGCCCAGATGAATGTGATAACCTTCGACCATGTCATCGCCTTTCTCAACTTTGCAACCCATCAGACCGATATCACCGATGTAGTGCTGTGCACAGCTGTGATGACATCCGGTGACGTGAATGTTGATCGGTAGGTCGATTTCGAAACGACTCTCAAGCAGCGTTGCGATTTGCATTGCATTTCGTTTTGTGTCACTGGCAGCAAATTTGCAACCCGCGCTACCAGTGCATGCGACAATGCCAGCTCGAAATGCTGTCGCCTCGCAGCCCAAACCAATTGCGGTGATCGCTTCGTTCATGGCGATAATATCTGCTTCTCGAACGCCCGGCAGGATGACATTTTGCCAAACAGTGAACCGCATTTCACCGTTTCCGAACTGATCGGCAATGTCGCCTAATGATCTCAATTGCTCGCTCGTGATACGTCCGACGGGACAAACCACACCGACGTAAAAGAGCCCAACTTGCTTCTGGGGATGGAACCCTACATGTGCAAGACGATCTTCGTTCTGCGAGACACAGACTAAATCCGCATCCATGCGGTTAAGTTGACGTCCGAGTTCAGATTCGATCTCTTCCAGAAATCTTTCAAAACCCATTGAATCTAGCACGTACTTCAAACGCGCCTTCTTGCGATCCGTCCGGTCTCCCGTGCGAATGAATACTCGCACTATCGCGCCCGCAACCTCAATGCACTCGTCCGCGTGAAGGAGTACGCCGGTATCGCGTGCGAAGTCCTTGTGACCTGTGATGCCACCGAGGGTGAGTTGAAAATAGACCCCTGCCGGATAGATTTCGGAGGCGCTCTCTGGCTTCACTTCGACCGCATGAAAACCAATATCGTTCGTGTCATCCAACGCAGATATTTTGCCACCGCCATCGAAAGCAATGTTGAATTTGCGTGGCAAACCATACATTTCCCGATGATTCAAGATGTAATGGTGCATCCGTTTGGCAAGCGGCAAGGTTTCAATCAACTCAGTTGAATCGATGCCACTTAAGCAACTCGCTGTACAATTGCGGATATTGTCACTGCCGCTTCCAAGCGAAATGATTTCAAGTTCTCGCAATCCGTAAAGAATGTTCATTGCTTGATCAGCAGGAATCTCTCGATATTGGAGATTGGCTCGCGTGGTGACATCCACGTAACCCCCTGCACTACGATCCGCCAAACTCGCAAGCCCCCGGGCCTGCCACGAGCGAATTTGGCCACCAGGAATTCGCATACGACACATGTACGAGTTCTGCGCAGGAGCCACATGAAATAATCCATGAAACTTTTGCAGAAAGACATCAGTGCCTTTTGGAAACTCGCCCGCCTTGCTTCGCGCCTCGATTTCGTCCCACAGATCAAGCCCGTTCTTCTCGCGTTTTGCCTGTTCCTCTTTCGATAGCGTCTTTCCGCTCGCAATTGCAGCATCTTGTGCTGCGTGAGCAAAGCGGTCTGGACCGATGGCAAACCCAGAAGGATGTGTCGGAGCATTACCACCAAGCGTAATTGTTGAATCGTTTCGATTCTGGTTAGCTGAACCCGCGACAACAGGAAGTCCACGAATGGCACGGGCAACGTCAGCCCCCATCGCAAAACCAGAGATGAACTGTTTTTGCGATTCGTTGAAACCGTTTGTTTCGTGGTTCAATTTGTTCATAGTGTTTATTTGGATCGCAAGTGCGTTCGTGTAGCTCGTTCAATGCGCACCGCACAGTCCTTGTAGCTTGGTTGGCGACTGTGAGGATCAAAATGTGATAAAGTCAAACGATTGACAGTGTCATAATGCATCGGCAAGAAGACTTGGCCGCGGCTCACCGTAGGCGTCAAACAGGCTCGCGCGATCAGCGATCCACGTCGCGATTGAACGAGTACGTGATCGTTGTGTTGGATTGCAAATTGTGAAGCGTCTTCGGGATGGATCTCGATATAGGCTTCGCTTGGATAAAGTTTATTGAGTACAGGACTCTTGCTCGTACGCGTTTGAGTATGCCATTGGCTAACTGTTCCCCGCCCCGTTAATAGCAAGAAGGGATAGTCGGGACATGCCGGTTCCGGTACAGGGGATGGAGAGTCGACCATAAGATTTGCTCGGCCATTAGAAGTAGGGAAAGATCCATTTGCGAAAAGACGTCTTTGTTGTTGTGGATCGCATCCACTTGCCTGGCGAGCGTCGGCGTCACTCCAAGGCCACTGAATCCCACCACAACGATCGAGGTGGGCATAGCTTTCGATACCCGTGATGTCGCAGAACTGGCCACGACTCACTTGTTTCATGATTTGAAAAGCGGCTTCGGGCGATTCCCAAGCTTCAAACATCTTGCCGACTCCCCAATATTCGGCGATCGCACGAAAGATTTGAAAGTCAGCAAGCGATTCGCCTGGCGCTTGCCGTAAACGCTTTAGCACGCTGTAGCGACGCTCGCTATTTATCAGTGTGCCTTCCTTTTCGCCCCATCCAGCAGCTGGTAAGACCATATCAGCTTGGCGGGCGGTATCGGTCGTCCAGTACATGTCTTGAACAACAAGAAAATCAAGTTTGTCGAGTAAGTGTCTTGCATCCTTGTGGTCAATCCAACTATGCGAAGGGTTCGTCGCGATCACCCACAAACCACGAATTTCGCCATCGCGAATTCCTTGGAGAATCCGGTCATACGGCCAACTTGGTTTCGTAGGAACTTTCGTGATGTCCATTCCCAAAACATCAGCGACTTTTGCCCGATCATCTGCCGAATCAAATTGATGATGTCCGAATAAGTTCGTGGCATTGCCCCACAGTCGACTGCCCATCGCATTGCACTGGCCCGTGATACTGTTGGCACCGGTACCCGGGCGACCGATGTTGCCCGTAATGAGTGCAATGTTGATGATCGCTTGAGCGGCTCGCGTGCCCTCATAACTCTGGTTGATACCCATCGTCCACCACAATGACGCGGCACTCGCCGCGCCAATAGTCCGAGCCGCTTGCCGAATGGTTTCCGGATTCAAGCCAGTCGTCTCCGCCACCGACTCGGGGGTGTAACTGGCGACATGCTGGACAAGTTCTTGGTAGCCTTGCGTGTGCTGGTCAACAAAAACCTGATCGACAAAACCTTGTTCAATGATTTGCTGGGTAATGCTGTACAAAAGCGTCAGATCGCTCTTGGGCTGCAATTGCAAATGCTGGGTCGCCGCCATCGCTGTCTCGGTGCGACGGGGATCCAAAACGATGATCTCAGGATTGTGAGGATTTCGTAGCACACGTTCCCACATGATGGGGTGAGCGATACATGGGTTCGCACCAATGAACACGAGGCAATCGGATTGCTCAAAGTCATCGTAAGTATAGGGTGGCGCGTCAAATCCGAAGGACTGTTTGTAGGCTGTTGCGGCGGTGGCCATGCATTGACGGGTGTTGCTATCCAGATGCTCGATACCCATGCCCATGCGAGTGAGAACCCCAAGCAGAGCCATCTCCTCGGAGGCGATTTGCCCGGTGCTTAAGACAGCGACGGAGTCATCACCGTAAGTCGCTTGGATACGCTTCAACTCACTTGTAAAGAACTTCAAAGCTTCGTCCCAACTCGCGGCATGCATTTTCCCATCGGGCCGCCGAATCAGCGGAGTGGTAGCGCGATCGGGAGAGTCCAGGACGCGTAGCGCTTCCCAACCCTTGGGACAAGCCATACCCAAATTGACGGGATAGTTTGTCTCAGGAGTCAAGCCAATTGCTTCACCGTCGCGAATGTGAATTCGCAGTCCACATCCGGTACTGCAATAGCCACAAACCATGGTTGTGGTCGAATCTGCCGCGAGCGACTTGTGCGTCATTCCCAGCCCGTGCTTTCCAGGTTCGAGAAGCAATTGCCGTGTCATGGCTCCATCACGCTGTTGCAAAAACGGCGGCAGCGGTGGAAGTGCATCGTTTGAGGATTTAGGGATAACAGACATGATTGGTTTTCTACCTCAGTGTTCCTGGCATCCGGTCATACACAACGCTTGCGAAGTACAGGTACCGCTCCGCAAACTCGCCCAACACCAGAGCAGCAAACGCGAACCCCAAACAGCCAATCGCAACGCCCCATGGCATCCCTATGCTCACTGCAAGCAACAGCAGCATTCCGACCGCTGCACAGGTGATCCGTCCCACCAACCAAGCCCGCAATGAACCAAACACAAGTTTTTGGCTGCGAAGATCAAGTTCATCCGCCATCGCAAAAGAGCTGGGTGCATAGTGCGTTGCAGTTTCAAAAACTAGTTTCGCCGTTATCGCCAGACACGCGAGGCTCGCACCGGCCACGCAAAGCGTCATCGACGATGCCGTAATGCTGGCCGCGAAAGAAAATCCAGCGAGACCAAGCACCAACATCGATCCTCCAAAACGAGTCATCGTACGATGGAACCGCCACAGCCTTCTTTGAGTGGCGATGTAGATCATTCCACTGCAATAGAAGCCCGCCACTCCCGAGACGATTGATAACCCGAGTAGCGTTTTCGCAGCCCAGTTTGGCGCCAGTGCCAAAACGAACTCCGGTACATAGTCACTCACCACTGGCAACCACAGCAACGTCACGGCGCCACTCAGCAGCGCCATGAATCCGCCAAAGATAACTGCCTCGCGGCTTAGCCAGCTTGTTCCCAACCCTAAAAACACACGCCAAGCTCGTAGCGGTTGCCCCAAATGAAGCGGAGCGACATTCATGCCGATTCCGGCAACAATGAAAGCTACTGTGGAAACGAGGCGAGTCACCGTCAGCGGCATGGAATCACCGACTGCCAGGACACCTATCGCGATAGATCTCTCGGCGACAATCATTCCGATTGCGGCCTGGGTTGCGACCAGCATCACAGCTAGCGGCCAATGACTTTCGGCAACCGCATCCACACGAATGTCTTGCGGGAAACCGTTGTGAAATGCGTTTTGGTTCTTGGTTCGATACGTGGTTGTGGGGCGTGTGATGGAAGAACTTGGAGCCCCCGGTGCAATACTTGTTCGGGCGTCGTTTGCGAACCGTACATCGAAGAGATCGACAATTTGAATTTTGATCGCTTCATTCGGGCAAGATTGCACACAGGCGGGAGCTTCGCCCACGCTCAAACGTTGGTGGCACATGTCGCATTTGCGAACGATTCCTAGACGCTCGCTGTACTGTGGCACCTCATAGGGGCACATCATCGTGCAATACTTGCACCCGATGCATTGATCATCGAGATGGCGAACGATCCCGGTTACTTCGTCCTTGATGTAAGCCTTGACTGGACATCCATTCAAACAACCTGGGTCTTCACAGTGGTGGCATGCAGTCGTGACATGTTGGATGGTGTCTTCACCAAACAGCAGCCCCACACTTCGCCACGCTTCATGTTCATCAAGTCCATTGAGCGTATGACAGGCAACCACACAGGCTTTGCAGCCACTGCACGAATCCAAATCCACCTCGAATGCGAATTGCTGATTCGGTCCCGGCGACGTGGCTGGCATGAGTTCGCGATAATAACGTTCTTGCGCTGGCCATTCTTGAGTTGGCCGTTCTTGAGTTGACTCATGACTGAGTTCCGCGTCATGCGTTCGGCTAAACCTTTCAACGGCAGTAAGCGATTGCTGTTCGCGCAGTAAAGCCGCGACGATATCGCGTTCTTTCTCGACGATGGGTAGCAATGCGGACATTTGACTCAATTTCAAAACAATCAGAAAACAGAAACAACGTTTAACGAACTAGAATCGCAGCGCCAACACACCACGAGGCTTCCCACCGACAAATGTTGGAATCGCAACACTCGCTCCATTGCTCTCACTCAAGTGCCATGATGCTTCACGCGA
Source organism: Pirellulaceae bacterium (assembly GCA_041739875.1). Lineage (GTDB taxonomy): Bacteria > Planctomycetota > Planctomycetia > Pirellulales > Pirellulaceae > JBBSJZ01. Next base: position 29,641 of record JBGSNA010000011.1, read on the forward strand.
TTCCATGCTTTGACGCAGCCAAGCAAGTTCCGCAGAGAAACGTGAACGCAGGTTTGAATCTTCGATATTTCCAGACCCACTCGCGGCATCGCCCGGAAGCGCAAGCGAAGCTCCATCCACGACCCAAGACTGCATGCCGCGAGCAATCGGCATGTCGCTGGAGTTGATCAGCACAACCGTTGCAATGAATTCGTCGCCGGATATTGGGATACCGACAGCACTCTCGAGCGATTCGGCGGATGCTCCCGCAGCTCGCAAAAAGCCCGGATGATTAGGCAAGTTCTTGTGAATGACTGAGTAGCCACGTTCCCAAGCTTGTCCCGGCAACCCCATGCCGCGTTCGAACCGCACAAAGGAGCTGACGTTATGGAAGCGTTCCAATGCGCCGAAGTATCCATCAACTAAACCAAGTTCAGCGTAGCGACCAACAGGTTTCCAAATTTCCAACACGCCGAACGACTTCGACGGGCGCAGTACCAACACAATCACCGACGTGCACTTTGGACCACAAATCACGGGTATAGCGATCGCAGCTGCGACGTTATCTGGGAGTGCATCCGAAGACGCTAAACAAGGAAATTGATTTTCCGCTGCCTCACTTGCAAGGATCATAAACGTGGTGCCAGTATCCGAAATGGAACTCAGCGATCCAGACTCATTGACGCGGTAAACCTCGACGTTCGAAACAAGGGTCTCAGCGAACCTATCGATGCTGGTGTCCATGGTGATTATCGGATCGCCAAGAGGGCTGTTTTCAGCTTGCTCAGTTTGATGTGGCAACTTCGGAATCCTCCTTGACCGCAATCGTTTGCTGGGCGCTGAACTTCTCGATATCGCGATGCAACTTCTTGTGATCTTGGTCTTCAAGAAACTCAATCATGCGACTTCGGAACTCGTAGTACTCTGGGTGATCAAGAACTTCAGCACGCAATCTGGGGCGATCAAAAGGCATGTTGAAAATTGCACCAACGCGAGCGCGAGGTCCGTTGGTCATCATCACCACGCGATCGCTCATGAAGAGAGCCTCGTCGACATCGTGCGTGATCATCAATGTCGTGACTTTGTCTTTCACCAGAATCTCTAGCAAGATTTCTTGCAACTCCATTCGTGTTAGCGAATCGAGCATCCCGAACGGCTCGTCGAGTAGCAACATTTTTGGCTTGAGGGCGAAAGCTCGGGCGATTCCAACGCGTTGCTGCATTCCCTGGCTCAATGCACTGGCCCGTTTGTTCAAGCTAGACCCAAGTCCAACGAGTGACAGATAGTAACCAGCGATATCTCGACGCTGGGCCCTTGTACCATGCGGGTAGACTTGATCGACACCAAGCAGCACATTCTCGAGTGCCGTCATCCAAGGCATTAAACAGGGTGACTGAAAAACAATGCCGCGATCTGGTCCAGGTCCATCTATTTCGCGACCGGCAACAACGATTCCACCTGTCGAGATAGGATTCAGACCTGCAGCCATCATCAACACAGTACTCTTGCCGCAACCCGAATGGCCGAGCAAGCAAATGTATTCACCTTGAGTCATATTGAGGTTGAAATCCTCAACGATGACGACGGGCCCATTTTTCGTATCGTACGTTTTGCCGAGGCGAAACATTTCGACGTATCCAGCCATTCTGTTTGCCTTTTTTATGAGTGTTGGTTGATGGGAATTTCGAGTGTCAGCATCGGGTCAATTCAAGATGCTTTGGAGTGGCCACGTAATTCGACTGGTTTCAAATCAGGCAACGCGAAGACGGGCGCAGTGGATTGAGAAGCTTCATCGTCTCTCGATTTTTTGCGAACAGCGACAAGGTAATTGGTGACGGCGCGGCGCAGATTCTTGAAGGTGCTGTTGTGATTGAGGGAAGTTCGATTTCTCGGTCGCTCCAAATCCACGGCAAACGTCGGACCAAGCGAAGCATTCGGGCCGGGGTTCAAAGGCACAATTCGATCGGCGACTAGAATGGCTTCATCCACATCGTTGGTAATCATCACACAAGTTTGCCGTTCTTCTTCCCAAATCCTGAGGATTTCATCTTGCAACTGTGCCCGCGTCAGTGCGTCGAGCGCGGAAAGTGGTTCATCCAACAACAACACCTTCGGCTTCATCGCAAGCGTGCGTGCGAGCGAAGTTCGCTGGCGCATACCGCCGGACAATTCGTGCGGACGGCGATGTGCGGCATGCGACAAGCCCACCATCTCAATGAACTTTTCAACATGGTCACGTCGCTCGCCCCGCTGCCAACCAGCGAATACCGTGTCCACGGAGAGGGCAATGTTACCGCGAACCGTAAGCCATGGGAGCAACGAATAGTTTTGAAACACCAAGCCACGCCCGGGATCGGGGCCTGTGATGGGCTCGCCTTCCATCAGGATCACACCCTTGTCCGGCAACAGCAGCCCAGCGAGCAATTGCATGAACGTCGTCTTGCCGCTGCCACTGAATCCGCACACCGCAAGAAATTCTCCCTCACGAACGTTGAGGTTGATGTTGTTCAAGACGTCCGTGCGAGTCACACCCGTTCCGTATCCCTTGACCACACCTCGCATCTCGATGATGGGCAATGGTCGCGCAGTGGGTTTGGCGACGTTTGACAGCTCCGTTTCGTGTTCCGTCGAGATTGTCATTTCGAGTTCCTTAGGCTGGGGCTGCATTGTCGAAGCTGACCAAATTTCGAAGACAAATCATCAAGCGATCCAGCAGCAATCCAATCAATCCGATCACGATGACGCTAAACGCAATGCGGGCATAAGTCATGTTGCTTCCGTTTTGAAACTCGTCCCAAACGAACTTTCCGAGGCCCGGATTCTGAGCCAACATATCGGCAGCAATGAGCACCATCCAACCAACACCAAGACTGATTCGCATCCCGGCAAACATGAGCGGCAAACTGGCTGGGAGAATGATTTTGAACAATCGTTGCCGCCACGATAGTTTCAACACACGCGCAACATTGAGATAGTCTTTGTCGACGCTAGCCACACCGAGAGTTGTATTGACGAGTGTCGGCCAAAGCGAACACATCGTGACCGTTGTCGCAGAAATCAAAAACGACTTTTGAAAGAATGTTTCACCCGATGATCCCGAGTAGTACCACATGATCACGATAAACGAGAGCGGCAACCAAGCCAGTGGGCTGACCGGCTTGAACAACTGGATAAAAGGGTTCATTGCTGCATTGAACCAGGGGCTAACGCCGCACAAAACTCCAAGCGGTACGGCGATCAAAGTTGCTAGCGCGAAACCAAAAAATACGGTTTTGACACTCGTGAAAATCTGGTCAACGAACGTTGGTGCACTCGACGGCGTGTAGTTCGCGGACTGAACCGCTTTGCTCTTGAGTACAGCGACATTCGCCAAAAGCGTTTCTTTCTCCTTGCCCATCGCAGTCGCCGCTTGCGTTTCGACTTGCTTCGCCTTGAACATCAACTCCTTTGCTTCGTCGAGCTTTTCAAGTTTTCGATCACGGTCCGCTTGCCGCTGGGCAGAGTGCATCACAAACAGTTGCTTACCGGCTTCCCAGGTCGACGTGGGGCTTGGAAGCTTGGCGCTATCGGTCACCACTTTGTTGGACGCGACCGACCACATCCCAATGAACAGGAGGATTGCTGCGCTCGGCAACAAGATGAATTTCGCAATGCCAATGAACTGTTCTTTCGGATCCTCACCCGCTGCGAGCCGAACAAAGGGTTCAAGTATAGGCAGTCCTGTGACTTCACAGAAACGCAGAGCTTTACCACGCCAGTTCATAAGCTTTCTTTCATTTCAAAATCATTCCCGTCGTCGAGATTGCCACTTGCAGCGACATGAGGCGTCACCTGTAAAACCACTTCAGTGCGTCAGCCTTTGCTCACGCGACTTCCAATCTTCGTTCCACGGCCGGGCCGGACGTTGGGGCACCGGATCCCCAAACATCCGACCCGTCATGCCGTTTCCACAACACCACAACTAAAGGCGGCTAGCTGTGTGCTGTCTCGAAAAAACGTCCTTAGTCCTTGTTGCCGATTTCAAAACTATTGATGTAGGCAATGGGATCTTTCGCGTCGTACTTATTTCCATCGATGAAGTCGGTTGTCGGCTCGCGATAGCCGTCGTAGTCCTCCGAGGGGAAGTCGCTAGCAGACATCTTGCCTTCGCTGACGAGCAGTGCGGCGGCCTGGCGATAAATCTCGGGACGATAAATTTGCTTGGCTGTTTCGGCGTACCACTCAGCCGGCTTGGTTTCCGTGATTTGGCCCCAACGACGCATTTGAGTTAAAAACCAGATGCAATCGCTGTAGTGCGGATAGCTCGAGTAGTACTTAAAGAAGACATTGAAGTCAGGCATCGGGCGAACGTCGGTCTTCTGGAACACGAACGTGCCTGTCATGCTATTGTCGATCACGTCGACGTCGGCACCAACGTAGTTTCGTCCGCTCAGAATCTGCGCTGCTTCTTGGCGATTGACTAACTTGCCATCCGCATCGACTGCATCAAGCCACTTACCAGCTTGAATGAGAGCCTTGATGATCGCCAAGTGCGTATTGGGATGATTCGTGTTCCAGGCTTCGGTAACGCCGAACACTTTCTCCGGATTATTCTTCCAGATGTCGTAGTTCGTAGTGACAGGAACTCCGATACCCTTCACGACCGCTTGCTGATTCCACGGCTCACCAACGCAATAACCGAGAATCGTTTTGGCCTCGAGCGTCTTGGGCATTTCTGGCGGCGGCGTGACGCTCAGCAACACATCGGCATCTACGGTGCCCGTGATGTTGTCCTTGGTATACATTCCGGGCTTGATTCCGGCAGCTGCGAGCCAGTAACGAATTTCGTAGTTGTGCGTGCTGACGGGGAAGACCATTCCCATACTGAAGTTCTTACCTTCTTGCTTATACGAATCCACGATGGGTTTAAGCGACGCTGCTGTGATCGGGTGCTCTGGCTGAGGTTCTTTCAAACGCGGCTCGTTCTCCTGCATTTGCTCCCAAATTTCATTGCTGACGGTGATACCGTTTCCGTTGTAATCGAGGCTGTAGGCGGTGATGATGTTGGCTTGAGTCCCGAAACCGATCGTGGCACCGATGGGTTGGCCAGCAAGCATGTGTGCGCCATCGAGCTGACCGTTGATCACACCGTCAAGCAGGACTTTCCAGTTCGCTTGGGCTTCGAGTTCGACATTGAGGCCTTCGGAATCAAAGAACCCCTTTTCTTTGGCGATCACGAGAGGAGCACAATCCGTGAGTTTGATGAACCCAAACTTGAGGTCTGTTTTTTCGATGTCGAGAATGGTGGCGACGATGGCCTTAGGCGTCGTCTTTTCCACCAGGCTTTCCGCCGCTGTGGTTGCGGGCTCAGCCATTTCCGGCGTCGCTACTGCGGACTCAAGGTCATCAATCGTTATCGTTACTTTGGAGCATCCACAACCCGCGATAAACAACGCGATGTAACTCGCGAAAAGCAAAACGGTTCGGTTAGACGTCAGCATCAGGGCTGACCGGCAAGATCTTCGATTCACGTTGGCTAGACCGTTAACTAGTGAGAGGGAGCAATTGAGCGTTAGCAAAACTCAAAGCAACGTCCGTTCCAATGTTCAGGCCAATATGCAGATTTAATCCCTACGCAATTTACGGCTGCTTAGCTGGCGATTTACGGTGGTCTTCAATCCCTTAGCTGATTCTCGATCTCGGCGTGTGATCATGCTCGCACTTGTCGCATCTACGGATTTGCATAGTTATTAGGCTTGTCCGCCTGGCCAATAGGCTTGCGATTGAGCGTGTCCCACCGATTGCGCCGGTTTTGCGAGATGTAATCGCGCGGTCGAAATAGCTGGGACGGTTAGGATGCCCAGACGATGGAGGAGTTGTGTCGAAATAGCGAACCGGAATTCGCTTCGGTGCATGACAGCTTTTTTGGATCCTAATTTGCTTTGGTTGCCCTGCTTGGCGGCGAGCGGCAAACCACAGCAAACCTAGGAAATGAGCTGTTACTCACACCTAACTCAATTCTTCATGGACCAGTGAAAGGAATCTCACAGTCATGCGAATCTCAATCAATCGCCGCCAGCTAAGATTGCTCGTTGCCGCTGCTTTCGCGGGAACATCGTTTGCTTCTGCAAATGCACAAGAGCTAACGGATACTCTTGTTGAAAATCCAACAACAGAATTTGTCACCGAAGACTTTGTTACCCCGATCGGTTTCATCGACGAAACGGTCATCGGTCACAAGGTCAAGGGATGCAGTTGTGGCAAGTGCACAACCACAGCTTGCTGTACGGACGAAAAGAAGGAAGCTCTCGCCGAGAAGGCAAAGGGAGCTTACAAAGGCGTATTCTACGCGAATGATTACAGCTACCTGGATGATCCCTGCTATGAAGGTCACAACCTCGGTGACTCATTCAAGCGACTGGCTGGTGGCGCACTTGATCTTGGAGGTGAAGCTCGCGTTCGCTATCACAGCGAAGAAAACATGCGCGGCCTCGGACTCACAGGTCGTGACGATGAATTTTGGTTGACACGATATCGCACGTTCGCGAATTGGCGAATGAACGATACGTTCCGTTTCTACGGAGAGTACTTGTATGCCGATTCGGCTGGCGAGACATTCGCAGCACGACCGATCGAAGAAAATCGGGGCGAGGCACAAAACTTGTTCGTCGATGCCAAGTTGATTGACAGCGATGCGGGCAAGCTGACAGCTCGCGTTGGACGACAAGAACTGTTGCTCGGAAATCAACGGCTCGTTTCACCGTTGGACTGGGCAAATACACGTCGCACATTCGACGGTTATCGTTTGATGTTCAGCGGTGACAATTGGGATGTGGATGGTTTCTTCACCAATGTTGTCATGCGAACACCTGCGAACGCTAACCGCTGGGACAGCTCGGATAGCCTTGAAGATTTCTTTGGCGTTTACGCAACACGCAAGGGCCTAGATATCGGTACGGTTGACGCCTATTACCTGGGGCACACCAATGACAACGCCGGAGCCAACAACTTTGACTACCATACAATCGGTAGCCGTGTTGCTGGAGGCAAGGACTTGTTATACGAAGTCGAAGGCGGTGTGCAGTTCGGCAACCAATTTGGCGGCTCGGATCAAAGCACCGGTTTCTTCACCGCTGGCCTGGGCCGCAAGTTGGCGATTGGCGATTGGAACCCGACCATTTGGGGCTGGTATGATTGGGCTGGTGGTGACAGTGACGGCGCGGTACGCAACGACAATAGTTTTGATCACGCGTTCCCACTTGCCCACAAGTACAACGGTTTGATGGACTTGTTTGGTCGTCGAAATCTCAACGACGTGAACGCCCAGTTCATCACTCCAATTCTCGGCAAGAAAGTATCGCTGCTCATTTGGTATCACTACTTCTTCTTGGACCAGGCAACAACTCCTTACAGCGTCGTAATGAGCCCATACAACGCAGCTGGTGGCGCGGTTAGCAAAGACTTGGGTCACGAAATCGACTTGCTATTCACGGTCAACTTGGACTCGCGAAACAACGTATTGCTCGGCTACTCGTACTTCAATTCGGGTGACTATTTCAATACGCCCAATGCCGCACTGCCTGGCGTAGACAGCGGTACCGACGCCCAGTTCCTCTACTTCCAGTACCAAACTCAATTCTAATTGCATGGATTGCAAAAGTGGTAGCGAGTGACGCCGTTCGGATGTGAATCCGGACGGTGTCGTTTGCAAAAGACACGCTTGCCGATCGCGTTTGCAATTTAGAACCAGCGAGAGTCAAACGTTAGCGGACGCCGACGGTTAGCCACCCGTCGTTGGCCGTGATTTGACTCGGTCGCAGAGTCTTGCCGCGAATCGCATCGAGAGGTGCTTCCGCAGGAACAAGGAAGGGTTGGTCGCCAAGTACTTGCGGAAACACCTCACCAAATGACTTTTGGATTGCGGGCTTGATCGCAGACTGCGCAATTGTCAATCGACCACGACCTGGAAAGTCCACATCCACTTCACTGTCACGCAGTAGCAGGAAATTTCCTGATGAATCACGAGCTGGCGTATACGTCGTGGTGATCTCCATTGCTCGGGAAAGCTCGCGGCGTCCTTGTGAGAATCGCGTTCCTCGCACACCCACTCGCAATACACCATCACGAGCTTCGAAAATTACCGGGCGAGTCCTGGCAAAATCAATTTCGAATGACGGTTCTTCGCCGTCTTCTGTATCGTCGTCAAGTGCAAGCGAATCCCTCGATGTATTTGATTTCGTTGTGGACGCCGGCGCATTTCCCGTGAGCGACAACAATGGCTCGATTTGCGATTGATTGACCGTTCGACCAGCGAGCATCGGTGTCAACGCATTGTCGATCAATGTCTCATGGATTTGGATAGCGATGTCATAGACACCACTAACGGGCGGCGCTGGCATGAGACTTCCGAGTTGGTCATCGCGACGCATCGACCCTTGAATGAAGATCGCGTTGTGAGTCGAACCCCACAATCGAGTCGGTTCAACCAAGTCCAAGCGACCCAACCAAGGACGAACCTTTGCCAAAGGATCACCGACTTGCATCGAGCTTGATTGACTGGTTTCACGCACAAATTGCTCGCTCACCTCAGCCCTCAGTTTCTCGGTCGCAATTCGATCGGCTTGCGGCTTCTGTTCGGCAGCTTTCTTTTTCGCGATCCGGCGCACAATTTTCAGGCGATGTTCGATCGAATCAATCGAACTGGCTAGTTGAACCTGCACATGTGCGGGTTGCATCGTGACACCGCTCTCGTTCAGCAACAAATTGCGAGATGCGAAAACTTGGCCGGTTCCAGTCGTATTTAGAACGACTGGCCCGTTGTAACCACGATTCGTAGCATGGAAACGGCCTTGGAGACTTACCGATAAAAGCGCCGCACCGATGGAAGGTTGCAGTGTCGCAGTGACACTTCCGTTAAGAGATGCCATGCCCACTAAGCGAGTGCCGAGAATACAGTTGCTCACCGGTCGCGATTGATTGACAGCTCGGTTGACTGTTTGTTGAACCAAGGATCCGTTGAGCGTGAGGACTGCGTTAGGTTCATCAAAGACACTTCGAATTGTCGCAACCGCGCTCGGTGCTTGTTTGGCCTCCCTGAGGACGCTGATGACCGCTCCAAGTGAAGCAACATCGTCCGCAGTCGGTATCGATTCAAATTCGCCCAGACGTTTCTCAAACGCATCCAATTGTCGTTCGAGCTGGGAAATTGATTTCTCGGCATCGGAATAACGTAGCGATGCAATCAACTCGCTGACGCTCCGGCGAAGTTGGACGAGTGTGCGAAGCTCCAAGCCTGGCGCGATCCCAATCAGCCGTTCATGCAGGGCAACTGCTAAATTGCCTTGCGTAGCGACGGATGCATCCTCATTGACTGCTTCCCGCAACGCGTCGAGTTCGAGGTAGTTGAGCCAAGCCTCACCGTTGCTTACCGAAGTGTTTGCTTGCAGGAAGTTTTGGGTTGATCGGGCGTCCCGCAAAAACGCTTCGTTGGCACGATCACGACTGGGCAACGTGGTCTCGCTCAAACTGTACTTAGCCGACAACGTTGCACTCAACAGTGTCGACCGCTGCGATTCTGACAACTGAGCCAAAGCGAGCGAGGGGGCGAGCAAAGAAAACAGCAGTACGGCAAACTTACGGTGCCTTAGATAGTGCGGAAAAAACAACGAATGCATAAATATTGCCGCCTAAGTAGCCTGCGGAACCTGAACATGAACCGGCAGTTTAGATAAATCTGTGTCGACAGGGAGGCGGGCAAGCGACATCTCAGCGAAAAGTCGACTGAATTCCGCTAAAAAATTAATTCATCGCTAGCTATGACAACGGAAAATTGATAACCCCGTCCCAGTGCGGGGGTGCGACACGGTTGTGTTTCAGTATCAACGACAACAAGACATCCTTGGGTCGATCGGCAGCGGGCAACGCGTGTAGCCGCTCGTAGGCTTCGGACCATTGAGAATCGACCAGAAGCCGCCAACTCTCTTCGTATTGGGAAATGTGCTCATCAGAGAGCTGAGCACAATCGTCTGGTGTGTCGGGGCGAAGTTCATAGATCTCCGTTACGGCCTGCATTCCAGCGGGTCGAACTTTGGCAAGGCGACGGAGCCGCCCCGACTGGACCAGACTCGGCGTTTCCGCTTGCGAGAATTCCTGTTTGCGTGTCGGCAATTGAGCGCGTAGCAGTTTCGCGGTTGCGGCATCGACAAGAATCTCGGTACCGAACGTCTTGTTGAGTCCTTCGAGGCGGGACGCAAGGTTCACAACGGGTCCAAACGCAGTCACTTTCACTTGATCGACCGTCCCGATTTGGCCAGCAACGCCACGGCCCGAAGCGATCCCAATTCCACAACGCAGTTCGGTCACCACACGGCTTGCGTAGTCCGAGCGAATCCGAAGCGCGGCATCCGCAGCTCGCGATGCGGCATCCGCCTGGGCAAGGGGCCAACCCCAGAATCCCATGGCTGCGTCACCGTGAAAGTCTCCAATCACACCGCCCGTATCTAGAATGTGATGTGTCATCACGCCCAATGCGTCGCTGACGCGGGCAAGCAATTCTAGCAAGCGTTCGGCGTCTCGTTCCGAATATCGAGAGAAACCTCGCAAGTCACAAAACATCACACACAAGTCAACTTCGCGCGGCTTGAGCACCTCGTTGGTATCACGCCCAGCGAGTGCTCGCATCACCACCGGTGCAAAAAACTGGCGCATCGCCGACTGGCGCTGCTGGAGCTGTTGAGCATGACGAACACTTGAGAGCGTTGTCGCCACAAGCCCAGTGAACTTCATGTCGTCTTCGAGTTCCTCCACTGTGTCTGCATCCGCAACGCGAATACCTGTGCCACTAAATGGACTCTCACTTGTCAGGCTTGCGTTGGCCGATCGATGGCATCCTGTGACATAAATCGCCCAACTTGGACACGCATCGCTAACGAGCGGCACACAGAACGACCAGTCCACTTCGTCGCTCGCGGTAAACGCAGCTAGAGATTCTCGTTGGCTTGGCCAAGAATGCAAAATATTCTCGCGACGCTTGATTGCTGTTCGCACAAGCCTGGCGCTGATCGGAGGCGCCGACTCCGCGGGACCGCGGCTGTCGTAATGCAAAATATGCACGTCCTCATCACCCACACCATCAGGATCAACGTGTGGGTTCGGCTTGGAGAATGAATTGCCGCTATCCGAGATTGAACTCCCAGCCGTTTTTCTCAGGGCAACAATGGCAACGGCCATCGCGCCGGGCGTTGCGCGCATCAAGACATCAGTCACCCGGACAAGCAATTCATCATCGGTCTCGCTTCCCGCAACCAAGTCGGGCAGGCGGCTGAGCATGTCGATACGAGCGTCAGAGTCTCGATACGGTTTGTTGGTGAGACGTTGTTGGTCAAAAACATGCTCAGTGACGTCACCCGAAGGACTCGACTCTCGGGTTCCAGGCCGCTTGGCGAGCATTAACGTTGTTTCGCCAATCACGAAGTGGTCGCCTGGGACCAAGGTGAAACGAACTCGCTTGATGCCTTGGTGAAAGACGGGGTTCTTGGCTTGAGGCAATACAATGACTTCGACACGTTCATCGTCTTTGGGGACCAATCGCACGTGCTGTCGCGAAACCAACGAGTCCCAAGGAATCTGCCAATCGCCTTCGACTCGTCCGATGATCGGCTCGAAACCAGAAAGTACTGACGGAATCTCACGTCGCCAGCGGTGATCGCTGCGGGCACCTTGGGCAATCAGATCAGCCATCGAGAAAATGAGCCGTTTTAGGATTTTGGGATTCGAAGGTTCGAATTGGTCTGGACACAGGCAACCCATAACAACGATTCAACGATGGGAATTCCGTTGTTTTGGCTAGAGAGATTGTAACCATGTCCGAACCGAGTCCGAGCCGCTGGTCGAATCTTCGTGACAGCTTTGCCGCAATGCGTGAAATGCTAATAGTTGTCGCGATGCTAGCGTTACTTTTGACACCCGCTTCCGTGCGTTCCGTTCTTGAGCGCGCCGGAATCCGCAGTGTGGCGGGAGTGGAATTCGACACAACCACGCTTCACGAGTCGCGTGATGAATTAATCGCTGCCCAGACCCAGGTCGACGAGCTACGAAATGAACTTGCATTGACCCAGCAACAATTCAATCAAGTCGCTGTCTCGACTGGCAACACACGCAATCCAAAATTTACCGAAGTCTCTGAGCTGCTGGCGAAAAGTCGTCAAAAACTGGATGCGACGGACGGCAGTCTCGGTCGATCAAGAACCATGCAAGACTACTTGTGGCGCAAACATTCCAGCGACCAAGACAATGAAACGGGCTCAGCCCCGACCCCGGATAGCGAACCATCCACCATGCCATCCACAGCTGAACATGTGCTGATGCCACCAAGCGATCTTTTTAATCGCTAGTTTTATCATGTCTCGGTGCTTGCGGCTGCGATCCCAGCGGCTCGCCCTGTGCTGAAAGCAGCTTGGAAATTGAAACCGCCGATGTTTCCATCAACGTCGAGGACTTCACCAGCAATGTAGAGCCCGTCATGCAGACGACTCGCCATTGTTTTGGGATCAACTTCCGATAACGCAACGCCGCCAGCGGTGACTTCCGCTTTGTCAAAGCCGCGTGTTCCCGTGATCGGTAGCGGCATCCGTTTCAGATCACCAACCAATTGCAAGAACGCTTTCTTGGACAATTCACTGAGCGGGACATCCGGTGTGACGCGACCGACGATGGCCGCTGCCAATCGACTCGGCAACCATTCGCCAACCAGTTGACCAACCCGGCGGCGTCCCGCCGAACTGCGATCGGTGAGTCGCTCCTTGAGCGTTTCTTCATGAATGTTGGGGATCCAGTCAATTTCAAGCGGCCGATCGGCTGGTGAACTGACTTCCGTAATCGCGCCGCTTACATCCATCGCTGCTGGGCCAGAAAATCCAAAGTGTGTCAGCAATAACGAAGACCGTCGACTGGCGACCGGACGTCTTGGGTTAGCGCGATCGCGCACTGACAAAACGATGTCGTCGATAGTGACTCCGGAAAGATCGCGACTCCACGCGTCGCCACCAACAAGTGGCACGAGCGCTGGACGAGTCCGCACGATCGAGTGACCGAGCTGGGCAAGCCAGGTGTACGCGTCACCAGTCGTTCCACAGCCGGGCCAGCTTTTACCACCGGCCGTTACTACCAAAGTGTCCGCTTCGAAGGCGTCCGTTTTCGTTTGAATTGTCCATCCGTTCTCAGTCTTCGAAACACCGGCGACTCCCTGGCATAGCAACAGATTCACACCAGCATCAACGGCTTGCGCATGCAATGCATCCCGCACCTGAACCGCTCGATCGCTAACGGGAAACACTTTTCCAGTCTCTTCGACTTTGGTCTCCACGCCGAGCGAATGAAACATTTGAACAACGTCCGATGGCGGGAACGCGCCAACGCTAGGTTGCAAAAAACGCCCTGACTTTCCGAATGCTGCGATGATTCCCCGCGCATCGGTGTTGTGAGTGATGTTACAGCGAGTACCACCAGACATCAGGATCTTCACGCCTGTCTTGGTATTCTTTTCGAGCAGCGTAACCTCGGCACCGCGTTTTGCTGCTTCCGATGCAGCAACCATCCCCGCCGCGCCAGCTCCAATCACGACGACGCGTTTGGGTCGATCACCTAGGTAGTTCATCGAAGCTCCGAAAATACATTTGAAATTTCATTCAGGTTCGAGGTAAATATTGAATAGAGGGAACTGCCCTCAAGTCGATGACAAATATTGGCGGAATGGTTTTCTGAAAGCAGTTACCAAACTGAATCCACCACGACGATGTGTTGGATGAATCCTTCTTCAATCGAAGCCTTCATCATGTTGGAAAATTGGCAAAGTGACTCGGTTGCGCAATCACCCTCAAACGCAACGGCAAGCTCCTGGAATTCTCCTTCGAATCGAACTAAATCGACCCTTGAAAAGAGTTTTTCATTTGCTCAAGCGAGGTCGCTGATTCAGGATCTGAATCGTCCGAAAGCTTGGATTTATTGGACAGATTTTCTATTGTCCATCATGGCTGGCCACATCACGTTCCACCTAATGTACTTTTTACCGAAATGGTATCCGCAAGCCTTGTGGGTTGGGCCGGCAATGGCGGGATGCTATGCGGCCACGTTGATTCTGTACATGCGGGCACTAATGTTCATCCATGAATTAGTGCACTTGCCTCGTGGCCAGTTCCGTGGCTTCCGCATCGTTTGGAATGCCTTGTGTGGTGTCTTTTTTCTGGTGCCGTCGTTTTTGTACTACCCGCATGTGGATCACCATCGTCGAAAACACTATGGAACGGAGCATGATGGCGAGTACCTCGCTTTGTCAAACCATGGTAAATGGATGATCGTTGGGTTCGTTCTCCAAGCGATCATCATTCCGCCACTGGCGCTGTTTCGGTTCTTGGTGATCAGCCCAATGTGCTGGATGTTTCCTAAGCTTCGGCCATACGTTCATCGCCATATGTCGACCATGGTTGTCGACCCGTTCTACGAACGCACCGACGCGAGCGACAAGCTAATGCGAGTCGTTTACTTGCAAGAAGCACTTTGTTTTGCGTGGTGTGTTTGGTTCTTGTTGCGTGGCGGCTTGATGCGAGACGAATGGATCGATCCGTTTTGGGGGATCGCATACGCGGTCGGTGTTGGCATTTTGATTCTCAACGAAGTTCGCACGCTTGGAGCCCACCGCTGGACCAACCAAGGCGATGAAATGACGTTCGAAGAGCAACTCCTGGATAGCGTGAATTATCCGAACCATGCTTGGATCACGGAGCTTTGGGGGCCGATCGGTACGCGCTATCACGCGCTACATCACTTATTCCCGAGCTTGCCGTACCATAACCTCGGTAAAGCACATCGACGCTTGAGTGAGAGTCTTCCCGCGGATTCACTCTATCATCGCACCAGCGCCGATAGCCTCTTTGGCGAGGTGGCTTCGCTTTGGCGTCGTGCAACGGAAAATCAAAAAGCAGCGAAAGCGATCACGTGAACTCCATTGCTTGAGTGCGCTGTTCACGACAACCAGGCACGAACGGTTTCCGCGTTTGGCATGTTCACGAATCGGAACTTCGTCAATTTGCCGTCGGCGTCGTCATACACGAGCATCGTTGCCGCAGAGAGGTCGGAGGCCGCAGGCGTATCGATTAGCATCGACGAATCGCTTGCATTCAGCACGCCAAGGATCCGCAATTCGAGGTCGTGTTGGGATGCACGCGGCAGCCATCTCGACAAGGTTTCCGTACTGTTACAGGCGAGTATCGTGAATACACGAGCGCTCGGTCCGTCACGTAATAGTGTCTGAAGCAAAGCCGCCGCCGACACTTTGCCCGCCGAGTCGAGGGAGAAATGAAAGGAATCGTCTTGACGCAGATCACGAAACCGATCGAGCGGGTCGATCACGACAACGATTGGCTCGACTTCTTCGTCAACTTCACCGCGTCGTCCAACCCACTCGACGAGTTCCTTTAGCTTGGTCTCACAGTCACGTGGCTTCACCGTCTCCACGTGAATCCCCGCCTCGCTCAACCAAGGCGCCAAAGATGGCGGATCGTCAACGCGAGCTCCATCAAAATACGCTACCTTCAAATCCGCGTGTCCCTTCGCCATGCACGAAATCATCGACGCAAGCAGCGCAGGTCGGTTCTCAACCACACCGACAAGCAAGACATTTCGACCCGCATTGCGACTGAGTTCCAAGGTAACCGGTGGCCCAATTTCTACCGCTTCGCCAAGTAACCCACGAAGCGTGCCGCTCGACGGTGGATGGATGGTAACTGCGTCCACAAGCATCGTGGTCCATTTCGCCGGCCGATTGCCTTCGAACACAACTGTCGGCGCATACAACGCTCGGCTGTGTTGATCACGAGCGGAAATTGCCGCGAGCATGTCGCGATGCGAATCGCTCGACAACCACGCGACTTGGAACGGTTGATTGCCTTCGATGAGTCCTCCAGCATCGTTGTAAATGGCTTCACCGGGGCGACTCAACAATCGCGCAGCGGTGTTGTCATCGGACAAGATCATCGCGGCATCCGATTCACTGCACTGCATTGCGATTCGCACCGCCATTTGGCCGAGCGTCGCTCGAGGCAACGAGTATGCACCCGCGAGAGATTGGCTGCTAAGCACCACGTGCATCCCGAAGGACCGTCCTTGGCGAACCAAACGGTCCAGCAACATGGCACAGTCCGCTGCCAAGCGGTCATCTCGCAAAAACAACTCTTGAAATTCGTCCACGACGAGCATCAATCGAGGCATCTCTTTGCCAGTCGCACGTCGATATTCGGAAATTTCCTGCACAGCGGCACCGCGGAACAACTCGCCTCGCTGCTGAAGTTCCCCATCCAATCGTTGCAAAACACTGCGACCGAATTCGCGTTCACTTTCGATACCGATGACTCGCATGCTCGCGAGTTCACTGTCGGCATAAAGTTTGAACTCAACGCCTTTCTTGAAATCTAAGAGATAGAATTGCAACTCACTCGGAGGATATTGATGCATGCCGGCTGTGATGATGGCATGTAGCAGTGTGCTTTTTCCAGAGCCCGTTTTACCCGCGATGAGCGTATGTTGACGGACGCCTTCGCCCAGGTCGATCGCGAGAGTTCGGTTAGCACCCTGGCTGCCGATCGGAATGCGAATCCCCATGCCTGTGCGGTGGGCACCGTCCGATAAAGGTGTAAGAATACTTGCCAGAGGTATCTCGACTTTTGCCGCTGTGGCCGCGGCCTCGCCAATCGTTTGCGAGAGGGTATCACGCATTGACACCGGCGGCGAACCAGCTGGGACAAACTTAAATTCGCTGGCGAAACTCTGGTCAAGGCTCCATACGCCTGCATTGTCAATCCGCAAACTCAACATGCGATCCTTGCCCGGAAGCGGCATGTCGGGCGGCCAAGGTTTAGAATCATCACAGACAAGTAGCGTGATGATTCCACAACGCGCACCGCTTTCAAGCAACGCGCGAAGGTGTTTGTAACCATCGCGACTGAGCCCTTCCGGCAATCCGATGGCCGCGATCACGTGATACGGCTCAGCCATCGAACCGGCCAACTCGTTGTAGTCTTCGATCCTGGCGAATCGATCCCGCAAGCACGATTGCAAAATATCTTCGACGTGATGCGCAAGTTCTCCTAGCCGAGCTTCGATCTTGCTTTCCTCCGTCCAAACTCGGTGGCTAACGATTGACGGTTCGTGATCACCGAGCGCCATAAAGCTGGTGAAGTGTTGGCCTCGACCGAGCGGATCAATCAACGTCATCTTCACACGCCCAGGCTTGCCTCCGGTAAGCATGCGCCACAAGATCTGGTGCACCACATCGATCGCAGCATTCAATTTCGCGGACGGACAATGAATCACGAGTCCACAATTCAGTCGACGGTGAATGACGACGGGCAACGACTCGGGAACAAGCTGGCTCATTGCGCCACTTGTCGACGCTGCAACATCCTCCACACGAGCGTCTTGATGAAACTTCATCTCGTTGACTCGATGCAGGTGCTCCCCTACACGAAGCTCACCGACCGGCACGAAATCGACTCGACTCTCGGCGGGCTGAGCATTTTGTGCAACGACGGACCAATCAGGAAATCGTTGCTGAACGATGTGGTTTGCCACAAAAATGCGATTGAATCCGCGACGAATACCTTGCTGTAATCGTTCGCGAAAACGTGACAATTCGTGATGGCGTTTTGCCTTGGCGTTCGCACTCAGTTCGGTGAGCCGGCTTTCGTTTGAGGCAATCTGTTGCGTAATGGACAACGCTACTTTGTCGGCCTCCGCTCGCATGCTGCCGGTACATTCGTCGATCGCCGTGGTGAATGTTCGGTCAATACTCGCCATGTGTTTCGTTAGCTTCTCGCAAGCGTCACGTTCCTCACGCGCAAGGCGCGTTTCCATCTCAGCAATGTGGTCGACTTCCCAGCGATGAGCCGCATCAAGGTGTGAATCACGTCGCTGGATCAACTCTGCGGAAGCTTCGCTGGCGATTCGCTTGGAGATACGGCGTCCCGCATCGGAACACGCGTCACTCAACAATTCGATGCGTTCAATCTTCGGGTACAGTTGGCGTGTCAACCGCTTCAACGGCAACAACTTGACGATATAGGCGATGAACGCGATCAGGCTTGCGATCGGTACACCGACCCCCATCATGAGCCACGGCGGGTCAGGCGTGAAAACATACGCAGCTGCAGCCCAGATCCCCATGAAGAGAATGGCTCCGAGCGGGAATAGAAACATCTTCGACGCGATCCCCGAACGCATTTGCGAAAGGATCTCGTCACTTGCTTGGCTAAACGACTCGATTGCCGCAAGCGACTCCGCCACGGTGTGGATTTTTGGTTCGGGGAATTCTTCAGCGGCCGCCGTACCATCGACGGCAGGCAGTTGCTCGAGTCGCTGAATCGTTAGCTCGCGCGCCGCCGTGATGGTCTCTTGCAACGGGATCATCGCTGCGTCGATTGCGTTGAACTCTTTTTTTCGCTTGATACCCGGCTGGTTTTTCTCATGCTCAAATTGTTGCAGCACGGCCTGGCGACGCACTTCCACTTTCTGTTCGATGGTCTTGCGTTCGTCCGCAACTTTTCGGCGATAAATTGCGGCGAGTCGATTGAGGTCTTGTCGCACGGTGACGGTGGTTGACTCGTACTGAGCGATTAGATTTTCTTCAGACGCATCCCATTGGGTCAACATCGAACGACGCTGCAGGCGACACGACTCCGCTTGCGTCTGGCGTTGGTGTTCGTGCTCAGCCAACTCCGACGATTCGTCGAGCACGTGCTGTTGCTCAATTTGCGTCAACTGTTCGGCCCAGTGTCGCGAGCGTGATTCGAGCGACGAGAGGAGTCGTCGCGATCGCGCGAGGCTGAATAGTCCTGGAGGGCTTAGGGAGGTGTCTTTCATAGCCGGATCATTGTACTTGCACTTAGAAAACGCGGTCGGAGGGTCAGTCGGGATCGCTCAACTCCCGATCGGCTTGACGGACAACATTCTCGAATTCGTGCAATGCAGCTGTGAAGCGAGAAAGCGTGGGCCCGATCGTCGACAATCGTTCCAGCTCGAATTTGCGGCATCGATCGTCGAGCCAATTCTCACGAACGACCGCCCAACTACGCGCAAACTCACTAAAACCATGGCGAAACCGGTTTTCCGAGTCCACGAGTGCTCCCAAATTGACTGACATCGAACTCGCCCTCAATCAACTATTGAAGGTCCGCAGCATTTTGCGGCCTTTGTACAAATGAAACAAATCGACGGCTGAAAGCGGTCGCAAACGCCCGTCGACTGGATGGTCGATCGTTTCGAGCCCATCCGTCACGACGCGACAACGAATCGAATCTCGTGTGGCTTGGAAGACCGCAGCCTGTTCGTCGAGAAAGAAGCCCAACAACTCGTTTTGAACGTCCTCGTAACCATTTCGCTCCAAATGCGATTGAAGGGGTTGCACGACTCGCTTCTGGGCCGAGTTCAGCTGCGCTGCGCCAATCGCAAAAATGTCCGGATGATCGACATGCCAACCAGCGTAGATCGCATAGATATCGTCGGTGGGCAAGTCGGCTACATCACTCGCCATCGCAAAGACGGCTGGCCCCGTGATACCAACGTTGCTGTAGATCTGTTCGCCGAAGTTGTATTCGAATCGTACGAGGTACACATCCACTGGACTGGAGAAACTCGGCCATAGCAATCGACGAGACTCGACAACTTCGACGTTTGTCGGAGGCACTCCCATTTGTTGTGGCTGGGACATCCAAAGGGACATGTCCGCTTCGGCGGTAGCCTCGTCGCTGCGATACTTTTCGGCGATCGCACCACCGATTCCGAGTTCGTCGGCATAATGAATCGCACGCAAGCGACAGACAGGTTCAGCAGCCAACTCGATCAACCGCTTTTGGCCACCGTCATCGCCCAAACGAGCCAATGCGCCAGCGGCTTCACACTGCACACGCCGATGCCGTAACTCGAGCGTCTGGTTCAGTTTTCCAATGTATTGGTCGTCTCCGATCAAACCGATCGCATCACAAAGTGAAATCGCCAGTGAAACGGCTTCACCGAGACGTTGCTGGACCGTGTGAACATCATCGCCAAATGAACGCGGGTCCTCTTCGAATCGAGCAAGTCGACTCGTCACACCACCGAGCAATGTCGCGAGGGTTTCTGCACGGCCTGTGGCTGGATGTTCATCGATTCGGCCGGAACGGTGCAAGTAGTTTGCGATATCCAAAATCGTCGAAGCGAGCGACGGATGCGCCAGTAGTAACAGCGAGTTAGGAAACAAAGCACCGATCGGCCAGTCATGATGCTGCATCAGCGGGCTGAGTACTTGAGCCGCCTCGATCCAGTTTTTTGGGGGGGCTTCATCGAGTCGGAGCACCAATGACCGCAGCGACTCTGCCGTCCGAATCATCGCTAAAAGATGCAGCAACAAAAAGCGATTGGGGACGTCCTCGGAAATCGCATCAAGCAACGAATCAACGGCCTGGAATTCAATTTCTCCAGGCAAGATCGGAGTGCTCGCATCCACTCGCTCGGCCAGCAAACGCGTGTGAGTCACTCGCAGTAAGCCACCAAGAATGGCAGGATCCGCCAGCTCGAGCGTCGTGGTCCTCGATGAAAGTTCTGCCAGCAGAGCACGCCCGTCAACTGAATCGCCCTTGGCCAGGTCTCGCAATTGCCACCCCGCAGCAATCGGATCCGCATTTTCACTCAGTAAGGCGTCGACTAATTCCAAAGACACGGTCAATTCCAGGGTGCGATCGAAGTCGTGCATCCCATCCCGTGCTCACTCGGCACGGCCATGAGGGCGCTTGGTCAAACGACAGATTACGCTTTCGACCGTGTTTCGTGCAATCATAGCGATGTTTGTATTGCCGTCACATCAGCGCGGTCACGGCGGATAGAATTGAATTTCTGGCGGACGTTGTTTCGAAATCGCGTCTACATTCCGAAATACAGGAACGATCTTCACCATGTCATCACGATTCATGTCATCGTTATCTCGTTTGCCCGGGCCCTCGAACTGCCTCACGTCTCGTTGGCGAACCACATCTTTATTCGCCATCGCGTTCGTGCTTAGCTCTCAAGCGATTGGCAACACCGCCGCGGCCCAAGATGCGTCGATCGCAACAGCAACGACGACGAGTTCGCAATACATTCCCGACGACGCATTGGCGGTTGCGATGGGCACGCCGCAAGAATTGTTCAGCAATCCAGCGTTCGAGATGTTCCCGCTTGAAGTCCTGCGTGCTCAATCGCTCGACAAGTCGGGTATCGACCCGATGGACGTTTCATCGATCAAGGTGATCGTTGGAGTCCCGGGTCCCGCGGGTCCACCGTTTGGCATGGTCGCCGAATTTCGACAAGACGTCGCCACTACTAAGTTATCAGAACTGTTGGATGCGGAACCACGTCCAATGCCGGTCGGCGACTATTCTGCCTACGCATTACGTGGTACACCCGGGATGGTTCTTTACCAGAAAGACGCTCGGACGCTTTTTATCGCAACGCCAAACTATCTCGGCCCAATAGTCACGTCCAATCAAGGCACGGGCCCATTGCCAACGATCGTCGCAAAAATGCCCAAGCAATCGGGCTTGACGATTGTCGCTGTTCTCGAGCCAGTGCGTCCCATGGTCAGCGGCCTTGCGATGCAGCAATCCCAGTCGCTTCCTCAGCCGCTTCAACCACTCGGCCGCATTCCCGGATTTGTTGACGCGTTGTTGATCCACGCGTCACTGAATGCATCGGCGTCAACAATCAAACTGAGTCTGTTGTGCATGGACGAAGGCGGGGCGACACAAGTAGAAAGTATCTTGAACGACTCCATGCAATTCGGTCGCGAAATGGGTATTGCTGAAATGCAAAAAGGCATGGCAACATCCAACGAATCCGAAGCCGTGAAGCAAGCAACGTTCCAATACGCGAACCGAATGGCAGACATGGTGACCAAGACCCTCACACCAACTCGCACGGGCCGTCGAGTCGATATCTCGCTCGAGTCCGAAGCCGGGATCGCAACGACCGGGGTGCTTGTCGGTCTGCTTTTGCCTGCCATACAAGCCTCGCGTGAGGCCGCGAGAAGAATGAACGCATCCAACAATATCAAGCAGATCATGCTCGCGATGCACAACTACCACTCCGCCTACAACCACCTTCCACCCGCAGCCATCACAGACGCTGATGGAAAACCTTTGCTGAGCTGGAGGGTCGCAATCCTTCCATTTATTGAGCAGCAAGCACTCTATCAACAGTTCCATTTAGACGAGCCTTGGGACAGCCCGCACAACTTGCCACTGTCAAAGATCTTACCGTCGGTCTACGTCGATCCGAGTGCCCCACTGCAACCTGGTTTTACGATTTTGCACGCGGTTGTCGGTGACGACACAGGCCTCAAGACATCGGCGAAAATCCGGTTTCGTGATTTCACGGACGGGCTGAGTAATTCGCTACTCATCGTGGAAGCACGTCGCGATGCCGCCGTGCCGTGGTCGAAACCCGAGGATGTGTCGATCGACTTAAACAATCCGCTGGCCAACATGGGCAATACGCATCCCGGCGGATTCCACGTGGGCATGGCCGATGGATCCGTTCGGTTCATCGCAAGCTCGATTGACCCGCAAGTCTTTCGAGCGATGCTCACTCGTGCAAACGGCGAAGCTGTCGGTTTCTGAGACCGCACTTCGCTGAGTTAACGTTTATCAAACCAGCATTTTATCGAAGCTCGCGATAGCGACGAATCAACTCGTTGGTGCTGCTATCGTGAGCTGGCTTCACGCCGTTCTTCGGATCAAGCTCAGGAATGATGTTCTTGGCCAACACTTTCCCAAGTTCAACACCCCACTGGTCGAATGCATCGATGTTCCAGATCACGCTTTGAACGAACACGTCGTGCTCATATAAAGCAATCAGCTTGCCGAGAATCGATGGCGAAAGACGCTCAGCAAAGATCGTGTTGGACGGACGGTTGCCTTCAAAGACTCGGTGGGGAACGAGCCAATCGGCTGTTCCCTCCGCTTTGACCTCATCGGATGTCTTGCCGAACGCGAGGGCTTCGCTTTGAGCCAACACATTCGCGATCAAGATGTCTTGGTGCTCGCCGATCGGGTTGAGCGACTTTCCAAACGCAATGAAGTCACAGGGAATCAATCGTGTGCCTTGGTGGATCAGTTGATAGAACGAGTGCTGGCCATTCGTCCCTGGCTCGCCCCAGTAAACTAAACCCGTGTTGTAATCGACTCGCTCGCCATCCACGGTCACGTACTTGCCGTTGCTTTCCATTGTCAACTGCTGCAGATAAGCCGGAAATCGCTTGAGGTATTGTTCGTAGGGCAGCACGGCAGTTGTTTCGACGCCAAAAAAGTTGCTGTACCAAACCGACAGCAATCCCATCAACACAGGCAAATTTTTCTCCAAGGGCGTCGCTCGAAAATGCTCGTCCATTTCGTGAAAGCCGCTGAGCATTTCACGAAACGCATCTGGCCCCACGGCGAGCATTGTCGACAAACCGATCGCGGAATCCATCGAGTATCGACCGCCGACCCAGTCCCAGAACTCGAACATGTTGGCGGTATCGATTCCGAACGCGGAAACCTTGTCCGCGTTGGTAGAAAGGGCCACAAAATGCTTCGCGATGGCCGAGCGATCGCCGCCGATGCCATCCAGGAACCATTGACGCGAGGTCTCCGCATTTGTCATCGTCTCAATCGTCGTGAACGTCTTCGACGCGACAATAAAAAGTGTCTCGCTCGGATCCAAATCAGCGGTAGCTTCCGCAAAGTCGGTCGCGTCGACGTTGCTGATGAATCGGAACGTAAGGTTGCGATCGCTGAAGTGCCTCAGCGCTTCGTAAGCCATGACGGGCCCGAGATCGGAGCCGCCGATGCCGATGTTCACGATGTTGCGAATCGGCTTGCCGTTGTAGCCTTTCCATTGCCCCGATCGAACACGCTCACAGAACACAGCCATCTTGTCGAGCACTGCATGGACCTCCGGCACAACGTTCTCGCCATCGACGATCACTGACGCGTCACGCGGAGCCCGCAGCGCCGTATGCAGCACAGCACGGTCTTCAGTGATGTTGATTTTTTCGCCTGTGAACATACCCTCGATTCGGCCCTGCAAGTCCACAGACTTAGCCAGCTCGACAAGCAAATTGATCGTTTCTGGCGTGATTCGGTTCTTGGAATAATCGAGATAGAGCCCGACGCCTTCGGCCGTAAGACTCGTACCGCGTGCTGAGTCTTCTGCAAAAAGTTGCCGCAGGTGCACGTCTTTCAACGTCTCGAAATGTGAACAGAGAGCTTTCCATTGAGGAAGGGACGTTAGCTTCGAGGTCATGCAAGCACCTGGGTGTCGGGCTGAATGGTGGAGATCGTTTGTGCAATTTTTTTCAGCCAAGAAGATACCAGTGTTGGGCCCCCCCCACCATCACGGCGACGAAGAAGACTCCGTGGACGTCGGTTCGCCCCATCCGCCACCGCCCGGCGTCTGGATTTCCAACTGATCACCCGCCACAACTTCAATACGTGAGGCCGACGGCAATTGTGTCCTGCCCGTCGACTGAATCAACCAATTTGCTCCTGGTTTACCGCAGTGACCGCCATTGGATCCGTATGGCCCCACCGTGCGCCGATTGGTAATCAGCGAAACAACCAGCGGCCTCAGAAACTCGAACCGTCGCACGAGACCATTGCCGCCGCAATGCTTGCCCTGGCCGCCACTTCCGCTGCGAAGAGCGAACTGAACCAACCGTACGGGTAGTCGCGCTTCGAGCACCTCGGGATCGGTAATGCGGGTGTTGGTCATGTGTGTATGAACACCGCTAGCGCCGTCACCTCGCGAAGTTGCACCGCTTCCGCCACCAATCGTTTCGTAGTACCCGAATGTCGAGTCACCCATCAGCACATTATTCATCGTGCCTTGGCTGGCGGCCGCCGCATCCAGTGCACCAAGCAAAACGTCTACAATGCGTTGACTCGTTTCGACGTTGCCAGCGACCACCGCGGCACACTTGTATGGATCGTCGTTTGCAGGCGGATTCAGCAGCCCCACGGGAATGTGCAGATCGATTTGACGCATCGCACCGTCATTGAGCGGCAATTGCGATCCCGAAAGACATCTCAGCACATACAACACTGCCGCCGTCACAATCGCTGGCGTTGCGTTGAATCCGTTGACATGCACCCCGGAAGTTCCATCAAAATCGATTGCGAGCCGATCACCGTTCCGCCGTAGTTCCACTTGAATCTTTGTTCCGTCATCCAGCGAGTCTTGATACCGAAGCGGTGCTTCCGAAAGCGACTGGATCCACTGAGTCACAGAATCGGCAGCGATGTCCAACAACCGACGCGTCAATTGATCGAGCACGTCGATCGGATAAAGCTTTGACAATTGAGTGAGCAACTTGCTGCCATGAGTCCCCGCAGCCTGTTGAGCGGCGATATCAGCAAGATTCTCGGCAACGTTGCGAGACGGATACTCGCCCGACGCAAGTAACTCACTGAGCTGGGCTTCATGCGAAACACCTTGTCGAACAAGTGCGAACGCGCGAATCAGCACGCCTTCCTCCGCCAAACACTTCGCATCCGGCGGCATCGAACCAGGCGTTCGGCCCCCAATTTCCGCGTGATGAGCTCGAGACGCAACAAAGAAATCAGGTGTCGTCGAAATCGGCTTCGATTCGTCGCCACAAAAGACCGGCGTTACAACAGTCACATCGGGCAAATGGGATCCACCAGCGAACGGATCGTTGGAGATGTAGCAATCACCAGCGGACATGTCAGGAAAACGTTGCATCAAAAATCGAACTGTGTGCCCCATCGCGCCCAAGTGAACAGGGACATGCGGCGCGTTAGCAACGAGCGAACCGTCGCGGCGAAAAACTGCACAACTGTAGTCTCGTCGCTCTTTCACGTTCACACTCGTGCTCGTTCGACGCAACACCTCGCCCATCGAGTCGGCGATCCCTTGCAACCTTCGTGAAATGATTTCGACAAGCACAGGATCGTTGGCTGCATCTCGCTCGGTCGCCTTGGTACTTGATGCGGTCGCCTCGGTTCGCGACAACTCGATCGCTTGGTCGGTGAGCACCGTTCCAGTCCATCCGCGCTCGATCACCAAGACTCCGATTTCGCTGACAACGAGCGAGGGCGCATCGATCGTTTCACCTAGAGTCAATGAGTTGCGATCAATGACTTTGGCAGCGATCCACTGTCCGTCGTGCCAAAGCTCCGTTTCGCGTGCCCCAGACCCTTCTCGTGCCCCAGACCCATCGTCCCGTTCGGTTGTATTGAACGAATCGACGTCGCGTTTCAAATCACGATTCAAGTCACGTTTTAATTCTGCAACAGTGCGCAATGCAACGAGTTCTGCACTGCGATTCGATCGTCGATATCCGAACGTGTCCAAGTGCTCCTGGTGAAACCGTTCGACGAGCGTTTCAATCGGTTGCAACTCGACTTGAAGGGATGCGTCCGTGCCGGAGTAACGCACATCCGCTTCGACACGGAAATGCACCGTACCGCCGACAGCGGAACCACTAGGTTCGGACTCACCACGAAGCATCTCCCCGGCTTGTTCACGGAGCTGGGCGGCCCAAGCCTCGACGGATTGAAGCGTCTGGGGATCGAGAACTTTATAAACGCCCCGCATCGCAATTCGACCGATCGAAGCAAGGCCCATCCCAAGGGCACTGAGCATGCTGGAATCTGCATGATCGAGAATCCGTCGCATTCCGAGAGCTCCAGCAACGCGACACAGATGCTGGCCGGCCGCGCCACCGAAACCGACGAGTGTCATGCCACGAACGTCGCGACCCTGGGCTGTGCTCACCGTACGAACGGCCTCGGCCATGTGCGTCACAGCGATTTGCAGAAAGCCTTCGGCAAGCGCCCCCGCATCGATCGGAGTTGGCGAAACCGCGTTCCAGTGCTCAACAAGCTTCGCAAGCGATCGCCTCGCGGCTTCCGTATCGAGTGCAAACGGGAATCGGCTCACATCGATTCTACCCAACAACACGTTCACGTCGGTCACGGTGAGCGGGCCCCCGCGACCGTAGCATGCGGGGCCTGGGTCTGCCCCGGCGCTCTCCGGACCAACGTGCAGTCGGCCTGCACGGATGCTGCAAATCGAACCACCACCTGCTGCGACCGTTTCGATATCCATCATCGGCGTTAACACACGCACGCCAGCCACACGTGATTCGTATCGCCGCGCAAGCGTGCCTTCATAGCGGCTCACGTCGGTGCTCGTTCCGCCCATGTCGAGCCCGATCATGCCGACTTCGCCATCGTCGCCAGGAAAATTTTGTGCAATGTGCTGGAGTGAAACGATGCCACCAGCTGGACCAGACAAAATGCTATCTCGACCACGAAACGCACTCGGTTCGACGAGGTGACCGCCGCTCGTCATCATTCGCAATCGACATGTTTCACTGCCTCCGAATTGACTCAACACTC
Organism: Pirellulaceae bacterium; assembly: GCA_041739875.1. GTDB lineage: Bacteria > Planctomycetota > Planctomycetia > Pirellulales > Pirellulaceae > JBBSJZ01. The sequence continues at coordinate 57,060 of JBGSNA010000011.1, forward strand.
GATCGACATAACGACGCAAGATGGGATTCAGGTACGCATCAAGGACTGTTGTCTCACAGCGGGCGACGAGCTTGATCATCGGGCTGACTTCGCTCGATCGACTCACTTCATCGAAACCCAACTCTCGGACGAGTTGTTCCACAGCAAGCTCATGTCGATCCGAGACGTACGCATTGATCAGACAGATCGCGATCGATTCGACACCCGTGGACTGGAGTTTCATCAAACGCGGTCGCAGCAACTCCAGTGCAAGTGGCTCGATCTCAACACCGCTTGAATCCAATCGTCCGTCCACTTCAACGATCGTATCGGTGAGCGGCAAGGGTTTTCGAATATCGAGCGTGAACAGCTCAAGGCGGTCTTGATCGCCGATTCTCAAGACATCCGCGAATCCTCGCGTAACGAGCAAGGCCGTCTTCGCGCCAGTGCGAGTCAGCAACGCATTTGTTCCACGTGTCGTGCCGAGTCGAACGTCCAACGGAGGAAGCGGGCTGGCCGGCGGGATCCCCAGAATCAACCGTGTCGCCAACACCGGCGCTTCGAGATGCGGCGTCAACTCAAGCTGATCCGGACGAATGCCAACCACCGGTTCACGAAACACGAACTCATTTCGATCAGCAAGATATCGCTCGACAACGCCAAAGACGGGGCTCGTGTCACTCGAGTCAACTCGGCGTGTTTCACAACCATTCCAAAACCCATCGATGCGTTGCTCCAAGGGAAAGTCAACGATTGCGGTCCGTTCGTCAACCCAGCGGACCACGTTACAACGCAGAACTCCTGTGCTCAAAACTTTGCTTGCGAAACGAACTCCGTCGCGAACGACGAAGCAATCCGTAAACGTCCCGCCGACATCCGCCCAGACTTCAATTCGCTTCACGAGAGTTCACACTCGATGTTTGAGAGACAGCGGGACCACAACCGATCGGGAATTCAGGGTTGTTCGGATTGTTCGGGCAAGACGGCCCAAGACTGGCGACAGCGGTCAAAGCGGTCGATTCTATAGTGCAGGAAGCGACGGTCGACTCAGGGGCCATTTGCTTCGTTTTTGATTGCCAGCCAAGGAAGGTCAATATGCCCACTCGCAATTCCATCGTACGCATCCGCAAAGTTCGCCGCGAACTCATGCTGGCGGGGCTCGCGACATTCGGCGGCTGGCTAGGCTCTATGGCAATCGCCGTCGCTGATGATTCCGCAGCAACTGTGTCCAATTCAACATTGCGACAACTTTTTCGAGCTGATGCCGCTGGCCGAACTTTGGACAGCGAACCGCTTTTGTTTGGCGAAGATGGGGCCACCGGGGCCAGTACGCCCCAGCTAGTGTCGTTCCTGGGCGAGGATACGGCGGTGAAAGTTGATGATGATCTAGCTGGTGGTCGTGACGTGACTGCGGAAAAAGAGCCGGAAAAAGAGCCAACAGAAAAGCCAGCAACTGACCTCAACGTCAAGCCTGAGGGCGACCGGCTCGGCGGAGCCTCCATTTTTGGAGGCGACGCCGAACGAAGTCCAACTGTTCGCAGCGGCCGATTCGAGCTGCCACCGCTGATGGTGGCCACAACTCAAACCACCGAAATTGGTAACGGACGCATCCCAGACGGCTTCCGCGGTGAAGATGCCCAGCTTTTGGCCGCACTGCCCGAAAGTGGTCTCCAACGCGGGGTGGACTGGGACTGGACCGTACGAGATTGGGCGGCACCGAATACGTTTTCGCATCCTCGCTTTTTTGAGGACCGCATGCTCGAGCGACACGGACACGAGCGGTATCCGTACCTTCAGCCGCTAGCGAGCGGGGCACGGTTCTTTGCGACGATTCCTATGCTGCCTTACTTGGCGGCTGTGAGAAATCCATGCGATTGTGAATACTCGCTCGGTTATTATCGAACGGGTTCCTGTGCTCCAGCTTTAAAACAGCGGCCCCCCTACGAGCGAAAAGCTGTGTTGGCTGAGGCGGCCGCAGTCGCGACCGCAGCACTGGTTTTGCCGTGACGGGTTCTCGTCGGTGTTTGCGACTGGGCCGAATCCGACTGGGCCGAATTGGACGTTCGCGGAAAATTTCGTCGCTGGATCGGATGTTTCTGGTCAATTCCATTGAAAGCCCTTTTCTGGGGTGCATGGAGCAAGTAGAACGGTGCGTGCGAAATCGCCCTTCAATTGCCCATTACGAAATTTCCTCACGATGTTCTATTTGATCGCCTTATTGGTCGCCGCCAGCCGCTTTTTGCCTCACCCGCCCAATGTGGCCTGTGTTGGTGCTTTAGGGCTATTCGCGGGCTGTTACGTGACGTCGTATCGAGCCTATTTGTTGCCAATCGGGGCACTTTTGCTTAGTGATACCGTGGGCCAGATCTTTGGGTTGCCCGGCATGGGATTCTATAATCCCGTCGCAATGGCCAGCGTTTACGCCGGAATGACGGCTTCCGTCTGCGTCGGCCGCTGGTTAGCCAAGAACGATTCTCCGCTTCGAATCGTGGGCGGTTCAGTCGCTGTTTCGACCGTGTTTTTTGCCGTCAGTAATCTCGGTGTTTGGCTGGCTGGCTCGTATCCGGCGACCCCAGCAGGCCTGTTCACATGCTATTTCAATGCCTTGCCGTTCTATGGTTACACGCTCGCCGGCGATATGGCCTTCAGCGCAGTCTTGTTTGGTGCTTGGCAGGCATCGGGTTACTCCGTACGGACTGTTTCCAGTCCTGAATTAGCCCGCTGAACTGATACGCTGGGGGTTGGCCTGCTGGATTGGTACGCCAGCTAGCGAGGCGTTTCGTTTGCTGCCGCGTAATGGGTTAACCACCGGTGATGGGGTAAAGACTGTGGCAGGCCACTCTTTTGACATAACCGTTAGAGTCTGACATGACTTTGCGGGCCGTGCGGCTTGGTCCGGTTGTCCTGTCTCCCTTTGTGGTCCGGATATTCCAGTACGGCAGGCAAGTCCTCCGATAACGAATGTGACAAACCTTTCTCTTCGTGCAATTGTCCGGACCGTCCGGGCATTCAAACGGGCACTGGAAAAGAGCAAAGCGTCGCACCCGTGTTGGAAGCCATGCGTACAAATCAAACTCGCTCTCGGTCAGCCAAGCTTTCCAAGCTCTCCAAGCAGTTCAAGCGATTCACACTCGCGATGCTCGTTGTCGGGCAAGCCGGATGCGGATTAATTCATCGCATTCCGCCTGGACCGCACGATACGCGCACGTCGTATCATGACGACTACGCGATGCGGATTGAGTACCCCGAAGTCGCTGAGTGTCAAACGGCAGTGACGACCTCGGCGCAGTCCGCGATTCAGCCGATGGCTCTCGAAGATCCGTCACAACTACCAACATTCGAGATGACACTCGATGAAGCGATTCGCATTGCGGTCCAGCAAAGTCCGCGAGCTGGTAATCGCGTTGGCACGGTAATCTCCCAACCAGGCTTTAGTCAGACAATCTACGACCCGGCACTAGCGCATTCGAGTCCACAATTTGGAGTTGAGGCGGCGCTCGCCGCATTTGATGCGCAGTATCGCCAAAACCTATTTTGGCAGAAAGCTGATCAACCGAGCAACGTGTTGGCTGCGGGACCGATCGCTTTCTTTACACGTGACGCCTTCCAAGCGACACAGTCGACATTCTCCAACGAATTGTCCAAGCGAACCGCTCAAGGTGGCCAGTTCGCTTTGCGTAACATCGTGAACTATGACCGCAACAACCGACCGGGCCGAGGGTTGCCCAGCGAGTTTAACGGATGGGTTGAAGTCGAATGGCGTCAACCGCTGATGCGAGGCGCAGGTACTCAATTCAACCGCATCGCTGGACCCAACTCTGTGATCGGTCAATACAACGGCGTGCTAATTGCGCGACTTAGTGAAGACGTCGCACTGGCAGATTTTGAAGCGGCAATGATACAAGTTGTTGCTGACGTTGAACAAGCCTACTGGGACCTTTCGATCGGTTACCGGATCCTCGAAGCAAACCTCAAGGGTCGCGAATCTGCACTGCAAACTTTCCAGTATCAACAAGTACGGCTCGAAGTCGGCACAGGCCGCCGCGACGAAGAAGCTCAGGCTCGGTCTCAGTACTACCAATTCCAATCTCAAGTTGAGTCCTCGCTCGCCGGTGAGCAGGGACTATACACCCGTGAGCAAAGATTGCGATATCTTATTGGTCTGCCCGCTACCGACGGTCGTCTGATCCGTCCAACGACGAGCCCAGCCGACGTGAAGGTGGTATTCGACTGGGACAGCGCGCTCGGCCAAGCTTTGTCGCGCCGTGTCGAAGTCCGTCGGCAACGCTTCAACGTCAAGCGTCGTGAACTCGAACTCTATGCGTCGCGAATGAACCGTCGACCGCAATTGGATTTTCTTGGCCAGTACCGCTATCGAGGTCTTGGTGACCACTTGATAGGAAGCGAGTCGGGTTCCGGAAATCTCTCCGACAATCTTGTTGGTTCGATCGCTCAAGGGGACTATCAAGAATGGTACGCTGGCATGGAACTAAGCTTCCCCGTCGGCCTGCGAGCTGCTTCAAATGCGGTTGCTCACGCGCGTTTGAACTTGAACCGTGAACGAACGTTGCTCGACGAAACCGAACTGCGAGTCAGCCACGATCTGTCGTCGGCGTCACGCCAGATCACGCTCACGCACCAACTACTCGAAACGAACTACAACCGCTACGTCGCTGACCTTAATCAAGTCGATGTGCTTCGTCGTCGCTACCGCGATGGAACCGATAACATCAACTTCCTACTACAGGCACAGCGTCAAGTCGTGACGAGCGAGACTGCGTTCTATCAATCGCTCGCTAACTACCAATTCGCAATCCGCGATTTCCATCGCGAGAAAGGATCGCTGCTGGCTTACAATCAGGTTCAACTTGCTGAAGGCCCTTGGGCGAGCAAAGCCTACCAGGATGCATACGAGGTCGGTCGCTTCCTCACGCCGCGAGCTCAAGGTGCTCAGGTGAGCACGCCTGCTCCAATCACACGAATGCCGTTCGATCCTGCGGAAGTACAAGGCACATCAATGACGGGTATCCCCATGGATTCCTCCACGCCACTACCAAATGGTGTCATCGACGGCGAAATCATGGACAACTCGATGACCGAAAGCGAGTTAATGACCAGCCCGCTTTAACGTCTATGACTTTTCATACACGACTCGGTAAACCGGGATGCTGTGTTGTCGGCTTCGCCGCTCAAAATGCGTTCGGTAATCCAAGTCGTGACTGGCCTCGCCAGCGTCCTCCGGAATGGGAACTCCCAATTCTGGAGTGAGGTCCGCAATCATCTCAATCGTTTCCTCAAAGTAGTCCAGCACGTCGGTCCAGAAGTGCAGTCGCCCGCCGCTACGAATGGCTCGAGAATAATTTTTGATACTTGTTTCATTGAGCACCCGGCGTTTGCGATGACGAGCTTTCCACCACGGGTCAGGATAATAAACGTGCACCGCCTCGAGCGAACCAGGCTCGATCCGCGAGGCAAAAATGGGCTCCGCATTACCAGAGACGATCCGGGCGTTTTCGAGGCCCGATTTTGCCAAACGTGCGGCAATATGTTCGGCAAACTTGGTCGCGATCTCAATCCCCAGAAAATTACGCTGCGGGTTCGCCGTGGACACGTTTGCCAAGAAAAGCCCCTTCCCAGAGCCGACTTCGACCTCCAGCGGCGCCGAGTTCTCAAAAAGCGTCTCGCTGGACACGCGTTCGGGCAGCGTCTCGCCATCGAGCAACCATCGCTGGAAATTCAAATGCTGGGGCGGGCGGCGAAGGGGGCTACGTGGCATCGCGGCAATCACTCTGGCGTTGAGAACACTGTCTTACACGGAAATTTCGGCTCATCGTAACGCCAGACAAAATCCCTACAATGCAGCCCCGCCGATGAGGCCACGATTTCCAACCCAACTCAACACGATATTCATCCATGCCCTCGCCCGATGCCGACTTTCAAGGATTGCACGTTGCCTCATTGGAGAGCCGACGGGCCGACGATATGACCCGGCTGATCCAGCGGCACGGGGGCACACCCCATGTGAGCCCCTCGATGCGTGAAGTCCCGATCGAGCCCAATCGGCCAGCGATCGATTTTGCCTACCGACTCATGACAGGGCACATCAGCACCGTGATCTTGATGACGGGCGTCGGTTTCAAGTTTCTACTCAAGGCCGTTGAACGCCACCTCGACCAACAACGTTTCATCGACACCCTCTCGGACGTCGTCACGATCGCCCGTGGCCCGAAACCTGCCGCTGCGATGCGAGAAGTTGGCGTGACACCGACCTACCGTGTGCCCGAGCCCAATACCTGGCGAGAGCTGCTGCAAACGATCGATGCCAACATGAGCGTCGCGAACCAAGTGGTCGGAATCCAAGAATACGGAATCAGCAACGCGTCACTCGTCGCGGGACTCGAAGCCCGAGGCGCTACCGTGGAATCGGTACGCGTCTACGGCTGGGAGTTCCCCGAGGATACGGCGCCGCTCGAAGCAAACGTCCGCGCTCTCGCAGCCGGCCAACGCGATTTGCTGTTAATCACCAGCGCACACCAAATTGTCAATATGCTTCGCATTGCTGAGCAACTAAATTTGGTCGACGCTCTGCGTGAAGGCCTGAGGAACACAGTCATCGCGTCAATCGGACCGACCACGAGCCAAATGTTGCTCGAGTGTGACCTACCTGTCGACATGGAACCGAGTCACCCCAAAATGGGACACCTCGTGACCGAGTGTGCCAAGCAAGCCACCGAACTTCTTCAACGTAAACGCAGCCGACGCATTCAGATTGGACCAGCCCCGATGCACATTGATGACCATCCTTCAACCAACAGTTTGTTCATGCAAGCGTGTCGTGGTGAGCCAACGACACGAACACCGATTTGGTTGATGCGGCAAGCAGGCCGATACATGTCGGAGTATCGCGAAGTTCGAGCGAAGCAATCATTCTTGGATCTGTGCAAGAACCCACAACTGTGTAGCGAAGTGATGTGCACAGCCGTTGATCGACTCGGCGTTGACGCAGCCATCATCTTTTCTGACTTGCTTCCGATTCTGATTCCAATGGGCTTGGATCTTGAATTTGTTGCTGGCGACGGCCCGGTTATCCACAACCCAATTCGCGGCCCCAAAGACATCGACCGAATTCGCGGACTCGATGATCCGAGCCAACTGGACTACGTCTTCGAGACCGTTCGACAAACTCGCAAAGATTTGCCGGAGTCGATTCCGTTGATTGGCTTTGGTGGAGCACCGTTCACTTTGGCAAGTTATGCAATCGAAGGTGGTGGATCGCGTCAATATCTCGGCACCAAATCGTTGATGTACGGAGACTCCGCAGCGTGGGACGGCTTAATGGCGAAACTCTCGCAAGCCATTGTCGTCTACTTGAACGAACAAATTCGTGCCGGTGCCCAGTGCGTCCAATTGTTTGATAGCTGGGCTGGTTGCCTCGCTCCGGTCGACTACAAACGGTACGTGCTTCCATGGATGCAAGAAATTGTTCGTGGAATCACTCCCGGCGTTCCAGTTATTAACTTTGCAACGGGCAACCCCGAACTCTTGCCGTTACTCCGGATCGATTCACGCACAGTCGTCGGAGTGGATTGGCGAATTTCACTCGACACAGCCTGGCAACGACTCGGACATGATTGCAGCATCCAAGGGAATCTCGACCCAGCTGTCTTGCTGGGCGATCGCGACGTCATTCGCCGCGCTGTCACCCAAGTACTGGACGCGGCCGCTGGACGTCCTGGACACATTTTTAACCTTGGCCACGGCGTTCACAAAGAGACCCCGGTCGAGAACGCGATCGCACTGGTCGAACTCGTCAAAGAATTGAGTCAACGAGACGGGAACGGCGACGCGTGATTGAAACAACCATCGTTTGTCCCTTCTGTCCGCTCGCTTGTGATGACGTTCGCGTCATTGCGACCGAGAAGCCTGGCCATTTGCCAATGGTGCAAACGACTTGCGAGCTTGCGACGAAATTATTTCGCGATGCGATGCAACCCGCTCCGCCACGAATCGCCAACAAAACCGCCTCGCTCACCGAGATCCGTGAGCATCTCAGAGATTCCGTGGCTCAATCGAAACGCATCGTCGTAAAAACTGGCGGAGTCGACTTGGCGAGCGCCAAGGCTCTTGAACAACTCAGCTCACACGGCAAGATCACCTGGGTGATCGACCAATCACCAGTGACTCGATCTTGGCAACTTACATCAAGTCGCGATGGCGTTATCTCGGCAACGCTGGGTGACGTGCGTGAGCACGCGGACTTGCTTTGGTTAATCGGTAGCGTCGAATCGGCGGCTCCTCGAATCAAAGAAGTGCTAATCGAGAACAAGCCTTCATTGCAAGTGATCCAAACACCTGGTCCGCTCGATTTAGACACGCTCGCGTCGCTAGCTCTCGCAACACGAGATTCCATAACAATCCATGCGAAGCCTGTCATTGCGAAGCTCGCCGAGGCGATTGAGTCGTCCAAGTACTTTGCGGTCGTGTGCGGTGACGATTCGTTCGATTCGAAATTTGCCGATGCCGGGCTGAGTCTCTTGATCCAGTGGGTTTGGTCGTTGAACGCGAAACGCCGCGCCGTAGCGATGCATCTTGACGACGCAGCAACCAATCGTGCCGTGTATCGTTGGCGAACCAATCGCTCACTCGCGAATGTATGCGAAAGTGAATCCGGACCGAACTCACTCACCGTTCGAATCGGCGCGAGCGTTTTCGATCCGACACCCGTGAATATTGCCATCGGAACATGCGATCCGGGTATGGGCCGAGCGATCGCATTCATCCCGTGCTCCATCGTGGGTGTGCATGAATCGGGAGCAAGAATCCGTGGTGACGGCACCGTCACGATGCCCTTGGCAAAGATCACCCACAGCGATTTGCCAACGGCGACAGCGTGGATCGAATCACTGAGAGCTTGACTCTGCGGAAATCGATGCGACACTAACACTTAGTCTTTATTTCGAACTCGATTGCCGCGACTGGTGACCATCCCAGTCCTCTAGATGCCTTCGCCGAAACTTCGCCGCCAAATAGCTTGGGAGGCGGCCCGACTCTTGTACTCGCGTGAAGAGAGCGAGTACTTCAATGCGAAACAAAAAGCCGCACGGCGGATCTACAAAGGCTGGATAAAACCTGCCGATTTGCCTACGAATGCAGAAATTCGCGAGCAGGTTCAATTACTCGCAAGACTCCACGAGGGGTCGAATTCTACCGACAATCAGCTGCTCGAGATGCGGTTACGTGCCGCGTGGTGGTTGCGTCAACTCGCCGTATTTCATCCCCGATTAATCGGCAGCGTACTCACCGCGAGTATTCGCGAGGGCTCGGATATCGACATCCACGTCTTTGCCGCCAGCCCGCACTCAATCGCAAATGAACTTGACGACTTGGGCGTCGCCTATGAACTCGAACGAAAGCGAGTCGAGAAAGATGGCGAGCAGCGAATTTTCACCCACATCCATGTACGCGACGAATTCCCCGTTGAGCTTACGATTTACGATCCATCCAAACTTGGGTATCGATTTCGCAGCAGTATTACCGGCAAGCCGATTGAGAAAGCGAGTCTCGCAGAACTCGAACGTTTGATCTCGCTGCAACACAACGTCGATCCGCAACAACAATCGCAGCGTTTAGATCAAATGGATACGTCACCGGATCGGATCGCTGTGTTCCAGTCCCTGCTTGTACCACTGGAGAACGTAAAACAACATCCACGTCACCATCCCGAAGGCGACGCGTTGTTTCATTCGTTGCAGGTTTATTCACTCGCCAAAAATGCGATGCCATACGACGAAGAGTTCTTGCTTGCGGCGCTACTGCATGATGTCGGCAAAGCCATCGATCCATTCGACCACGTGACCGCCGGTCTGGAGGCCTTGAGCGGTTTCATCACAGAGCGAACGGAGTGGTTGATTGCGCATCACATGGAAGCCCACAAGATTGTAGACCACACAATCGGGGTCCGTCGACACCGACGATTAGCGGCCCATCCGTATTTCGACGACTTACGAACACTCGGGGATTGCGATCGAGCGGGCCGAGTACCTGGTGCAGACGTCGAGTCCCTTGAACAAGCCCTCGACTACATCGAGCAAATCGATGACATGTTCGGATAGTCCATTGTTCTTGCTCCTTTGCCAAAAGCACCCGAGATGCCCAGACCCGTTTCTCGCAGTATCCCCGATCGACTAGCAGATAATCAGCTCAAGCAAGCCGTTGTTAGAAACTCGAAAAGTGGCCTAGCATGCTTCCAGTACAGGCTACCATCGAACGCGCCGAAGCAATCCCGTTGCAACCCGCAACTAGCTATTGAAAAATCCTGAGCTTTAAGTTCTACAATAAGGCGGCGATGACGTCCGACAGAATCCCGTCTTTGACGAGACATCTGTCGATGACAAATGCTATGTTCTCATGGCAGCTTCGTCGCGTCGATTCGTTCACGTGATCTTCGACGGTGAGCTGTTGTTGATCCACGCCAGCGCTCAATCGGAGCGAGCCAGCTCGCGTCGTTTGGCTGATTCCGATTTGCGAAAAAACAATATAACGTGCACGTACGTGCCTGAAGATGGCTGTCGCTTTTTTTCGTTATTGACCTAGGTAACGTACGAACCCTCACAAATCAGACGATGGTCGCTTACCTGTGTGCGTTAATGTAAACGTCCACTGGCAGTCCAACTGGCATTGCGACGCTTTCTTCCAAGTCGATCCAAACGCGGCGGCTAAAGGAATCTTGGCGTTCACCTGCCCACTGGCCCGACATTTGTTTCGCGTTCATTTGTGGCTCGATTGCTGTGATGACGCCTTGTGCCACAGTGCCTTCAATTGCATCGCAGTGGATGTCACAAAGTTGACCGAGTTGAACTCGTAGCGAGTCAAATTCATCCACTTCTGCAACGACGCGCATGCGGCGAGTATCCGCCATCACCACGAGCGGTGAGGCACTCGTGGGACTTAC
>JBGSNA010000031.1:0-2612 GCA_041739875.1 Pirellulaceae bacterium
TATTTAGAACTGTTGGATTGGACAGGCCGTCAATTGCGTCGCGACAAGGTGGGCGTGATTCCAGAGCACTTAGCACCGATCCTCCGTCGCATTGGCTTGGATGCCCGGGCTTGGTGCGATGTGGTGCAAAAGTTTGGACGTGTGTTCAAGCGTGCGGCGGGGACGCCGGAGAGTCTCGCTCAGGAAGCGATACGCAGCGGCCAGCGTTGGCTATGTGCCCGCGAAAACCCGCTCGGCATGTCGACTGTTTAGCCAACTGATCGATTCCGCTGCATCTGAGAGCGTACTGTGTTGGCTGCTGCGCTGACGTCTCGAAATCCGGCAGTTGTGAAGCACTTTGCGGATGCATCAACGCTGCGTGCACAATGGAGAAACTCATCGGAGAACGAAGATCGAACGGTTCGAAACCTGCAATATTTGGCTGGCCCGTTTTCGGCCGTTTTCGGCTTGCGTTTTCGGCCCCCCGTTTTCGGCCCCGTTTTCGGCCCGTTTTCGCCCGTTGTAGTTTTGATTGTTGTTTGTTCGTTCTCCGTTTGTTTGTTCCAACTACCCTGAGTCCGGCGTATTACCACAACTGCCGCAAAGGCTGCATCAGGCTGAATAGCTACAAATTTCACTTGACGTCACTGGCATGCACGTGCTATCCGCTCACTCTTCTACGAAGAATCGCAGACAATCAGAAATGTTGGACAACGAAAATTAAGCCGAGGTTTGTAGATTTATGCGAATTACAGGTCCCCTCACCCTTGAACAGCAGCAACAACTAGACCTACTTCGGACGTTGAAATATCGCCGCCTTAGGGAACTTTTTGCATCGCTTGATCCTCCACCGATTCGTTCGCTTGATGGCGAGTACGATGCCGAGCTACTAAATCAAGGCGGCAAGACGGTAGGCAATATCACTCACGCGGCCTTCAGTCTATCCGGTCCCTGGACTGGCAAAGCCTTTCGCCCAATAAGCGAAAGGCGTGGTGTCGGGTACAATTGCTATCAGTACGGCAATGAACGTGTTTTTAAGTTACCCATGCGAACCGAGATAGGGAAATCTCGGTTAGACAATAAGCCGTCACTATTAATTAAATACAGTGAACTCAATTCTGGAATCATTCGGTGGCTAGTCGGCGAGCTCCGTGAACTTGCACCGACAGTGATTATCGGATTTGGAACTTTCGGTCCCAGCTTTGGCGGTCTCGATAAGTTGTCGCGGAAGATTCCTTTTGTGATGATTGGGCCACGTCGTCGCTATGAGATTGAATTGCTTCGCCTACATCTTCCCGCCAAGGCGTTGAAAGAAATTGATTTCGTAGCGAAGTAGCAAATCGCAGAGGTCATTGATGGACTGGAACTTGAGAAAGCCGATTGGGTCGAATCAGTTGAATCGTCAAGCTGCCAAAATAGTCTTCCGTGCACTTCGTTAGCCGGCAAGCGATCAAATGGGTCAGCGACGGTCTTACTTTTGGTCAATACGGATTCGGAAAAAGACTTCCGAATTCCATCTCGAAGAGCCCAGCGCAATTGGGGGCCTGCGCCCAAACCCCCGAGATTTTTTAAGGCATAGCGAGTGGTGTTCGATGTGACTTTGTGTAGCATGAGGCTGCTCGGTGAAACGGAGGCCGGCTCTGGTGAGAACCAACCATCCAAGGGATAGCCGAGTCGATGGTGCGTCGATGATGACAAACCGTGGCGGTGCTTCATGGATGCACTGGTTGTGTTCATGCTGCACCGCCTTGCTTGACATCTTTCCAGAGGGAATCCGTTCGTACCATCGTGTTCATGATGCTCAGAAGCTTTCGCATGCAGGCAACGATCGCAACTTTCGACTCTTTGCCTTTGCTCTTCAAGTTCGTGTAGTACGCCTTCAGGACCGCGTTGTGGCGGATGCCTACCACCGCCGCCATGTAGAGCACTCGGCGAACGTTGCCGCATCCTCCCCCGATGAAACGTTTGCCTGACTTGCTGCCTGAATCTCGATTGATCGGGGCAACGCCGACCAACTTGGCGATCTGCTCGCGGTTGAGCTTGCCGAGTTCCGGTAGCGATGTGATCAGCGTCGAAATGAGGACGGGACCGACACACTTGATTGAGCCGAGGATCTCGATCATGCGTTTGTTTTCTTTATCAACCTTGAGCATCTTCCTCGTCCCAGGTTTGCTTCAGACGGTTTTTCTCTTGGTTGATCAACCCGAGCAACTGGTTACGACGGTCCACCAGCGCGCGGTGTTTCTTCTCGTGATCTGACTTGCAGGCAAGCGGAGTGGGCTGAACGACCTCGCCGTAGCGGGAGATCACGGCAGCGTCGATCGGGTCCGTTTTGGCGTCGATGCCAATGCCTTTGGCAAAGTCTCGCACTCGGCGAGGGTTGACCACAGCGGCCTCGATCCCGGACTGCTCGAGTTGAGTTTAGCTGGATGAATGCTTTGGTGTCGGGGCAATAGACATCGAGTTTGTCCTTCGATATATCGACGCCGACAAAACAGGTTTCGTTTTTCTTACTCATCAAAATCCCATCCTAGTAAATTCGAACTTGCAGGTCGTGCAGTTCATGCGACGGTTCGGGCTGATAGATGAACGACTTGCGATCCTGCTGACCCACGGCATCAAAGTGCCAAGAC
>JBGSNA010000053.1:0-4076 GCA_041739875.1 Pirellulaceae bacterium
GTCAATGGCGACTCAGTAGTTTTCTTTTCACCTTCCACCGGGGTGGGATGGCTCGCGGTGAGCTATCCCACCGACGGGAAATCCAGATGTGCTCTATCCACAAAGAAGAATTGATTTTGTCGGGACTTGCCTTGCTGCTGGCGGGAGTCTCACCCAACGTCTTCCCGGCGGCGCAGGCCGGGTTTGCATCGATGTCAGTGCTGGGCCTTCGATTGCTGCTCCCTTCTGTAGCAGCTCTAGCCCTGGTTACTACCATTGCCGCATGGCGATGCCATCGACGCCTCAGCAACCGAATTTTCGCCGGGGCAGCATCGGGTTTGGTGGCAACTCTAGGTTTGGAGGCCGTACGGGCCACTAGCTTTCATGTGTTTGAGGGGATGCCGGGAGACTTGCCACGCCTGCTAGGCGTGCTACTGACTGATCGTTTCATGTTGGGACCGTCTCCTCTCTCGGATGTCCTGGGTTTGACCTATCATTTTTGGAATGGCGCGACATTCGGAATCATCTTTGCTGTTATTTTTGGACGCACTTCGCTTCTCAGTGCAGTAGTCTACGGAGAACTTGTCGGCATGGGGTTTCTGATCAGCCCCGCCGTCAGCTCGCTTGGCATAGGATTTATGGGTTTGGAGATGCCGATGATGCCGGTCACTGTCGCACTAGCACATTTGGCCTATGGATTAATCGTGGGTGTCTTGTGTCGCACATGGGTGCGTGATGACGGCTGGCTTTTCAGTCGAACTCAAGTAAGCAAACTAGTTTGACGCGCCAGAAGTCGTCTCTGCAAACTCCCCGCGGGTCGCAGCCGGACAGAAATCGCTAGCAGTGGCCCCTCTGCTTTCTTCGTAATCCGCCGTATGTATCCGACTGTACAGAAATCTCTTGAGAGAGGTCGGTATGATCTGCGAGAGCGGGACCAGCGAATTCTAGCTGAGAGCAACAAAAGGGAGTTTCAGCATGTCGAATTGTGAACAGGATGAGCGAGATCAAGAATTATCTGATTTGGATCTCGTGGATTCGCTGCGCGAGGCACTTTCCGAGGCGAATGAGGAACTGTATGAAGTGAAACGACGACTGAGAGAGCAGCTCCAAATTGCCGCGCGAATCCACCATCGACTGTTGCCTACCGCGATCGAGCACCGACGTATTCAGGTGGACGTGCGATACATACCTGCGGATACGCTGAGTGGCGATTATTTCCAAGTGCGATTTCCGGACGATCCGTCACTCTGTTACATTACCATGTGTCACGTGACTGGCGACGGCATCGCTCCCGTGCTCTTAGCTTCGCGAATCAGCAGTGAAGCTCGGCATTTCATTGAGGACGAGTATTGTCCTAGCGATATGGTGCATGCCTTGAATAGCTTTGTCTACGAACACTTCCATGACGTGGAGAGGCGTATTTCGTTCATAGCGGCGCGTATACGGTTGGATCAGCGGACCGTGACTTACAGTGGCGCCGGCCACCCCAGTGTGTTGCTATTGCGGCCTGGTGAAGGAGTTGTCGACCGACTAGTAAGTCAGCATGAGGTCTTAGGAAAAAGTCCCACAATTCTTGTGCAGGAACCTGAACGCACCGTGCAGATGGCCGCCAAAGATCGACTCTTGTTCTACGGCGAGGGAGTTTTGAAGGGCGCTGTCCAGAACTACGCATCGCTAGAAGAAGATGGATTGGCAAAGATCATTACGGACGCGATGTCGAGTGAACTATCCCAAATGCTCGACGCCATTCTCGATCAAGTCCGTCAGCGTGACGCAAGCCTGGCGAAGACAGACGTTGCGCTCGTTGCTGCGGAAATCAGGTGAGGCGATCCTGTATCGAACAACCGATTTGCTATACCCAAACAATCAGCGAGAGCTGTAATGGATTACAGATTTCCGATGGCTTCACTTCTCGAACAAACGCAAGATCCCACGTAAAGTTCAAATTTAAGCTTTTCGTAAGTCGTTTCTCTGCAATCGCTTGCGCCATTTTGACCGTGTCTAATCGTGTATCTCTCAGATTCCTGCAATAAAACAGGCAGTGAGAATCTTTACCATCATAGAGACCGGTTAGTTTGCCCGCAGCGGAAGGCTCCAGTTTGGCGAAGCCAAGTGATGATCGAACTGCGCGATTTCTCCGACACATGGAGCCGTTGCAGGCTGCGCTAGAAGCCTACTGTCGGCGAAGCGTACACGACCAAAATGCCGTAGGAGACGTGTTGCAAGAAGCGACGGGGAAGGCCTTTCGCGATTTTCATTTATATGCCGAGGGAACAAATTTTCGAGCTTGGATTTTCCGCTACCTCAATCTAGAGATTTACGCGGGCAACCGAGCCTACCACCGTCAGCGCCACGAGGCACTTGCGGAGGAACCGATTGTCGAGGAAGTCTGGGAGCAGGCGATTGACGAGCCGTTGATCGAGCGCCTTCTGGACAATCCCGAACACGTTTTAAGCCATTGCGACGATGTGTTGGCGAAGGCAATTGCCGAGCTTGGCCCCATGGAGCGGTCGGTTTTACTACTTCGAGCCATTGGCCAATTCAAGCACCGAGAGATGGCGGACATTTTGGGAGTCCCGATGGGAACGATCATGAGTGCACTGTCGCGGGCGCGGGCACAATTGCGAATCAGATTGGCTGAATACGCATCCGAGAACAGGCTGTTCGGCCCCGGACCGTTACAAAATCCTAAGTAGATGTTGAAGGCTGCCGTACTACCTAGAGCAGCAAAAGGATAACTATGAACTGTGACAAAGTTCGACAGCACTGGGAGTTGTACTACGACTCGGAAGGGGATGCCGAGCTGTATCTTCAAATCAATGAACATCTCGCGGACTGCCAAGCTTGCGCGAAGTGGTTCTTCCAACAGGCGCAGTTTGAAGATGCGGTGACTGCCAAGTTGGCCGCTGCCCCAGCTTCGAGCGAAATGTGGGCGCGGATTCTGTCTGATACTGGCGTAGTCAGAAGGGCAGACGCGCGAGCCTGGTCGTTCTTTGGTCCTTTCTTCGCGCTGGCGGCGTCCGTGGTCCTGGCTTTGGGAATCTGGCAGTTCAATGCGTCCACGCAACCCGAGCACCTTTCGGCCCTCGCAGCGGCAGTTCACGAGCAACTTGCCAGTGGCACTGAGCGAATCGAATTTACCAGCGTTTCGGACGAGGCGGTTGAAGACTATCTCAAGGGGCGCGTTGCTTTTCCCGTGCGATGTCCTCCGCGGAAGGACGCCGGCTTTGAGGTTCGTGGCGGCGGAGTGTGCAGCATCGCTGGAGACAACGCCGCGTATGTCGTTGGACAAGTGGAAGACCGCGATGTTTCGATCTTTATCCTTCCGGAAGAGCGACTCGCTCAATTTGTCCACGAGCGCGACGCGTTAGTCAAGGAACAGGTCCATCATTGCCGTGAGGGAGAATATGACATGGTCGTTGCCAAAATCGACCGCAATGTCGTCGTGGTTATAGGGCACGGGCACCCTGAGCAACTGGAAAAAGTCGTGCGTGCTTATGGAACTTACCCGGAAGGGCCCGCTGTAAAAGGGGCACGGATCACGGACGAGCCCCGCAAGCCCTTGGCAGTTTAATAGGGACCTCGCGTCAAGTTTTTTGAATGGAGTTTGAATGGAAGGTCCTACGCCAACCCACCACGACGCCCTGTCTACCGGCGATCCGCCTCCCGAGGAAAAGAAGGCGAGTTGGCTGGTGCGCGTGTCGATTGCCAACCCTTACTTGGTGATCGTCATGTGCTTGATGATCGTAGTGCTGGGTTACGTGACGGTCGCGCGGATTCCAGTCGACATCTTGCCTTCGTTCAAAACACCCGCCGTTCAGGTGTTGACGCTCTATCCAGGCATGCCGACGGAAATCATGGAGCGGGACATTACCAGCCGAATTGAGCGCTGGACCGGTCAGTCTGAGGGAATCGAACGTCAAGAATCGCGGAGCATGATGGGTGTGTCGATCGTGAAGGATTATTTCCGCGACGATATCGACCCCAACACGGCCTTCTCGCAGGTCACCAGCTACGCGATGAGCGATCTGTATTATCTGCCGCCCGGCACGGTGCCGCCGATGGTGATGCTGTTCGATCCGAGCGCACCAATGCCG
>JBGSNA010000062.1:0-55486 GCA_041739875.1 Pirellulaceae bacterium
TTTCGAGAAGTCACAATGACTCGCTGACAAAACTTTCTCGCGGAGGAAGAACATGGCCAAGAAGAAAGCAACGAAGAAGGCAGCAACCAAAAAGGCTGCTCCAAAGAAGAAGGTCGCCAAGAAGAAGGTGACGAAGAAGGCTGCAGCAGCTCCAAAGAAGAAGGCTGCTAAGAAGAAGGCAGCTCCAAAGAAGAAGGCTGCTAAGAAGAAAGCTACAAAGAAGGCGTAGAGTTCAACCTCTGCTTCTCTCTTGTCGAACAAAACCTCGGTTTTGTTCAGGTGAAAAAGCCAAGAGCCGCGTTAGATCTTGTGTCTGACGTGGCTCTTTTCGTTGGATCGCATCCACTCGAACGACATCCTCTCGGCGCCACGACAGTACGTTGTGGCGGAATTGACGGCGAAAACGCCACTGGTTCCCCTGCTAAAGGGTCGGCAAGCTTGGTTTTGGCGGGCTAGCGGCACTGCGGGCGGCTAGCGACCGCACAATCGCCTTGGCAACAGCCTCCATCGGAGCTCGCGCAGCGACGTTGGTGTCGATCTCGGTCGCCAATCGACCTTCGTCTCCCGCAACTCGCAAGTCGATGTTGATCGGAAGGGCGCCCAAGAACGGAACATCAAGCTCCTCCGCTTTGTCTCGGGCACCGCCGCGGCCGAAAATGTCATACGTCTTGCTGCAACCTGGACAAGTAAAGCCGCTCATGTTCTCAACCATGCCAAGAATCGGAATGTTGACCTTGCGAAACATGCTGATCGCCTTAATCGCGTCCAACAAGGCGACTTCCTGGGGTGTGCAAACGACGACGCTGCCCGCCAGTGGTACCGCTTGTGAAAGCGTCAACGCGACGTCACCCGTGCCTGGTGGCATGTCGATGATTAGATAATCCAAGTCGCCCCAATCGGTGTCGTTGAGGAACTGGGTGATGCTGCCGTGAAGCATCGGGCCTCGCCAAATCACAGCCTGGTCACGTTCGACGAGAAAGCCCATTGAGATCACAGGCAGCGTTTCCCCCAATCGAATCGGTTCGATCTTTTTTGCTTCGGTGATCGCTGGACGTCCGGATAATCCCAACAGCTGTGGGATGCTTGGGCCGTACACATCAGCATCCATCAAGCCGACTTTAGAACCAAAGCGACGCAGCGTCAGCGCGATCGAGGCCGCCACGGTGCTCTTGCCGACGCCGCCTTTACCGCTGCCGACGACGATGACGCTCTTGATTCGCAATCCGCTTTGTCCAAGACGGGCGGGCGGTCGATCGTGATCGACAACCTCGATCATGACTTGGCTGCCTGGTGCGGCAGCTACAATTTTCGACGTCAGTACGTCAACGACTTCGTCTGCAATCGCGAGCGAGTGAGTCGTCAATCCAAGTACGACACGAACATTGGAACCATCGACGGTGACGTCCTTGATCTGTCCCATCGAACCAAGTGGCCGCCCAGTCTCGGGATCAGGATGATTGGTAATGGATTGTTGGACGGTTTCGACAGTGATGCTGGACATGGGGCCGCTAGCGTGGGAGGGAAGGTAGGGTCATGGTTCGACGCAAATCACAATCGGCGCAGATACAAATCGGCGTAAATCGCAATCCGCACATCCAACCCTTGTCTGTGAGAACCCCTAGTGTAGAAGCCGATGGGTGCCTGCGAAGTGCCCTGAAATCATCCTTCCCAACCGCGGTAGCTCCTCAGGCTGCTGGATCACGGCGGCTATGCCCATCTCGGAGAGTGCACAAAGATCACGCGTTGCCAAATGAACTTTAGCCGATATGGAGGAAACTGCGACAATTTGTAACCACCGGTCTCGATCGACGGACAAGGATGCAATCGCTTGAATAACTCGCAACGCGGACAATGCGTCGAGTTCCCATAGCAACACACCCTTGGGCAGCCGCAACGTTGATGCCAGCACGTCGCCGGCAAGTACGTTTTTGACCGCCAGTGAGTCGTCTTTGCCAAGCCACTCGGGCACCAACCGTAGCACGCATTGACGCCATCGGTTGCCGGATTCGCAAACGATCCAGTGATGGCGAGGCGTTTTCGAGCCTTCGATCACGGTTCATCCTCGGATGGATCGAGCTTGGCTTCGTCAATCTTTCTCAGCAATCGAGCCCGGCTTACGCCAAGTCGTCGCGCCGCTTCGGCACGGTTGCCGTCCGTAGCGGCGAGTGCATCTTGGATCAATCGCCATTCATATCGACTGACAGCATCGTCCAGAGCAACGAGGGGCGATTCTTGCTTGGGCGATTCACTCTGGCGGTACGAGCGAATCGCGAGCGGAAGGTGTTCGGGCAAGATGATGTCGCCACGTGTCGATCGTACAGCGTGTCGGATGGCTGCGTCGAGTTCCGCAAAGTCTCCTGGCCATGGATACGTGACGAGTGCGTCAAGTGCCGCTCGGCTGAGTCGCTCGGCTGGTCCTTCGCCAGCGGCGTGTCGCGAGTCAACGAGCGCCGCAGCGAGCAGTGGCAGGTCCTCGACGCGACTTCGCAAAGGTTCCATGGCAATGTGCATCACACTCAGAAACTCCGCTAGCCTGGGTTCGACCACGCGAGGCGTCACATCCATGCTCGGGAGAAAATCTAGAGAGTCCGTGTCCGATGTGCTGATCGGTTCGCGAAACAACTTCGGCTGTGTGCCACACAGTCCGATCAACCGCAATCGACCGCCGGCGCCACCGATCACATCCGCCAAACGCAACTGGGCTTCCATCGGCATCTCGTCGAGCGAGCGAACGAGCAGCGACGCGTGGGATGTATTGGATTCCGTGATCGTATGAATCGCTGGCGCGATGGTCGCTTCGAGTAACTCCGCATCCATAAGCGGCCCGTCCACAACAAGCAACGATTCGCCTGGCGCAGAAATCGAGTGCATGCGAGTCGCGATCGACTCCGCACCACAACCGGTTGGACCAAACAGACCCACGTGACAACGCACGCGGACAACAAGCTCAAGCCGTGCGCGAAGCCGCTTTGCCGCTTGCGATTTACCCGCCGAGACCGTCACGGCAAGCGAGGCTTGACGTTTCCGCCACGTATCGAGTTGTTGGCGGATGGCAATCGATTGAGCAATACTCGCGTCGGCAATATTCGAGTCGGCCAACTGCGACTCAGTCTTCGAGCGAGAAAATTCCCCGACGACAGCGATCGTGATTGCTTTGGAGTCATTGCCGACACGTGTGAACAACACATCTCGGTCTGCGACCGCTGCTGGACCGACTTGCATGGGTTGAACTCGCATCACCAATGAGCCGGCGGACCCTAATCCAGCGGGCGGCGAAAGCGAAGCGGCGAGCTGGTCGAGTGGATCTGTGCCGGCGCTTACGCCGCTCGAGCAAGGGCGACCGACAAGCGAGTCGACGTCGATGCCAAGCCAAGTTGCCGCAGCGGGCGATACATAGCCGATTCTGCGAGCAGCTGTGATCATCCACAACGGCGCATCGGCCGACTCCAACAATCGGACGACGCCACGTCGCGTCGATTGTTTCGCGTTGGGTTCGGCTGGCACGGGTTCGGCTGGCACGGTAACGGTGGGGCACGGGAATGAACGTGAAACAGTTCCGAGGGACTGCCACCCAGCATAATCACCCTAGCACCGCTCGATTAGCACGAGTTGATGAACACGGGCCGATTAGAACACGTCAAGCATGAAATGGTGGCCCGAGTGGTACCGGCGATTGCTTGGGTACATGTTGTGCCACTGTTTGTTGTAAACCGGGATTCGCATTTCAGCCGGATAGCGGTGATACAAGCTATCGCTGCTTTGGAAATACTCCTGGCCGTAGAAATTTTGCGGGTAGTAAACATACGGGTAGTGGTAGAAGCGGTTCCAGTCGCGATAGTCGGACTCACCACCCCAGGTGCGTCCGTAAGCTCGCTGGTCGGCGGAGGCCGTTTGAGTGACCACGCCCAGGCTGCCTAACAGCAGAACGGCAATGAAAATTTGACGGAGCATGGCTGCTTCCCCCTCGAAAGCACCGGTCGACGACGCGTTTTCGCGAATGTCGGGCGCGGTTTGTGTCTGGGTACAATTGTTCTTTTGAAGCCCCGACGTGTCGGGCTATCGTCACTATCGGCAGATTTGGCAGGGCCGGTTGAGTCGATCGTGCACAGAAATCTGGTAGAAAAGATTCCCTCAAGTTCGTCCGTATCGAATGAATCTCTTCTCCTAGACACCCTGAAGCACCTATGATTAACGAAAGTTCACGAGACTAGCCCGACAAACGTGAGTGGTCTGCGGCTGTTACTAACCCGCACCAACATGTTCTTACTCGCCGAGATATCTGGAATGTCATTCCAACGTCCTGTTTCGTTTCTGCTCATTTTCGCAGCCATCACCGGCAGCTTCGGTCGCACGGCCAACGCTTGCCCGTTCTGTAGTGCCGTCTCCCAAACGCTTCGGCAAGAAATGGCGGCGATGGACGCTGTCGTTATCGCCTCCGCCGCACAGAGCGGAGCGACACGCAATCCCGACACTGGCGAAATCGAGATGAAGATCGAAAAGATCCTCAAAGGCGATTCGCTCGTTAGCGTTGGCGAGAGTGTTCAAGCCATCTACTACGGCGAAGTCGAAGTCGGCCGCCGCTTCATGCTCTCAGGCGTCGATCCACCGAACATGCAGTGGTCGTGTTTGCCACTTTCCGAGGCCGCTGAAGCCTATGTCATCAAGATCACTCAGCTCCCGGATGATCCATTGGAACGACTCAAGTTTCACTATGATTACCTTCAAGATCCCGATTCGATGCTTTCACGTGATGCATACGACGAGTTCGCAATCACTCCCTACCCCGTCATTCAATCCATGAAGTCCAAGATGGACCACGACAAATTGGTCGAGTGGATCAAAGACCCAGAAATGTCGACGGACCGAAAACGCTTGTACCTGACGATGCTCGGCGTATGCGGTACCGAAGTGGATGTCGCTATGCTCGAGCAAATGCTCCGCAGTACACAAAAAAGTACTCGCGGCGGCTTGGATGCGCTGATCGCGTGTTACTTAACGCTCGCGGGCGAAAAAGGTCTGCCGCTCGTCAATGAGTTGTTCTTGAACAATCAACAGGCGCCTTATGCTGACACTTACGCAGCCATTATGGCCGTCCGATTCCACGGCACCGAAGGCAACGTGATCCCGCGAAGTGCCCTTGTTGAATCGCTGCACCATGTACTCGATCGACCGGATTTGGCGGATCTTGTGATTCCTGACTTGGCACGTTGGAACGACTGGACGCAAATCGATCGCTTGACCGAGTTGTTCATTAAAGCCGATAGCAACAACAATTGGGTGCGAGTGCCTGTTGTGAACTACTTGCGCGCATGCCCGTTGCCCGAAGCCAAGACGGCCATCAAGAAGCTCGAGGAAGTGGATCCAGAAAGCGTGCGACGTGCAAACACGTTCTTCGCGATCCCAGTTCCCGCAAAGGAAGCCATCCCGTCCAGCTCATCCATCCAACGTCCCAAGACGCATCAATTCGCTGAGATCGACAAATCTAGCTCGCGTCGATCGAAACTCAGCCTGGCGAACGCGGCTGCTCCTGTGGTGGCGACCCCTCTGAAAACGGACCAACCCTCAGCCAACAGCTCACCGCTAGCAATTCCCGCCTCGCCCGCGCCCGCGATCATGCTAATGAACCCTTGGCGGCTGGCAAACGTACTAGCGATGTTGTTGTGTACCGTGATGATCGTCCAATTCTTGCTGCTGACCGGTGGCAAACAGGCGTCGCGGTCACCTAGCTAGATCGATCTTCATCAATTCGTTGAGTGTTCCGCACATGAGTGCTTCTGCCGTAATGTCCACGACCGACGAAGCGGTCGACTTTCCGTATCGAGCGGTGAGCCGGGCTGCGATCGCTTCACTGATTTTTTTTGTGCTGGCGATTCCTGGACTGCTGCAAACGTTCGCCCCCATGTTGGTGCTGACCATCGTTGGAATGTTGGCCGCCGTTGTCGGTTGGCGTGCGACGACGCGTTACGCGAATGAGTTCAGCGGCAAATCGATTGCCGTCGTCGGTTTCATCGCCAATGCATTGCTCTTGGTCGGCGGCTTGATCGGTCACGTTTACATCTACATGACCGAGGTTCCCGCAGGCTACGAGCGAGTCCAATTTTATGAACTGCAGCAAGATCCAGCGCTTCCGGATATGCCGACCGAAAAGTCGATCGCCATTGACGGAGCCGACATCTTTTTGAAAGGCTATATCCATCCGTCATCCGGAAGTGGTGTGCTTCGTCAATTCATTATGGTTCCCGATTTAGGCACCTGTTGTTTTGGTGGCCAGCCACGTTCGTCGGATATGATCGAAGTCACTCTCACCGGCGGTCAAACGATCAAGGCTGGGATGACCAAGATCAAACTTGCCGGAAAGTTTACTGTGAATCGCGCGCCGCAAATCGTGACGGATTTTGAGAACTCCGTCTTCTATCGGATGCGTGTCGATCAGATCCGTTAGTTCGCCTTCCATCACTAGAGAGCCGTCGTGTATCGCCAACTTGCCCTTGTTGCTCTTGTGTTCAGTTTCAACGGCACACATGCAATCGCTCAATCACCACGCGGTGTGGTTGCGAAAACAACCGACAGTAAATCGGATGCGCCGGCAACAGTTGAAACCAAACGCAGCAGCGAAGCAAACTTGGCCAAGGGCGAAATCACATTCGACGATTTGAAGTTCGATATCGAAAAGGGCGACAAGTTCAAACGCGAATTGATACCCAAGTCCGTCGAGAGTCTCGGTGGTCGCAAAGTCAAGTTGCGAGGCTATATCTTGCCTGCGACATTGTTCAAAGAGACCGATATTGAACAATTCGTCCTTGTCCGCGACAACCAAGAGTGTTGCTTCGGACCCGGTGCGGCACTCTACGATTGCGTCATCATCGAAATGGTGCCCGGCAAGACGACGGACTTTGTCACACGCCCCGTGACCGTCGAAGGCAAGTTCAAAGTCCAAGAGTATGCCTATCCCGACGGCAGCGGGCACTTTGCCATCTTCAAAATCGACGGCGAAGCAGTCAAGTAAAGGTGTCTCGCCCGTCAAGCCCAAGAGCACCGGTGCATCAGCACCGCGAGTTCTCACTCGGCTTCAACAAACGCAGTTCGCGTTCGTATTTCATGGCCTGATCCAAGTTAGCGCTGGCAATTGCGGTTTGACGCTTTTGAATCAACCACGCGACTCTTCGTTGAGCTTGAGCTAGAAGTTGCAGGTCCGCGCCGCAGCGTCGGCAGGCATCTTGTAGCGGCTGCTTGGCTCGACACGCTGGACACTGGAATCTTGATTCGGCTGGCAATACTTTGCTGGGGTCACTGGACATAAAACAAAACGTCATCGAGTTCGGCACAGATCTCGCCAATTAAGGATTGGTCGCCGCCTGGTAACGCGGCTTCGAGCTTGTTGATTAAGTCGCGGATCTCGTCGGCGTCGTCGCCTTCGAGCTTACCCAGCGTTTTGCGTGCATTGGCGAGCATGCTTTCGGCGAGCACGCTCTTGCCGGTCGCCATTTTGGGCGGCTGTACCGTCGCCTCTGCATCGGAAGGCCAATGGAGTGTCTCCCATGACCTGTGACCGGTTTCGGCGGAACGCTTGGCTGGGCGATTGTCGATCTCGTCGCTGCTATCGAACAATTCTTCCAAACGAGTTACCGCAGATGCGCGACCCTCAGCGCGGAACCGCGACATTGCGTTGTCGATTTTAAGAACATTTGACTTACCTGTCGCAGGCTGGGATGCGGTCACTTGTAATGTGCCATCGAGTGTCAATTCGAATCGGACAACCACCTTGGCGCGATCGCCGCTCGCTCCATCCAGCTCGAGTTTGAACTTGCCGATCGACTGATTGCGTTGGATGTCTTCATGTTCGCCCTGTAGCACATGGATCTCCGCAGCGTCCTGATTGTCATGGACCGCTCGGTACGCTTCTTCATAGCGAGCCGGCAGCGGTGTGCCGCGATGGATAATCGGCGAGAACACAAGACGCTTGCCTTGGAAATCGAAATGATCAAGCACTTCAATCCCGAGCGTGTGCGCAGTGACGTCAACGAGTACGGGACCAACGGCGAGTCCATTGAACATCGCAGCCTGTGTCGCCGCGCCCAACGCTACGGCCAAATCAGGGTCGACGGCGCGACTCGGTTCTCGCAAAAATTCTTCTCGCAGTCGCTCGATCACAAGCGGCGTTCGCGTGGACCCACCGACAAGGACAAGATCGTCAATTTGGTTGATATTTAGCTTGGCGTCGCGCAACGCTTCGTCAACACACTCAATCGTGCGGTCAACGAGCGGGCGGATCAAGGTTTCATATTGATCACGAGTCACCGTGATATCCAAATTTAGTGGCTGGCCATCTTTCTCGGTGATGAACTCTTCTCGCAAGCAAACGGTTTGGTCCGTCGAAAGTTGACACTTCGCACGTTCACACGCCTGCAACAACCGCCAGCGTGTCGAAGCCGATTTGCGCAAATCGATTTCGTATTGTTGTTGGAAACTATCCGCAACATGTTTCATCAAGAGCGCATCAAGATCATCGCCACCGAGTCGCGTATCACCCTTGCTGCTGAGTACCTCGACGACGCCGGATTCCATACGCACGATCGAAACGTCAAACGTCCCGCCGCCAAAGTCATAAACCACCAAGTGCATTCGCTCCGAAGTGCCGGCGTGGTAAACGAGCGCCGCCGCAGTCGGTTCGTTGATAATTCGCTCCACCTTAAATCCTGCCAACTCGCCGGCTTCGCGTGTCGCTTGACGTTGATTCTCATCAAAGAACGCTGGCACCGTGATCACGGCACGCGAGACGGCTTCACCCAACTTGACACTCGCACGCTCGCGCAGCCGCCTCAGAATCATGGCACTGATCTCCGGTGGCGTGAATTCCTGGTCACCGAGCGACAATTTGGTCATGGCTCCCATTTGTCGCTTGACTGAAACGATCGTGCGATCAGGAAACGCGATCTGTTGATTGCGAGCGATCGTGCCTGTGATCAGCTTTCCAGAGGGATCCAATCCAACAACCGACGGTAACAGTGACTGGCCGTCTTCGACGAGGACCTCAACTCGTCCGTCCACGACCGCTGCGACGACACTATTGGTCGTCCCAAGGTCGATCCCAACAATTGCGCCTCGGACCGGGCCATTGGCATTCGGAAGATCGGCAGACGTTGATTCTGATTCGTATTTGTCTGTCATCGCTTCAGTTTCTCTCTGTTTTTACTTTGATATACGAACTTGTGCGTACTTGAGCACCCGACCACGCCAAACATAAGCTGGCGAGAGCTGCTCGACGACAGTGCCGTTGGGTTGGCCCGCGTCGATCGCTTCAAGAGCGTTCATGGTCTCGCCATCGAAGAGGAGTCCAACAGTCTCGATGCGCGAGATGTGTTGATCTGTCATCAAGCGTTCGACGCGGTCGACGAGCATCTCCAGCCCAAGAAAGACCGGGTCGTCAGGGCGCGCAGCCGCCTGGGCATTCGACCAATGTTTGATGGTGGATTCGAATTTGCGTAGCAAAGGACGAGCAAACCAGCGTCCGATTGCACCGAGTGATTGCATGTCGCGAGCGAGATCCGAATGCAACGTTGACGCGTCGAATGAAGATGTCGTGTTGGACGACCGAGTGACAGCACGAATCGCACGCACGACATGTAGGTCAATCTCAGCAATCGTTTCCGCCAATCGTCGAGAGGCGTCATCGCTTGTCGCTTCCGTGGCTGCTTCTTGGATTTTTCCTGCAGCTGCGAACAATCGCTTCTCCAAATCCGCAATCACGGTCGTTGTCGTTTCGAGCGATTGACTCAATTCACGAGTTTCGCGGGATTGCGTTCGCCATTCTTGACGCATTGCGGTGAAGGCTTCGATGACGTCAACAAGGCCGAACTGAGGTTCGGCTTCTACTTCCAAAACGTCGTCGTCGACGTCGGACGGGTCCAAGTGCGATTCACTCGAGTACCTTGGCTCACTCATTCGGTGCCTCGCTCGTTTCCGACGGCAATGTACTTGCTTGCACCAGCGACGATGGGCGATTGCCGAGGCTCAGCAGGACACTGACACCCAATCGTGGTGCGATTGCTTTCTGTTCATTAATGATTTCGTTCCATTCTCTTGGTGGACTGTCATCACTTGTAAGTAAACACTTGGCAAGCAAGAGAGGATCCTCGGCAGCCTTGTAGGCCGCATGGATTTGTTGAAACCGCAACGGATCACGCTCAGGAGGATACTGGCGAACGAGCTCAAGGTACCGTCGACGCACCTCTTGTTCGCTCGCATGACGTGGTAACCCGAGAACTTTCAACGGATCATCGTGCTGGATCGATCCCGCTTCATTACTCATCGGCGATTCTTCTTTCGTTGTTTGCCCATAGGGTCTTTGGGGCGATTTCGTTTGAAATCAGGATCCGAAGCAGGGTCAATACGGGGCATCGATGGTTTGGGCGGTTCGATATTCGGAGTGAAATCATCCTCGTCATCCATCGCGCCAACGACTATCTCGCCACGTTCCGCCCGACACGCGGGGCAGTCGCATTCATAGTCGTCGTCTTCCTCATCGTCTTCTTCGTCATCATCATCATCGTTGTCCATCCATCCGAACGGATCAAATGAGTTGAGCCCAGCGTTGCGAGCAGCGCTCGCTGCGACTGCTGCATCGGCGCGTTCAGCAAGGGAACCAAACCAAAATCGGTAGTAGGGATCTTGTTCCATTGCGGCGGCTTTTCGCAGGAACTCGATGTCGGAAAGATGGTCCCGAAGGCGGAATCGAGAAAAGGAGTTATTGCGCAAGATGGACGCGACCGCGACCACAGACTTGGTTAAGT
The DNA here is from genome assembly GCA_041739875.1 of Pirellulaceae bacterium. Classification (GTDB taxonomy): domain Bacteria; phylum Planctomycetota; class Planctomycetia; order Pirellulales; family Pirellulaceae; genus JBBSJZ01. The sequence continues at coordinate 10,791 of JBGSNA010000062.1, forward strand.
CTGTCGCTTGGCGCAAGAGATTTACCGGTGGTTTGTACTCATACCCGTCTCCAAAGGACCGACGCTCAGCCAACCAAAACACAGCGTCACGAAACTCGCTTCGCTCCATCAATCCGTTGAAGTCGCCTTTACGCAGCGACTTGAATCGGTCAAATAATTCCTTCGCGAACTTGCCACCATGCATCCGGTAAGCGGGGTAAGCCAAGTTCGATCGATGCATGTCCCAAAAGAAACTTGCCGCGTGAATCAACTCGGCATCTTCGAGTTGGTCCACTTGCTTCACTGCCTCATCCACAGGCGCACGCAGCGTTTTGAGGTCAGCGGCCGGTACTCGCATGTGCTGCGCGGCACCAAGCATCATCACAGCATCCGACAATTTATCCACGGGTCGACCCGATGCCTCTCGCTGTGAACGAATCTCTCGCCGAGCCGTGTTGAATGAATCGAGCTCGCCTTGGCGCAAGAGTATCGCGGCGCGAAAGTACGGCAACCAATCTTTGGAGAGCCAGTTCGGCCAGATTCTCTCGGCGGCGTCGAGTCGGTCGATTGCACCGGCGACCCATGACTTGCGCCGACACATCCGCATTGCTTCCAGTAATTCCCACTTCCATGGCGTCGCTCGCACTCGAGGATCGGCGTGTCGCGAACCGGATAGCCACTTCACATGGGGCTGCGCCGCTTCGAGTTCCTCATTCTCGAGATAGTGGTCGACTAACCACAGCCGCGGCTCGATCTCATCGGGTAGACCTTCGGACCAAGCCCGCATCGCAGGAAGCAGCAATGCCTCGAACGTCTCGCGTTGGGAATTACGTTTGTTCTCACTATCAAGGTGTTCTAATATCCATTCGACGTATTCACGATGGGCCACTGTGTGCGCCGGATAGACGGCTAACGCTTTCAGGTAAAGCTTGGCAACCTGCTTGTCATTCACTGGTGGCGACATGAAACGCGAAAATATGCCCAGGTTTGGCGCTGGTTGTGCCTCGCGACGCGCTTCCTCAAGAAATAATTCACATTGGATCGCAGCTTTTAATTGAGACGATATTTGAGTGTTATTCGGAAGGCTTTTGGTTAGGTATTGCTCCATAAAAGAAGCCGATCGAACTTCACCGCCGCTAAACTTTCGATGGTAGAACGATTGATTGAGCAAGTGCTTTGGATCATGAGTTGGTCCCGACAACTTGGCAGTCGCAAGCTGATGAAGGTCGTCGAACGGTTGTTTCGTCACTCGATCCAATGCCGCCTGCTCGATCGCCTTCACCAGTTGAGGTTCGAGTTGTCGATGTTCGGCGCAAAACTCAATTACCCAGTCCAAACGTTCTGGACCGAGCAAACAAAGACTCGCTAATTCCGCTGGCATCCGTTCTCGTCGGCTCGTCTCGCGTATGGCTTCGACGATTGCTGGTCGATCCACACGCACTTGGCGTACCAGCTTGGCGGCAGACAATATCTCATTGTCCCAACCGAGCGATTGGGCTTCTTGACCCAGTGTGCTGGTTGATGCGGCATCGAGGTGCGTTTGCAGGTCGCTGCGTTCTGAGGCGATCAACGCACGAGCAATACGACTGGGGCGTCGCTGGGTATCTAAACGGTTCCAGCTCTCACGGGCGTCATCAATCCGATTTTCATACCAATGGACCAAACCCCGAATGAAAAGTCGCCACTCGCTCATTGGACTTCGGCGGGAAATCGAGGCGAGCTGGTTGTTGGCTTCGTTGCCGAAGGAGTCCGAGACTAATTCCAGAGACTGACGGACAAGCGAAACTTCAGCCGCTACCTCGGGCGCAAGTCGAGCCAGCACGGTGTCGTCAAATACCGCTACGTCTTCGGGTGTCTCATCCGCCCAAGCAAGCGGCCGAACTCGCGACACTCGCCGCTTCAAGCGATCTGGGTCGCGGGATGCTGGTGGCGAAGGTTTGCGTCGTTTTGGTGGTTTTGCAGACTTGCCTTTGCGTTTTTTTGACGCCATCCGATCCGAACTCCAACAAAACGTTAAAAGTTTTCTCGGCTAGAGTTTAGCGAATCTCTCGAAGATCGAAAGATGATGAGGGATGCTGTCCAGCTAAACAACATGCAAGCAATGGATTCACTTGGAAAATCAGCACTTATCGCGAGACTCAAGGTTCACCGGGATCAGTGCAAGGCATACATGCTCCGTCAGCACGTGGTCACTTGAGCCCGCATTATTGTCAGTGAACCCGAACTTTTACGAAGTTAGCGAACCTGAACTGTTACGATTCGGGTTCTTTTCCTTCTCCCCGGAAGGGGTGTGAGTTGTTAGCTTTTTGTCGATGAGCGCAGCGAATCGATAAAAAGCAACTCGCGCGAGGTCGTTATGCTACCGCTGGCGAAACGCTACCGACGCTCGCTTCCAGGTCTCGCAGTCGATAACTGCGGCCCTGGATGTTCAACACCGTCGCACTGTGCAGCAGACGGTCCAGGATCGCCCCGGCCAGTACCTCGTCTCCGGCCAGCACCTCCGGCCAACTCGTGATCCCCTTGTTCGTCGTCAACGCGATTGAACCGCGCTGATATTAAGCATGACGTAGTTGAATCCGTGCCGAGCCAGCAAATCGAGCGATTGTTTGACCGTCGGTATGCCTGGATCTTTCATGTCAATCGCCCACAGCCAATCGTACTCGTACGCCTGCATGAAAAATCGCGTACCGTCGGCAAACACAAAATGATGCGGATGATTCACATCGACCTTCAGCACGCCATTAATTCTCGGGTTTGGATTCTTGACGCACGAAAAAGCAACTGTTTTTCCGTTGAGTTCTGGCACCTTCCGCCGACCAATTCCTTGCGCAAGATCTGATTACGCACCAGACCGTCGGCACCGAACTCCTCCAACGCGATCCCCCATGGATCAATGCCGCGGTGACAATCAGCACAAGCGGGATCGGTACGATGCAACTCCACTTTGAATCTGTTCGCGTACTCGCTTCGCACTGATTCATTTCAATTCTCCGCGACTGGATCGTGTGTAGTCCCGCTTGTAGTCAAAGCTCTTTTGCCGCAATCGCTCGAGCACTGCTTTGTATTTTGGATCTCCCGCCACATCGACCAACTCGGTGGGGTCGGTCTCTCGGTCGTAGAGAAGTTCCGCGCCATCGTCGTAGTAGTTGGCGTAGGTATAGCGATTGTCGCGAACGCCGAACCAATGAGCGATTTGACCGTGTTGGCCAGAATGGTGTTCGCAGAAAAAGTCTGTCCGCCAGTTCTGCGGCAGTTCCCCAGTCAGAAAAGGTATTAGGGACTCGCCTTGATACTTATTCGGAACCTGCACTCCCCCCAAATCGAGAATGGTTGCTGGGATATCAAGACTCATCACGGTTTCGTCGATGACTCGTCCACGTTGTTCAGGCTTCACGCGCGGATCATAAATGATCAACGGCACATGAAGAGACTGATCGTAGTGCGACCACTTCCCGGCGAATCCACGATCACCCATGAAGTAGCCGTTGTCCGCGGAGTACACGATCACAGTGTTCTCGGCCATGCCCTTCGCCTGAAGCGTCTCCATGACACGCCCGACAATGCGGTCCATGCCAGCAAGCATCCTGTAAAGCGCCCGCATGTTGACGCGATACTTTTCGGGTGTATCCCAACGCCAGAAGTAACGATCTCGATTGATCGTAGTTTTGAGAAACTCAGGCGTCGCCGCGTAGTATTTCGGATCGTCAAGATTGGGGCGATTGGGTTCGATGTCCTCGAACAGTCCATCCTCAGCAGCTGGCCATTGAAAATGGAATCCAGGCCGACGATCTCCATCCTCCGCATGCGAAATATTAAAACTCATGTAGAGAAAAAATGGATCTTTAGCAGACTGAGACTCGACGAACGCGACGGATTTGTCGCCGATGATTTCATCGACATGGCGTAAACTTCCGTCTGGCATGGTTTTTAAATAGGGCTTGCGATGCAGCACCTCATGATCGTCGAACATTGCCTTCATGCCATCGACGCCTTTTTCCCAATTTACATGCTGTTTGCCATAGAACGCAGTGTGATAGCCGGCATTGCGAAGCAGGGTCGGGAAACTCGTCTCAAGATCTTCGTGACGCACCGGTGTGCTCGGATTGGCATGGTAGCCACTCGATGTGGTCGTCAGCCCGGTAAACAAATTCGCGCGGCTCGCCATGCAAATCGGCGTTTGCACAAACGCGTTTTCGAAACGAAGGCCTTGCCGTGCCAGTTCATCAATGACGGGAGTTTTTATTTGCGGATGTCCCGCACAGCCGAGCGATGTGTTGCGTTGGTCATCGACGAGCACAAACACAATGTTGGGTTTCGTCTCAGCGGCAGCGACACTGATTGGAAGGGCTGTCAAACAAATGTAGAGAGCGAGAAGTCGTTTCATGAGTCGATTGGGCGTGATGTCGATTGGACGGAACGATTTGGATAGAGCATCGCCTATGCTTTCGGCGAAAAGAAGTTACTCATTCGGGTCGGCGTCTTTTGACGAACGTGGTGGACTTGGTTTGGCGACCTTCGCCGATGCAGCCATTTTTTGATTCTCTGCGAGTAGTCGTCGCATTTCCTCCACTTCGACTTGCCGGTCCATTTGTGCCACGATGTTGTGATTCTCCATCGGATCCTGGTAGAGGTGATTCCGCATATGTGGCTGTTGAGTACAACGCAAGTTGGAGCGTACAGAATAGCAAAAAGAAGGCAATCGTACGTTTCATTTGGTTTTGCGAATCGTGTGGGGCTTTTTAAACCGAATTCATTTCGTGATGCAGGTCACTCTGTGCGTGTTTTCTGTTCGATGAGTGAGCTGCGTCCGACCGGATCAGCACCGATCAAAGCCGCGAGATGATCTTCACTGTCTGGTGCTTGACCATCTGCAATCTTCTGGTTCGTGAGAGCGGCAAAGCTCGCTAGGTAGTCGACTTGGCTGACGAGAGCGTTGGACTCACCAGGTTCTACCTTCCCAGGCCAGCGAACGATCATGGGGACTCGCGTGCCACCTTCCCAAACGTCGTACTTGAATCCACGCAGGACGCCATTGGGTTTGTGGCCATTGGTTGCGTCGGGGTCGCCAACACCGTGAACTTTATCAGGACCGTTATTGTCGAGGATGCCACCGTTATCACTGGTGAAGATCACGAGTGTTTCGTCGGCTGATCCCAATGAATCCAGTTTGTCCAGCACTTCACCAACCATCCAATCGAGTTCGACGATCGTATCGCCGCGCGGTCCGCACTCACTTTGGCCAACGAATCTTGGATTCGGCACGCGAGGAACGTGGATGTTGTGAGTGGAAACTTCGAGGAAGAAGTGTGCATCTTTGTGCTTTTCCAAAAACTCACAGCTCTTTTCGACGATCTTGGTCGACAGATTCTCGTCGTCCCACAACGCTGACTTTCCACCGATCTGCTGCCCGATTCTCGGAACGCCCATCAGGAATGAATCTGGCGTACCTCGCTTCACGCGAAAATTGATTTTGATGGGATCGGCGGGATCGAGATTAACGACATGATCATTCTCGACCCAGACGCAGGGCACTCGATCGCCCGTCGCAGGCATGATCCACGCATAGTCAAACCCAACTTCGTTCGGCCCCGGCTTGATCGGTTTGTTGTAGTCGGTCGGCTCAGTACCCAACCCGAGATGCCACTTACCGACGATTCCAGTCTTGTACCCAGCACGCTGAAGCATCAAGGGCAACGTGTCACTATCGGTGTCGATCAGCAAACCTCGGATGCCCGAAGCGATACCGGTACCCTGCTTGCGAAACGCGTACTCACCCGTGAGTAATGAATAGCGTGACGGAGTGCAAATCGAAGCAACACAGTGTGCATCAGTGAATCGTAGTCCCTCGATAGCTAGTCGATCGATATTGGGAGTCGAGACCTTCGTCGCTCCATAGCAACCGACATCACCGTAACCGATGTCGTCAGCATAAATGAGCACGATGTTGGGTCGCTGCGTTTCGACCGCTGACAACGGCGATTGACTTGCAATTAGTGTCAAAAGTGCCGTGAACGCAAGGCAGTATAAGCTTTGGTGCATATTGTTTCCGTGAATCGGTATCGCGACGATAGATGCGTTCCATGGATGATTAGTTCTTTTTCTCACTGTTCAATGGGATGCCTTGCGAGCGAAGCTTGGCACGCGCCATTGACGCTTTCTCATCGGAGACATTCTCGCGGGCGCCCGGTCCGATTTTGCCATCAGATTTGTAGATCGGTGCATACTCGGGTTCACGCTCGCCGCCTTTGAGTCGCAGTCGAACTTCGGAGCGTTGTTCAAACGAATTTTGTAACTCCAGCATCTCTTGCAGACGCTCCGGGTGTGAACCCGCCACGTCCCGAGTTTCAGTGCGATCGTTCGTTAGATCGTAGAGTTGCCATTGCTGGTCATACGCTGTTACCAAACGCCATCCGTTGTCAACAATCGCCATGTTATTGAATAGCGAAAAGTACAGCGTCTTGGGAGGAAGCGTCTCTCCTTCGGTGAGCACTTTGGCGAATGAGCGTCCCGGAAGTGGCGGATGTTGTTTGCCACCGAAGGAGTCGGGATACGCAGCGCCCGTGACGTCCATTAGCGTCGGCAGGACATCTGTGATATGAAGCGGTTGATCGATGAACTCAGTTTGCGGCTTGATGCCATTGGGCCAGTGAGCGATGAACGGAGTCGTGACGCCGCCGCTGTGCTGGGTTCGCTTGTAGTATTTCAATGGAGTATTGGATGAGTGAGCCCAGCCGACGCCAACGTTCCACGTTGTCTGTGGCTCGCCAAAGTTTCCACGGCGAACGCGATCATTCGGGCTTGCTCCATTATCGTTCATGAAAATCACGAGCGTATTTTCAGCGATACCGAGTTCCTCCAGAGTGCGCGTCAAACGCCCCACGCCTTGATCAACGCAATCAACCATGGCGGCGTAGGTCGCCATGCGCAGGTCCTCGAAGTCACGAGATTTTTCGTCCAGTGAATCCCAAGCGGGAATGTTCTTGGGCCGGTCGGGGAAATGCCAACCTGGGCCGGCCAGCCCCATCGCCTCCTGACGCGAGAATCGTTCCTTGCTGATCGCATCCCACCCCTTGAGATACTTGCCTCGATACTTGGCGACGTGATCCGCAGGTGCCTGGATCGGTGAGTGCGGCGCGTTGTAGGCCAGGTACATGAAGAACGGTTGATCGGGGTGATCCGCTTGTTCTTCTCGAATGAAATTCACCGCGTAATCCGAGAGCGCTGTCGTCACATAGAAGTCTTCTTGGGGAACCGGCCAAGGCTTTCCATCAAGAGTGAATGAGTCGTCACCGAGGAAGAAGTTCGTTCCGCCGCCCATGAATCCGAAGTGACGGTCAAAGCCGCGTTCAAACGGTACACCGGCACAGTGCCATTTGCCGACCATCATCGTTCGGTAGCCGGTTGCTTGGATGATCTCGCCAACGTTCGGGCTGTCCCGACGCACCGCGACGTTCTCGTCGTGCGTCCAGAACTGGTGACCAGTCGTCAACGCCGCGCGACTCGGTTCACACTTGCCACAATTATAGAACTGTGAAAACTTGATCCCTTGCTTTGCCAACGCATCAATGTTCGGCGTATCAATTTCTCCGCCATAGCAACCGATATCTGAAAACCCCATGTCGTCGGTAATGATCAAAACGACATTGGGTCGCGGCGCGGCTGCATGAGCTGCGTAATTGCACACTGTCACGCAAGCGACTAGAAGGCTTGCAAAACGAGAGCAGAGGTTAATTCCAATCATTCGAAGTTCTCTTTGAGTGCGGAAATTTGCAATTCGTGCTGGTTGCCCGGTGCCAAAACTTGGATTGTTTCCCAGTTGTCGTGTTCACCCAGCGAATCGGAAATCCAGTGCTTTCGCTGGCGCGACAAATCGTAATGATTGGCAATCTCTTCACCCGAGAGCGAGTAGTCAAAAATCGTTAGTTCATCGATGACGCCACTGAACGTCTCGCGTTTTCGCCAGCCTCCAATCATCGCTGGTTTAGGGCCGCCACTCTGGATGCAGTGCCCGATTGGAAACTGGTGCGCGAATCGAATTTGCCCGTCGATCGCAATCGCCTTGATTCCTGAAAAACTATTGTAGGTTGCTGTGATGAGGTGAGGTTTACCGTCAGCGATCTGGGCAACGGTTGGGCGACCATCTATACCGTCCAGCGGCATATCCAGTTCGCTGTAGCCAAGTTCTCGTAAGAAGATTCCGAACGACAGAACCGGTCCAGGCGGAACCTTAGGTACGGAAAAATCGTTGACTAACTTCTTGTTATTTTGAAAGCTTAGCAGAATCCGGTTCGGCCCGTCTTCCTTGCGAAAGATGACGTCGTGATTGTCATCCGCGCCGTCCCAATTGGAAGTGATCATTGCTTCGAGCGACATTCCACCGCTCATCGAAAATAAACCGCCTCCGACCTGCGGCTCAGTTCCGCCAACCAGTGTTGCGTAGGCCCCGCTGCTTCGCGTGAAGCCGAGAGCGCCCGAGCCAATCAATCCTGAAACGTGTTCTACATAGTCGCCAAGCAACACTGGCAGCGTCCCAGGCTGCAACATGTCAGAATCTTTGTTGCTGTCGAACGACCAGCAAAGGCGGGGCGTGAGAGCACGAGTCTGGATCTCGACTTGTCCGTCCAAAGCTTCAACACGAGTCAGCTCATCATCATTGCGTTGCACTCGAAATTTCGCATTGCGTCCCACGATCCGCATGTTTTGCATCTCGACGGCGTACTGCTTATTTGACGCCAATGAAGAGACAAGGACTTCGCCGCGATACAAAAGTCCGCTGGTTTCGGATGCGAATCCGAAGCGAGACGCTGAAGCAACGCTCACGATCGTCCCGTTGTCGGTACGCATTTCCGTCAAACGTCCACTGGATGCGTTCGATCCAGCAATCACGGGTAACGTTTGGTTCAGGTCAACGTCAACGTAACCGACAGTGCGAATGGGAATCGGTGCAAGATCATAAGCGGACTCCGATGCGTTACCCGATTCAAATCCATTGGTTGAAAACCAGACAACGGTACCCAGCAAACTCGCCGCCACTGCAGTCACAACCAGCATCCGCCAGACGGACCATTTTGCGAGAGTGACAGGCCTGACTTGCGACGCGTCTCTCTGACTGGCCGTCACGAGCGGGAGATATTGAGGTTCGGTTCCACGTATTTCCTCGGCGACCAGGCCCAACTGTCCGTGAAGCACTAGGTGCGACGCGAATTCTCGCTTCGACTCAGCGTCGCCCTGGAGAAGGCTCTCTAATTGTGTCATCTCCGATTCGGATAAGGTACCATTGAGATACCCTTCCGCCATTTCACGCAGATCGTCATTCATGATTCTCGCAGCCTCATTGTGATACAGTTCTGCAACTGCTTTCTGATTTCGCGAAGTGAGTTGTAGACCGCGTGTGTATTGCGATCCCACTGCTTGGCGATCTCACCAGCAGACATTCCGTTAGCGTAGAAGTCCCGAATGAGTTCGCGTTGACGCTTCGTGAGGTGACAGATGCAATCTCGCAGTGCCTGAAAACGCGGTTGCTCATCCGACAATATTTGCGCCGTCTCATCAGCAAGTTCGCTGAGCATGATTTCACTAAACGTCAGGCGGTCGCGACGCTTGGTGCGGTAGTGCTTCAGCACTTGATGACGTGCCACACCAAATGCCCAGTTCACAAAATCGCGATTCGGATCGTATTGGGGAAAACTGCGCCACAACTCCAAACTGGTTTCCTGCAACACGTCGACTGCGTCCGCCGGATCGACCACAAGCGATCTCACAAACCCCGCAATCCGAAACTGTTCGCGTGTAAACAGCCTCAGAAACGCTTCAGAAATCGCGTGCTGATCTGGGCTGTCGGGCAACATCTGGTTCAACGAATGGGCGGAGGAAGAAAGATTTTTCGTTTCGAAACTAGTCCGGTCTGTATGCAATGGCACAAGCAAACGCGACTTTGTAGGAAAAGCTCGAAATATTGCAGAAATTACGCGGCGTGCAGCCAATTCCCCAGCGAATCGCAGATGCATCGGCGCCCACACCACCCAAATCTACCAATCGCGATGCGATGTTATGATTGGTGGCGCAGGTTTACGTTGTTTTGGCGGTTTTGGAGACACCCGTTTCACCGAGCAATTCTTTACGACACAAAGTCACACCGAACGCCACGGGCTCTGGTGGATTCGTGGTATTCGATCGGATAACCTGAGACTCCGCCCGTGCACCCTCCCGCACGCTCCTGCACCCTCCAGCGGATGAAGCCTAATGTCGAATCTTACCCAATCGATTTCCGGTGCGAAGCGTCCACGCAGAGACGTGCTGAAGATTGGTGGATCGGGGATGCTTGGCATTTCGCTGGTCGACTTGTTGCGTGCTGAGGCATCCGCCAGTGGTAGGTCGACAGGAAAATCGGTCATTAATATTCACCTCGATGGAGGCCCACCCCAGCACGATACGATTGATCCCAAACCGGATGCGCCCTCGGAAATCCGTGGCGAGTTCCAGTCGATACCGACAACCATATCCGGGTTTCGAGTTTCGGAATTGATGCCGAAGGTGGCCGCTCTAGCGAACCGTATCGCGTTCATACGATCGTTGGTTGGATCCGCTGGTGCCCACGATGCGTTTCAGTGCCAATCTGGGTTTACAGAGTCGAATCTTCGATCCATCGGTGGTCGACCTGCGGTGGGATGCGTGATTTCAAAACTACTTGGCTCACCCCAGGACCCTGCCCCTGCTTTCGTTGACCTCATGCAAGGTCGACCACTCGTTCGCAACAGCGCTCGCCCTGGCTTCCTTGGTCCAACCTATCTTCCGTTCCGGCCAGACATCTCGCAGTGGTTTAAACGAGAGTTGGAACCGGGCATGCAGAATGAATTGGCAAAACTCGGTTCGCGGCAATCATTGAAACTGACATTGAGCGAGGGTCTTACGCTGCAACGCATTGACGATCGGATGAAACTCTTAGCCAGGGTCGACCATTTCCGTCGCGATTTCGATAGCAGTGGAACGATGGATGCGATGGACAAATTTGGGCAGCAGGCCGTTCAGATTTTGACCTCAGGCCGTTTGGCGTCCGCACTCGACTTAGACCAAGAAACGCGTGGAATCCAAGATTCTTACACTCTAGCAACACCCGATTCGTCGCATCGATCCATTACCAGTGAAGACGGGAACTCCGGCAAGAAACTGCTGCTCGCACGTCGTTTGATCGAGGCAGGAGTTCGATGCGTGAGCGTCTCGTTTAGTGATTTTGACACGCATTCGCAAAACTTTCCTCGGATGCGTGACCTCGTTCCAATTGTCGACAATGCCTTGCATGCTTTGTTCGTCGATCTTGATTCTCGAGGAATGCTCGATGATGTATTGGTCGTCGTTTGGGGCGAGTTTGGTCGCACGCCTCGGATTAACAAGGAGGGCGGGCGCGATCATTGGCCCGCAGTCAGTCCAGCGATCATGTTTGGGGGCGGGATTCAGGCCGGCGTCGTCATCGGCGAAACCGATCGCATGGGAAGCGAATCGATTTCGCGACCGGTGACCTTTCAGGAAGTCTTTGCGACGGTCTACAACAAGCTGGGTATCGATCCCGCCAACTCCATGCTTCATGATCCCAGTGGACGCCCTCAGTTCTTGCTCGATGACCTGAAACCTATTCAGGAACTCGTTTGATTTCTCATCGTTTGTCCAAATTCAAATGTCGAACAATGGTCTCAATGGTTCCGGTCACGATACGGACAACCGTGCGATACGAAAACGGCCGCTACCTTCTTCCTCGCTGACGTAAATTTGAGATTTCGCTTCTTTCAGCTCAAGAATTATGTTGATTCCGCGACGACAAGAGTGATACAAATACGCTTCGGCCTGTCTTGCACGAACTTATCGTACAGGCCATTGCGGTAAGTGAAGGGACTTTCCTTCATTTTGTCGTTTCTCTCATTCACCAAAAGGTGGAAACATGATTTTCATGCGGCGGAAGGGCTTCACACTCGTGGAGTTGCTGGTGGTCATTGCGATCATTGGCGTGTTGGTCGGGCTGTTGCTCCCGGCGGTTCAAGCAGCTCGTGAAGCTGCCAGACGAATGAGTTGTAGTAATAATTTCAAGCAGATTGGCTTGGGACTTCACAACTATCATTCGGCGTTCGATGCCATCGCGGTGCAGGGAGCTTCGGGCGGCGAGCCGGCAACCCCAGTATGGTGGTTTGCAGCCCGAACCGATGGAAACAATTGGCGACTGAGTTATCTCGTTGGCATTTTGCCGTTTGTAGAACAACAAGCGATGTGGGAACAAATCGCCAATCCGATGGACGCAGATAGAAATGGTATCATGCAGATTACGGCTACCGCTGGTCCGGATTATCCAGCATTTGGTCCGACGCCTGAGCGAATCCAATATCCACCGTGGGCCACGGACATCCCGACGTTTCGTTGTCCAAGCGATCCCGGTGTTGGCTTACCAGGCCTTGGCCGAACCAACTACGCCGCCTGTGTGGGCGACTCGTCACAAGTAGGTTTTTCCGGGGTTGGCGTCGCCGTGGACATACAATCTGCCACGACGCCAAGGAAACGTGGTTCCATTTATGCTGTTGAGTCGAGCTATACTCGTGACGCCCAAGTCAGCATGCGTGGTATGTTTGTCAAGCATAAGATTGGCAACTTCAAAGATGTTCTTGACGGGTTGTCCAACACGATCATGTGCGGTGAAATCGCAACTGACTTGGGTGACCGTGATGTCCGAACGACCGTGATGACTGGTGGCGTTAACCAGAACAACTACACGCTGAATCCAACGTACTGTAGGACGGTCGCGAATTTGATTGATCCGGCCAGACCAAGGTTCCTCACCGCAGCAGCAGCGGTTACTGGCGTTACCGACCGGCGAGGGCTTCGTTGGGCGGACATGTCGAGCACGCATTCTTGTATGCATACCATTTTGCCTCCTAACGGTGAACACTGCGGCGATACAAATGCAGGGATTGGATCAGTCATTGCTCCTCCGTCGAGTCGTCACCAAGGCGGTGTCCATGTGCTGATGGGTGACGGCGCGGTTAAATTCGTCACGGACTCGATCGAAGCCGGAAATCAACGATCGCCGATGGTCCGCACCGGAGGTGGCTTACCTGCTGGCGCTCCAAGTCCCTACGGGTTGTGGGGGGCTCTGGGTACTCGCGCAAACGCTGAGCAAATAACCGGGTTCTAGATGGTGTCTTGAATTTCAATGGCACTTACGCAGTGGCGGCGTTTCGCCGCCACTGCCTTTTTCCGTACACTTTCCTGATTATATAACGACCACAATGAAAATTGAATTTGCAGTATGGACTTGTTTGGCATTTGCTGGGGTTGCATCTCTCGGATGTAGCGATCCCAAGCCCACTAATGTTGCGGAGGGTTTGCCCCAGTCTGAAGTTGATGCCTACACGAAAATGATCGCTGATGAGGAAGCAGCACGCATGGCAGGCATGAAGGCGATGGTAGCTGAGGAAGGTGGTAAAGTCCCTGAAGTAGCTCCTGAAGCACCCCCAACGAAGTAGGGCGAGCGACAGATCGAATTGTACCGCACTTGGATTCGCAAGTTCTCACTGAATTCTTGCGACCCCAGCTTCAAGTCGTGGTACGTTTTTTCCTGCCACTTGCTCAGATGCACTTGTTCACCCCGCATTCGGCGAAGACGCTTACGTGTCACGATTACAATTCGTCGCGGGCATATGCCCTTTAATCATTTTGGGTATTCTCGGCGGATGTAATAATAGCGACGAATCTTTCGTCGAGACGGAAGTTGCTCAGCGGGTCGAGGACCCGCTAGAAAGGCTTCGAAACGCAGCCTCGGAGGAGAGATGGGCTGACGCTTCGTTGTTGATCAAGCCTGTCCTCACCGTTCATGCCGGTGATCCCGATGTCCTGGCTCTCGTTGCTCGTGTTGCCCATTTCAGTGGTGATGTCCAATTAGCCTGTGAGGTCATGCGGGACGCCTGTGCCGTGGAGGCTTACAAGGATCCCGGTCGAAACCAGCAAGCGATGCTCGCGATGTTGGCGTCGGGTCGGCTGTTTGATGCGATGAGTTTTTTAGAATCAGTCGCCGCTGCGGCGCCTGAACAAACGGAACTTCGACGAACGCTTTTCGATTTCTACATCGGTTGTGAAAGACGCTTGTCGGCTCAGCCGCATGGTGAGGCGTTGATTCGCCAGCGGAAGTTTGATCGCGACCTCTTACTTGGAATGGCGGATACCAGTCGAAGAGACTTCGACTGGAAACCGCTCAAGCAAATGGTCGATCGAAATCCGCAGGATTGCCGACCATTGATTGGGCGAGCAAGAAAATTGGTTGATCAAGGTGACATGTCGGATGCCATTGATATTCTGACTCAAATCACGACGCAGCATCCCGAAGATGGTCGAGCAGTAGCACTCCACGCACGGTACCTGGCGAACACAGCACGCTACGAAGAACTTGTTCCATTCATTGCGACGTACCACGCTCCCGGTCAGGCTGAACCGGAGTTTTGGGTCGCCATCGGCGAACTCGCACTGGTGAATCGAGAAATTGATCAGGCCATAAGAGCCTATTGGGAAGCGACACAGCGAGACCCGAATTTAACCGAAGCCTGGTTGAAGTTGGCGACCGCGATCCAGCAAGGTGCGGATCCTGAGAGTCGCGACAAACTAGTATCAATCGTTGGTCGAGGGCAGGCTCTCAGTGAGCTCGATCGCTATGTCGCTGAGTTTCGTCAGCGGGGAATGAACTCGGTTGAACTCGTTCTCAAGATCGCTTCGCTACTCGAACGTTTGGGACGAGTGTGGGAGGCCGAGGCATGGGCAGCGGTAGCGCTGACGATGGCTCCCACCCAAAACGACGTTCGTTTGAAAGAGCAAGTCGTCGAACTGCGAAAGGGCATCGTTTCACGGATGACCTCAGACATGCCCTTGCAAATTCGCGATAACCAACCGGCCTTAATGGTTGATCTTTCTAGATTCCCGATGCCAGTAGCGCGCGATGGATCGAGTGTGACTCCGACACCTAGTCGCGTCGTTGCCTCGCAGCCTCAACCGGTCTTGCCCCCGGCCATTCGGCTTCTCGATGAGGCAAAACAGCGTGGCATCGACTTTCTTGGGACGACACGGAGTGGCCAGGAACAGGTCGGAGCGATGATCTATGAAATCCTTGGTTGCGGCGGAGCAACGATCGATTTTGATCTGAATGGTTGGCCCGATCTGTACCTCGCAACTGCTGGAGGTACGCCTGGCAAAAACGACTCCGGTGCAAACGCCTTGTTTATCAATCGAGGCGGCCAGTTTACTGACGTGACTCCGTTCGCTGCGACGGGCGATACTGGCTTTGCCCAGGGTGCGACGAGCGGTGACTTGAACGAAGACGGTTTTACGGATCTGGTGGTGTTCAACTATGGTCGCAACGTGCTCTACATCAACAATGGAGACGGCACGTTCACAAACCGTAGCGAGATACTCGAAAACCATGCCCAATCTCGATGGGCATCCAGTGGCGCTGTTGCGGACATCGATGGCGATGGCATCTCCGACTTGGTCGTGCTCCATTACGCCAAGGGAGACGACGTGTTAACGCTGAAGTGTCCCGATGATCATGCGGTGATGCGGTCCTGTTCACCCGTCGCTTTTCCTGCGGACGAGGCACAGTTCTACAATTCCGATGCGACGGGTCGGCTGCATGACGTGACCCAGCGATGGCGGGCACGACCGGAGATGCCTGGACGCGGCCTAGGGATCTTGGTGGGTGAGTTCGACAATTCCAAGGGCCTCGATTTGTATGTCGCCAATGACCAGAGCAACAATCACTATTGGACGGGCGTGAATGACCCGTCCGGATTCTACTTGTCCGAAAGCGGACTCCTGCGCGGGGTGGCTGTCAACGAGCGTTCGTTATCTCAAGGTTCGATGGGCATGGCAGTTGCCGATTTTGATGGTGACCAGGATGCTGACTTCTACGTCACGAATTTTTTAGATGAGTACAACACTTACTATGACCAGACCTCTTTTGGCGTCTGGACGGATGTAACAGCAATCAAGCGATTGATGACGCCCACCCTGCCGATGATTGGGTGGGGTACGACTGCGATCGACTTCAACAATGACGGACGCCTGGAACTCATGGTGGTCAACGGGCACGTTGATACTCACTTGTACAACGAAAAGACGAGCCAAGTCGAGGTACAGGATCAATTGGCTCAGCTGTTTTGGATGGACGAAGACAGCTCATTTCAAATCGCCGACGTGGGGTCCACTAGCCCGTATTTCCAAGCCAAGCACTTCGGGCGAGCACTTTGGGCCTCGGACCTGAATGTCGATGGACGGATGGACTTGGTGGTCTCACACTTGAATGAACCGGTGGCGATTCTCATCAATCAAGATCGTGATCCCACACACTGGGTTGATGTGAGACTGGTGGGCACCGACGGTTCGCGCGAGGCCGTGGGAGCCGTCGTACAATTGGACCAAGGCGAGCGGCAACAAACCCAGTGGGTCACTTCAGGTGCTGGTTACTTGAGCGATGGTGGCCGCACATTGCACTTCGGGATCCCTCCAGGCATTGAATGGGTTGACCTCAAAATCGTTTGGCCCAGCGGCAGCGAACAAACACTGAGTCGAGTGCCGGTGGATCGGTCCGTGTTGATCGTCCAAGGCCAAGATGCCTTCACAATGCCTTAGAGCCATTCGAAAGCTCACGTCGGCGAATGCCAAAACAGCCCACCACCCTCCGCAACAACCGGTACTATCTCAGCGACCAGTCGCCGTAGTAGGATTCGCCAGAATTCCTTTCACCCGAGGAATTCCGGCAGAATGATGCTTCGCATGGGGCTAGAGGCGGGATTCGAGATGGGTGGACAGCGATTTCTCAATTAACGAATGCTTCGCGAGAATTTCCAAGATCTGAAAGAGGTTCAACTGGTGCTCGCTCGCTATCCGAGAAGATACTAGATTTTCTGGTGGAGGACGATGGCTACTGTTGGTGTCTCAGTCGGTACTTTGTCTCAACCCGTGCTGAATATGCGTTGAAGCTCAACGCGCCAAGAATAGCCGCTTGGTCAGCAATCGTGGTGCTCGGATGATGAGGGTCGTTTGATCGTCTTCGGTAGCGGTATTGTTGTTCGGTGTGCTGTCGAGATCAAATTGGTCGATGGCAATTACTTCAACCGAAAGTTGTTTGATGCCACGAACATCGACCACTGTGTTGAGCACGAGTTGTGCATCATCATTTGCGGCAATTGTTCCGACGGTCCAGATGCCGGTTGACGGCTCGTAGTTGCCTTGATCTGGGTTGGCAGTGACGAGCGAGAGCCCCGCAGGAACAACGCTGCGAACGACGACGCCAGTGGCTGCAACAGGCCCCGCGTTGCTCGCAACAATCGTGATTGCGATGGTTTCTCCTTCGAGCGGGGCATCATTGTTGACGCTTGCACTGACGGAAACATCGACCACATTTGGCGTGATGCGTACAATCGCCATATCGTCTTCGCCGTCGAGCATGTTGCCAGGCGTGCTGTCCGGATCGAATTGTCGACTCGAGGCGATTTCAGCTCGGTTGGTGGCTGCGGCACCGGAAGTGACTGTGGCGACGAGTACAAGTGCAGCTTGATCACCGTTCTCAATGCGTGGAATTGTCCACAGGCCCGTTGTCGCACTGTACGTTCCGATACTTGGTGCGGCGGAGACGAACTGTAAACCCGGCGGTAATTGATCACGAACACTGACTTCCGTCGCGGCATTCGGTCCCGCGTTGAACAGGTTGATTGTGAACATCACATTATCGCCGCGATCGGGTGAGGCGTTGTCGACGGTCTGGGTGAGCGAAAGATCCGCGACTTGTGTGGTGAATGTCACGGAAGCGAAATCGTCTTCCGTTGTCACGCCGTTACCCGGAGTGCTGTCCACGTCCGTTTGGTTGGCAGCGGTGATCTCCGCAGTATTGGTTGCGTTTCGGATATTCAGCACGGTGGCGGTGACGATGAGCGTGGGAGCAGCACCACTGGCGACGCTTCCGACAGTCCACAAGCCAGTGGTCGCATTGTAGGTGCCTTGGCTGGGTGTGGAATTGACGAACATGGCTCCACTTGGCAACAGGTCACGAACCACGACGCCCGTTGCATTGGACGGACCCACATTGCTGAGTGCGAGCGTGTAGGTGATGGTGTCACCCACATTCGGCATCGGATCGTCGAGCATCTTGGTGAGTGCCAAGTCTACGAGCTGGGGCGTGAGCGTGGCACTGGCGATGTCGTCTTCACCAGCCGCAAAGTTGCCTGGCGTGCTATCGGGATCGAACTGGTTCGAGAACGTAATCTCCGCTGTGTTGGTTTTCGTGTTGAGTGTGTCGACGGTCATGACAAGTTCAAGCGTCGCGGAACCACCATTTGCAAGCGTCGGAATCGTCCAAGTTTGTGTCGTCGCATTGAAGCTGCCGACACTCGGAGTGGAACTGACAAGCGTGAGGCCTGCGGGTGCCATGTCAGCGATGACGATGTTCGATGCAGCATCAGGTCCTGCGTTGCGAGCGGTCAGCGTGAATGTAACTTGAGCGCCCACGTTGGGCGACGAATTACTGACTGTTTTTTCCAAGGACAAGTCTGCACTCGCCGGCGTGATGATTACCGTCGCGTAGTCGTCTTCGGTGGTTAGTTCGTTGCCTGGTGTGCTGTCGATGTCAAATTGGCTTGCGGCGGTGATTTCCGCGACGTTCGTCTTCGCGCCGGCCGAGTCAACGCGCGAGGTGAGTGTCAACGTTGCGGTGTCGCCCGATGCCAGCGGACCGACGGACCAGACACCATTGGACGTGTTGTAGCTACCGATGGAGACTGTGTTGGCGATGAGGCTGAGTCCTGGCGGAAGCAGATCTGTCACTGCGACTCCAGTCGCAAGATCCGGACCGTCGTTTCGAACGGTGATCGTGAAGTCAACATTCTCACCCACGCTTGGTCGGTTGACATTCACACTTTTGGCGAGTGACAAATCGATTCGTGGCGGAGTGATGGTGACTTGGTCTTGATCGTCCTCCGTCGGTACGTTGTTTCCCGAAGTTGAATCGGGGTCAGCTTCGTTCACGGACGTAACGCGCGCCGTGTTCGTCTTCGCGCCAGAAGTCTCAACGCGAGCAACGATGTCAAGCGTTTCCGTGCGGTTGACGGCCAGCGAGCCAACGTTCCAGATGCCTGTCGCAGCGTCGTAACTTCCCGCACTCAGGCTCGTTGACACAAATGCAGTTCCCGGTGGCAGAATATCGGTCACTCGAACGATCGTGGCTGGATCGGGTCCAGCGTTGTTGAGGGTAATGCGAAAGGTGACCGTCTCACCAATGTTCGGACTCGCGTTGTCCACCGTTTTGGTGAGCGACAAGTCAGCGACGGGAACGGTGAAATCCACACTGGCTTGGTCGTCTTCGGTGGCAACATCATTGTTGGGTGCTGAGTCGATATCGGCTTGATCGGCGGCAGTGACTTGGGCGGTGTTGGTTCTCGAACCAAGTGCTTCCACTCGCGCGACAAGCGTGAGAGTCGCAGTGCCATTGAGTGCGAGTGCGCCGACGCTCCACGCACCGCTTGTCGTGTTGAAGCTGCCTTGGCTGGGCGTGCTAGTGACGAGCGACAAGCCGGTCGGTAACACATCGGTAACGACGACACCCGTGGCTTGTGACGGTCCCGAGTTAGCGACCGTGATGGTAAACGTGATTTGGTCACCGAGATTTGGGCGAAGGTTATTGAGTGTCTTCGTTAGCGACAGATCGATGAGTCGAGCTTGCACGGTCGCGATGGCTTGGTCGTCTTCGGTCGCGACGTTGTTGTTCGGAGTCGAATCGGGATCGAGCTGGTCCGACGCAATGATCTCAGCGACATTCGTCACCAGATTGGTTGATTGCGTCTGCACTTGGATCGTCAGTGTTGCTGAACCACTCGCAGCCAACGTGCCGACGTTCCACAACCCAGTGCCCTCGTCATAGGTTCCCACGCTTGCATTCGATGAAATGACCACCACGTCTGCTGGGATGAGGTCGCGAACGACAACGCCCGTTGCTGAATCCGGCCCCGCGTTGTTGGCGGTGATGATGAACGAGACCGTGTCACCCACGTTGGGCGAAGCCGTGCTGACGGTTTTCGTTAGCGAGAGGTCCGCACGAGCGGGCGTGATACTAATCGAAGCTTGGTCGTCTTCGGTCGCGATGCTATTTCCTGGAACGCTATCGATATCGAACTCGTTCGCCGCGTTGACTTGAGCGATGTTGGTGAGGTTCGCACCCGCGTTGAATTGAGCGGTGATTTGCAGACTCGGCGTGCTTCCGACAGCAACGTCGCCAATGGTCCACAACCCAGTGTTCTCGTTGTAAGTTCCCGTTGATGTCGTCGCAGACACGAACGTCAATCCAGTGGGTAATGAGTCCGAGACGACAACGCCCGTCGCGGGTTCGGGGCCCGCGTTGGCGAGCGAAACGGTGAAGACGACGTTTTGACCAGCACTAGGGCGAGCGATGTCAACGGATTTGGTGAGAGATAAGTCGATGCTTCGAGGCGATACTGAAATCGTTGCTTGATCGTCTTCGGCTTCGACGTTGTTCCCAGGTGTACTGTCCGGATCAAATTGGTTTGAGGTTGCGATGCGAGCCGTGTTCGTGACGACGGCCGGATTATTGAGTCGCACGTTGAGCGTCAACGTTGGCGTCGCGCCGACAGGAGCATTGCCGACCGTCCATACTCCTGTGGTTGAGTTGTAGTCACCCTGGCTTACCGTCGACGAAAGAAACGTCACACCTGCAGGCAGCAAATCAATGACGGTAACTCCACTCGCATTGGCTGGACCTGCGTTAGCCAATTCGATGCTGAAACTGAATTGCTCGCCTACGTTCGGTCGAGGATTACTCGCGGTTTTGGTTAAAGATAAGTCAGCGATCGGCGTGTCAAACGTTACGGAGGCTTGGTCGTCTTCCGTCGCAATGTTGTTATTGGGTGTGCTGTCTGCATCGGTTTGGTCGATCGCAGTGACTTCCGCAGTGTTCGTTCGCGAGCCAACGGAGTTGACGGTTGCGATGATGGAAAGTGATGGTGTCGCGCCGACTGTGATCTGGCCAACGGTCCACAATCCAGTCGTTGTGTTGTAGCTGCCTTGCGTTGCGGTAGCGCTCACAAGCGTCGTTCCTGCGGGAAGCACATCCCTCACGATCACACCAGTCGCGGTGTCGGGGCCAGCATTCGTAGCAGTCACTGTGAAAGTGACGTTCTGGCCCACGTTCGGCGTTGCAAGGTTGACAGTCTTGGTAAGCGACACGTCTACGAGCTGCGGCGAGACCGTCACGCTGGCGATGTCGTCTTCACCCGCCACGCTGTTGCCGGGGGTGCTGTCAGGATCCGCTTGATCACTCTGGCCGATTTGAGCGGTGTTCGTACTCACACCAGCCGCATTCACGGTGGCAACGATTTGCAAGTTCGCTGAGGCTGCATTGGCAATGGAACCGATGGTCCAGATGCCTGTCCCAGCGTTGTACAAGCCTTGAGAAGCGGTGCTGCTGACAAACGTCAAACCCGGTGGAAGCGTGTCAGTGACTTGAACGTTCGTTGCACCACTGGGCCCCGCGTTGTTGACGGTGATGGAAAACGTGACGTTCTGGCCAATCGATGGAGTGCCTGTGTTGACGGTTTTTGTCAGGCTGAGATCGGAACTTTCGGTGTTTGCAAAGTTTTGGGCAATCACCGTGGGGCCAATCGTTCCGACCAATTCGACCGTGCCATTCACGTTCGCATTGCCGCTGATTTCCATCTCGATCGCGCCGACACTCGTGAGACTCGCGACGCCTCCGCCACCATTGCCTGCAACAAACGATGTGAACGGCAAGAACTCCGCCGACGATGGCGTCCCACCCGTATCTGGAATATTGAGCGTCGCAGTGCTGAAGCGAGTCGCTGTGCCCGCGACGTTATCACTCGAATAGATGCGAATGATTGCTGTGCCACCCGTGCTGTCAGCACCCACTTGCAAACGAACACCCGCCGCTGTGCCTGCTTGAGTGAGATCGATTCCGCCTAATCCAGTGTCGTCAATTGTTAGCGCTGTCCCATCCGTGCCGTCCCACGAGATGCGTCGTTGGCCGTCACCAAGCTGAGCTGAATCGAACGACAGCAAGTCGGGTAACAATGGATCGTTCACACTGAGTTGAATGGAGCCCGTGGCGCTCGTCTTATTCACAAACAAGTCGCGCTCACCGCCAATGACTTGCGCCGCAGCGATACTGCTTATAACGGGGACACCGTCGTTGGTCGTGTCGGAGACCGATTGCGACGCCGTATTGAAACCGTCGATCGTGTCGATGATCTGGCCTTGAACCGCTGTCGCGCTAACTGCGATGAGCGGCGATACCTGCTGGGTCAACGAACGTCCACCAACCGTCTGCGCTGGTTGAAGCACAAAGTAGGACGCCGCAGTTACTCGAGGAAACTGGTAACGCCCGCTCGAGTTTGTCGTTGAGTTGGTGACGGAGGTGTCGCTGGCAGTATTGAAAACGCCATCGCCATTGTCTCGATAGAGCTGGACACTGGCGCCATTCACATTGCCACCGTTGACCGTAACGATGCCTTGGATCGTCGCTAAATCGACAGCGACCGCGAGAACGCGACGGTCTTCCAACAGCTCCATTCCGAGCCGCCGTCGGTTTTTTGGGCGAGATGATTTCGCTCCGTCAAGGAACTGAAATAGAGACTGACGCCGAAACAGAGGCTGTCGAGGCATTGCAGGGCACACCGGTATTCCGAGGTTGTTTTGTCCAATCTCCCATGTGTGTGTCACATACGACTGGGCAAAGCAAGGGGCCTAGGAGTTTCGTGCCGATTGTGCTGGGTGCGTTCTGGTGGAGCTTTCGAAGGACGGTGGCGAAGAGGTTAGAAACTCAACTCGCCGCCGACGCTGATGCCTTGGGCCCAGAAATCGGTTTCAACCAACGAAAAACGCGGCCGTTGGGAGCCGGTGATGGGGTTGTTCGGTTCGGGAATCAAGTTAGGGTTCACGTTCGAATCGATTTGATCACCCGCCCGGACGACGTTCGGAAAATACAGCATGGAATAGCCGACTGTGGCGTGGAAACAACTTGTGACTCGAAATCCGAGTTTCAAACCAATCTCCGGGATCATCGTGAACTCGTTTTGGCGGTAAGAACCGATATTGCTGGTTTGAGCCAGCAAGCCACCGGTGAACCTATCCGTAACGCCAAGTTCCGTGATTGATGTGTTGCCCGAAATGTTGACACGTTGTGAATTATTTCCCACGGCGACTCGGAGCATCGATTCGAGCCAAGCGCGACGGAAGTTGGCTTCATAGACGATGCCAAGCTGCACTCCGTTGAAACGATTCTCGGTCGCGAACTGTTCGTTGAGCCGAATCGTGCCGGGTGCGCCAGGAACTTGCGAATCAATCGTCTCTGAGAAGGAAAGGCGATCATCGAGTTGGAGATGCCGATAGCCAAAGATCCAGTCGACGCGATCCGGATCCGAGCAGGGCGCACAAACACCAAAGTTCGTGGGTAACAGTGCTGCGCGAGCGTTAATCAAGGCGGATCGTAAATCCGTATCGGAAGAAATGCCAACACTTCCGTTCACCAAACCAGGAAACGAAATCAATTGGGCTGTCTCACGGTCGTTGGTCGTATCAAAAAACGGTCGGCCGAGAATGGGTGCACCATTGCCGCTGGCCGAGAAACCGTCTCCGTCACCAAGGAGCGTGAAGTATTCGCCTTCGATACCAAACGCCCTTTGAGGTGTGACCCAGAATCCTGCTTGGGTACGAAACCCGCTGGATGCGCCATCGTTGATGGGTCCGCCGAATAGCGTTCGTGTGCCTGTTTCACCCAAAATCCCAGCCCGATTTTGCGGTGTGCCGGCTGGGCTCGTCGTCAACAACGGAGGTGTCTCCATTGCATCGGTATACCAATACAAATATTCACCACGCAGCCACAGGCGATCGCCGAGCATTTGTCCAGCCGGAGCGAATCCGAGGCCCTGGATATTCGGAAGCAGTGGGCCATTGCCGAGCCAGCCGCCAGCGCCATTTGCTGTTTGGACTGCGTAAGGATCGTTGAACCCTGAATTGTTGACCAATACAGCCGTTCCCCCTGGATAAACGCCTTGGGCCGCTGCGGTACCAACCGAAACAGCAACCAGCGTTAAGCAGGCGAGAATCGCAAAGTGCAAAGAACGAGGTAACACCGAGTCAAACTCCTTTTTTCCGAAATCTTGCCAATTTCCGTCAAGAACACTGGCAGGAATGTCGGACGTTCGTCAATTCTTATTAGGGAAGTCAAGATTGAACGACCCGTTTTGACTTCGTGACTGAACAAATCCTTGCTTCCGGCATACAATGCAAGCCGCCCACCAGGGTTCCCGAGCGAACGCCGAGGCCAGTTGTCGGGAAACTTGCACACAGATGCCGGGAAACTCTTTTACAACACACTCCACCTGAAGGTTCAATTATGCGTTCATTGGTTTATGCGATAGCAGCCCTCGCTGCGGTCGGTATCGTCGTTGCCGTCGCGATGTTGCCGGTTTCCGAAAAGTTACAAGCAACACAAAGCGTTTCGGCTGTGTCGACAAGCGAGAGCGTTATGTCGGAGCCAGGCACCCTGGTCATGCGAGTGCCGGAGATGCATTGTCCCTTTGCCTGCTATCCAGCTGTGAAATCGACCTTGGAAGCCACCACCGCCGTCGAGTCCGTCGAGTTGACCCAGCAGAAGGAAGAAGGCGCGATCGATAATCCAGAAATTCTCATCAAGTACGATGCAGGTTTTGACGTCCAGGCGGCGATCGCAGCCCTCGAAAAGAAGGGCTTTGCAAAGTCTCAAATTGTCCAGTGAAACTTAACTCTGCATCTGCATCACCCAGCCGCAGCGGTCTTAAATTCGCTAACAGTGGGCTAATGCTTGTGGGGCACGGAACCCGCGATGAAGATGGAACCCGCCAGTTCTTTGAGCTGGCGGACGTGCTTGCGCAGTCGCTGGATCCCATGCCCGTCGAGCCAGCGCTGTTGGAGTTTCAAAGTCCCACGATTGGTGAGGCGTGGAAACAATTGGTCGAAAGCGGTGTCACCCATATTCATGTTGCTCCGCTGTTGTTGTTTGCTGCTGGACACGCGAAACAGGACATCCCGTCGATCGTTGCTGAGTCCCACCTTGCAACTCCCGAGATCACGTGGTCTCAGTCTCGACCTCTCTCTCGCCATCGTGCGATCGTTGATCTTGCAATTGAGCGAGGCCAGGTCGCGGTCGCGAATTGCGAAACGCCTCGTTTGCAACGGGCTTGTGTGTTCGTCGGTCGTGGCAGCCATGACCCTTGTGCCCAGGCCGATACGCGAGTGCTTGCTCATATCGTCGGCCACCGACTCGATGTCGCTCAGACGATTACCGCGTTTTATGCGATGGCGAAGCCCGATCTACCTACCGTACTCGATGCAGCCGCTGCAAGCGGTCGCTACACCGAAATCGTGGTCCAGCCTCACTTGCTCTTTGCCGGTCGATTGCACCAAGCCGTCGTCAAGCAGGTCGAGGAAGCTGCTTTGAAGCATCCGCACGTTCGATTCTTGATGTCGGATTACCTCGGACCCGAGCCACGCGTCGCGCGAGCCATCGCCGAGCTGTCTTTGGCCTGACGGTGTACCAAAATCCGGATTCCGACTTTCCGTCACGGAACCTATCGAGAAGTGAGATACCGCGTGCGCAATTCATGATTACTGCTTTGCTGGTCCACGGAACGTGGAGAGCTCTGTAAAGTGAATCATGCAACCAAGACGAAGCGTCTCAGAAACAGCGATGCAATGGCCACCAACCGTGCCACGATCAATCGCCATCATGCGACCGGCATTAACAACATACCGACCAACGCGACCAATCGGAGGGCGAAGCTCCTGCTGAGCCGGGCTAGGCTACGTCTGGGACGCGGACAAGAACAAAACCAGTGAAGGGATCCGTGGCACGATGAGCGTTTACGGTTTCGCAATTGGCACCAGCGGCTACGACGACGAATATCGTCTAGTCAATTGACATCGCAGCGAGAGCAACCTCAACCCATCCTGGAATTTCTCCCTGTTCGTTGACTGGCACCGTATCATGAAGAACACCAGCGTCGCAGCAGTCACAAGTCCAACCAACCGACACTTACGTCATTGCCAGTGACATCGACGAGCCGATGATGCAAGGCGGAACAGAGAAAAGGTGAACGGAACCGTTACGTGCGTATGAGATAGTGGCTAAAATACCGCGAAAACGGTACTGGCCTTTTCTTGGTCCGCGTGCATGTACGTTGCAAGGACTTACTCATAGACAGCATCTGCCGAGATCGCATCCCTTTGTATTCGCTGTCGTATTGTTTGAAGGACGAGACATGAGATCGAAAACCTCTGCTTTGACGATTGCGTGTTCGTTGTTTTTTGGCTCTGTGGTTTATGCGGAAACAGCCTCTCTCAAGATGCGTTTTGTGTTGGATGGAGAGGCCGCTATGCCGGCTCAAATGAATGCTCCTCCGGGCGCAGCACCGGCGGGTGTCCCGATTTTAGACGAGCGAATATTAGTAGACCCCATTTCGAAAGGGATCCAAAACGTAGTTGTTTATGTCGACACTTCGCGTAGGGGTACCAAACTAGATATTGCTCCATACGAAGGGGTGAAACGCCAACTCGTTGCTGCAAATGGAAGATTTGATCCTCACGTTCTGCTTTCCCGCGCTGGTGATTCACTGGAAGTAACCAATCGCGGTCCCATTGGTCACAATGCGAACATCGGTTTTTTCAAGAACCCGGCTCGTGGATTCTTGGTGCCGCCGGGCAAGCCGATGGTTATTCCACTTGAGTACCCTGAGCCAGCGCCTCTCCCGATTTTGTGCAATATCCATCCGTGGATGAGTGCGACTCTCCTTGTTCTGGATCATCCATTCGCCGCCGTCAGCGACCCCAACGGTGTAATTTCCATTGACGGAATGCCCGCGAATACAAGATTAGTCTTGCGAGTTTTTCACGAAGCGGGACAAATTAATGAAGTCAAAATTGACGGTCAAAAGACGATATGGAGCGGTTCTCGTTTTGCGATCGAGATGGTCTCCGGCATGAATGATCTTGGCGACGTCCTTGTTCCTTACGAATCGCTACAAAACTGAACACGAGGGATGCACGAAAGCCACTCAGAGTGATTTGCATTCCGACGAAGAAAAGCACCGTCATGGTCAAACTTGAAAATACTCGCTTTTGCGAGGTGCGCGCGTAATTTGCTTGTCGGCTAGCGACAAAGCGTTGCAGTTTGCTATCGACGGATTGGTCGCAGTGTCGCTCGCTGGTTCAGGTGCAGGTTGGATGAATCGTTACGGTTTCCGTGCAACGTCGACAACAGTGTCGGCAACGAGTCGGTCAGCGTATTGAGTGAGCGTTGCGTCCATGCCGCGAAACCAGACCATGAATGGAGCGACGTAGCCAGGCGGGACCTGTTCGGAACTCAAGTTACCGAGGTAAGACGTACTCGTCCAATGTTGGAGGTCTTTATCGAAAACGTATTCGCCGCCGAGTGAACATTGAAGCTCTGTTCCCAGGATGTCTTGTGCAGCGTGGGTGACGTGATCCGGTGGTACCTTCAATTGCTGTGAGAGTAAGTTGAGGAAGCTCGCACCTGCTCGACTCGTCTCATCGGCTCGCGAATACAGTTGCGAGTTGACCCAATTTGATAGTTGGCTTCCAGCGAGGTTGCCCACATGCAACCGCACTTGCGCCGCGTCGGGCACGTCGATAGCTGCTATATGCGGCAAAGTCGCTTCCAATAATTCTGGTTGAAACGATACGATGCTGAAGCCGCCACCGCTGTATCGATACAGTCCACCGATCAGCCGATTCATTCCTGGTCCAACCGGTTGTCCGCGCCCCAGTCCCAGTGGCAAGCGATCAAGCGCGCCGGGCTGTGGCCAAGCGCCGAGATACCCTGGAATACCTCGAAGCGCCAAGTAGCTCTTGATGATACCGTCGAACGATTCCGGGTTGGGCGGCACGGAATCTTTGATTGCCGCGAACAAGTGTGTGGGTGGACCGAGTTGTTCGGACGCGACGTGGGCCTGGACCGCCACAATATCATCGGGTGCGAACTTCATGGCGACTTGTGTTGGTGGCCCCAGGTACTGGCTGATCTTGCCATACTTGGCGGGTTCCCAGGGAGCAATCTCCGCATGAACGGTCAACCGCTCGATACCAGGCGCACCATCGACACGATCGCGCCGTACGCCGAGCATGATTGGATCGACTTGATTGAATCGTGTATCGTATTGAGCGGCAATTTGTTGGTACCACGCCGATTCCTCGTTTGTGACTAAATCGATGGAAGCATCCGCAATTGGCAAGAAGACACCTCGCTGGCCACGGCTTGAATCCAGCACATTCGAGCCGACGATGATCGTGCCGCTGCCGTCGCTTCGCTTGCCAAACTGTTTTGGTAAGAAACCCGCATCGACCAACGCATCAGACGCTTGGATCGGGTTGCCCTCGGTAGCTGCCGCGAGCTGTGCCAAATGAACCATGGCAATTTCGGCTTTGGCATACATGCGTCGACGCAACTCGATCAAGTATTTTGGATCGACGAGTCCCTGCATCATGTCAGGCGAAAAGAAAGCAAAGACAGTGTCGCCACGTGATAGTGGCATCAATTGACGAGCAAGTCGAAACGAGGTTGTGGATGCGAGTGATGGCGACCCAGCACCCACTTCGAGGAACCGTTGTGCGAGCGTTCGACTGTTGGTGACAAAGAAGTAGTCCCCGTCTTCGACGAGGAAGGAGCGAACACGATTATCCGCCGTTCGCAAGAACGAAACGGTCCGGTCGCCAATGGTCTCGTCGCTTAAGGTGACGGAATCGTCTTTGCTCGCTAAGGTTGCTCGATCGTTACGAAGCGACGTGCGTAGCAAGAACGGTTGTGACGATTTGAGCACTACACCCAACGATGCACCGTCGGTGAAGTACAAGTCGCGACCGACGATCGCTTGATCTTCGATGACGGATGGTCCAAGCATCCGTGAAAGTTCTGTCGTCGTAAGATGCAATTGCCGTTCGATTCTCGCTGCGGAATCGTCTTTGACACCCCGCAGGGTCGCCATACGCGAGATGTCACCGCCGTACTCGTTCGTCAAATCGCGGAACCACATGTAGTTAGCAAATGAGCCATAACGAATGTAAAAGCACTCGGGTGGAACTCGAGTGGCCATCGGTTCGACTTCGATTGCTGATAAACTTGCTTCATCAAGCAATATGTCGCTCGGATTGGCGACCCATTTTGGTGGCGACGGTAGCGGCAATGTCGCAGACGAACTGTTGCCGACTCCACCCGCGACTGCTTGCCGGAAAACTCGGTCACTGATTTCTTCCACTCCGGCGATTAACTTAATCGTGTCAACGAGTTCGTCGTCGCCGGTCGAAGCTTTCTGCAGGAACCAATTCGGCAGCGGCTGGTTCAGTCGTCCGGACAGCATCGCGACGAGGTACGTCTCGACCCATGTCGGATAACCCGCCGCCGCGATTTGTTGCTGTGCTCGCATCGTATACGCTAACCACCAGCTGCTCAGTTGCTCTTGTCGCTGGGTCTGGTCGCGTGTTGGTACGATTTGGTATTCACCAAATACTCTTCGCGAATCGCTTAGTTGAACCGTAAGGGGAGCGTCGCCATGGAAAACAAACATCACACGTCGCGAGACGGTTTGTTCGAGTTCGTCATCGCCGTTACCGATCTCGCGAATCAAGTTCCCAAGACGGCCAAGCAAGCGGCCTTGTCCGGGCTGCGGTACGGGCTGTTCCGATGGACGAGCGGCCTTGGTACGGATGTCCGCACTCACGGGGTAAAGCACACGATTTTGTGTATCACGGATTTCTAGCGGCGGCAGCGGCTCGCCGACAATCGGAATCTCAAGCGGGATCTCAATCGTGGCAATACCGTAGGGCTCGCCCGAGAACGCGCCAGCCATGATTTCGACCGCTATGCAGACGCGTGTTGATAGGATTGAGACGCAAAGAATCAAGGCGAAGATGAATCGCATCGAGTAACACCGGTTTCGAGTGGTAGGAAGCAAGTCGACCTAGAAACTTCTAGGGGAGTGACGATGACTAGCCAGACGCTAGGATCGAGTGCTCGAATTGCGGCAACATGCCACAACTCAGTTACCGCAATTGATTATTAGACCTTAAATCCCCAAGAACAGGCACTCCCGTGGAATGCCCGTCGACCAGCAGCGGTTCGGAAGCGTTTCTCAGGCCGATTCGGATCCCGTCTCTCGAGGCCTCTGCTAGAGAGAAACCTTGTCAAAACGGCTGTCGTGCGAGACAAAGATTGTTGCCAGCGACGTAAATTTCATTGAACTGTCGAAACAACGACCCTCTGGCTATCGTTGCTCGTCAAGTCAGTGTTCGCAGAGCGTTTTGTCTTGGTGCAGAGCAACGAATGACAGTTCCAAAATCCAGTTCGCCGAAGATCCCGAGGCCGGAGCCCATCCTCCGACGATTTGCCCCATGGGGTACTGTGACGCTTGCCTTGGCAACCGTGGCAACGTTATTTGCCCAGTCGCATTGGTTCTCGGATCTGTTGGCCAACCTTCGCATCCAACAGTGTCTCGCTCTACTCACGATGCTTCTGGCGTGTGTCGCGTTTCGGAGATGGACTTGGGTTGCAGTGACCGCCTGTTGTTTGGCGATTCACCTTCCGTGGTTCTTGCCAGTTTTTCCAAGCACAATCGCCAGGCGTTCGCAAGCGGACCCATTAACAGTCACGGTTACGAATGTGCTCACACTGGCTCAGACCATCGGTCGGTGACCGTCGAACTTTTATTCGATCACAACTGATCGATTACTGTTCCATATCGCTTAGTTGTAAGTTCAAAGCGCCAACGGACATTCGAATCTCGATCAGTGAGATCGTTAGCGATGCAACCATCAACACCAAGCTGATGGCAAAGACGACCTTGCCCAAAAACATCAATCCCGCGAATAGCAGCCCCATACAAACGGTGCACGACAACAAACTGGCGACGCCGAATGTTTGCATGTCCCGAATCAAGTTGACTCGTCTACGTAAGTTTGCAATCTGGGCTGCTGCGATTGGATCTTGCGAACTTTGGTACTCACGATGCAGTGTCCGAATGACGGTCGCCAAAGCAAGAAACCGATTCGTGTAAGCGAGTAGTAATAACGAGATGGTGGAAAATAAGAGCGCCGGCGTGGTGAGGTCGATCGTCATTCTGGCACCTTGGATACAGGGGGATTATTCGACACGAGCCAATAGCCGATCGGATGATCAACCGATGCGGTCGCCACCGACGATTATGCACTTTCGTTGCTCACAGAGATTATTGATTCATTGCGAAAGCTTGCTACAGCAGGACCCTCGAAATGAACAACTCCTCCGAACCGGGGGCATTGCTTGCTTATTTACTTAGCGACTCGAGATAATCGATCAATGACGCGAGTTCGTGAATCGAAAATTCATTCATAACACCGGTTGGCATGACAGAGGTGGTTAACGTTTTTCTGACTTCGATGTCGTCTTTCACGATGGTGATCTCTTTTCCTTGTTGATCCCGGATCGTCACACGATCGCTGAGTTCCAAAGTAACAAAGCCAGTTAAAACCACGCCATCAACCGTCAAAATGGAGTTCGTGGCGAATCCTTGAGCAATCGTTTTGCTCGGTTCCAAAATTGCCGCTGCTAGTTCGTGGCGTTTGTAGGTTTTTGCGATATTCCCCAAGTACGGACCTTTTTGGACTTCGTCTTGCCGAACCGTGTGACAGGCAACGCAATTCGCCTTCGTAAATACCTGCTGGCCCACCAACACATCACCACGCATCGCAACCACCTTGGTTTTTGCATCAGCTAGTGACATCGTCGCGATCTTTGGCGAGTCATCCGTCGATGTCGGTGTGATCTTCAATTGCTCAATCACAGCCTTCGCTATCTCCGCAATCGACGCGTCCAGATCATTGCTCGCCGAAAGGATTTTCTCATCCAAGTAATGGTTTTCAATCTTCGCTGTTGCCCTCATCAGTCGTCCACGACGATTCGGAACATCCCAAGCTTTCTTGATCGCCTGCTTCGCCGCTTCGTTCGACTCTGGACTCGCGTTTTTGTTCGAAGCAACCGTGAGCAACGCGATGTCAGCCCAAACGCCCTGGGTAGAGTCGCTCGTCTTGGCTGCTTCATCGAATATCCCCACCGAAGTTTCCAAAGCGCGCGAGTTGACAAAGGCATCGCGTGCTTTCCTTTGTTGGTCCGTCG
This sequence comes from Pirellulaceae bacterium, assembly GCA_041739875.1. GTDB lineage: Bacteria > Planctomycetota > Planctomycetia > Pirellulales > Pirellulaceae > JBBSJZ01. Next base: position 43,015 of record JBGSNA010000062.1, read on the forward strand.
CTTGCTGTGCCGAATCGAGACGCTCGAGTGCCCTGATCATCGCGCCAGGAACTTCATTGTGATTCAGTTTTGCGAGTGAGACCGTGGCATCGGCGAGCATGGATGGTGATGCGTCCGGTTGATCCACTGCCTTCAACAGCAACTTGAATCCGCTTGCGGGAATATCCGCAGTGGACGCTAATTGAGCCACAGCGGAGCTCATGAGTCGATGGTCTGAATCAGCAAGACGCAACATTCGATCGAGCGCATCACTTGAGCGAATGCGGTTTCGGTGCATGGTTTCAATCAGCGACGCGGCTTCGTCGGAACTTGTTTCTTCAAGTGTTCGTTGAAGTGCATTCGCAATTTTTGCTGTTTCACTCCACGGTTCGGGTTGGTAGTACGGTCCGCGAGTGTCTGGTCGAGTTCCCCACGAATCGCCTTTCCACTCGCCTTCTTGGAAGTAAAGACGAGACAGCGACGCAAACATTTCTCGATTCTTTTCGCCGTTGGCGCTAGCAAGTCGTTCGATCAAGCCATCGACGACGGGAGACTGGTGCATCATTGCCAGAGCAAGACATAGAGCCGCGTGTGCTGACGTATCCGTATCAAGTGCTCGAAAACAAGCTTCATAGGCATTTCGATTGGCCAAACATCGTACGGCCGTGTGAACGACGACTGGATCAGCATGAGTGAGCGCGGACACACACTCATCGTCGCTTGCTTCTCTTTGCAAACGCTCGACGAGATTGCGAGCATCACTACGCGATGCGACTCCCGTTTTCAGCAATTCTAGAAAGCTCGAATTGCCACGCCGCATCAACTCTCGCTCAGCTTCCATCCGTCGGCGATAGCTTGTTGAAGCCATCACTTGGATCAGTTCGTCGTCTGTGGCGGTAGCAAACTTTGGCATCGGCGATGGCTGAAAGTTCTTGGGTTGGACACGCACGATGTACCCAACATCGGGACCAGCCCAGTTGAACGTAGCACCTCGCCAACTTGCGCAATACACGCGACTGTTTCCATCCACGTCGGCATCCGTTGGCCGCGTCATTTTGAGAAAGGATTCTGGTGCGGCGGTTTCTTGGAACGTCGCGCCAGCTGGGGAAACCGCGTGTCGATAGAGTGATCCGGTGCCCCAGTCCGCCGTGAATGGTGCGTCGTTCCACTTGCCAAACCCCGGCTCGTCAATGTACACCGCGCCACAGCCAGAGCCACCACCATAATCCGCCAAGGGCTGGACACACTCGTCGTTGAAGTTCTTGTACAGGCGTGGATAGCCGTGATCGTCCATGCCGGTGAAGTGATGCAATCGGACATCCCATCCGCCACCATCGTTGGTGTTGTCACGGGCGAACAGATCCATACTTGGACTGATCGCGACTTCGAGAATGTTCCGCGTACCCGTCGAGTAAACTTCCAATCCTGTTCCATCGGGGCGCACGCGAATTACACCACCGCCACGATGCGTGAGCTTCCGACCGTCCGTTCCTTCGGCGTCGATGAATCCGAAGTCACCGCCGGCGATGTACAACCAACCATCGACACCCAAACTGACGCCGTTGGTTGTATGGTCCGCGGGTCGTTTGTCGTAGCCAAATGCGAGGTTCTTGACGAGTGTTTTTTGCTCATCGGCGACGCCGTCGCCGTCATGATCAATGAATGCGCTCAAGTGAGGCGGGTGCATTAAATAAAGTCGATCGTGATCCCAAACGAGTCCGCGAGGTGCGTCGACCTCGCAAAAAACTTTCGTCTCGTCTGCACGTCCGTCGCCGTCCAAATCACGCAGTCGAATGACACGACCACGTTGCGGGTCGCGGCCAAGCGATCCATTTCCATCCGAACTGACATACAACGTGCCCTCCACATCCGCAGCGACAAATACGGGATAGTTCACCGCTGGCGGCGAAGCAAACACTGTCACCTCAAATCCATCCGGAACCCGAACATCTCGCAGGATCTCCGCTTCTTGTTCTGCGGACAGTTTCTCAATGCGTGGGATCGCGTTGCCACGGTTTGCATAGGGATCTCCCTGCACCGGAACGAAAGCACCGTTTTCAGCCTTGGGGTCCGCTGGCCACAATGGGCCAATACCTTCGCCCTTCAACTTCACTTCCCAAAGGCTGCACCAACCCGCTTTGCTGCCAAGGCCAGTGATACGAAGGAACTTCGCGCGAGGCTCGCTCACTAACGAATCGGTTTCTCGCTTGCCACGGGCGTTTTGCGATTTATCCAGCAGCGTCACCCATACGCTGCCGTCTACGGAGCTTTCGACAATGTATTGATACGCGGCTTGGCGAGATTCCCAATCGATCGTGATCTCGCTGAATGCGTGAGGCTGTTCGAATTCCATCTGCAGCCACTGTGGATAGGCATCACCGTCGGCACACCATCGAGTTTCATTGCTGCCGTCGATCGCGTGATACGGAGGGTGACCACTCAGGGTACTCGACGCAGTCACTTTCACGAACGTCGCGTTGTCGGGTGCCTTGCCGAGATCCATCGGATCAACAGCTTTGAATTTCTCCTTGTCGATGAATGTAACGTCGTTCGTTCCCTGGTACGGTTGCAAGTACTCTGGCGTCAGCTTACCACACGACCAAAGAAGTCCACGTGTCACCAATTCCAAGTATCTCGGATCCATGACCGTTTCGGTATTGTGACCGATCGTGGTGCTGAAACTCTTCGCGCCATGGGTTTCGTTTGTCCAAGCAACGATCGCTTCTTCGACTCGCGGATTCTCACCCCCGATTTTCTGTTTCCCGACGGCAATCGCGTGAGCACCGAAGACTTTTACGTTGTTGTAAAGCTCTTCGTTGATTGTCGTCCAATCACTCAGTGTTGCTGTGATGGGATGTTCGGAATCGACAAAGTTAATATCGATCGGTTCCTGGGGGCCGTGTCCACTGGATTGAAGGCCGAGATGCTGGAACCAGGCGTCCGTGCCAGTGCGAAAGCTGTGCATCGCGCAATGCAGATGCACAGCAGGAATCTTCTGGTGGACTTGGACGATGCGGTTGACGATCGCCGGGTCTTTGATGTCCGCAGCACATTCATCATGAATGATGACGTCGTACTCCTCAGCCCAATTCAGCTTTGTGTAGAGCGGCAAGATGGGCGATGTTGTCGAGTTATCGGTCCAGTAAACATCGACACGAACATTCGCACGGGATTGAATCCCTTTCGAAATCGCTTGCTGCTGTTTCGCATAGTCATGGCAACATCCACCCGCAATCAGTAACGCTCGTAGCGGTTGTGGTTCTTGCGCGAACGATGGGGGCATCGTGTAAATCGTCACGAAACTCAGCAAGAGCGCAAGCAAAAGAAGGGTCTTGTTTTTCATCGTTTGTTACTCGAGTCGCTGACGCTAGTGCTCACCAAAACGGCGATTTTGCGGGTGAACACGGGATATTCTGAAGTCCGGACCATCGCGTCGCGGTCCATCACGATAGTCAATAAATGCGTTTCCGCCAGACGGATGGGAGGGGCGTCATCGAGCAACACACATGCGATGACTTTCGTACAATATTTCTCAGGCTCGTGAACCATTGCAGACTGCATGTCGAACGAGAGTTTGCTGCTTCGCGAAATCGCCGTTCGAAAGATTGTTCCGAAAGTGCCCAATGGTCATCAGCTGTCGTCACTCGGTGTTTATTGCGGGGGCTCTAGCCGCCCTCCTTTTGGCTCCGAGGTTGGTCGCGCAAGATCGCGTGTTTGTCACCAGCGATCGCTTGACGTTGGGGACGGAGAGCTTTCGATCGGCATCAGTACGCTTGGGTGACCTCGATCGCGACGGAGACATCGACATCGTTGTCGCGAATGGTCGACATTGGCCTCAGCAGAACTATCTATTTGTGAATCAAGGTCAAGCGAAGTTCTCCGTGATGTCTTCGTTGGGAAGTGATCGTCGAACCACCTACGCATGTGAGTTAGCCGATTTTGATGGCGATGGTGATTTGGATGTAGCGACAGGTAACGACATGGCTCGAGGCCAAATATTCACAAATGATGGTTTCGGCAATTTCCAAGAGCACAGCGATTACGGTGAAGTATCGAGTCTGCGCAGTCTCACCGCGATCGATATCGATCAAGACAATGATGTGGACCTAGTCGCCACCTGTCGTGGACGTTCGAATCGCATCTACCTCAACGATGGGAAGGCGAACTTTGTTTCGGGACCAGCGTTCGGTCGCGAAAACGATTCGACGATCGATGTTGCTGTCGCGGACCTCAACAATGATGGGCATCTAGATTTGGTACTCGCCAATCGAGATGGGCAACCGAATGAAGTATTGCTCGGAAGCGGCAATCGAACGTTCGCCAATCGCGTTCCGTTTGGAAACGGAAACGAACAATCGCGGGCGGTGGCGATCGCCGACATCAATGGCGACGGCAAACGGGATTGGGTAATCGGGAACATCGGACAATCCAACCAAGTCTTCTTCGGTGACGGTGCGGGTGGAGTCTTGCAATCGGTGACTGTTGGAAAAGACGACAGCGCCACGTATACAGTCGCGATTGCCGACCTAGATAATGACGACGACATGGATATCGTGTTTGGCAACGTGATGCAAACGAATTCGGTGTTCTTTAACGACGGTGATGGGGCGAACTTTTACGAGCAATCTTTTGGTGATCCATCCAGCGCAACGTATGGATTGGATGTCGGTGACCTCGACGGTGACGGCTTCACAGACATCGCAGTTGCCAATTCCGACAGTGTGAACTGTGTTTATTTGAATCGTCCACGGAAGTAACAAGTCGATCGAAAGATGAAAGAACCTATGAAAGTTTTGATGCTTGTTGTCGCGACTTTGGCGCTCGCCGATGATGTTTCAGCCCAATCACCGACTGACTGGCCTTCGTTCCGTGGAGCTGGCGGTCGAGGTGTAGCAGACGGTTTCTCAATCCCGACTCAATGGAATGCGGATGCAAACAAGGGGCCGCTCGAAGGCGTGCTTTGGGAAACGTCGGTACCAGGACTCGGTCATTCTAGCCCAGTGGTGGTCGGTCACCGCATATTTTTATTGACGGCGTTGGCCGCTGACGGCAATGCCGAATTGATGATCGAAGCGGGGGGAAAACCAACGGCGGCAGAAGATAACGGGTCCCAGAGTTGGATCCTGTTGTGTTACGACAAGACCAACGGAAACGAGCTTTGGCGGAAGACCGTTCGTCAAAGCGAACCACGTGCATCGCGACATGCCAAGGCAACACACGCAAACACGAGCGTGTGTGTGGATGGCGAAAATGTTGTGGCGTTCTTGGGATCGGAAGGCTTGTATTGCTACGACTTGGATGGAAATCTTCGGTGGAGTCGCGATCTGGGTGTGATTAATATCAGCAAGTACGGCGTCGGATGGGGCTACGCAAGTTCACCTGCCGTGCATCAAGATCGAATCGCATTGGTGTGTGATGACCCAAGCAACCCGCACGTGATTGTATTGAGCTTGCAAGATGGCGAAGAACTTTGGCGAGTGAATCGAACCCATGATAGTGAACGTAGTTGGGGCACTCCGCTTATTCATGCGGGCGACGATGTGACGCAAGTGGTGGTCAACGGTTGGCCGTGGATTGTCTCTTATGACTTCGAGACTGGCAGTGAACTTTGGCGAATCGAAGGCGGTGGCGACAACCCCATTCCGACGCCGTTCACGGCACACGGTTGGATCTACGTCACGAACTCGCACGGAGCTCAATCGCCGATCTACGTCGTTCGACCGGAGGCCCGTGGCAAGCTGTCGACGGACCCAGCACAACCGAACGACTCCATCGTTTGGAGTTCGATGCGTGGTGGATCGTACATGTCCACTCCCGTTGTTTCAGGCGACTATTTGTACTTGGGGAATTCCAATGGCATCGTGCGTTGCTTCCATGCAAAAACCGGTGAGAAACTGTACGAAGAACGACTCGGCAAGGATGCCGGGATCATTGCATCGCTTGTCGCGACTGATGGCAAGGTCGTCTGTGCTTCTGAGAATGCAATGGTGTACGTGTTGCCGTCAGCACCAGAGTTCAAGGTGCTAGCCAGTAATTCCATGGGAGAGCCCTGTTTCGCGACACCCGCGATTTCTGAAGGCGTGTTCTACATTCGCACCACCAAACGGCTGGTCGCAATTGGTAATCAATCGGGCAATGATCAATCGCGTTAGGACGGCGAGCCGTGTTGCCATCCAGGTTTGCGTTCCGCCTCGTCTTACGAAAAGTGAAACAGCCCAGCTTTAATTCAATCGCGGAAACGTCAAGAATACTGCTCGATCACAACGAAGCAAGAGTCTCGCGTGCTTCAAATTTGATGAGCCCAAAACGAAGAACTCAATATGAAGATGAACCAATCGTCGCCCACCGCTTGGAAAGGCGAACTACCAAAAATCGGCATTCGACCAACCATTGATGGTCGGCTGGGTGGGGTACGCGAATCGCTCGAAGATCAAACGATGAACTTGGCACGCCGCGTTGCAGATCTTATCTCGCAAAACATTCGTTATCCCAACGGCGATCCTGCGGAATGTGTGATTGCTGAGCGATGCATCGGAGGCGTATCGGAAGCGGTGGCGTGTGAAAACTTGTTTCGGCGAGAAAACGTTGGTGTGTCGCTGACCGTTACACCTTGCTGGTGCTATGGATCCGAAACGATGGACATGGATCCGCTTCGTCCGAAAGCGGTGTTCGGTTTCAATGGTACCGAACGTCCGGGCGCAGTCTACTTGGCGGCGGTTCTCGCTGGTCACACCCAAAAAGGCATCCCCGCTTTTGGGATCTATGGGCGCGACGTGCAAAACGCCGGTGATGCTGCGATGCCAGCCGATGTTCAAGCCAAGATTTTAGATTTCGTTCAGTGCGGGTTAGCGGTCTCGCTAATGCGAGGCAAGGCCTACTTGTCGATGGGCGGAACCTCGATGGGGATCGCCGGGTCGATGGTCGATTATTCGTTCTGGGAGAAATGGCTCGGCATGCGTGTCGAAGATATCGACATGAGTGAGTTCATCGGACGAATGAACAAGAGCCAATTCGATCAGGTTGAATATGAAAAGGCGCTCGCTTGGGTGAAGACGAATTGCCCTGAAGGAGACGATTACAACAGCGATGAAACCAGACGTTCGCGTGAGCAGATCGACAGCGAATGGTCGGACAGCGTGAAGATGGCTTTGATTGCTCGTGACTTGATGGTCGGCAACCCAAAGCTCGCGGAGATAGGTCTCGGCGAACAGGCTCAGGGACACGAAGCGATTGCCTCGGGATTCCAAGGGCAACGTCAGTGGACGGACCATTTTCCCAACGGTGATTTTCTCGAAGCGATTTTGAACACTTCGTTTGATTGGAACGGTAAGCGTCCGCCGTACATTGTCGCAACGGAAAACGACGCACTCAATGCAGCCACGATGCTGTTTGGGCACTTGTTGACCAACACAGCCCAAGTGTTCGCCGACTTGCGGACTTACTGGAGTCCCGAAGCGGTCACTTCGGCGTGCAGTGGCTATCAACTCGAGGGCGTTGCAAGTGACGGTTTGTTGCACTTGATCAATTCCGGCCCAGCGACCTTGGATGGAACGGGTCAACAGTCCGATGCGGATGGCACTCCGACGATGAAACCGTTTTGGGAGATTTCCGACGACGAAGTTGCTAAGTGCCTGAAGGCAACGACCTGGCATCCATCGATCACCGAGTATTTTCCTGGTGGCGGGCTGAGCACTCGCTACAAAACGCGAGGCGGAATGCCAGCCACGATGACACGAATCAACTTGGTGGATGGGTTGGGGCCGGCATTGCAGATCGCTGAAGGCTATACAGTCGAATTGCCGACTGCGGTGCATGACGTGCTCGATCAACGAACCAATCCGACGTGGCCGACGACTTGGTTTGCACCCACGGTCACTGATCGCGGAGCTTTTACTTCAACTTACGAAGTCATGAATCACTGGGGCGCAAACCACTGTGTGATGACCGCCGGCCACGTCGGTCACTTGTTCATCACGCTAGCATCGATCCTTCGCATTCCGGTTTACATGCACAATGTCGATGCATCGCGTATCTTTCGCCCAAGTGCTTGGAACGCGTTCGGGACTGACAACTTGGAATCAGCTGACTTTCGAGCCTGTCAGAATTTCGGCCCGTTGTACGGTCGACGATCATGATCCCCGAGTCTGTGTTCACTCCTCGACTCCTCGGTTCGTCGCGTGCTTGCTTATTCTTTACTTTCGCTGCCATTGGTCCTTTGGTTCGAGCACACTCTTGGCTCCTGAGTTGTTGAGCCAAGTTTTCGCCACGTCGTCGCTGCGAAGGTAAGCGTCCCAGAACGCCGTGCTTAGCGATTGGATTGCTTTATGATGATTGGGGTTGCGATTGGAAGCCCGAGCCAATCGCTGGTCCCCGAAAGCTGAGTGCTCGGCCTCGTGAAGCACCAGTTCGTAAAAATGACCGGATGACGGAAGTCCGGTGAATACTTCACGACGGCTCGTAGCGTCCATCGTTCTACCTATGGGCGAATCGTCTTTGGTTCCAGTCATTAACATCCATGGAATGCTGACTTTGGCAAATGTATTCTCGTCGTTTCCGAATGCAGGAATACTCGGACTAAGTGCGAGCGCCGCGTCGATTCGTTTGTCCGTATGCACTTGGCCTTGGAGCTTGTAGTTTTGGCCGCTGACGGCTTGAGTTGTAACGGCACCGAACGAGTGACCGCTCATGCCAACTTTGGTCATATCGAATCGACCGGCGTATTTGCCACCGGCTTCGTTTTGCTTTTCCAAGTAATCGAGCGTCGCTTTGACGTCGTTGTATCGAGCCAGCGCATTGGCTCCGCTGGCAGCTTCCTTCAGCGTTTGCATGATTTTCAGTCGGGGAGCATTTCGGATGACTTCAGTGTCGCTGCCCGCATGCTGCATAGCCACGACAGCGTAGCCACGCCCTGCCCAGTGCTTGCCTAAATATGTGCCGCCTTCTTTTGACCCACCCAGCCCGTGACTGAGAAGCAGCAAAGGACTTGCTGCAATGGATTCGGGCAAATAGAGGCGAAGCGGAACCTCGCGGCCGTCGTATGTGAACTGGTCGTCCTTCACGACAACTGCCCCAGTCGCTATCGCCGGGTCGTAATCAACTGCGTGAACCGACGTGTCAGAGGCAATCAGCAGTGTGAGAGTGAAAGCAAGCGTGCAGAGTAGCTTGATTGGAGTGTCGTGGCCGATCATTCGTGCTCATTTCATATTTTGTTGAGTAACTGTTATTATGGCAAAGGTGGTTGGAGAGTATTAGGTTTTGCGGCATCCGCGACGATGCACCCGATCAGCTATGTTTTGGTCGACGAGGTGTCCAGCTCGTGACCGGGAGATCTAGCGACTGCGAAATCATGAGACGTGAGGGTGGAACCTAAATCGTTTTTGACCCGAAGCATGCCGGTCGTGCTTTGGCGATTGGCGCATTGCAACGGAAAGTCATAGCCGAGGATCTCACGGTGAGTTCGCATCGCGGTTTCAGGGTCATTGTTCTCATCCGACAAGTGCGCCAAACACGCCCATTGAAGTCGCGCCGACGCAGATTTTAGCAGGTTCGCACAATCAACATTCGATAAGTGACCACGGGGTCCGCTGATTCGAGTTTTCAGAAACTGTGGATAAGGCCCCGCAGCCAGCATGTCTGGATCATAATTGCTTTCGACCAAGACAGCGTCGAGTGCCGCAACCTTTTCCCTCAAACCGTCAAACACGTGCCCAAGATCTGTCAGTAATCCAAAACGGCAACGCGTATCATCAACGACAAAAACGACTCCGTCCGCAGCATCGTGCGGTGTCGAGAAAGTCTCGACGCTCACCGGCCCAAAGCAAAGCGTGTCGCCTGCGTCGAAGTGAGACACCTCTGTGAGTTCACCAAGTTTCATTCGCCGTTGTGTCGTTTCGAGCGTTCGCTTTGTGATATAGACAGGCAGTCCGAACTTGCGATGAATTGCACCCAGACAGCAAACGTGGTCTCGATGATCATGTGAAATGATCAGAGCATCAACGTCGCGAATGTCTTTGCCATAATCCGCTAAACGTTCTTGAGCTTTTCGCCCACTAATGCCAGCGTCGAACAACAACCGCACGTCGTGGGATTCGACGTACACACAATTGCCGCTGCTTCCAGATTGCAAAGGGATAACTTCCATGTAACGAATCTACCGGTTCCCACGAAACCGCAGTAGCCCATTGCAGCTAGACGATCGAGGTTATTTCATTGAGTAGCTCGTTTATTTGACGCTCGAATAGTTTGAATAAAGCTTCGGCCTCTTGCGTCTGCCCTTTTCTAGCGCACAAGATCAGTTCCTCAAGCTCAAGCACTGGCCCCCCAGTCTCGAAGGTGCTCAACATCCCTTTCAATTTGTGTCCGGTGGCGGCGACTTGCTGCATCTCCTTGGCGGCGACTTGTTCGTGAAGGTCATTCACTACGGCTGGCGCATCTTCGGCGACCATCGCGGCCATTGCCGCCAGTAACTCACAATCTCCGGATACTCGTTGAAGCGCCTCGGCAAAACGCACTTTTTGCTTTTCGTTCACAGCAGTCTCATTGTTCCGGTTCCTTGATCGTTACACCACTTTCGAGCACGATGTTGTAGGTCGAAATGCGATCGCGAAGTTTTCCACGTGTTATCCCGAGAATCTCAGCAGCTTGGCTTTGATTACCGCCGGTCGTACTCAACACTCTCAATAGCACATAGCGTTCCATATACTCAGTTGCTTCGGCGTAAACATTGGTTGATCTTTCAGCGAGCAACCGGTCAATGAGAGACGGTAGCTTGGAGCCTGCCGAAGAAATCGCGGTCGTCTGGCTTGTCGAGGTGGTGGCTGGGGTGCTTTTGCGATTGGCGATTTCTTTGGGTAAGACATCTGGAACGATTACTGGCATGACCGAATCGAGTACACAGCGTCGAATCACTGCTCGCAGTTGCCGAACGTTACCAGGCCAATCGTAGGCTGCCAAGAGCGAGAGGGTCTCCGGCGACATGCCCTCTAAGTCGGGTTTGTTGAGGTCTCGCTTTGCCCGATTCAAAAAGTGCTGTACCAACATTGGAACGTCCCCAGGTCGATCGCGTAGAGGGGGCAAATCGATCGTCACGCCATTGAGCCGATACAACAAGTCTTCACGGTATTCGCCATCTTTGACCATCTGCTCAAGTGGCCGATTCGTGGCCGCAATGATACGGACGTCGGTCTTCAGTTCATTATTTCCACCGACCCGTTCAAACCGTTGATCTTGCAACACTCGCAGCACCTTCGCTTGCACAGACGGCGCCATATCGCCAATTTCATCCAAAAACAGCGTGCCGCCATTGCACTGTTCAAACTTACCAATCCGGCGAGTCTCAGCTCCGGTGAAGGCACCTTTCTCATGGCCGAATAACTCACTTTCCAACAAGTTGTCCGGCAACGCAGCGCAGTTGACCGCTAAAAACGGCTCATCACTTCGATGGCTGTATTGATAAAGTGCACGAGCCACCAACTCCTTGCCAGTGCCACTCTCGCCGCGGACAAGTACTGGAACATCCTGCTTGCTCACTCGACCGATCGCTTTGAATACGTCGAGCATCGAACCACTTCGACCAATAAACAATTCACTAGAGCCGTCGATCGCGACATCTTCGGCCGCTATCGCCACCGGCACGCTACTGATTTTGCGTTGGTCGATCGCTTTTTCGACAAGGTCACGAAGCGGATCCACTGACAATGGCTTGGCGAGATAGTCGAACGCCCCAAGCTGCATCGCTTCGATGGCCGTTTGACTCGTCGCCTCGATCGTCATAAAGATGACGGGCAAGCGACGATCGTGCTCACGAATCTCGCAATATAGTGCTAAACCGTTTTGGTCCGGTAGAACAATGTCTAGCAGAACGGCGTCAAATTCGTGCTGGCGGACCAAGGCTAACCCACGATCCGCCGTATCCGCGGTGAAGACGTCGGCAATTGGAGTGAGTGCCTTTTCAGCAAGTAGGTGGATGGCGCGGTCGTCATCTACGACGAGTACTTTTGGCATTAGCGACGATCTGAACGGAATTTGAGAAGGGTTAGTTTCAATTGTGGAGATGCCTGTTACTGACGCGGGCGAACGCTCTTGCACGGTCATGCTTTAGTCTCCATATACGTCGGGTGGCCAGGATACTTTCAGTGCTCAAACGCAGTTGTCATGCCAACGGTCGAGGAAGGCTTGGTTTAGAAGCATTTGGAACAGCTGGCGGTCGGCGAGGGATCAACTCCACCTAGGCGAGCATGTTGATAGTTGCGATGTCCATCAGGCCTGAAACTGCCAGTCAGCGAGTTCCAGCAAGAAACGTACTCGCGGGATACTCTGGACGACGGATAATCACGGAGCCCTTCTCAGCTGGCATTTGTAATTTGCAAAGCACGAAACCGTTCCCATAAGTTCGAGCGTCGTGGTGACTTCCATTCCCTCCCAAGTGCTGCGGAATCAACCAGGGAGGTTAAAAAGCGGCCAGTTCTCACCAGCAGTTCCGAGTCATTATTTC
>JBGSNA010000073.1:0-35507 GCA_041739875.1 Pirellulaceae bacterium
GAACTGAGCGAGTATGACGGCTGGCCAGCGATAAGTGACGGGGAAGCCAACGTCTTCTCGCAGCCACGTTTCGAGTTTCCATTCGTTGGCACCAAGGGGCAAATGGAAAAGGATGAGCAGGCTCAATCCGAGAACGAGCGGCGGCAAGACAATCGGTATGTCGACGAGCGTGTCAATGAATGCACGACCGGGGAATTGAAACCGCGATAACAGATAACCGAGTGGCGTCGCGACCAAAACGGACAAGATGGCTGCGGCAGTGCACGTCAGCATCGTGAGCCAAAACGCCGCCTGGATTTCGGGCTTACGGATTGCCTCGATGAAATCGCTGGGTGATGTGAACAAGATGTCTGCGATCAATAGCAGAACAATCAGCACAATAAAGCATGCCGAGATCCCTCCCATCACCAGGAAGAACGGCACATCCGATCGGCGCTTTCGACTGTTCAATGGATGCTTCGCGGGTTCATTGAATTCGGGCACGCAATCGCTTTTGCAGTTCGTCACGTTTGATTCGCAAGCTGTCCAGCGGGTGAACAAGCAGTGCCTCCGTCGACTCTAGCGGCTCGCTTAGCATTTGCTGAAGCAGTTGAATTTGCCCAGCGATGTGGCCCTCTTCTCGTCCCTCTTCTCGGCCTTCCTCTCGGGCCAAACGCTCAATGGATGTGACGTACGGCATTTGATTTTCCTGCTCCATTTGTTCAAGTTCGAACCGAAACTGTGATTCAATTCCCGGCGGTAATTCCATCATCCAGTCGATGACGCGAAACAATTGTCGAACGTGTTCGGGTGTAAATCCTCGTTCGTAAAGAGGTCTCACCAAACGCATTTGCCACTGGCATCGATCCGTTGGGCTTCCGGCCGTTTGCATGGTCATCAAATGCGCCAAGATGACTGACGCGAACGGATTAGTTGACCGTGTAGTCTATCCGTTTCGTTCAAAAAATCGAGCAACTTGACAATCGGAAACTCGAAAAGCACCTTGCATCCGAACAATCCGCGTGTGTAACGGTCGGGGCGCCATCCTGGTCTGTCGTCGCCGAGTACTGCGAGGCTGACAACATTCTTATTGTACTTTTCGGCAATCCGGTAGTTATAGACGTACATTCGCTCGGAAAAACCGGCAGTTGCTTGGCTTTGAATTTCCAAGTGAATCAAGATCAGGCCCATCTCGCCGTCTCGAAGCTGGACAGACACCAATTTGTCGACTGTTCGCAAGCCGCTCTCACTCTCGGGGGCAAGTTGTTGAAGCTCCTTGTCCAGCATCTGGGGCGTGTGCGACCAATCAATTTCGGTGTGAATGTGGGGAAAGCAAAGCGACATGAACTGTTCGAAGAACAGATCCAACGCTTCTTTCCAGGGGCTGTCGAAATCTGGCATCGATTCACTACCGCGATGCAGGGGCCAATGGCGTTGTCTCAGGCGTCGCTCCACCAAGATTCCAGCGGAAGCCTTCGGCGAGAAAGCTTTCTTGTGAATCGGCGTTCGCAATTCGCTGGAACAGCCGGCTTGCGGTTTGGGCGTTTGGCGATTTTGGCGAGATCGCGAAGGGCTGGGTCGCGACGCTGCATTCGAGTCCCTGGATTTGGACGGCGTCAAGTTTCTCTCCAGCACCAGCGGCGTTGCTGAGGTAGACGACTGCGGCGTCTAGCGATCCGGTGAGCAATTGGTTGACGAGCATGTCGCCGGTGGGAGTTTGCACGGTGACGTTTGCCATCACTTCCTGTTGCACACCGCCTTCGCGAAACGTGTTTTGTGTGAGCCAACCCATCGCGCATTGCTTCTCGTGACCGATACCAACTCGCAAGCCGGGGCGGCCCAGGTCTTTAAGCGACGCAAGTTCGTGCGGATTACCTTTTTGAACCAAAATGACCAGTTCATTCTGGGACACGTTGATGGGTTCTGGGAATAGATCGGGCACTTGGTTCATGAACTCGGTGTCACAAGCAAAGTACGCATCCGGAAGTTGGCCTGCTTTCATTTGAGCAACGAGAATCCCGCAACCGTTGTAAACGCGTGATACACGGACACCTTCGCGTTGTTCGAAATCGGCGATCGTGTCTTCGATCGCAGGTCGCAGCATCGAACCAGCAAAGATGGAGACTTCGGGGACATCGCTCCAGACGTCGCCGGTTTGTGATTGGAAGCCGTGTTCGACGTAGTGCTTCTGGCCACGATCACGGGCAGCGGCGTAACGTGCGAAATGAAGTGCGGCTTGCGGTTGCTCGGTGGAAGCGATCACGCCAATCGAGACATTCGAAGTGCCCGATTTAAATTCAGGCAAGCGGATCGCGATGAGGTCCGGGTAAGCATGAAGCACGGCGTCATAGGTGATGGTTGCGTCAGCCGCGCCAGCCACTAGATCGTTTGCAACGTCCGTTACCGTTGTACGATACGCCGTCGTCGCGGCGTCGAGTTTTTGCCACAGTCCCGATGGCGTTAACATCGTGCGTGTCAACTTGCCAATCGCAGCCGCATCGGGGCTGGCTTGTACCAATTGCACGTCCTCTCGCAATAGATCATCAAAGGTCTGAATCGACTTTGGGTTCCCTCGGCGGACCGCAACGACGGCGTTCATCTGGGCAAGCGGAAGCGTTTCAGCGACGAGCGATTTTTGCTTGGCCAACTCGAGAAAGCTGTCGTCCGCTGGCAAATAGAGATCCCCCGTGCCACTGACTTCGATCGACGACAGAAGTGTTTGCGACGCGCCGTATTGAATTTGGACACTGTGCCCATACTCGCTTTCGTAGTCTTCGCGAATGGCTTCCATTACTGCGCGATTGCTTGCGGCGCAAAACAATACGATCGTTGATTTGTTTTTGCCGGAGGCGGTTGTGAATCGCGTTCGAGTTGTCGAGTCAGTTCTCGCGAGCAACGCGAAGGTGCCGACGAGGACCAAGACGGCCGCCATGGGAATCAAGATTGAGCGACTCATATTT
The DNA here is from genome assembly GCA_041739875.1 of Pirellulaceae bacterium. Taxonomy (GTDB): domain Bacteria; phylum Planctomycetota; class Planctomycetia; order Pirellulales; family Pirellulaceae; genus JBBSJZ01. The sequence continues at coordinate 2,940 of JBGSNA010000073.1, forward strand.
CGACTCCTACTTTTTCTTGCCGGATGGGATCGTTAACAGGACAGGGCGCTTTTCGGGATTTCCATTTCCGGACGACGGTGGTGGAGCGAGCCCATCTTCGCCGAAGAGCTCACTGTTCCAAGCGACATTGAGCAGCAAATCGAAGCCTGGGTTTTGCTCTTTGACTTGGCAAGAACATGCTGCACCGAGGAACATGGTTAAATCTTCGACTAGTTGTGAGCTCGCGTCGCTCAGCGGAATCACTTCGAGAGCACGTCCACGGCCAAACACCGGAACAAGCACAGGCTCATCGCGATCATCCGCGATGAACGATCCGCGTGCGAGCATGTTCACGAGGAGTGTTTCGTGCGGGTCATCGCTGGAAACTTCCAGCACACTGAATTGAATCAACAGTGGCACGTCGCTGAATAGCTCGCTTCCAGGAAGCCCGATGCCGTCGGGAAGCGTCATCTTGGCTTGCAGTGCACGAAACGAACGTTCGAGAGTTTCCTGAGCTTGTCGGTTGAGCGTTTCGTCATTGGACTTTATCAACAACCACACGACGCTGTCGCCACGAAGCAGTCGCTTGCCGAGTTCCTTGCGAGCAGGCGAGTCGAGCACTTGTTCCACTGCGGGTTCGTCCAGTGGACTTGCCCAATGGTTGACCGCAGTGCCATGTTGCGTACGGGATCGGACCACCAAGTACGGTAGTTCCAGTGGCATGTCGGTCGACTCTTGCAGCACCTTGAAAGTGCTGGTGAGTTCCTCAGGCGAATTCTCGTTTAAGTCACAACGTAGCACAGCGACATTCGTTGCACCGCCATTGTTGGTCGAAGCGGCATGGAGTCGTTCGACAAGTTGTGCGTGTTTCGACGTTAACTCTCCGCGATAGAACACGATCGCCTCACAATCGTCGGGTTTCCACCGTTCGAGTGCATAGCGAAACACTGGGATATTGCATGCGGTCGCAATGGTTGCAGTAAGCACCACGACGAACACGGCTAGCGATCTCTTGTGTGTACTCATTCGCCCAAGCACAGCACACTTCCGTCGAGCGTCGTGAGGTACAAACGCCCATTGGCGCTGGAAAGTCCGTCCCAGGTCGGAAGTTCAGCGAGTTTGAAGCGTTGCTCGACTTCCCCCGTGTGCATGTTCACACCCATCAGCAATCCGCCGTCGCGGCCTTCGAGAACTGCGTCTTGTTCATCGAGCAGTTTTTGCACTTCGGGATCTTTCTCTGTCAGCCCCTGGAAAGTTTCTTCTTCGTCGATGATATCCGGAGGTCCGGCAATGAACAGGTTCTCGCCGGTCAGCACCATGGCGCGGACATAGATCGGAACATCCTTAGCCCACTTTGGCTTGACGAGGCTCTCGCCAGGTTTTGTGTTGCTGTTTGCACCTTTTTTCTTGCCGTTCGTTGCCGCTCGCTGAGAAAACTGGATAGCGCCACCGACTTTGCCATCCACGCGTTTTCCAGCTTCGACGGTGCCGTTGTTTGCATGAACGCTTAGGTCACGAGCCGATCCATCATCAAAACCGACTGCGAGTACCGCTTCGCTTGAGACTTCTGAACCATCATCAAAACGTTGCTTAATTTGCTCGGCAGTGGCGGCAAGAAAATACAGACGGATTTCATCGATGATGCCAGTGAACGAATCGGTCGTGTAATCACCGACACTTCCGCCGACGTCGGCACCGACTTCCAATCCCTGTGCCGGATCACGGTCGATGAGGCTCTTGGCCGTTGCTTCGCCCGCAAGTTCGCCGTCGACGTATAGCTGCATCGACTTGTCCGCATTCAAGACACCAGCCAAGTGGTGCCAACCGCCGATGACTCGCTTCGTGCCTTTCGCCGTCGCTAGTTCGCCTCCGGCACGGACGTGGAAATGGGGACGTCCTTCTTGGATCGACAATGCAAATCCAGCCGAAGGTCCGCCGCGGGCAACGATCACACCGTTGGGTTGAGTTGTTGTGAACCAGGCTTCGACGGTGATCGGTTTGTCAGTTGGGTTGAGCGACGGTGTCTTCGGAAACATAGCTCCCATCGCTTCATTTTGAAGTCCTGGCTTGGCAATCGTTGCCGGAATCTCTGGAGGATTCTGTTCGGCGGCGAACAATTGATGCTCGAGCGTCGTTGTCCAGCGCAAGTATTGCGGTTTGCGGCCGTAGCCGAACACGTACCCATTCCCGTTGACGAGCAAGCGACCCGACGGCGCGTACTTACCGGCTTGGTAATAGCCACCGTGTCCACCCGCGAAACTTTGTCCGAGGACCCAATACGAACGGTGGAACCACGAGTCATCGAGGTAACCCATCGGAGCAAAAATGTGAGCGTCTTCGCCACGTTGCTTTTCAACCTGTTTCACGAAGTCGCCTGAGTTGGGTCCAATCTCCAAACGATTCCCTTCGAGATCAAACTTTTGGCTCTTCATGAAAATATGTCGGCCATCGCATGACAGGATGTCTGGAAGCCCCACGGGCATTTGCAACGATTGCAACTTCTCTTGGATGTTGTTGCCGGTTTCAGGGTTCTTTTCATCCATCAATGTTTCGGAAAGCTTCTTGCCGGTTGCAAAATCCAGACGCAACAGACGCAAACCACCATCAAGGAAGATCGATCGACCCGCGACGCAGTAGACTTGGTCGTTGTGGATCAGCGCGGTTCCGTGTACGGGCCAGAGCGATTCAAGTTGTTCATAAGCCATCGTACGACGATCTAGTGGAGCTGCACGATATCGCCATACGAGTTCCCCGTCGTCAGCGGCAAGGCAATACAGCCAACCGTCGACGCTGCCGAAGACGATGCGACCACGATGCACCGTTGGTGGTGAATCGATTCGCCCGCCCACGGTGAATGTCCATCGCGACTCGCCCGTTTTCTCATCCAACGCGTGCAAGGTGTGGCTGTCCGTTTGTGCGACATAGACGAGACCATTTGCGATCACGGGCGGTGTCAATCGGCCGCCAAGTTTCGCGGACCATTGCGATTGAACATTTCCCGTCACCGGAAGCGCCGCCGTGCCGCTGCGACTTTCATCGTGTCGGTACGTTGGCCAATCACCGAGAGCTGGTTCATTACTCGCAAGCGGACGATCGTATGCCGGTCCGCGATCGAGTCGTCCCTTCTCAGGCACGTTCACAGGGACCGGACGCGACGGCGCAGCGGGCGCGAGTGCATTGAAGCCAAATAATTTCGCTTCGGGATAGCACGCACAGTCGTGAGGCGGTGTGTACGTCAATCCGTTGCACGGCATCACGCCATACAAGCAACCGCCGCGAACCCAGTGGTGAATCTCCCAGTGTTCTTGTGTTGGATCGACAAACTCAACACCCGTCCGCGACGGCATCAGAAAATTGTCGGTGCCCTTGGCGATGTAGCACCGGTGGTGAAACCAATATGTCTCGACATCTGGGGCGAACGATTTTTTCACTTCGCCTGTTCGCGGGTCGCGGCCGGTGTAAACGCCGGAGTCTTTGCCTTGCGTGAGTGGTGCGAGCCACACGAGGCCGCCGACGACCATCAAGTCTTGTGGCGATTGATAGCCCGAGTTCGGGAAGCTGCTATTCCAAAGCTCCGTTCCGCTCTTCGTATCGAGACTGACCATTTTTCCATCGCCACCCGAATACAGCACGACGTCATCGTGAATCACCAATCGGGGACCGAAGTTGAACGTGAACGATTGGCGGCGCGTGACGGGTTCAGTTTGCCAAACATTATTGCCGCTGCGTTGATCCAGGCTCACGACACGATTTCCGTCGTGGTAATAGACCTGGGTCGCATCCGCCGCGAGCGTGAGGGGCGAGATCGTTGTTTGCTTTGCCCACAGCTTTTCGCCACTCTTGGCATCAAAGGCCATGATGACTCGAGGCTCTTCGTTCCAAAAATAGTCTTTGCCGACGAGCGCTTGGTCACCGACGGTTCCGTTGGCGGGCGCGTATTGAGCTAACTCCGCTTCTCCTTTTCGCACGACGACAAACAGGATGCCGTTGGTGGTGATGATTTCTTCAGTCGCATCGGAGTCTTCGTAAGTCCGAATCGTTTCGCCGGTTTGGGCATCGATCGCAGAAAGCGGTGCATTGATTCCGAGCGTCGTATAAACGGTGTCGTCCGACGAAACGAGGCGCCGAGTCAACTGAGTTGGGCCGCTCTTGAGAGGCCACAAATGCGATTGCCAGTCTTCGATATCTCGCTTCCAAAGCACCGTGCCGTTGAAGGCGTCTCGTGCGATCAGTTTCCATTTTGGCGGCAATTGAATCGAGATGCGGCTGCCCTCGTCCATGATGTAGAACATACGGCCGCCGGAGGACACACATGCGCTCATGCTTGCCATGCGGTCGTGGTGCCGCGACCAACGCGGGCTGCCAACCCACTGTAAGTGCCGAGGTGGTCCGACAACATCATCATGTGCGACTGAATTCCCAGTCGCATCGTGCAGAAAATGTGACCAATCGTCGATGTCGTCTGGACGCGGCTTGACCGTTTTTTTCCAAACGCCGTTTTCCTTCACAAGTGCGACACCGTTAGGAGTCAGTACGCGAAGAACCTCGTCCATCGAGATCTCACCGAGGTCTTCGGTCACGAGCAAGTTCACAAGATTGTCGACGTACGGCAGTTCGCTTCCGTCGAGTCGATCGAACGCCACGTCGCCGTAGGGAACGGTTGAGTCCGACGAGCCAACGAATCGCTCGCGTGCCGATTGGACTTCGGCTGGATCTCGCGACAGACCTTGAACTTGCGTGGCATCGTTTTGCCGCAGTGCCCAAGTCAGCTCACCGGTTCCACTACCCAGGTGGACAAAGAAACCGGACGATTTCCCTGACTCGCGGATGATCGTACGAGCTTCGGAAATGGCCTCGGAAGACGCCTCGGCGGCGACAACGTCTGAGCTGATGCAACCCAGGGCGAGGGCCAGACCTAGGGTGAAGGCGACAAACCGAATCGGGAGTAACGGCATCCGTTGCGACATCGATCGACTCACTGCGGGGGATTTTACGAAGTAAAGACTCCCCCACAGTGTAGCTGAATTGACGGCAACGCGAATCGTCGATCTCGGTGAGTTTTTCTGGACGTTACCTCAGTTGCGTCTTTTCCGACTCCGAAACCCCGAGTTCAGAAATCTGGATCGCGCGAATCGTGGCTGGCGAATTTGAAACAGGGGGCGAATTTGAAACGGGCAGATCCGATTCGCTCGACGGTTCCAACGTTTCATCATCGAGCGGCGTCGTTGCGAGCTCTTTGAATTGGATTTCGCTTGTCAGCTGGTCGATTTCCATGGCGGTCATCATCGCTCCGGAGTTGCCGAAGATCGCTTCGGTTGGCATCGTTTCGAGCGTCAAACAGCAATTTCCGTTACAGTCGAGCATGCCTGGTTCGCTGGTTCCGGAAAGTCCTAGCAATTTTTCCGGCGAGATTGTACCTGGATCGATCCACATGCCTTCGGGCGACAGTTCCATCGTTCCGAGATCGAGGTCGAGACTTCGTCGAACAAGTTCAAAGTTGACGAACACGTTGAGCAATTGGTTCTGGGCGTTGAGCAAGTCCGAGAACGCTTGGATCGTATCGCGAGCGGCGGTGGGTCCACTGCTCAAACCACGAGCATCGCGAATGCCGCGAATGTCTTCGTTGAGTTCGAGTTGGGCGGCCGCAATTCGCACCGCTTGTCGACCCAGTTCAAAGTTCAAGCGGTTGGTTTGCAGTTGGCGAATTTCTGCACGAAGCAATTGCCACACACCGTCTTCGAATCGATAGAACGAGCGCTTGGCTTGTTCATAATCAATCAGCGTCTGGCGATACGAGTTGCGTTCTTGGAGTCGAGTTAGCGGTGCGTCCCAACGCAGCCCTAATCGAAGCGTTTCAGTCGTGTTCAGCAGGTTTGCTGGATTCGAATCTGTTGATGCCAATCCACCGCTGAATGTGACATCCAGCGAGCTTTCCAAGTTGTCAGCATTGAATTCGATCAGACGCCATTGATCCACAAGCGATGCACGAGCGTTTGCCCAGTCACGACGATTGCGACGAGCAATTTCAAGTGCCTGTGCTGGCTCAATGTTGACTTGCGGAAGAACCACAGCTTCCGTTCTCGCTCGAGCCTGGATGAGCTGCATCGCCAACACGTCATCGCTGACTTCTGCCAACAAGTCCTGAGATGCAAGGATGACTTTGTCACGTAACTCTGTAGCGACTTTGCCTGGATCATCGGATTCCGGGCCATCGGTCGCAAGTTTCTCAAGTGCCTTGTCGAGTTTCTCGGCTGCGTCTTGGTACGTCGCCAAACGCTTCTCGAGTGCCGCGTAGTCCGCTTCGAGTTCTTCTACCAATCCGTTGAGCCCTTGGAGGTCAAAGATCGACTCATCAATCTCGGAAACATTCAACAGTGAGCAAATGGATTTTTGTTCTTTGCGATACAGTGCGAGCAGATCTTGATTTTGTGATTCGCGTTCGGGCAGTGCTGCTGCGAGCTTTTCGATGTCCGTCGAGATCTGGCGAAGGTCTGTTTCGAGCAGTGTGCGATTGAAGTCGGCAAGCGGTTGAAGCTCTTCTCGCATCAGTCGCACCTGCTCGGCAATTTGCGGCGTCCAAACGAGTTGGGATTGAGGCAAACCGGTCTGTTCTTCGACCTTGACCGTCGCGTTGCTTAGCACTTCGATGTTGATCGCTCCGACTCGATTTCGGACAACCACAAGTTCCTCGCGACGCGAACGGAGTTTGCTGTCGATCAGCTCAAATCGTTCGAGCATCGGGTCTTGAATTTGAGCGCAGATATAGGGCGGTAGCCCAAGCGTACCCATGAACGAATCAATCGAAGCTTGGTAGGCCGCTTTCGTTGTGATCAGACTGCTTTGGGCATTCAACAACGACGAGCGAGCCTGGGTCACTTGTAAGCGTTGGCGAACAATCTCCTCAGGGTCATCCGGGATCGTCGTTAGCAGTTCGATGAGTGTGTCCTCGAGTAGCGCCAGGTTCTCCGCTTGGCGACCCACGTTTTCTTCGAGGTTACGGATTTGCAGTTGATCTTGAAGCAGTCCCAGAAAGCCGCCGGCCTGAGCAACGCCGCCGTTGCCACCAATACCTGTGTTCCCGCCGCCGAGACCTACCAAGCCGCCGCCGAGTCCGGTGAAGCCGCCGAGTCCGACACCGAATACACCACCACTGCGTTGGACAGTACTTTCAACGGATCGTCCAGTCACCACGTTGAGATAGAAGCTGCGACGGTACCGTTCAAACGAGCGGACGTTCGCAAGCAATTGGCGTTCGGACCGCGTTAGAGTCTCGAGCACGCGATCACGTCCGGCACCGCGAAGCAGTGGTTGAATCAAACTGAAGTCCAGAATGGTTCTGCTTTGCTGAGTGTTCGGGCCGCTGAGTTGCCACGTTATGTCGTTGGCGAGACTGGTGACCAACGTCGCTCCAGTCGCAAACGTGCGATTCATCTGGCCATTGACGGTGTTCAGATTGGTGACCGAGCTACTGCCAATCGTGTTGCCGTTGAGCCGTGAGTTGCTGTTGGCGTACGACGCTCCACTGCCACCAAAGAATTGTGTGTCAAAGCGAAATCGCTCGCTGCTCACGTCGAGAGCGGAAAGGAACAACTGTTCGAGTTGGCGCTGGTAGTCCGGCGAGTTCAACAGCGCGAGTCGGACGGCGGTATCCGCGTCGAGGACGAGCACACCGTCTTCGTTGAGCGGCAAATTTTGCCACCAATCGGGGTTTTCGACCGTGTTCGTAATTCCCGCAGCCTTCCACATCGGGTAGCCCCGGCGGCCGTCGACGCACTGCATGTAACGGTGCGAGGAGGGGTCATCCAACGGCATCGGTTGGAAATCCGGGTCGAACGGGTTGAACATCCGGCTTTCGGGGCTCACTTCGATTCGCAGGGGGATCTGGGGCGGCCGCGAGATATGCCCTGATTTCTCGTCGATCAGACAATACGCCTCGTCAGTTGCCTGGCGGCGGTAGTATTGCCGGTGGCACCCAGCCTGGACGATTGCGACTGCCGCTAGGGCAAAAATCGTCAATTGGGCCAGTGGGGCGACGCGAAACGTTCGTTGGGTGGTGGGTTGAGTAGTCACGGCAGCCGTTGGAATGCGAAAGATTGCCAAAGCAGTTAAAACCGTCGCGACGCGTACGATCGGTTCCTTCGGTGTTCATTTCGGATGCCTGGCTGCTCCGTCTTCATCGGTTTCGCCGGATGTACCGGATGTTCACCCCCTCTGGCCGGCCAGTCGTAACGATTAGGCAAGAGGTTCCAGGCGACACGGTCACGAGTGAATCGATCTTGGATCTAACTTAGAGACAACGAAATTTGGACTTCAGCTCACGAAACCCACGAAATGCTTGACGTTACAATATGCCCAACTTAATATCCTTGTAGCCAACGCCGTCATCTCATCTGGGCTCCAGCTGCGGTTTGCTGGTGATTACTGAAGTCAGTCCCTGTCGGGCTGGCGTTTCGTCCGACTGGCAACACGCCAGCAATGTCCTCTTCACGGTCGATCAATGAAGTTCGCAATCCTAGCTTTGCTGATCATCGCCGTTATTGGTTTCTTCGTCATCGTTTGGAAGGCCGCGAAAGACTGGCGCTGGTACCAAATCGTTGCTGCTATTTTTACGATGCTGTTGGCGGTAACATTCATGTTCCCCGTCGCTGGTGTGCTTCGAAGTCGTTCGGCGTGGAATAAAGTCTACGAAGAGCTCACTTTGCGACTAGCTGATAGCAAAGCGAAGCAAAAAACGATTCTGAACGGAGATCCGTCTGATCCAACGGCCGGCGAGGGCGTCACGGTCCTGAACCTGAAACTTTCAAAGCTGGCGATTGAAGCCGGCCGACGTTGGCGAAACCTGCAACTCCAGGGCGTCAACAATAACGCAATCACGCTCGTTCGCTCGGCTGCGCCAGTGGACCCGCTGTTGCAGGCAGATCCGGCTGATCCGGCTGCTGATGCGGCGGCGGCAGCTCCTGTGTTGCCGTTGGTTCCCGATGGTTTGGTCGTGTACGGGTTTGCGGAACAGCCTCAACCGGGCTTGAACGTTCCTGTGCCAACATTCTATCTCGGCGAGTTCCGCGTAACGGTGTCAACTCCCGGGCAAGTCACTCTTGTTCCCCTTGGAAAACTCGAAGGCCCGCAACAGCAAGCAATCACCAGTGGCCAAGCATCGAGTTGGTCCTTGTACGAGTTGTTGCCGTTGGATGGTCACGAGCCGTTCGTTGCGGATGGTAGCGAGCCTGATGTTGATTTCATTTTCGGTCGGGTCGACGACGAACTTGTGAATCGAATTCTTGGAAAGCGTGTCGACCCAGCGACGTTGAATAACTACTTGCGAGATGGGGCACGTTCGACCTCCGATGATCCACCCATGAGCCGGTGGGTCAAAATCGAATTCTTAAAGACTCACACGTTTGACGTCGACAGCCCCGAGAAACGCAGTGCTTTAGATGGTGGGTTCTTTGACGGGAACGGTCGAGCCGTCGATAGCCGATTGCAACGTGGTGATGCGAGCCCGCTCCAGTTCAAGTTGGGAACGCAAATCATCATCAAAGAAGAAGCTGCAAATGTTCTCCGTGACGAGGGCGTCGCCCGACTTGTGGATACGTATTACGCCCGACCGCTGAATGATTATCGATTCGTTCTGCGTCGAATTCGATTACAGCTGACTGAGTTGGCGATTCGCCAAGAAGAACTGAAGTACGAAGAAAAGGTCCTTCAAGACGCGATCGATGCGACCGTCGCCATGTTGACCACGAATCAAACTGTCAAACTCAACCTCGAACTTGACTTGGCTCAAACCCAAGTCGAGAAGAAATCGATCAGTGATTACACCGACAAGTTGACGGCCATGGTTAACGAGACTCAGTCGGAACTCATGCGTCTTTACCAGAGCAACCAGAATCTCGAGCGGCAACTCGAACAGATTCATCGCACGATCTCCAACCGCCTCGATGCGGTCACGTTGGCGAATTAGCTCTCGAACGTTGCCACCAGAACGTGACTCTCGGATAGCCCTAATCCCAGCGGCCCTTCAAAACGGTATCCTTGCGACGTGGCGACTTGGTACGCCAAGGACGTTTTATGTCGATTCTAAAGGAGCACGACCAATGTTTGGTAAATGGGTGGATATCGAGTTTGATTGTTTGCCTCTGCGAGGCGTCACGCGACTGGACGTTCCAGTGGATGCTTCGCCGGTGTATGAACAGTTTGTGCTTCGCGTGAAGGCGGCCATCCAGCGTCACGGAACACACAATACGTACTATCTTCATCGCGGAATTTGCGGTTTTTATCTCACCAATAAAGCGGACCTCGGCGAAGTCGTGTTCCGTTTCGAAGGCACGGTGATGACCGACACCGATGACTTGAAAACTCGCAGCGTTGATCTCAATATCGAACTCTCGAGAGAAACGTGCAGTTGGCTCAACGAGCCGTCCGTGGGTTTCTTGTCCGAATGTGTTCGCCAGGCCGTGACCGCCGAGTTCGATCGCTTCATTTCAGCCGGTGACCTGGAAAAGACTCAACAGCGAATCGAAATCATTCAAAAACAGGTCGACGATGGCGGCGGATTCGTTGGTATGTACTTGTAGTCGAAGCCGACTCAGTCACCAACGATCGACGGTCCACTCAATTCATCGATCAACTCACGCGCGGAATCAACTCGTTCGACAATCGCCAGTTGCTCCATGAGTGCTTGCTGGCGAACCGACACCGGAACCGCCGCTTTGGCCGGCGGAAGTGACTTGGCAATCGCGTCGACAATTGCGTGCTCTAGCCGCTCGACGCCAACACCCGTGGTTGCCACGGTTTGAATCAGTGCCAAATCGTTGTTCGCTTGTTCTTGTTCGTCCAGGGACAGTCGATCGGCTTTGTTGAGTACTCTGAGCCAATGTTCTGGAGCGATTGCATTCAACGCCGATGCGATGGACTCCGGCGGTTGGACGCCCTCGTTTTGTGACCATGAATCGCTCACGGTCACTACCACATCCGCCGCATGAATCTCCTGTTCGCTGCGTCGCACGCCCTCACGCTCGATCGCTTCGTTGCTCATGCGGATGCCTGCGGTGTCCGTTAACCGAATCGGCAAGCCACCCAATACGGTCGATGCATGCAGAATATCTCGTGTCGTTCCAGCCTCGTCATACGTGATGCTGCGGTCCCAGCCCACCATGCGATTCATGAGCGTGCTTTTGCCAACGTTCGGAGCGCCTACGAGGACGACGCGAAACGGTACTCCCAATCGAACGCCCATCGTACCCCAACGAGAGACTTGTAACGACTCCGTCCGCAACTCATTCATCAATCTCTCGTGTGCATGCAGCTCGTTCGCACTTGCCTCAAGTCGCTCGAGCCATCTCAGGCTCCAATCCGCGAGTGCTCCGCGAAGCTGGTCCATGGCGATCGCCGCCATCCGCTCCGTCGTGCACTGGATGAGCATCGAAAGTGCTTCATCGTGCAAAACGGGCTCACACCGATCGATTGCATCGTTTGCAAGTTCAGCACCCGCGTCACGCAAGTCACCGATGATCCGCTCAATCGCAGCGGTACCACCGTGACAGTGGACCTCGATGGCCCCGTCCTTGCACATCGAAACCACAACAGATTCCGGTTGTGAATCAATGATGTTTCCTCCCAGCCACTGGCCGTAGCGAACTTGCCCGATAAAGATTTCCCCGTCGCGAGCCCATTTCACACCGTTGCGAATAACGCACCAAGCGTCCGGTCCGCTGACTTGGATCACTGCGATAGCCGAGCGTCCAATTCCTGTGAGAACGCGACAGACGGTCTTTTGTGGGCGTAATGGCTTGAACATAAGCCGGTTTTATCATGCCCAAGAGTCATCCCACCAGCCGCCTTGTGCTGGATGAGACACCGTGTCCGGAAACCTAATTCGAGCGAGAACCGCGATACACCATTTCCGGTCGTTCAGCTTTCAGCTTCTTCTTGAGTGAAACGGCGCTGTTGTCGTCAGTGAACATAAACAGCGTGTCGCCGGCACAGATGACTTCGTCGCGTTTGGGATTGCTAATCATCGAGGCATCCGCACGCCGTATGGCAACAATCAACATGCTCGCGTGATCGTCTGTGTTGATGTTTCCCAACGTGCTGCCAACGATCTGGCTTGTTGCCTCGATGGAGAACTCTCGCATGGACAAGCCGAGGATTTTTAAGTCCGAGTTTAATCGCTCTCGCTGTTTCGGATCCGTGAGCAATGCATCATGGCTTGGACAAGAAATCATATCGGCGATCTTGGAAGCTCCGATCGCCGCCGGCAGCACCACGTGGTTGGCACCGCTACGCAATAGCTTTCGCTGCGTCGCTGGGCTCTCGCCGCGGGCGATGATTTCGACGCTGTTGCTCAGCTCGCGGGCTGTCAACGTGATGAACACGTTCGCAGCATCGTCCGGAAGCACGGTTGCGACCACTCGAGCACGCTCAATTCCCGCACGAATGAGCGTTTCTTCTTCGCCAGCGTTGCCTGTGACGACGAGGTAACCAAGTTCTTCTGCTTCGGCAATTCGCGTGAGACTCGCGTCAACGCAAACAAAAGGTTCGCGCAGCTCGGTGAGCTCACTCGCCAGGATACGACCGACACGACCGAAGCCGCAGATGATGACGTGATTCTTCGTTTGTTCGATTCCGCGACTCATCCGTCTGACTCCCAAAGCGCGATGAAACTCCCCCTCAGCAACCATTTGTACAAAACCGCCTACGACATAAATTCCCGATGAACAGCCGGCGATAATGATCCCCGCAGTAAACGCTTTCAAACCGACAGTGTTGATCGGTTGTACTTCACCATAGCCCACGCCAAAGATCGTGATGACGACCATGTAAAGCGAATCCGACAGTGGCCAGCCAGCAATCGTGTAGCCAATCACAGCTGCGACGCAGGTCAGCATAAAGAAGGATGAGCCCACGAGCATTTTTCGTAGGGAGTTGCTGTCAGTCATGGCAACTCACGTTACGCGGACTCGTAATCAAAGTACTTGTTGGATTTTATGATTTCTGCCACGCTTGTCGGCACCATCGTTTCCCAAGTGCTATCGCCATTCTTAATGCGACTCAACACGTCTCGCGAGAAAATCTTCAAACAGTCTGGACTGTAGTTCGTCAGACCTGTGATTCCGCCGCGATCTTTGAGGTAACCGTAAAGTTTTTCTAGCCCAGGTTTGACGACGAGGTTGTCGCACGTGATCAATTCACCCGAAGCAGGATCCAGAAGTGGATAACAGTAAATCTTCAGGTCGTTTTTGAAGAGTCGACCGAATGATTCGAGAATCCCTCCTTGTAAATCCGTGTAGTACTGTTCATCAAACAAATCCATCAAGCTTCCAGCACCCATGGTGATGGCAATGCTTTCTTTGGTGTACCTCGCCAGATAAGCCGCCAAACGGAAATATTGGAAGTAATCAGAAATCAATACCGGCATTCCGATCGGTGCCATCACGTCCGCTCGTGCAAGGAAGTCCCTCAAGTCAATCGAGCCATCGCTCTTGAGGTTGTTCATCGTGATCTCCATCACCTGGACCACCTCTTTACCCTGAACGTTGGGAAGCTGTGAGAATTGCTCGTGAGCGCATCGAAGCATGTCCAAGTTCACATTGCATACCGGCCGAAAGCTGCCTCGTTCCACGAGAATCGGTTTGCGATAGAAAAACTCGGAGGGTTGGAGCACTTCCCCGTTCGCCGCGAACATCGCCGCGCCCGTCAGTCCGAGTTCGACAAGTTTGAGGCTCATCAACCGGTTATCCACGTGTCGAAACGCAATTCCCGTAAACTCGATCATGTCGATCTCGATCCGCGAAGTGGACAAGCCGTCCAACAGCGAATCAAGCAGTAACTCGGGTTCGTGGTGTAAATTGAATGCACCGTAGACCAAGTTCACACCGACAATGCCAAGAGCTTCCTGTTGAAGTGCCGCTTGGTCGTCGAGCATTCGAACGTGCAAGAGGATTTGGCTATCCGCATCACGCGGGTGCGCCTGATACTTGATGCCCATCCAACCATGGCAATCGTTCGTCCCTTGGAAATTCCGGGCCGATACAGTATCCGCGAACGTGAAGAATGCAGTGGTGTCTCCGCGAACGTCTTTCAATCGTTCAATATTCAAATCGTGTTCGTAGTCGAGCATGGCTTGCAGCCGCTCGCGGCAAACATAGCGTGATGCTCGCCCATAAATTGCGTCGCTGACTTTCATGTCGTATGCCGACATGCTCTTCGCGATCGTTCCTGCTCCACCACCAACGCGAAAGAACCATCGGACCACTTCTTGTCCCGCTCCGATCTCCGCAAAAGTGCCGTAGCGGCGATTGTCTAAGTTGACATCGAGTGCTTTTTGATGTGTGTCGATGGCTTGTAAAGTTGCAACACTTGACCGATGAGAACGCTGCATGTTGTCCAAACGTGATGTCGAATGTCTCGCCTTACTCGGGGGTGGACTGCTCCGCCAGCAATTGCCCTCAACCCTTCTACGAAATCCTTGTACCAAAACTAATTAGCACATGTTGTGCCTAATGAATGCAAATCACATCGAGGGTGCCTTCACGCGGATAAAGCGGTCGATTGAAGAGTCTCCGTTGTCCACGGCGTTCATCCGAGTTGACACGCGTGCGTAGCAATTGGGCAGGCAAGCCTCGCCAGCAGGCAAGGTCCGAGTTTCACGCGACGCCAGAGTTGGTTGGTCGAAAGTATATTCTCGCGAATTTTTATTTGAAAATGACGCGAAAAGATTGCTCGGTGAGTCGCCCAAGCACTGAGTTTCACGAAAAGGGTCCGCCTTTTGCTTATGCATTTGGAATTGGCAAAGGAACCAGCCAAGACAATCCAATTCATAGAACTGTTGGGGGGAGTGTTGGGAGGTGAAGTGGAAAAGCGGGAGGATTTCGGTCCTCCCGCTTTTTTGGTTTAACGACTCGATGTAGTCCCGGGCCAGTCCCATCGAATGCTAGTCAGATGTTTTGCTCGTCCAGCGAACGAACGCAATCAGATCTCGCATCGACTCGAGCGTGAGTTCAGTTTCGAAACCTTGCGGCATTAGGGATTGGCTCGTGTTGCGGATTTCTTCGATGTCAACTCTCGCGATCGTTAAACGTTTCGCGTCCGCTTGAACGAGCGTCAAACTGTCGCCGGCTTCTTCGGCAATCGCTCCGACCAATGTTTGGCCGTTTTCGAGTAACACTGAGTAGCTCAGGTATTGTGGATCGACGCGGCGATTCGGATCGAGGATGGCTTCAGTCAATGCACGCGAACTGAAATCGGTGAGATTGGCTAAGTTGGGTCCTGAAATGCGTCCTTGAGTATCCGCCGTGTGACAGGCAGCACATAGTCGCTTGAACGTTTCACCGCCTTGTGCAATGTTCGGTTCAATCGAGTCACGGATGTCGGTCGTAACAGCAAGATAACGCGTCACCAATTCGCTACGGTCATTCGCCGCGTTGTCCTTGAGTAATCGTTGTGCAAGTGCTCGCGTCGATTGGTTGCCGGTCATTTGAAGCTGTTGACGAGCAGCAACAGACAGTTCCGATGGCGAAACAGACTTGTCGGCGATGGCACCGAGAAAGGCCGTGGTCCATGAGGGAGTTCGGAGCATCGATGCGACCGTGGCTGAGCGAACAGATACCGACAGGGTTGCCCATTTGCGGATGAGTTCGTCGGCGGCCGAAACGTGGCCAATGGAACTCAGTCGATCCAAGGCGGTTAGTTGCACAGCGAGCGGAACCCGCGGTGAAATCAAGTTCACGAGGAATGCGATTTCTTTCGCTTCGTCGGCAATTCCGCGGCCAAAAAGACTCAATGCTCGACACCGACTTGGCTCATCGGCCGTATCCGAAGTGGCGATAGCAAGGTCACGAGTGTAAATCTCTTTGAGGACTGGCGAGATACTTGACGATGCGGATTTATCTTTCGGATACGCATCCATCCAGGCTGTCGCGAGTTGCGTTGCCCACGCGGCATCCACGGGCGCGTCACGCAGTGCTGTTGTTACTTGATCTTGAACCGACGAGTCGCCGCTGTTTGCGGCGGTGCGAAGCAGATTCGAAATCAATTCGATCAAATGGGCTGACTCGCTTGGCTTCTTCTCTTGCGTTAAAAGTGAGAGCGATTTTTTGAGGATTGCCGCAGAGTGCATTGATGCTGACGTCATAACCGCTCGCGCTAACCAGTTGTCATCAATCGCTGGTTCCACCAAGTCAACGAGAATCTTGCCTGCCACTTCGTCGCTCGATTGGCCTGCGGTGAGCGCGAGTTGTAATTGAACTCGCGCGTCCGCGTGCCCGGTCAATTCGGCCATTGGCTTGAGTAGCGAAGGTTGCTCGGCCAGATAGGATTCGCTCAACAATAACGCTGTGCGAACGACACCGAAATGCGTGTCAGTTAGTGCCACTTCAAGCGTGGCGACTGACAATTTCCCGAGTGATTCGAGACACCACAAGGCATGAACGCGAGCTTGAGGTGATTTGCTTTGGCTCGCGATGATCAAGAGTCGCTCGACAGCGTCGGATGCTTGGTGGTGGCACAGTAGTTGTTGCTGTGCGAGATCACGAAGCGCCCCATGAGGACTTTCGAGATACTCGGCGAGTTGGATCGGGCCCAGTCCGGTGAGAACTGGGAGCGCCGTGTTCTTTGTTTGCGCACTCGGGACGATACGGTAGATCCGACCCATGCCTTCGCCAGCTCGCAAGTTAACCTGTTCTTGCCATGCCATGGGGATCCATTCTGGGTGTTCGATCACGGCGCGATACATGTCGACAACCCACAGCATTCCATCGGTACCCTCAGTCACTCGAGTCGGGCGAAACCAAGGATCCGTCGACGCTAAAAACTCACTTTGCGTTTCCGAACTGTGCCGCGTTGCTTGGTAACTGGCGCCGTCTCGAGTGAGAATTGCACGATGGACTAAGTTGTGGACTGGCTCGCAAATGAAGGCGTTTCCGGCAAGATCTTCGCCAAGTTCGCTCGATCGGAACACGATCGCGCTACACGCCGAGGTGAATCGGTTGGCCGCAAATAAATCGTTGTATCGGTCGGAGGTATTGCTTCGTGGATAAACCGGTGGTGCGGATGGTGGATCAAACAAATATCGCTGGTTGCCGGAATATCGAACGGCCGAGTTTCGCAGCAAGTACCGGTCTTCGATTGGATAGTGATACATTGGGCGACTATTGTCATTGCCGAAAGATTCGGCCCAATCATTTCGGGATCGTATGTATTGAGTCCGTCCGCTGAGCAGATCCAATTCGCCGCTGGTGGGCCAAATGCGAAAGTCGCGTCCCGAAGCATTGACGGTCTTGTTGGTGCGAACGGCGGTAATTTCGCTGAGGTTGTCGCCGCTGGCGCAATGCAATGCGTGCTCGAGTCCGTAGGTGAAGCCGTTGATCCGGTGCTGGGGATTGGCGAGCGGAAATCCGCTGTACCATGTCTCAGTTTCGTCGGCCTTGTCGTCGCCGTTTGTATCACGGGCAAAGATGATGTCCGGGGCCGCGCTGATGATCACACCGTCATTCCAAGGATGCACACCCGTTGGGAACGAAAGGCCTTCCATGAAGGTTGTCGCAGTATCGAAAACGCCGTCTTTGTCGGTGTCGTTGAGTACTTTGACGCGGCCACTTGCGATCGGAGTATCGCTCTTCGATGCTTCGCTGCCTGGATAGTCACCCATTTCGACGACCCAGAGTCTGCCGTCTGGGGCAAACGCAATATTGATCGGGTCGCTGACAAGTGGTTCGGACGCGACAAGCTGGATCTTGAAACGGTCGGGCACTTGCATGGAGCGAAGTCCGGCGTCTGGTGAAAGCGGCGAGTTCTCGCTTGGCGATTCGAGCATCTCACGGATTCGTCGAACCAGTAGATCTTCGGTGCCCGATGCCCAGGGGCCAGGCAAATTGTAGTACACACCGGAGCGGTCAAACTCATAGCCACCTTCGCGTCGCATACGTTCGCTACAGATGTATCCGAGGACGTCGTTGCAATACGCGGAGACCCAGAGATTGGGTTGGTTCAACTCTTTCTTGAGCCGCATGGCATAATCGACAACGACTTCGCCACCGAGGAAAACCATCGTCAGTTCATCGCCGAAACGCCAACCTTGAATCGGAACGGGATAGGTTGCTGGGAGTCGACCGTGTTCTTGGTAAATCGCTTGAAGATGTTCCGCATTTCGACGTGTTTGTGGCGATTTGTCTCGAGTCCTATCGTCAAGCTCTTGGTTGGTTGGTAAATCGAAAGCGAGTCCAGCGTAGTCATAATTTGAAGTGAGCGATTGAGTCAGTTCCGTCATGGGTTGTTGAATCACGCGTTCCACCTCGGCGGCGAGAGTCAGCCCATGAGTCTGGGCCATCTCCAAGGTGCCACGAGGCTCTGGATTGGCGTCGGCTCCGCAGCCTATGGTGCAAAGTGCCGTGCACCCAGGATTCGATTTTTCGAGTTGGGTCGCGGCGTAACCAGCCCAATCTGCGTTGATGCGATAGTGATCACCACCGAGAGTTGTGCAGTGACACGCGTAATTGAAGATTGCTCCAAGCAGCTTTCCGTCGGGCGACGAGACTCGCAAGACGCCCACGCTGTGATCCACAGGCCCGTCGGCTTGAACGCCAAAGTTCATCCAACGGCCCTCGTTCAGCACCCGTCGGTTCGCTGCGAAGCCGACTTCGCCGTGGCCGTATGCGATTGTGGCAGCCGTGAGGTTCTTGATTGCGTTATCCCCAGCCTTTAACAATCCACTTGCCAGCGACTCGCTGTAGTGTTGTCTCGCCGTAATCTCAGTCTCGCTTAACTCAGTTGTAAAGATGTTGTCGAGTCCAAGCACGAGATCGGGACCGCAATGCGTATGCGTGCTGCTAAAGACCACTCGCTCGCGAGATATGCCGTGGGAACTCTCAAGTGCCTTCGCGATCAATCGAGTTTGTTCGCCAGACAAACCAATGTTATCGACCGTGAAGAGCAGGTGAACAGGTTCACTGGCGTATTGCAAAGCCATGCAGCGAGCATACAAAGGCGTATCGACGCCTTCACTTGGACGGTCTCGATTGCCGTAGCCTGTCATTCGCACCGGTTGAGTGGGTGTGATGTCAAGCCGTGAGAACCCGGCACGCCAAGAGCCTGCGGCATGGAGAGATGTAACCTCGCCCAAGCCAACTTGCATCGCGATGAAAACGAGACTGGAAATCAACGGTTTGAAAGACCACATGACATCGTCGTCGGCCGGTGGATGTGCCAACGCTCCGCGGTAGAAACGTGTATTGAAATTCTTCCTGCACCGAGCCGGGCTCGGTAAACTCAATACATGATAGCGGAGAGACCGTTGTCCCATGCAACGGTTCGTAAATCTCTACAGAACGCCTTCGCGGTGCATCGTGATTTCGCGATCGACCGACTGGCCGCCGAAAAACCGAAGTGGAATGAAGCTGTTTCCATCCAAGGGGATTCGAACTCGCACGGTCACATCCGGAGTTTCCTTGTTGATCGTTGCCGGCGTCACGGTGATGTTTGCGCTGTTGACACCAATCGTGTTGAGCACAAATTCAGCCTGATTGCGAGCATCGTTTGCACTTGCTCCAGGAATGATACCTCGGCGTGCGCCTTCGTAGACTGCGTTATCTGCTGTGTGTCGGATCATTGCCACTCGACAGAACTCAAACGCGGCAAAGAACATCATGAACACGATCGGCGAAACCATCGCAAATTCAACTGCGGTGACGCCGCGTCGTTTCGCTGCGGCATGCTTCGTGGTTCGGCGCATTGGCAATGGATATTTCCAGTCTCGTATCATCGCTCAGTCCCTTTTCTACTCAGTGATCATGGTGCTAAGGGTGAGTGCGATCTCGCGATAGATCTCTCGTAGTTGGACGCCATTGATGGCGTGGAAATGTTTGCCGCGCCCGATATCAGCGATTTCGACCATGCGTGATTGATCCGCGTCAGCGCCGAAGGTGATTGTATGAATCTTTACGTCATCGGCGGCGAGCCGCCTCGCGACGCGACGCGGTTCCGGGCCCGTGTTGTGGAGTCCGTCAGTCATGACGATCATGGTTCGCTCGACAAAGTCGGCTGAACGACTCGAGTCCATGATGACTTTGCCTGCTTCCATTCCCGCCGAAATGCTCGTGAGACCACCGACGCGCAAACGGAGCATTGCGGAGGCTAACTCGTCGAGGTCACTCGTCAAGAGAACGTCGACAGAAGACGTGCTGCTGTAAGAGGCGAGTCCAATTTGTTCATTGACTGGCGTTTCATTCAGCGTCTGGCCAAAGACAATCAGTGCCTCGACTAGGTCAATAATCTTTTGTCCAGCCATCGAGCCGCTGCGGTCGACGACGAGCACGATATCGCGTTCAATGAATGTCGCGGTGGAGCTCAGTTGAGGCTCAAAGAAATTGACACCAAATACGTTTCCGAAAATTAGGTTGACGGCCCCAGATGGAGAACTTCCGGTGCGTTGCCCGAGAACTCGTACACTGTTTTTGGGCGTTCCGGAAGTATTGAAAATGAATCGGCCTCTCGCGTCGGTTTCGCTTCTTCCAAATTCAAAGTCCGTGTTGGCGACGATCAGCGGTGTGCCAGCGACTTGGTTTTCCCTCGCAATGGCTTGGCCGCGAGCGATGGCTTGGTTGACATCCAGTGTCGTTGAAAGTGTTTGAGCAGCCGCTTTGGCTGCGGCGTCCGTCGCAGTTCGTAATTCGGTTCGCGACAAATGCATGTGAGCAATGTCGACGGAAAACGCCACTGCGATCAAAAAGCCAATGATCATCACGGCGATCAATACCAGCATCGCGCCGCGGCGATGACTTGCGGCGGCTTGATTTTGCGATGAGGCTGCGGTTCGAATAGGAAAATATGGTGTCTGCATGGGAGCTATTCCTTGACCATCACGACGCGTGCGGTGAGTTGACGGTTGGCGACAAACTGACCCGCCAGAGGACTGTTGGGCTGGGTCGGTGCTGTTACAAGTACCACAATTTCGCTACCACGGACTGCCGAAGCACTCTCTCCATTGGGGAACGAGATCGCATAGTCTCTCACGTTGCGAGCGTCGAGTACGTTGGTCGCACGAGCCTGGCTGTTGGTATTGTTCGAAGTGTTACGAATTGCTTCGCGAGCAGCCTCGTACGCAGCTGCGCTTAACGATTGCTTGAGAAAAATAAAGCTTGCGGCTTCGATGGACCCAAATACGAGCAGGATGATGACTGGCAAGCAAACGGCGAGTTCAACGACGGCGGTGCCGCTTCGGCGGCGCCTCGTTGGGAGCATCGACGTGGTTGGACGCATCGCACGATTTGAATGGCGGTGAATCACCATACTCGAGCCCGGTCGTCCTAGCGAAAAAAATCGCATTTGGAGCACCTTGGTTAGTTGGTTGGATTCGAAACGTTCGTTGCATCAATCGGTTTGCGAGCACCGACGGTGATGTTGAAATTCTCCGCAATCTCGCGCCAGAAGTCGTTCTGGCGGAAGTGCAGCGGAGCAACGACTCGGCCTTGTGCAGACTCCGCAAGTGCCTGGCGCAAGCGAAGGATCGGACCAGCGAATCGGTTCGTGAGCTTCAGTGTGTCCCAAACGAACGCTGGTGCAAGCGCAACAGTGACGACGAAAAATGGCAGGTAGCGATAGAAGCATTCGCGAAGCGTTTCACTCCACATCGCATCAGGTTGTTCGAATAAACGAACCCACAAGACGAGGGCGAGTGAATTGCACACGAACAGGATGAACCAATGGGCTGCGATCTTCTTTAGTACACTGCCTTGAACTTCAGGATCGACCAACGATTTACTGCGTCGAGGTGATTGCGATGCGGCCATCAGATTTGACTTGTGGATTGAGGTGCCTAAATTCCCGTGTTGAATTAGCCTAGGTCACAAGTCATGCGCGTGATTACCCTCTGCCGGAATCAAGCGAGCTTTTTATCAACTCACACAAACGGGCTTGATCGCACAATCGAACCTATCAGGAGTAATTAGGATATTCGATTCAGCCCGAATTTACGTTCATCGTTGCGGATTGGGTTACCGTGTCGCCGGCATAGCGACCACCATTTCAACGGGAACCCACATGGAGAGTGTTTCGGCCGCAGTAATCTTGAACCCCTCGGCTTCAAGAAGTTGCTTGACATAAAGGGGTCGACAATCGATGAGGTTTGGGAAATGTCGATGCGACCATTCATAAATTTTGAGCGCTGCGGAGTCGTCGCCTTCGTGAGACACACTCACCACGCCGATTCGTCCACCCGGCCGGAGCACCCGTCGTATTTCCGCAAGTACTTTTGCCAATTCGGCGCGGTCAAAGAGTTCCAATGTGAACGACATGAAGACAGCATCGTACGAAGCATCCGGTGCATCCATCTTCATCGCGTCGCCAACGATAAAGGTGACGCGGTTGTTGAGTTCCAAGGCGTGAACATTCGCTTCGGCTTGGCGGACCATTTTCGGTGAAAGATCCAATGCGTCGACGTGGCCGGTGTTGCCAACACAACCAGCCAACGCGATCGTCGAGTGACCTGTGCCACAGCCCACTTCGAGTATTTTCTCGCCCGGTTTCGCGTCCAGCAACTCGAGTCCACGCTCACGCATCGGCTCTTCGGCTCGTTCGCTCAATAAATCATAAACGCCAGAGATTTTGTCGTAGTAAGCACGCGTGGACTCGCGCGTCGACAAGACACGCTGAATATGCGGCGGTTGCTGGTAAGTCATCGATTCAAACTTGAAGCAGGGTTTTTCGGAGTAGATCGCACGTCTCGGCCTTTTCAGTTTAGCCAAGCGAATCACTAAAGCGACAGGTAGCGGTCGAGAATCATTTTGTCGCATACTTTCGTGAACAAGGCCTTTTCACCGACAAATGGACTTTGCCAGTGAGTCGCTGAGAGCGAAGACTGGTAGGATGATGTTGGAGGCCAAGCAATTGCGAATGGCTCAAAGTATTGACCTCACTCCAATGGATCACATCATGAAAGTTGTTTTAGCAGTCGATCTTGCCGACCAGTCCAACGAGTCGGCAAAGTACCTTTGTCGTTCCCCCGAAGCTGGATCGATCGAAGTATCGATGGTCACGGTTGTGAATCCGCCAGAGTTTGGCGTGCATGCTTCGACTGAGTTATGGTATCCGGAATTCATCGATCACCAGCGAGAGGTTGTCATCGAGAAGCATCGGGAAGTCGCAAAACTGCTCGAAGCAAGCGGCATGAAGGTGGATTCCTACGTGTTGCATGGTCATATTGGCGACGAAATCATTCAACTTGCGGAGAGGTCAGAGGCAAATTGGATTGCTGTCGGCGCGACTGGGCACTCGGCAATTGGTCGGTTGCTGCTTGGAAGTGTCAGTGACTACGTGGCGACGCACGCGAAGTGCTCTGTGTTGGTGGTTCGAAAGCAGACGCTTTCCCAGAGCGAACCGATGAAGATCTCGATCGCTTGTGATCGTTCCAATTCGTCGGAGAAAGTGATCGATGAAGTGACGAGTCGTGAGTGGCCGAAAGCGACGTCATTACAGTTGATTACGGCGGTGACGCCCATCATGGTTTATCGTGATGACCTTTTTCCGAATGCCATGGAGATTGAACAGAAGCGGAGAATCGATGCTCAGCAGTACGCGAAACAAGCTGCGGAAAAGATCACGAATATTGATTCCGGTGTCGTTGTCGCGATGGTCGAAGGGGAGCATATCGGAGATGCGATTGTCAACGCCGCCGATGGGTTTGGAAGTAATTTGCTAGTCGTTGGCGACAAAGGTCACAACCTCTTTGAGCGACTCATGCTCGGTAGCACCAGTCGCTACATCCTCCATCATGCTCACCAATCGGTGCTGATTGTTCGCTAAGTCGTGGCGACGACGAGCCTTGGTCCGTTTGAACCAGTCGGCAAGTTAGTCTTTGTTTGGGTTGGAGTTCGACGTATCTGGCGATTGTCCGCTCCAATGGTTTTGAGTTGCCTGGTCAAGTAGTTGTGTCGGATTGAGTATTTGCCAGCCGGCTGCCGATGTCAGCTTGCTGATGACAAATTTGGCACCGATTTTCCAAACGAAATACGAGTAAGCGGCTGCTGCACTGACTACGGTAATTGCGCCATAAACGATTCGTTCCGTCACGGTTTTCTCGTGCGTGTTCCCGGTCACTACTTCAATGGCATCCAAGCGGATGATTTCAATTCTGTGCTCATCAAACTCGTTGATTGCCGGCATTGGGGTCTCCAACGCGATGTCCTGCACGTTCGATTCGATAGCGTAGATGCGAGGCACATAGATCTGGGACGCCTTGCCGATAGAAGTAAAGTCCGTTAACCCAGGCACATCCGTTTTGGCAAGATGCAAAGGTGGCTCGATGAGTCCAGTTTCTGGCTCGGACGCAGAGGGCTCGAGGGCCGTTGGATCGGATTCAGTTGGGTCGACTTGTTGCTCAGTTGCGTTCTTGTCGCTGCGATCCAATTGTTCATCGAGCTGAGCTAGTTCACGGACTTCCAAAGTGAATGTTTCGTCGAACTCAGTGTAGGGCGGGAATGGGTCGAGTGTCGCGCTGATGGATAGTTCCACTGTGCCGGGTTCTGACAAACCAATGCCGTCTGAGACAACGTACTGGAACGAATCTGTGCCGATGTAGCCTGTGAATGGAACGTAGGTGAATGCTCCATCTGGAGTGATCGTGAGTGTTCCGTGTTTTGGTGCTTGAGTCAAAATGATCGTCAGTGAGTCGCCATCCAAGTCAACGTCATTGAACAAGACACCTTCATAGACTTCAATCACCCGTGCCTCGCCGAACACGACGGTGTATGAGTCGGTGTTAGCGACAGGCAAATCGTTCACGCCGTAGACATTGACGGTGATCGGTCGGACAATCTGTCTTGAGCCGATACCAACGGTTGGATCTGTGCTGCCTGGGTTCGATTCGGTCGCCGTGATGGATAATGTCATGACAAAATCTTCAGGTTCCGCGTCGCTCGGTTTGATGATCAGGTTGGACCAGTTCCAGTTGCTGATATTGACGTGGTTGTTGGTTTGATTGGCGGTGAAGGAATGGACACCGTCAGAAAGTGTTGCGCCATGTTGGATACCTTGGATGACGATCGTTAACGTTTCGCTGCCGTCAGTGTCCAAAAGATTGGAGGTGATCGAGAACGGATCGCTAGGCGCGCCTTCTCCGGCGCTGATGCTCACTGGGGCTGTGGCTGTGGGGATGTCCGCAATTGCTCGAACACGCACATCGATGTTTCGGCTGGTGTTCGCCGTTTGGATGGCGGCGGTGGCATCCGTCGAGGTCGGATTCGTCTCGGTGGCGGTGGCTGTCACGGTTAAGATAAAGTCGTCGTCTGAGTTCGCTACTGGTGTTAGCGTCAATCCAACCAGTTCTGTGGGTATCAATCGCCACGTTCCGCTTCCAAGATCGGTGCCAGCGCTGAGGGTTGCTCCGATTGGAACGCCGCTGATTTCGAAGGACAGCGTTTCACTGCCGTCGGTATCGAGCAGTGCACCGGTGATATTGATCGCGATGATTTGGTCTTCGTCCGAAATGATCGTGCTTGTTACCGAAAGTGCTGGTGTGTCGGCCACAGCGTCAACTTGAACGTGAATCGATTCTTGAATTTGGGCGGTTGCTGATGCGATCGTGGTATCCGTCGATGTCGGTGATGATTCGGTCGCAATCGCAGTGATGGTGAGATCAAACTCGGCGTCGCTGTTTGCCGGCGGCGTGAACGTTAATCCCAAGAGCTGAGATTGTGTCAATCGCCATACTCCGCCACCGAGATTCGTCCCGGCGCTCAGTGTGGCTCCCGTTGGAACTCCAGCGATATTGATGTGAAGACTTTCGCTTCCGTCGGTATCGAACAGGCTTGAGTTGATATTCAATGCGATAGCGGTGTCTTCGTTCCCGGTGGCGTTGTTCGTTACCGAAAGGAGCGGTATATCGGCGACGGCATTGAATCGAACGGCGATTCCGGCGGTGCGAATAGCGGATGGAGTCAGGTGCGGTGTTGCGGTGCTTGTCGCGATCGCGCGGACGTTCAACAGGAAGTCGTTGTCGGAGTTGGTGACGTTGGTTAGCGTCAGGTTGCCGAGGTCCCATGAAGTCACGTCAGCGGACGTCGATGTGATTGAAGCAGTGAATGTGTGGACGCCATCGGAAATGGTTACGCCGCTTGGCAGACCACCAAGAATGACTTGCAACGTTTCTGAGCCATTCGTCAGCACCGTGCTGGCACTGATCGTGAACGAAATCGGCGTGTCTTCGTTAGCCGCCAAGTTCGCTGGAACCGAAAGATTCGGCTGGTTGACTTCGTTGTCCGTGATCGTCACGGTTGCCGTATTTGTCGGTCCAATGGTGATGTCAGCGTCACCGGACTCAATCGATTGGACTTGAAGTGTAAGCGTTTCGAATGATTCTTGCGCCAGGTCGTCGATGATGGTTACGTCGACGGTCGCAGAGGTGCTTCCGGCTAGGATTGTGACGGTGCCGGGAAGTGCGATGTAGTCCGATCCCGCCGTCGCGCTACCGCTGATCGTGTACCGAATGACTGTGTCGGTATCGCTCGGTGAACTGATCGAGACGACAAATTGTCCATTGTTGTTGACTTCAGCAGCAACGCTATCACTTGCGCTAATTGACGCGATGGCCGAGTCGTTGTCGGCAATCGTAATGGTGGCTTGATGGGTCGCGGCGAGTGAGATGTCAGCGTCACCGCTGGTGATTTGCGTTAACGTGACGGTGACCGTTTCGTTGGCTTCGAGGATGCCGTTGTCGATGGGGTGAATATCCAGTGTCGCGACAGTCTCGCCCGCGGCAATCGTGATGGTGCCGGAAAGTGAATGGTAGTCGACACCGGCAGTTGCGTTTCCGGTGATGGTGTAGGTAACCACGGTGTCCGTATCACTTGGTTGTGACAGTGTAATTGTGAACTGGCTCGCGTCTCCGGATTCATTGGCACTCGCATCATTTGCAACGATCGCGACCGTCGCGGTATCGTTGTCCATGATTGTTACCGTCGCAGTATTCGTGGTGCTAACGGTTACACCCGCGTCACCGCTTGCCACGCTCGCTAGCTCGACGGTGACCGTTTCCGACGTTTCGAGAATGTTGTTGTCAATGACCGTGACGTCGATGGTCGCGGAGGTTTGGCCAGCCAGCACCGTAACCGTCGCTGGGATCGCGACGTAATCGCTCGACCCCGTAGCAGTTCCGGTTAAAACGATGTTGAACACCGTGTCCGTGTCGCTTGTTTGCGTCATGGTGACCGTGAATTGGCCATCGTTTCCTGGTTCTGCGGCTGTCGCATCGTTGGCGACGATGGACGCGGTCGCCGTATCGTTGTCCGTGATCGTGATGGTTTGAGTGACAACGGGCATCAAAACGGCGTCGGTGTCGCTCGTGCCCGTCAACGTGATCGTGACGGTCTCGGATGCTTCAAGTTGAAGGTTGTCGATGACAGTTAAGTCGATCGTCGCCGTCGTTTGGCCAGCCAGGATCGTGACTTGGCCTGGAAGTGCGACAAAGTCCTGGCCAGCGACTGCGGTGCCCGTGACCGTGTAGTAGACGATGGTGTCTTGGTCACTCCGATTGGACATTTCCACTTGGAATTGTCCATTATCGGATGCTTCGCCAGCGACAGAATCGGTAACGATTAAGGAAACGAACGCCGCGTCGTCGTCGGAGATGGTGACTGTTGCTGTCGACGCAATCGCATTGAGAGTCAGGTCGCTGTCGCCTGCGGTGATCGAAGTTAACGTGACGGTTACGGTCTCGTTGTTTTCGAGAATGTTGTTGTCGATCGTGTTGACGTTGATCGTCGTGGACAACTGGCCCGCGAGAATAGTGGCTGAACCGGTCAGAGCCGTGTAATCCGAGCCGGCTGTTGCACTGCCGCTGACTGAGTAGCTGACAACGGTGTCGCGGTCGCTGATTTCGAGCATCGAGACCGTGAACTGGCCATTGTCGCTGGGTTCAGATGCAGTTGCATCGGTGGCGGTGATCGAGATCGTCGTCGTATCATCATCGGCGATTTGTACTGTGGCCGAGTTAGCGTTCGTGTCGATGCTAACTTGCGGGTCGCCTGAGGTGATGCTGGCAAGCGTGACGACGACGGTCTCGAGTTCTTCAAGCATCGCACTATCAATGACCGTGACGTCGAGTGTCGCGGAGAGTTGTCCGGCGAGAATTGTCACTGTCGCAGGCAACGCAACGTAATCGTCACCACTGATTGCGGTGCCCGATACAGTGAGGTTGATGACGGTGTTTTGGTCACTCGGATTACTGATCGAGACCGTGAATTGTCCGTTGTTGGACGGTTCGACGGCGATCGGGTCGTTGGCGACGATTGATACGAGTGCTGAGTCATCATCGGTGATCGAGATCGAAGCGGTGGAAGCGGCACTGTTTGTCGTCACGTCGGGGTCACTTGTTCCCGTGAGCGTGAGCGTCAAAGTTTCGGTCGATTCAAGAAGATTGTCGTTGATGACGTCGACGTTCAACGTCGCGGTTGTTTGCCCAGCGAGAATCGTGACACAGCGAGGGAGCGTGACAACGTCGGACGTCTCGATTGCCGTTCCGGTGACTGTGAAGTTGATGACAGTGTCTTGGTCACTCACTTCGGACATCGTGAAGGTGAATTGACCGTGGTTCGAGGCTTCGCCAGCCATTGCGTCGGAAACGCTGATGGCGACCGTTGCGGTGTCGTTGTCGGAGATGGTCACCGTGGCCGCACTTTGAGGCGCATTGATAGTGACGTCGGGATCGCTCGTGCTAAGGAGCGTGAGCGTGACCGTTTCGTTGTTCTCAAGCAACGCTTGCTCGATCGTCGTGACGTCAATCGTTGCGGAAGTTTGGCCGGCAAGAATGGTCACAGTTGCGGGGATGGTGATATAGTCGACACCTGCGGTCGCATTTCCGGTAATGGCCAAGTTGATGATTGTGTCTTGATCGCTTGCGGCCGTCATTGTCACCGTAAATTGGCCATTGTCGTTCGGTTCGGCAGCGGATGCATCGTTGGCGACGATTGATACGGTGGCTGTGTCATTGTCGCTAATAGTGACGGTGGCAACATTCGCGGACGAGTTGATCGAGATGTCCGCATCACCAGATGCGACACCGAGGACCGTTAGCGTAACCGTCTCGTTATTTTCAAGAATTCCATCATCGACCACTGTGACGTCGACAGTTGCTGATGTCTGGCCCGCGAGTAGAGTGATTTGAGTCGTGATGGCGGCGTAGTCGTTACCGGCAACCGCCGTGCCGCCAACTTGCAAATTCAAAACAATGTCGGTTTGGCTTGGATTCGACAAGGTAATTGTGAATTGTCCGTGGTTGGACGATTCGCCCGCTGAGGCGTCGTTGGCAGTGATGGAGACCGTTGCCGTGTCGTTGTCAGCGATCGTGACCGTGGCGAAATCGTTGCCTGGGTCGATCGTGGCTTGAGTGTTGTTGGTGCCGGTGATTGTGACTGTGACCGTTTCGGATTGTTCCGCAATGGTGTTGTCGATCACCGAGACATCGATGGTTGCGGACGTTTGGCCAGCGAGGATCGTCACTGTTGCTGGAATCGCGACATAGTCGGATCCGGCGATTGCTGTGCCTTGAACCAGCAAGTTAACGACGGTGTCGCGGTCACTCGGGTTGGTCATCGTGACCGTGAATTGCCCATGGTTGGACGATTCCGCCGCCGAGGCGCCATTTGCGGTGATCGCGACCGACGCCGTGTCGTTGTCCGCGATCGTGACGGTTGCGGTGTTGGTCGATCCGATCGTCATGTCGGCGTCACCGGACGTGATCGAGTTCAGCGTGATTACGACTGTTTCGCTGGCTTCGAGAATCGAGTTGTCGATGGTGGTAACGTCGATCGTGGCGGTTGTTTGCCCTGCGAGAATGGTGACGGAGCCCGAAAGTGTGGTGTAGTCACTTCCGGTTGTGGCGGTTCCGGTGACAGTGTAGGAAACGACCGTGTCGGTGTCGGCCGGATTGCTAATCGCGACTGTGAATTGACCGTTATTATTTGGCTCAGCCGCCATAGCATCGTTCGCCGTCACGGTGACCTCAGCGGTGTCGTTGTCCGCAATCGTGACGGTGGCAACATGGGTCGTGCCAATCGAAATGTCTGCGTCACCCGACGTGACGGATTCGAGTGTGATCGTTACGGTTTCGTTGCCTTCGAGAATCGCGTTGTCGATGGTGGTAACGTCGATTGTGGCGGTGGTTTGTCCAGCAAGGATGGTCACCGTTCCAGTCAACGTGATGTAATCACCTCCGGCAGTTGCTGTGCCAGCGACGGAGTACGCGACGACGGTATTGGTGTCGGCAGGGTTGCTGATCGAGACGGTGAATCGCCCATTGTCGTTCGGTTCAGAAGCGGTGTTGTCGTTTGCAATGATGCTGACGAACGCTGTGTCGTTGTCGGTGATCGTGACCGTTGCCGAATTGGTGGTGCCGATCGTGACATCGGCATCACCCGAGGTGATCGAATCGAGCGTGATCGTTACTGTTTCGCTCG
The DNA here is from genome assembly GCA_041739875.1 of Pirellulaceae bacterium. GTDB lineage: Bacteria > Planctomycetota > Planctomycetia > Pirellulales > Pirellulaceae > JBBSJZ01. Next base: position 33,359 of record JBGSNA010000073.1, read on the forward strand.
CTTCGAGAATTGAGTTGTCACTGGTGCTGACATCGATCGTGGCCGTGGTTTGTCCGGCAAGGATTGTCACGGTGCCCGAAAGCGTCGTGTAGTCGCTTCCGGCAGTGGCGGTGCCAGTGACGGAGTAAGCGATGACGGTGTCGGAGTCAGCTGGGTTGCTGATCGAGACGGTGAATTGACCGTCGTTGTTCGGCTCGGCGGCGGTGGCATCGTTCGCCGCCACAGTGACTTGTGCGGTGTCGTTGTCCGCGATCGTGACGGTTGCAGTGTTCGTGGTGCCGATCGAGATGTCGGCGTCACCGGACGTGATCGAGTCGAGCGTGATCGTGACGGTTTCGCTGGGCTCGAGAATCGAGTTGTCGATCGTTGTGATATCGATGGTCGCGGTGGTTTGGCCAGCGAGAATCGTTGTAGTGCCCGATAGGGTTGTGTAGTCACTTCCCGCGGTAGCGGTGCCGGTGACGGTGTACGCGATGACGGTATCCACGTCAGCCGGGTTCGTGATCGAGACCGTGAATTGGCCAGGATCTGTCGACTCGGTCGCGACGGCGTCATTCGCGGTAACAGAAACGATGGCGGTGTCGTTGTCCGCGATTGTGACAGTCGCTGTGTTCGTGGAGTTGATCGAGATGTCCGCGTCGCCGGAAGTGACGGAGTCGAGTGTAAGTGTGACGGTTTCGCTCGCTTCGAGCATCGAGTTGTCAATCGTCGTGACGTCGATGGTCGCTGTGGTTTGGCCGGCAAGGATTGTCACCGTGCCGGAAAGTGTCGTGTAGTCGCTTCCTGCGGTTGCGGTGCCAGTGACGGTGTAGGCGACAACCGTGTCGGTGTCGGAAGCGTTGCTGATTGAAACGGTGAATTGGCCGTTTTTGTTTGGCTCTGCGGCCAACGCGTCATTGGCTGTGACAGTGACTTGTGCGATGTCGTTGTCGGCGATCGTAACGGTGGCTGCGTTGGTCGCGCCGATCGTGATGTCCGCGTCGCCTGAGGTGATCGAGTCGAGCGTGATTGTGACAGTTTCACTGGCTTCGAGAATCGAGTTGTCGATCGTCGTGACGTTGATTGTGGCTGTGGTTTGGCCAGCAAGGATCGTGACCGAGCCCGTCAAGTTTATATAGTCGCTTCCTGCAGTCGCAGTGCCGGTGACGGAGTACGCAATCACGGTGTCGGTGTCGGCTGGGTTGCTGATCGTGACAGTAAATTGTCCGTTGTCGCTTGGTTCGGTGGCGGTGGCATCATTAGCGGCGACAGTGACTTGAGCTGAATCGTTGTCGGCGATCGTGACGGTTGCCGTGTTGGTCGTCCCGATCGTGATGTCGGCATCGCCCGATGTGATCGAGTCCAGTGTGAGCGTCACCGTCTCAGAAGCTTCGAGGATGAAGTTGTCGACGGTGGCGACGTTAATGGTCGCACTCGTATGGCCTGCAAGGATCGTGACTGTTCCAGATAAAGTGATGTAGTCGCTTACGGCAGTCGCTGTGCCGGTGATCGAGTAGGCGATGACCGTGTCGACGTCCGCTGGATTGCTGATCGAAACGGTGAACTGACCGGCATCGCCACCTTCCGTGGCCGTCGCGTCATTGGCGGCAACAGTTACCTGCGCTGTATCGTTGTCGGCGATCGTCACGGTCGCTGAGTTGGTCGAGCCAATCGTGACGTCTGAGTCACTCGCCGTGATCGAGTCAAGCGTGATCGTGACCGTCTCGCTTGCTTCCAAGATCGAGTTATCAATCGTGGTGACGTCGATAGTCCCTGTCGTTTGTCCAGCGATGATCGTGACCGTTCCTGACAAGGTCGTGTAGTCGGTGCCAGCAGTTGCAGTGCCTGGAACGGAATACGCCGGCTGTGATCGAGTGGGCGAAAAAACTGCTCGGTGAGACTCCTGTCCTAATCGACGTGGAGACCGAGAAGAAACCGCAGGTGCATCTGCGGGATTATTACCAGGCCGTGCTGCGGACCCGGGCACTGCTCACGCTGGCTTACCTGTCCGTGCAGAAGAACGCCGACAAGCCACTGGCGGACTGGCTGCTGGTGTACATCGTGAAGGGTACGAAGCTGGATCCGGCGGAACAGCAACTCCCCTGGAAGCAGCGGCTGCATACCCTTCTGATCGCCCTGGACCGGCCCGCGGAACTGGAGACACATCTCC
>JBGSNA010000137.1:0-31422 GCA_041739875.1 Pirellulaceae bacterium
AGACTGTAAACTCATGACTGGCCTTGTTGTGTTGTCGAAAGTGCTTGTTAGCTAAACACTTAGACGCCAACGAGGCCATTTTTGTTTGCTGACTCATGAATAATCCGGGCTAGCAGTCAACGAAACCAGCAGATACTTGCCGACGCGATCGGTAAACGTTTTGTTGCGTTCGGAGAGTTGGGCAAGCAGGTGGAGGGGATGCGACGTCACGTGACGGTTGAGAAGTCTCTTGGCCGAAAAGAACCGCGTGATTACTTATGGAGTGCGATCGACGATGAGGAAATTTTTCCACTTGGGCGGGAGCCAAAACGATCTGCATAATCTACCGCTATCGCGAAGGTAACGTCGCCGAGAGCGATGAAACGATGCTCTTCATCATTAGCTTGCCACCGAAAGTACAGCGATTGAGTAAGTTCATTCTCAACCATTGGAAGATCTAAAACAGTGAGTTCGATGCCTTCGATGTAACCTTGGCTGAAGACGCCAGTGGAATCCGCCGTGGAACATCTCCGGAAGTCTCAGTCGCGATTCGTCGCATGGCACTGAACATTCTGCAACGAGGCACTACTATGTAAGACAATATTCGCGGCAAACGTAAGCGAGCAGGCTGGGATGACGCCGGCCTGGATGGCATCTAAGCCGGATTTAATGGCACGTGAACGTACAACTAACCTTGCGATTGCTCCCCATTCAAAAAACGACTGATTGTCGTTTGAAGTGAGCATGGCGATTCATCCTCGTTCGGTCCTCACCCATTCCTTTTGGCGTTTGGTGACGAATCGTTTGTATATATTTAATTTCCCAAGCACATACATCGGTATCGATAGTATGAGCTTGGCAGGCACCAACGTTTTTCCGAACCGGGCCCAACCGAGCCCTATCGCGAATGCGGCGAGCATTCCACAGCTTGCCAGTAGCCAAAAAGCATTCCATTTTCCCGTGTAAAGACAGATCGAAAACAAGGATGCGGTCGCCAGCATTCCGAAAAGGGCAAGCAGCGACAACGGCGGAACGGCCAAATCAAGAGCCACAAGAAATAACGAAATCCGTCCCGTTCGCATCGCGTGCCAAATAAGTGACGGTACGTCACGCACAATTGCGGCTAAATAGCCATGTTCCCATCGGGTCCTTTGTTCGATCGCAGCGTTAGCGTTACTCGGTAAATTGCTCCATATTTTCGCCGTTTCACAAAAACGCGGACTCATCCCCGTTTTGGTCAACTCAAGGCCCATCGCCAAATCCTCGACAATCTCGCCACTGGCTAGTGGCACATCGGCTATAACCGTCCACGGAAATGCCATCCCCGAACCCGTTAACAACACCGGCAAGTGAGCTCGATGCATCGCCTTCGCTCGTACCCAATTCTTGATCAGGAAGGCGAATGTCGAGACGAAAGCCTCGGGACCAGAAGGCTCCGGTAATTGCATCAGGTAAAGCCCCTGCACGGGGCAGGAGTAGGTTCGTACCTGAATCGCAAGCTGATCGATGCTGTGTGCCTCCATCCAGCAATCCGCATCCACGATGACGACCGCCTCGGGAGGACAATTCGCAATGTAGCGAACTCCCACGTCCAACGCGAACCCTTTGCCACGTTTGACCAGATCGCACCGCTCAACGACTTCCGCGCCCCAATCGCGGGCGATCGCCGCCGTGTCATCAGAACAATTATCGGCGACCACGACGATGCGATCTGTCTCCCGAAGTTGCGACCGAACATTCTCTATCGTACGTCCAATCACGGAGGACTCGTCATGAGCCGGAATTAATACCGCAACGGTCGCGCGATCACCGGTTACCATTTGTGCTGCGGGGGTGACAAAGGCGATCAAGCATTCGACCGCCAATACGAGCAGTGGAATGGCCACAGAAATTGCAAGCACCCAGACCAGGACTTCAAAGATAATTGCCACGTTTGTACACAGAAATGACGAATTTAAAGTAACACAACTCGCCCTCCTGCGCCGCGGGAGGGTCGGACGTCAGTCCAGGGATGACGTCAAGCCGAGAGCCACTCAGCATCACTAATACACCAATCCGATATTCCTAATACACCAATCCGAACATGTGTTCCAATTAGCGATAGTGCGTTCAGATTAGTTGCCCAAGAAACACCAACTCCCAATTTTTCGTTCGACAAGATTTGCACCGTTCGCAGGAAACAAACATTCAGGACGAGAAGCACTCAATAGTCATCGGACGCCGCAAAAAGCTCGGCCAATTTTGACACTTCTTTGGTAATATCGTGACGCTCCAGTACGGCGGAACGCCCCGTGAGACCCATTTGAGTTACTAGATCAATCGGGGTGTGTAGCGCATCGCCGACGGCATTGGCCAATGCATCGACGTCGCCGGCGGGAATAAGCCAGCCGTTTCCGCCGGGGCGCACCAATTCTGGTATGCCGGCGACGTAGGTGCTGATCACTGGGCGGCCGATGGCGAAGGCTTCCATAATGACCACCGGCAAGCCCTCGGCAAAGCTTGGCAAAACCATGGCTCGGGCATTTTTAAGATGTTCGATAACTTGGGTAGCATCTTGCCAACCTGTAATGGTCACGCAGTTCCCCAAGTCGTGTTGAACTATGAATTCTTCAAGCTGGGGACGCATGGGACCATCGCCGACCAATACTAGTTCTAGTTGAGTTCCTTGGCTGTGGAGATCGGCCACAGCCTTTAGTAGCAGAAGTTGTCCTTTTTGTTCGCAGAGACGGCCAACGCAGACGAGCCTGCGAGTTTCGGGAACGGGAGTTGGCACATGATCTAATAACGCTGCATCCACGCCGCAGTGGACCACCTTAATTTTGGTCCAATGCTCAAGGGCACACCAGCGATACAATTGGCTGCGACCAAAACTGGATACGCCTACAACAAAGGCCGCTGCCTCAATTTTGGCACCCAGCGAGATCTCGATTGGCAGATCGAACTCCTCTGGGCCGTGGCAGGTAATGCTAAACGGAATCTCCGAGATCAAATTCGCCAGCAGCATCACGGTGGCGGGGTTGGTGCCGAAATGCACATGAACATGATCGACGCTATGTGATATTAGCCAGCGGGCGAGGAAACAGGCCTCCAGCCAATAAATTAGGTGGAACGCCATGCCACGACGCGATACGTTTCCAAGTCGCAGCGCAGCCACGAATGAGCGGAGGGTTCTACGCGGCGATCGCAGGCACGAGGAGAGGCAGGCAATAGCAATCGCGAACTTGGTGTCGAGCAGATAGGTTGTTGCATCTCGCTCTCGCACATCTTGGGGATCGACAAGCTGTTCCGCAACGCGTCGGATACTTAGCCTAGAGATGTGCAGGCCCCTAGACTCCAGTTCACATATCTCGCGACGGATGAAGCTGTGCGAAACTTTGGGGTATTGATTAGTCAAGTAGGCGATATGCAAAGCAGTTCTGGCTTTGTAATTATTTGTATTCAATTAGCGTCTGGGGACGTGAACGCAGTCTGCTCACGGCAAATCGCATAATCCCAAGTAGTTCTGCCCAGCGACAGGCGAGCGTGAGCCCGCTGCCCAGGCAAGCTAGACGTAGTGGAATGCCTGATCGGTATTCTCTCAGGGCGACGCGTGCCGCCTGCAATGGGTAAAACAGCAGCATCAGCCAAGCGTGCGGCAGCACTAGGCAAAGTATTGCTATTCCCACGGGTAGGACCACAGACCAGAACAGAGTCCTGGCGAGTGGTCGCACATTGTAACGCTCCATAGTGTGACCGTAACGCCAAACGCCTTCAGCGAGCGTCCAGCCGTAGCGCATAGCACGTTTCCACCATTGCGAGAAGCTGGTAATGTTGGCGTCATGCAGAGTCATTTCGACATCGATGCGTTCGATTTGCCAGCCCGCCTGGCGAAGCCGATAGCAAAGCTCCGGTTCTTCTCCGGCGATCATCGTTTCATCGAACCCGCCCACAGCGTGAAGGGCCTCTGCGCGAAACAGCGCATCACCGCCGCATGCTTTGGCTTTTCCCTTGGGAGTATCCCATTCCTGATCAATCAACGCATTGTAGTATGTTGCATTCGGGTAGCGTTCCCGACGGCGACCGCAAACCACTGCCAATTGGCGATCAAGACTGAGCGAGTCGAGTGCAGTGGGCAGCCAATTTTGCAGTAAGTCGCAGTCTCCATCCAAAAATTGAATCCAGCGGAGGTTGGGCTCGATTTCCAACAGTCGGGCCATGCCCTGATTTCTGGCTCGGGCCGCCGTGAACGGGACTGAGGTGTCTAGGTTCACAACATGGACTCCGATGCCTTCCGCGAAGGCTTGACTTCCATCGGTTGAACCCGAGTCCACGTAGACGACGGGGCAATCGGCAACCTGCTGGAGCAACGATCTCAGGCATACCTGCAGCCGTTCGCCTTCATTGCGACCGATGGCCACGATCCCCAGGCAATCGAATATGGTTGGCTCCCACTCACTTAATAAATTGTTGGTCAATAGCTTGTTTCTGCAACGCAAGTTTCTCCGCCAATCTGGACAATCCAAGTTTCCGGGCCAAGAAATCGGAAGTTTGCAAACTGAACCCATACCGCTGTACAGCGTACCTTTGCTTGCCCAGCTTGTCATGCAGCTTTAGCTTGAGGTAGTCTAGTCTACCTAGGTTTAGCGGTGGATAAGCACTGAGTATATATCCTCTGGTCATGATTTGCTCTTGAATACCAGCTTCGACAAGCTGGATCTCTCTTTGAGACAACTTCTTCTTCCACTGGTCAAGCAGTTTGATATCGGGCGGTTCATAGGTGCTCGTTTTATGGTAGGTCAGCATCTCTGGCGAGTATTCTTCCCCGAGAAAACGCGTCACCTCCGTCAGTTGTGCTACTGGGTTTCGCACAAGTTCTTCATTGCAAACTTCCATCCGTTGGTGCGAGTTTAGGTTTTGAGAGAGTTTCTTCCAAGACTCTTCGGCCGTTAACCAGAATTGTCGGCCAGTCCAAACGTTACCCGCCCAGCCCAGTTGTACGCAGGACTTGGCCACGTCCCGCGGATCTCGATAAAGATAGATAAATTTTGCATCCGGCCAAAGTCGCGGCAAACGCTCGAAATGCCGATGAACTGCTGCGCCACCAACTGTTAAGGTTTTCTTGCTACGGGCGAGTTGCTCCGTGAACATTTTATTCGCTATCTCGGGGTAGCTCCCGTAAGAGTCCACCGTCAAATTCGAAGCACGGAATCGTCGCTCATGAGCTAGCCAAATCGCATAGCGTTTCCCGGAGGGCCAGGAGTTTGGATCATCTAGGAGGTCAACCGCATATTCAAACTCCCCAAAACAGCTGATCCGCGGGTGATGGTCCAACATAAGGCGTAGCATGGTTGTACCCGAACGCACGCTACCGACAATAAAAAAGGGATTCATGTGGATGGCTGCCGCTGGAGGCTTTTGAATTCGGGAACGCCATGAAGACTTCGCTTAATTAATCGCTCTAACTCCACGAAATCCTTCGAAAAGATCTCTTTCAGGCGATCACGATTGGATGTGCTAAGTTGGGGTTTGCGGTTCATTTGCCAAACCGATTTGACCGCCTCGCGGGCGGCTTTGGGGACAAGGTTTCGGCGAATCCAGCTCAATCCCGGAGCATCGACCACAGCATCGCGTAGTTTGTTTCTTCGCAGTCGCTCCGCACCCACATTCTGCAATCCAATTTCGTAATGCCAGACTGGTTTGCGTGCGTAGCCAATGAAGGCGCAGACTTGTTCGAGAACAGCCTGCGGGTTTTCTTTGAGCTGGGAGCAGAACAGGGGTAGAATTTGGCTATCGGGAAATTTTTCGTAAAAGGGTGTCAGTTGGTAGGCGTAACGGCTGTAATCCACCAGAATTGGTAGCGCCGTAATTGCTTGATTGATATCACACTTGACCAGGCCCATCGTCCATTCGTGGACATACTGGGAGACCAAGCGATCGATCGGATCTCGCATCAGGTAGATAAATTTGGAATCGGGGCAATGTTGATGAATGCGCGACACGGTGTTGGGATAGGTCGGTAGTTTGGTGTAGTGCGTGGACGATTCACAGCACAGGTCGCCAGGTTCGGCGTCCGCCCATAGTTTTGCGTACCATTCCGGGCCCTTGTCGTAGATTTCATCATTGCTGAAATAACAAGGCTCCTTGGGATGGCTCATGCAGATCCTTGGTTGCAGAGCCAGTTGTTCGTGAAGCGTGCTGGTCATACATTTCATACCACCAATCACGATGAAGTGGGGTTTAAGGTTCATCGATTAGGCCCATTTATAGGACTCCAAAAATTTGTCCAGATATCTCGCCATTCATGGGCGCAGACGTGCGGCTTCTTAAGTCCCAATAATTCCCTGGCAAGCGAAACACATCTTCCGACCGTCCAGAACACATTCGCAGCCATTAGTCCTTGCCACCCGTACCATTTAGCATAGTAGCGGGCGCGAGAGGCGTACCAATATCGCGGTCGGCGATTGCGCTGTAACGAGGCTTCTTTCACCGGTCCGCTACCACCGCGCAGGTGCACCACTTGTGCTGTCGGTTGGTAGAAAACCGAATAGCCTGCCTCACGCGAGACGCGGCAAAAATCCGCGTCGTCGAAGTACATGAAGTACCCCTCGTCAAGCAAACCAACTTTTTCGAAAACTTCGGCTCGAATCAGGACGCACGCGAAACTGATCCAATCGGCGGTGCGCGGCATATCGCTAACCCGATAAGCAATTCCTGTATATCCAAAGACTCTTTCAAGCCAACCCGTTGCTGCTGCAGCAAAGAACTCGCCAGATGGTTTGAAATTGTTAAAACAACTTTCCTGCGGTTCTGCATCTAGCCATTCCAGTCGTGGGCCAACAATTCCAATTGAAGCATCTTTTTCGAGGGCGTCTTTCAATATCGCGATCGCACTGTTACGCAAAATTGTGTCACTGTTGATCAGCAGAAACGCGTCTGCAGTCCGCGATTGAATGCCGATGTTATTTCCAAACGAGAACCCACTGTTGCATTTTGTTTGACAGACTTTGACCCAGTCTCCCCATTCTCGCTCATCCAATGTGCGACAAAGGATCGCAACAGAATCATCACCAGAGTCATTATCAACGACAGTTACTTCCGTCTTTTCATCACGAAAGCAAGCGATCGATTCGACCAGATCTATGCACAACTTGGGCGTTCTGAAATTAACGACAACGATATGTATTCTGCCAATCATTGAGGCGTTGGTTTCGATCTTAAGACACTACGGCCCGACCACGTATTTTCTCACCAGTTTTTTCGACGTGCAAAAGAACCGTCCGAGAAGCCTCCTCCCATTCACATTCGGAAAAACCAATTAACATATTAAATGTCTTTTCTGTCTAGAGAGCCTGGTTTGCTGGGATTTCTAAATATTTCCGCTGAGCGTTTCGATAAAATTGAGCGTTCACTGCGCTCCTGATCATCCAATCGCACCACATAAATTCTATTGCTAAGATCCATCCATAGTCAATAACTTTTACCAAAATGCAATTATCGATGTTCGATCATAAAGAGTTTCATTGCTCGACATTCGTTTTCGGTAACGCACCAACCCATGGGGACGCTCGTCCGTTCTGCAACTCATAAATCGCATCACAGTGTTTAAGCGTCGACAGGCGGTGAGCAATCATGATAATCGTCAACGATCCGTGTAACGAATCAATTGCTTCAATTAATGCTTCTTCTGTCTCGCTGTCTAGTGCACTCGTCGCCTCGTCAAGGAACAAAATGCTCGGCTGGTGATATAGCGCACGAGCCAAGGCAATTCTCTGCCGCTGCCCGCCACTCAACCGTGCACCGCGGTCGCCAACTCTGGTTGAATAACCTTCAGGCAACCCAACAATGAATTCATGGATCTGAGCAAGCCGCGCTGCTCGCTCGACCTGAGCTAAGTCAAACTGCTCGGAAGATTGCCCCAAGGCAATGTTGCTGGCGATCGTGTCATCAATGAGAAAGATTTCTTGCGGGACATAACCAACGGCTGCACGCCACGATCGAATGTTCGCAGGCGACAATTCGGTCTCGTCGATCACTACTTGCCCAGCCGTTGGCTGCTGCAGCCCCAGTAGAACGTCGACCAGAGTTGACTTGCCCGCCCCCGAACTGCCGCAGATACCTACGCATTCTCCTCGGCGAATCATCATATCGATTCCATTCAACGTATCGCGTAACGCAAATGGATATCCGAATCTCAGGTTCTCAAGACGAATTTCGTGCTCGAATTCCAGTGGTGCTACTTTGCCCGTATAAACCGCGTTCATATCGAGGGATTCGCCAAGCTCGTTTGTCAACTCATTCAATGTATACGCATTCGATGAGATTTGACTGGAGCAAAAATAGATCTGCTGCAAGGATGGCATCAACCGATACGTTGCCAACCCAATCAAGGCCAAGCTTGGCAGAAAACGAGCGAAGGCATCCGGATCGCGAGCGGTCCACAGCACGATGGCACTGAAAGCGACAAACAATGCCAATTCCATGGCATACTTGGGAGCGGCGATGATAGTGACTTGTCGAGCCATAACTTGCGCCCGTGATCGACAGTTCTCTAAATATTCTGCACGAAAGTATTCTTCGGCATTTTGTAGCCGAATAGCGCGGATTCCCTGGATATATTGCGTAGCCTGTTGCATGGTTGCACCCCCGGATGCCAGCATCCTCTCGCGAAACTGACTGCGAATTGGAGCCAAGCCAGCGAAGATTGCAAAGTACGTTGCTGCTAGAAAACCACCAGTGATCAAGGCAATTTGCCAATTAGTCCATAAAATTAGGCCGCTCAATAAGACTACGATCAATATGCGAGTGGACAATTCAAGCAACTGCAAAAGCACGTTGCTCACATACATTTCTGTGTACTGTTGCAACAGGGTGATGACGACACTGGGGTTATGTTGAACGAAATAGCTAAACGGTCGACTCTGGAGTCGCATCATAATTCGTCGGCGTAGCTCAAAAGAAAATCCGAACGCGAATCTGGCGCGGCTGCGTTCTGCCAGCACGTTGACCAGCGTGCTAATGAAGGCTACGACCAGCAAAACGCCAACCGCCATCAACAGCAGCCCGAAATCACTGGCATTTTTCAGGAAAGCCAAAAACGAAATATCATCGATCCAATCCCTTACTATCTGGGTATTCGAGGCAATCCCCATTACCGGCGCTATGGAGACGACATTTGCTAGTTGTGCAAAGGCCTGTAAGACCGCCAAAATCAAAACGTTGACGAGCCGCCTCTTGCCACAGCCAGTGACGAACCGAAGATTTTGATGAGCGAACTCTCCTGAGCTTTTGATTGACGCGAAAAAACGGCGATGTAGTTTAGAAATCATTGCAATTAAAAATCATGTTTCCGCAGATTCAAATATGCGTTTACGAATTAATGTCCCAATTATGCGGTGTTGTCGCCCTTGAAGAATCGCCCCAACCACGGTTACAAAACTTTGTGTTGCCAGGCACAACGTAAAGCTGCTAATCACTGGCGCCAGAAATCACCGGACGTCAGCGTACTCCAGATCTTCCGCCCTGCAAATGGGCAAGATGAAAAGCGTCAGTAAGCGATTCGGTATATGCCGAAGGTGTCTGCATTTATTAGTAGGTGCTGCTGCTTACTTCCATTTGCAGTCCATTGCCGAAGTCAAAAATCGGCTTATCGCGTCGACCCAGCAGCCAATTATAAACTTCAATGACCTGGTCGGCTTTTCGATCCCAGGTAAATGATTCGGATATTCTCTGCTTTCCATTTCGACTAAGAGACTCCAGTTGCTGCGGGTTGTTGACCAGCTTTTCAAATACATTAATTAATGCTTGTACGATTGATTCCCTCGTTCCTAACGGTACTGCAAAACCCGTGTCATTCGTGCAAAGCTCCCCTACACCACCATACTTTACTGTTACGGGCACACATCCCATAGCCATCGCTTCCAAAAGTACGCCACCTCCAAACTCGCGTATGCTCGGAAAACCAAACACGTGATGATTTGCAAACAACTTTGAAACGTCAGCGTGATTAACCCAGCCCAGAAAACTCACTCCTCCGATCTGCTTAACTTCAACAAATTGTTCCAACTCTCTTTTTGATGGCCCGTCTCCGGCAATCGTCAATTCGACCTGCCTCTTGCGCAAAAATGGAATCAATGCTTCGATTAGCATGTCAGCACCTTTATAAGGGACCAAACGACCAAGAAATAGCACTTTGATTGGCAGGCTGCTCTTGCGCGGAAAGCAATGGGAAAAGCGTTTTGGATCAATTCCATTTTCTGGCATGTAAATCAACTTATCCCAATACTTGCGATTGATCTGTTGTTTCGTTGCTTCGGAGCCAACTATAATGGCCGTTGCGTTTTTTCGAGTTGACTGGTACGCTGGCATCATTTTATAGAGCCCCCGAACATGACTGAGCCACTCGCGTTCTGCATGCTGCTCTCTACGAAACTCTTTCGGCCAAGGTAGTCCGCCATTCCACGGACCTAGCACATACGGAACGCCAATTTTTGCAAGCCGCGCAGCCAGTAAGCTAGGCGACGTTGGGGTAAGTGGAATGATCCGATGTACAATGTCGAATTCCCCATCTCTCAATCGATTCTGGAATTGTTTCCAGACTAAATGTTCGAAGTAGTAATTCGCGAATGCCGCTTGAGCTGTGGCAATCGTCCAAGCGACTCCCTTTCCTCCACGCAAGAAGCAGCCGACTTTCCAAAGCTTAGCTGCGATCTTCTCGCTGTCGATCGCTGTAAAATCTAGATCATGAACCCATCCTGCACGCTCGATCGCGTCCTTGCAACGTATCTGTGTAACTACGTGAACGTCCAATTGCTTTCGAATTGCACTTGCAAGGGACCAACCCACGAGCGGAACGCTAACCCATTCTGGGTTTGCGTTCTCTGCGATTAACAATGCTTTAATAATCGATGAGCCTCTGCATATAGGGCAGTATCGGTTCTAGCTATAGAAGAGTTTGTGCATAGAAATGGGCGAGAACACACCGGCGCGATCAAGTAATCTGGAGTGCTTTGGATATTAGCAGGATAGGTTCAGCTGAGCGTAGTAATGCAAATAGCTTTTCTTCTTCAACAATTATCTTAGTAGCTGGACTAATGATAGTCTTCCTGCATGATTGCACGGCACATTTGTTTCGACGCAGTCGATTTAGAGTCGAGAATCCTATTTCTCACTTTGCTTCGAGTCAAACCTGAATCGTGTCGAATAGTCAGCGCGTTCAGCTTTACTTTCGCCATCGCGCGCAATTCCGATGGTTACGAATGCTCATTCCAAAATAGTCGTCTGGCAATTAATTGCCTGTTAATAGGAGTTTTTCGTTAAGGATCGGGAAGTATCGGAATATAATCTCTCAACACTCTCCGCGATTATTTTTGGGCTATTTATTTGAGTGCCCAATGCGAGCATCGCTTTGCGTGCGGCTTCGCCAAGTCGAATGCACTCCTCGGGATCGCTCCGCAATCTACATACTGCCTTTGTAATTTCTTCGGCTGATTTTGGCTTAACTAGTACACCCGTAAACCCGTTGGTTATTAGCTCAGAGACACCACCTGCGTCTGTGCCGATCACCGGAACTTCCATTGACATCGCTTCCATGTAGGCAACCCCAAGCGGTTCCTCGTGACTGGCGAGCACGAAAATGTGGCATGCTTCCAACTCGCGTTTTACGCATTCCTCGCTCACTGCACCGAGCAGTTCAACGCTATCGGCAATCGCCAAACTTGAGATCAATTTAGTCATTTCATTTCGATAACCAGTTCCTCCTTGATCGTCCTCGCCAGCGATCCGCAACTTGACCTCAACGCCTTGATCTTTGAGCTGCCTTACAGATTGCAGAAGTTCTTGGTAGCCCTTGACGCGGTTAAGTCTACCGCAACAGAAAAGCTTAATTGGGCCGTACTCCCATGGCTTGTAATTGATCGTCCTCTGAAACTTTGCCGCGCTAACTCCCATCGGACTCACTGACAAGTATTTAGGACAAAAGTCGCCCAGCGTCGTCGTTACTTCTTCGTGAATTTTCTTAGTTATAGCTATTCCAAATGCAGCTTTCTTCCACTTGAAAATTTGATCAGGTCCGTAGCACTGCAACGGGTTATGCAAAGTTAAACTGTAAGAGGGACCGCCAAGATCTCTGGCAACTCGTCCGATGTAAGCGCAGTTTGCACAGGAGTGTATATGGACATGGCAAATATTATTTAACTCGCAGTGACTTTTCAATTTTAACGCACACGCAACAATAGGCAGCAACTTTTTGAAACTGGATAACCGACCGAGGGATGTGGACCGAATGTCTCCACCATTCAGAAGTGTAGCCAAGCTTGGCATAACCGCCGCAGGAAGAAACCTCCTGAGGTGGGGTATGAGGTACGTTGTGCGACCAATCGCGTCTTCCGTCCAAGAATGTGGTTGCAAAGAAATCTTGGGCGGACGTGTTGAGATAATTCCTGTTTCAATTCCAAGTTCTTTCAACGCAATTATTTCACGCCAAAAGAAAATGTGGGTTTGTCCAGGAAACTCCGGTACTAAATAGCCGATTTTCATTTTGATCATTGCGATACGAATCTAGGACGAACTATTTACGTACGCCAACGGTTTGGATTGGCTTCGCTAATTTCGAGTGATTGGAGGAGTTCGCCCACAAACTTGTCAGCCGACAGCAGCGCCTCGGCGTCCCGTGGATCTTTGGTGTTTGTTCGACCGAGTAATGTCATCGTCGCTTGCTCGTGGGAAATCCTTCGCCGGAATGTACGTTTATTATTCGTAAACTCTGGATTAGGTTTTGGGCCGGATTCCATAGATCAAGCATGAACGACATCTCCAACCCCAGCGGGGATAGCAATATCTCTTGAGTCGGCCCGGCTTAGCTTGCCGTGCCGGGGTAAAATTGCCCTTCGGCCACACTTTCCCCTTGAATTGCACTAAGAGACTATCTGGTAACAAAGGTTAAGCCGTATGTCGATATTTGAATTGAGGTTGAGTCGTTGATGGTGAGAGCCTGCGGAGCATGCGTCCTATCGAGGCAACGTGGATCATCGCTTCGCTCGATTCGGTGCGGTGTTCATAGTCGCGACTCAGGCGTCTCCAGCGACCAAGCCAACTAAACGTCCGTTCGACAACCCATCGTTTCGGTAACAGCACGAACCCTTTTGCGCCGACGGGACGGCGGACGATATCCAGTTTCCATTGAAGGTTGTTTTGACGCGAGATCCATGCATGAAGAGCGTGATTGTGATTTTTCGAATCTGCCCAAATGATTTGCAATCTCGGTTGCAGTGTTTTGGAGAGTTGCTTCAGTACCGGACGGGCCGCGTAGGCATCGTCCATCGATGAAACCGTCACGGTCACTGCCAACAGCAACCCCAACGTGTCGACCGCTATATTCCGCTTGCGTCCCGTGATTTTCTTGCCGCCGTCGTATCCACGACTACCGCTGCGCTCGCTCGTTTTCACGGTTTGGCTATAAATACTTGCCGCACTTGGATTGATCTCCTCACTTTTAGCTTCGAGTTGCCGAATGGCACCAACCAGCGTGTCGTTGATCTTTCGTAGCGTGCCATCATCACGCCATCTTGCAAAGTAATCGTACACAGTGCTTTTAGGGAGCAGGTCGTGAGGCAGCATGTCCCATTGGCATCCTGAGCGACATTGATAAAAGATGGTGTTGAGGACTTCACGCATGTCGACAGATCTTGGTCGTCCGCCCATTCGGCTCTTGCGAGGCCGCGGAATCATTTCTTCAACGAGTTCCCATTGTGAATCGGTCAAGTCGCTTGGGTAACGGTTTCGATCGTCGCTGATCATTGCACACTCCGTTGCTTTCAAAAGCACAAAGTGTCGCTAAAACCGGCATTTCAACAAAGATCAGTTTCCGGATAGGCTCTAAGTTGAGTTTGGTTAGGTGCAACCGGGACAAGAGGTTGACGCGTGGTGCCTGTTCGAACGATGCGATTGAAGGATTTTGTAACAAGTTACGGCTGGGCGGACTTCGTCCCTTTGGGTGACATTTTTCGCTTTCAATGTCACTTCAATTGAGTCTGGCAGTCCGTCGCGACTCGGCAAACGCGGGTTCCGTAGTCATGTCTTTCGAAACCACGTGAAGAGCATTTCATGGACCACAAAATCTCAAAAAAACTTTCAATCACATTAGCGACGGCTATTGTCGATTTTCGCACCCTTTGCACATGAGGGATGGAACGAAACTATTCTAGGGCACGCCTTGCTTGGGTCTTGTTTGTAGAAAACTCTTCGCCATTGCCGAACACTTGCGTCCATCTGTCGCCCCATACGCCAGGCCGGGGATAATTATAGCCTTGCAAGCGACTCGTTTTGCTACAAGTGATTTACACGATTAATCAAAATGATAAAGAAATCGGTTAAACCGAGAAACTATTGACAAGTTCTTTGGGGGGGGCAGACTTAGCTGACAAATGCATGTAGTTCATCAGTCAAACTATAACGTAATCAATGCTGTGGCGGACAGCGTTGATGTACTACCACGAGATTTAACCATGGTTCGTTACGCCATCCGACCGCCAGAACCAACTGTTTTGATTGCCGGATCCACAGCTGGTCAATCGCCCTGCGGCAGCTTTTTAGGCATTGCAACCGCGCGGCTAGAGAGTTGGGGCTATCGAACGGAAGTTGTTTCCGGCGAGCGAGAGCTTTCGGCGAAGATGACACTCAATTCGCCCGCACTTGTGCTGTTAGATTTGGGCGATTCGTGCGACAATCTAGAGCTTTTGGAGCATCTTTCAAAGTCTCATCGAGCAACCCCGGTCATCGTCATGTCATCGCATGCAACGATCACGTTAGCGGTACAGGCAACGAAGTTAGGGGCAATCAACGTAGTCCCAAACCCACCAGATTTGCACCAGTTGCGAGTGATCATTGATGGGGTGGTCAAGGAACGTATCGCCCGCCGGAGCTCAATCGATCATGAAACAGCCCGTGGCTGCGACGACTTCAAGATGTTGGGCCAAAGCCAAGCAATCCTGGATGTCTTGGACTTGGTCAGAGATGTAGCCGAGACGGATGCCACTGTGTTGATACTTGGGGAAAGTGGGACGGGAAAGGAACTGCTCGCGAGAGCCATTCACGCTTGCTCGCGGCGGTCCAAGCAGTCCTTCGTTCCGGTGAATGTCGCTACGTTGCCCGCAACGATCGCTGAAAGCATCCTGTTTGGTCATGAGCGAGGGTCCTTTACGGGAGCCGACTCCGCTAACAAGGGGTGGTGCGAAACCGCAAATGGCGGCACGCTCATGCTCGATGAAATTGGCGAAATGGACATTGTATTGCAAGCCAAGTTGTTGCGGTTTCTGCAAGACGGAACATTTATGCGTGTCGGGTCGAACAAAGCGCAAACAGCCGATGTCCGAATCATTGCAGCGATGAACCGTGCACCGGAAGGAATGGTTAACTCGGGGCGAATGCGTGAAGACCTGTACTACCGACTCAACGTTTTTCCTATTTGCATGCCACCACTTCGCCTGCGTCGCGAAGATATTCCACTACTCGCGACCGCGTTTCTCGAGGCGTCTGCTGCAACTCACCAGCGGCACGTTGTTGGATTCACCGACGACGCGATGAGCTGTTTGATTCAGTATGAATGGCCTGGCAATGTCCGCCAGCTCGAGAACTTGGTCACTCGGATGGTACTCCTTGCACGCGAATCTTATATCGGTACCAATAATGTTCCACCGGAAATCCGGGTTTCGTCGTCAAGAACAACATCGTTTGGCATACAGGAACTCGGCTTGAGCCAAATGGAAAACGTTGAAAAGCAAGCCATCATCACTGCCCTCACCGAGACAAACGGAAACGCGGTCGCCGCAGCAAAACGTTTGGGCCTCGGGCAAGCAACGATCTATCGCAAGATAAAACGCTTCGAGATCGATCTCCAAATCATCAAGTCAAGAACGGTGACGACCGCGTAACCCTGTGGTCAACGTTGATTCTGACTCTGCATCGTTGAGGTTGCTGTAGCGTAGAAGGCTAAACTCTCAACAAGATGCGACTTCGGTCCATAGGCCTTTGGCTAGATCGCAACTTCTTCTCGATTTGATTTAGCTCGCGAGAGATTTATCATTTTTGCCAAACTGCCGGATGATTGTCAGAGTCCCCAAAACCAAGCAAGCGAAACCAAGCAACACTTGCCTAGGGCTGTCCAGTAGACATTGAACGATCGTTAGGCGTCGCTTCAAGACTGTACGATTCGCTGCACGTTGTGAGGCACGCAGATTGCATCGGAAAATCGGTGATATCTCATTTCACTCGATGCGATATGGAACGAACTGAATCTTCGGGAGCCTAGAACTCAAATGCGAACTGTACTCGTCACTGGCGGCGCTGGTTTTATTGGAAGTAATCTCATCCGTTATCTGATCAATTTCGGCAGATACCGGGTGATCAACTTCGATAAGTTGACCTACGCTGGCAATCTTGAATCACTTCGTGACATCGAACCTTCACCAAACTACATTTTCGTGCAGGGAGATCTTCGAGATGGCATGACACTATTAGACTTGTTGCATCGCTACAAATGCGAAGGAGTCTTTAATCTCGCTGCGGAGTCACACGTGGATCGCAGCATCGGCTCACCCGGTGACTTTGTACAAACGAACGTCGTCGGCACATTTGAGTTGCTTGAAGCGTCACGTGAATACTGGCAGGCTTTGGATGAACAACAAAGCGACCGTTTCCGCTTCGTCCATGTTTCAACGGATGAAGTCTTTGGCTCCCTCGGAGACGATGGATTGTTTACAGAGTCGATGCCGTTCGCACCTAATTCACCTTACTCGGCTTCCAAAGCGAGTAGTGATCACTTCGTTCGATCGTATCACAAGACATTCGCTCTGCCGACCATTACGACTCACTGCTCTAACAATTACGGACCTTACCAATTTCCAGAAAAACTGATCCCACTGATGATTTCCAAAGCCGTTACGGGAAAGTCGCTTCCCGTTTACGGTAGTGGATTGAATGTGCGTGATTGGCTACATGTCGAAGATCACTGCGCGGCCCTGACACTCATTATGGAATCTGGTCGAATTGGCGAAACATATAATATCGGTGGTGGCGCCGAGCGTTCCAATCTGGATGTTGTTCACAAGATTTGTGAAACCGTTGACCGACTCACTAGTGCTGAGAGATCGTCAACCGAATTGATCGAGTTCGTCCGAGACCGACCTGGGCATGATTTTCGCTACGCGATCGACGCGTCCAAGCTATCCAAAGATTTGGGTTGGAAACCCTCGGTCACGTTCGACCAAGGAATCGAATCGACTGTTCAATGGTATCTCGACAATGAATGGTGGGTGGAAAGCACTCGCGAAAAGGGTTACGACGGCCAGCGTCTTGGAGTTAACGGCTCAGGCGGATCAAAAGCATCTGATTTGCTTGACGACTCGATCGACTCTGACTCCGAAACCAATCCTAACTTGCAGTGCTTTGAAGGAGTCGTCTTTCAACCACTACGGCGGCACGGGGACAGCCGAGGTTGGCTCGTTGAGTTGTTTCGTAACGATGAAGTGCCAAGTGGTAATGAGCCCGTCATGGCTTACTTCAGTATGACGATGCCCGGTGTCGCACGTGGGCCGCATGAACATGTCGATCAATCGGACTTGTTCGGATTCTTCGGCCCCGGTGACTTTCGCCTCTACCTTTGGGATTCACGTCCGGACTCTGCGACCTTTGGAGAGCGGTTCCAGTGTGTCGTTGGGCAAAGCAATCCACAATCGGTGATCGTTCCGCCTGGTGTTGTGCATGCATACAAGAACATCAGTCTCCACCAGGGCGTCGTTTTCAACGCTCCCAACCGGCTCTATGCGGGTAACGGAAAACGCGAGCCTGTGGACGAGATCCGGCATGAGAACATTGAGGGAACTCAGTATCAACTCGTAGACGCTTAGTGCGTACGCGACTCAACGTCACCTTTATAAACCTTACTTAAATTAACGAGAGACGATATGGCCAGAGAGACAAACAATCGAATGAAAGGGATCATCTTGGCGGGCGGATCGGGTACGCGAATGGCCCCGATGACAACCGCATGCAACAAGCAGCTATTGCCGGTATACGACAAACCGCTTGTCTATTATCCGCTCTCGACTTTGATGTTGGCTGGAATCCAGGACTTTCTCCTGATCACTTCGCCGGGTGAAGTTGACCGATTCGAAGGGTTGCTCGGTGACGGCTCGCAGTTTGGAATCAGCATTCAATATGAGATACAACCGGCTCCAAATGGGCTAGCCCAGGCCTTTATCATTGGTCGAGATTTCATTGCCGATGAACCCGTTTCTCTTATCTTGGGTGATAATGTTTTCTATGGCCAGGGCCTAGCAAAGACGCTTCAGCGTGCAGCGGCCCATGAACATGGTGCAACCGTATTTGCCTATGAAGTCAGTGACCCCCAACGTTACGGCGTAATTGAACTTGATGAGTTTGGCAGACCAATCGCCATCGTCGAAAAGCCAGTGACGCCTCGATCGAACTTCGCGGTTCCCGGAGTCTATTTCTTTGACAACCGTGTGGTGCAGTTCGCTGCCGAGACAAAACCGTCACTGAGGGGTGAGTATGAAATTACGGACGTTATTCAAGCTTACTTGGACGATGGCAGTCTCAGCGTTGAACGATTGAGCCGTGGAACTGCTTGGCTCGATACTGGAACTCCAGCCGCTTTACTGCAAGCGTCGAATTTCATCGCTGCAATTGAACAGCGTCAAGGACTTCGAATCTGCTGTCCGGAGGAAATCGCTGTACGGATGGGCTACCTGTCTCCCGCAAGATTACTCGAACTGTCCTTGCCAATGAAGAGCGACTATGGCAAGTACTTGCGCATGGTTGCTCGCCAATTCGCTGAAGATCCATCACTGATGGAGACAATATAGGCCGCTATAAGTGAACTGAAGAAGTATCGCCGGGGAATCCTAGGCACTGGCTACGCCGCGGATCAGTTCGCCCAGTCACTCAGGGACTTACCGAACGCCAGGCTTGCGATGGTGGGCTCGCAGTCCGCTCAACGCGTAAATGCCTTCGCTGATCGACATGATGTTGCGGTACGCTGCTGCAGTTATGAGGAACTCATTCGTAGCAACGAAGTCGACATCGTCTACGTCGGGACTCTGGCGCCGCTACATTACCCGCTCTGTCTATCGGCAATCCTACATAGCAAGCCCGTACTGTGTGAAAAACCCTTTGCAATGAGTGCGGACGAGGCAACTGACGTTGCGAATGCGGCGAAGCAAAACGGCGTTTTTTGTATGGAGGCGATGTGGTCCCGCTTTCTCCCGCTGATGATGCGACTGCGTCTAGTGATCGAGGCGGGCGAGATTGGAGAGCTGACATCGATTGTGTCTGACTTTGGCTTGCGACAAACGCCGGAAACGATTCCGCGTTTGTTTAGCGAACAACTCGGCGGTGGAGCCCTACGTGATCTCGGTGTTTATCCCGTTTCACTCGCGATCGAATACCTTGGAACTCCCGATCGGTTTCATTTGGAGTGTGTTATGGGTGAAAGCGGCGTTGACGAACGTGTCATGGGCGTTTTGAGGTTTCCTTCTGGTGCATCGGCTTCGATCATGGCTGATATCCGCAGCCATACTCCAACGATTGCGTCGATTATCGGGACAGATGGGTTCATCAACATCGAATCACCGATGTATCGTCCGAAGCGAGCTTGGCTAACGAAGACGAGAATACCACAAGCATCTCTAACAGATTCAGGTTCGGGGAGACTGCGACGAATCGCCAGCCAAATTAAACGACGGCTTGTGCCCACATCGCAGTGCATCAAGCAACGCTATTCGGGCAACGGCGATCACTATCAAGCACTCGAGGTCATGAGCTGCTTAGACCATGGCTTATTGGAATCCAACGTGATGCCGCTTAACCAGTCTATCGAAGTCATGCGCGTCGTGGACGCTGCGAGTTGAATGTGGAGTGAGAACACAGAGCGAGGATATGAATCAAGTCCATTGAATGTCAACTAACCTACGAGCATCGATAGTCTCTCGAGAAAAGATGAACGATCTATCACATCAACGTTTGGGCATATCGTTGATGAAGTCGATCAATGTTCGTAAGCGTCCCAGTGCTCGTCGATCGAAGTGACAAACGAGTCGCGGCAGGTCTTTGAGGTCTGGTTCGCCTTCTTCCTCTGGGAGTGCCTGGGTTTGCTCGAACGTGCCACTGGCAAGGATATCGGAGTACTCTGCGTTGATGGTCGCAAGCTTTTCTTCGCTCAACGGAACATTGAGCCGGAGCACGAGTTGGTTGCGAACGTATCGCATGCTGTGATACACGCGATAGAAGCCGAGAACTTCGGCGATCGCTTCGTCGACGCTGTCGGTGATCAAGTAAAGACTGATATCCGCGGGGCTGATCATTCCTTCGGCAAGCAAATGGTCAAGGAAGTACTTTCCAAGGTCTTTCCAGTAGCTGCCGCCGGGATGATCGAGCAAAACGAGCGGCATCAGTGTTTGCTTACCTGTTTGCATGAGCGTGAGCGTTTCGAGAGCCTCATCAAGCGTTCCAAATCCGCCTGGCAGACAAACGACACCACTGCACTCTTTCACGAACATCAGCTTGCGAGTGAAGAAGTACTTCATCGTCACAAGTTTTGGATCGTCCTCGATGAACTCATTCGAACTCTGCTCAAAGGGCAACATGATATTGAGGCCCATCGAGGCTTCGCGACCGGCACCTTCATGCCCGGCAGCCATGATGCCGCCGCCGGCGCCCGTGATGACCATCCAGCCGTGTCCGGCCATGCGGCGTCCAAGTTCCAGGGCGCTTTGGTAATCAGGCTGGTGGGGTTGGGTTCTCGCCGAGCCAAAGATGGTGACTTTGCGACGACGGCGATAGGGACGAAACACCTTGAACGCGTAACGCAATTCTCGAAGCGTTCGAGACAAAATCTTTAAGTCGCCTCGGGCGGATTGATCTTGTTCGAGTCGATCAATCGTTCGACGCATCTCGCTGATGATGTCGCTGGAATTGATCGGCGAAATCGGCTCGTCGGCTGGTTGGGGCCGCTTAAGTTCGTCTTCTCCGATCGCTTCTGCTGGCAAATCGTCCTGATTTTTCATCGCTATCTTTTCACACATTATTCATGTCGTCCACTGATTCGACCCTAAGTGGATTCTTATCAGTGGACGAATATAGGAAACCGTACAGCTTAGACGGTTGTCGCGGTGGCACCAACCGGCACCCGAGCGAGCACGAGGGCAGTCCGTTTCACTTGCAAGACTCGTCCCAATAATACGGCGATTGGAACAGCCGCGAAACTGAGTACCGCACCCATTTTGACTGAGTCCTGGATCGGTCCTGCGACCGGGAACGCAGCAACGGAGACGAACAAGGCGACTGTAAATCCGATGGCTGAAACCATACCAAGCGTGACAACGTGGCGATAATCCATTCCGGCAGGCATCTCCAAACGGAGGGTTCTTTGAGCAAACATGGTCATCGCAGTGATCCCAAGCGGTTTGCCGATCATCAGACCTGCCAAAACCACCCAGGTGCCGCTGCCCATGCTGCTGAATACCACGCCGGCGTTGATCAATCCGAACAATCCCAGGAAAAACTCAACGGGCGTTTTCCAGAAGTGCTCGAATTCGTTCAATGTATCGTGACGATCCGCCTCGCGGCGATTGAAGATTCCAAGGTCAGTATGAGCATGTGGGATCAACGGGATGATTGGCACGAGTCCGAGTGCAGGGTGGATGTTCGCAAAGTAGAACGACATCCAGCACAATACGCCTGGACCGAGCAGGTAAGCAAAGTGGTTGTGAACTCGCATACGACGAAGTGTAACGGCGAAAATCATCGAGATGATCGTCAGCAGCAACCACTGAGGAACAATTTCAGCTTGCGGATAGAACAACGCCAAAATCATCAAACCGGCAGCATCGTCGGCGATTGCCAAGAGCAATAAGAACGCGATCGCGGGGTGGCCGTTACCGAAGATGAACTTGGCAACTAGGTAACTGAATGCGATATCCGTCGCACAGGGAATCGCCCAACCGTCACCGAGCGTGGCGTGTGAACCAGTCAATGTGCAACCAGCAAGGTAAACAGCCGCTGGTCCGAGAATGCCACCAGCGGTCGCCAGTAGAGGCGTCGCAGCTTTGCGACGATCTGCAAGTGCTCCACCAGGCAACAAGGACTCCCAGACTTCCTTCGCGGCGATCGCAAAGAACAGCGCCATCAAGACATCGTTGACGAGGAATTGAAGCGTAAATCCATGGTGGCCGGCGGCAACAACTGCTTCGCCATGACCTTCGGCAGCGTGATGCCCGCCAAAAATGGACATGAAGTCAAAGTTAACGAAACTTGAGTAGCTGGTGCTGCCATCGTGGTGGGCCCAGTTAGCCCAAAGCAGCGCGGCAAGCGTCCCGGCGACCAGAAGTCCTGAATTGTCGATTAACGTCCGAATGAAACTTCGGTTTTCGAGCGGTTTGTGCGCCGCCGGATTGTGTGTTTGCGCAGACATGCGAGTACAGAGCCCCAACTGACATCGTAGATTTTGAAAAGAGGTGAAAAGCAAGCTCGAAGGAATCGAGCTCATGACCTGTCTCAACCGTTGGTCACAACCGGAGTCCTGGGTTCTACGTGCGACAATTCGGAATAGGAAATCACTAGCTCCTACGGTGACGCTGCCGCCTGTAGCGGTTGTGCGGAGTTCAGGGTGTGATTTCGAAGCGGAGGACGGCGAATGACACAACCAACTACGACACAACTGCGATCGACTGGGCCGAGATCCATCCGAGAGCCATCAACGTCACACTCGGATTGCCCTGGGTAATCACTGGTAATACGGAGGCATCCGCGACCCAAAGTCCGTCGCAACCGCGCACTCGAAAATCTGGTTGGACGGGAGACTCTTCTTCACCGCCAAACGCGCACGTCCCAACGGGATGATAAAGCGTCTGGCTATAACGACGAATGGATTTGGCAAGCGACGCTCGATCGTTTCGTTTTTTGCCAGGAAGAATTTCTTTCGCCAGCCCACAATCATTCGCCAGCTGCCGCACAAACTTAACACCCTCGACCAAATCATCAAGATCACTTGATTCCGAGAGATAGTTAGGGTCAATGAGTGGCTGTACCGTTGGATCGGGTGACATGCAGCAAACACTTCCGCGACTTTGTGGTCGCGTCGCGTTGACAGCAACGGTCATTGCCGAGTCTGCATTGGAATGTGGGAATTTCAAATAGTGTGTCGGCGTGACATGCAGTTGCCATCGCCCGTCACCGTAAATTCCACCCCATTCAGCGAGGTTGCTCGCTAGCGGCCCCGAGCCACAAACTTGCCATCGACAAACGTCACGCGTGGAAGGGGAATCCGTGAACGCCGAGGTTGACTCGTAGATCACCGGCATCACCAGATGGTCTTGCAAATTACGCCCCACAGCGTCGCAAACAACTCGCCGCGGAATGGATAACGTCTTGAGCGTCGCTCGCGGTCCAATACCGCTTCGCACCAAAATGCTCGGCGTCGCCAACGTACCCGCGCACAGAACAACGCCGCCGTCGCATCTCAACTCAGTCGCTACACCATCGCTCAACATGCGCACGCCAACGGCCCGGTCTCCTTTCCAAATGACCTGATCGGCGAGACCGCGAACCACCTCGAGGGATCCGGGTGCCGAGCTTGATCCGGGTGCCGTGAGGCTCAGCAGGTTCGCCGCCGTCCAACGCTGGCCGTTTCGGTTGAATCGGCGATAGATGGTCGGACGATCTCTGGATTCATCGGAGCGACTGGCGACGGCGGACATGAATGCTTCGCCGGATGGGCTGAGCCAAAGGGGCGTTTCGGGCTGGACGAGCGCCTCGATTTCTGAAACAGCTGCTCGCAGTGCCGCCTGGTCGATCGCATTCTCGCTAGCACGTGCGAGCATCTGGGCGTCTGTATCGGTTGGCTGATGCCAGATCATCGCGTTGATCCGGCTGCTTCCGCCGAGCCCACGCCCGCGAGGCCACTCCATTGCTCGACCCGCAAGATTGGCATTTGGCTGGGTCGCGTACTGATAATCTTCGGAAGATCCAAAAAGCCGCAACCAGCGTGCTGGGCGTTGGCGATCTTCGACAGCGGCGTTCGTCGACGGCGGCTCGCAGAGCGTCACTCGCATGCCAAAGTCACGAGCGAGCCGCATGGCAACCACGCAACCAACACTGCCCGCACCCACGACGATTACGCATTTTGCCGTCACACACTTACTCCCAAGAAATACAGCTAATCACAGGAACCTAAACACAGGGGTCTAGGCACCAAAAATCGCGTTTTCAGAAAGACTCCATTGGTCGAAACGCGTTTGGCGACTAGGATTTGCTCGCAGCAAAATCCCGAAACCCTCAATTTCATGTCGTCATTTATGACTTCCCCAACTCCCCAAGCAAACGCCCCAGCCTCGGACATCAAGAGTCTTCATCGATTCGCCCACATATCTACAGCCCCGCCTGACCCGATTCTTGGTCTGGGCGAAGCGTTCAATGCGGATACGAATCCTGAAAAGATGAACCTCAGCGTCGGTGTTTACCAGGACAGCACTGGCAAGACGCCCATTCTCGCGTCCGTCAAAGCTGCCGAAGCTCGTTTGTTGTCCGACGAAAAGAGCAAAGGCTATTTGTCGATCGATGGCTTGCCGGATTATCGAACCGGAGTCAGCAAAATGGTGTTCGGCGATACGCTCGACCACAAGCGACTCGGCGTGTTGCAGACCCCTGGAGGTACTGGCGCTGTCCGCTTAGCCGCCGATTTTCTCGCCGATCAACTTTCGCCGATCCGGGTTTGGATGTCGTCACCGACTTGGGCCAACCACCAATCGATCTTCAATGCGGCTGGGCTCGCGACGGAAAGCTATCGCTATTTGACCACCGACAAGACTCGGTTGGATTTTGACGCGATGTGTGATGACTTGAGGACCAAGACGAAACATGGCGACGCAGTTCTCTTGCATGCGTGCTGCCATAACCCGACGGGGATTGATCCAACCGCCGAGCAGTGGAAAACGATCGCAGCAATTTTTGCTGAGCGACGATTGATGCCAGTCATCGACTTTGCCTACCAAGGCTTTGGCGATGGCATCGAAGAAGACACCGTCGGCGTTCGCTTGATGCTTGACCAAGTCGACGAAGCACTCATCTGTACTTCGTTCTCAAAAAACTTTGGTCTATACAGCGAACGCGTCGGTTCGTTGGTTCTCGTTGCGTCCGGTGCTGATGAAGCCAAAGCGGCGCACAGCCAATTGAAGCGATTGGTTCGTTCCAACTACAGCAATCCTCCTCGACATGGCGGTGCGATCGTCGCGACGATTTTGGGCGATGCTGCGTTGACGACCCAGTGGCGTGGTGAAGTGGACGAAATGCGAACACGAATCACGAAGCTTCGCAGTGATTTTGTCGCGGGGATGAAAGCGACCGGCGTCGATCGCGACTTCTCGTTCTTGCTGGACCAGAAAGGAATGTTCTCATTCAGCGGCTTGAGCCCAATGCAAGTCGATGAACTGCGATACAAGCACGGCATCTACATTGTCGGCAGTGGCCGCATCAACGTCGCCGGCCTGTCCGAGAGCCGAATGGATTACTTGTGCAATACGGTCGCAACGGTGGTCAAGGGGACTGCATAGCCGAACGAATTTGGTTGCGACTTTTCTGCCTGCGTGAATTTGCTTGTAAATTTGCCTGCGTGAATGACGGGAGAATGAGACATCATGCCACCGGAAGTCCGTCGTGCGTTTCTGATCGCTGCGGGTTTACTCGTCGCTGTGGCCCTCGTGTGGGCATCCGTTTTTGAGTCGTTGCCACCAGCAGAATTCAGTCTACAGAATTTCAGCGATCCTAAAACGATCGATCCAGGCCGAGCAACTGGCGATACTGAATCTCGAATTATTTTTGAGCTGTTCGATGGGCTGTTGGAAATGCTGCCCACTGGCGAAGCAGATCCGAGTACTGGTTTACAGCCGCTGTCGCCTCAACCCGCTGTCGCTTCGTCGTATGAAATTAGTGACCAAGGCCGCACCTACACGTTCCACTTGCGAAACGATGCGAAATGGAGCGACGGCAGCCCTTTAACCAGCCATGATTTTGCTTGGTCGTGGCTTCGAATGCTGCACCCGGCCACGGCCTGTGAATACTCGTTTCAATTGTACGCCATCCCCTACGCTCAAGAATTCAACCAAGCCACTGTCAACGTTGGCGACCGAGTGGAAATTGAACTCTTTGATCGCCCCGGAGAATCACTCCGTAGCGAACCCAACATTCAACCATTTCCCCGCGGAACCATCCGCTACGGAACACTTCGCAACATCCGCAAACCAGACAAACCGGTGATACGTAGCGGAATGTCCCCAAGCGACGAAGAGTCCTCGCTACTTACCTGGCAGGATCAATGGGTCTACGACGTTGATGTTGTGACCACGACGAGCGATTCTGTTATCGACTGGGATTCGACCACCGAACAACAATCGTTTACCGCAGATCTTTCGTCACCGCTGGCGAACTCCGACACCGTCAAGACGCATGGATTGCTCGTCGCATTCGACAAACTCGGTGGACTGGAGACCCCCGACGATCACACCTTCGTTGTGCATTTGAAGGACCCCGTGCCGTTCTTTCTGAATTTGGTAGCGTACTACCCCATGTTCCCCGTGAATCGAGCGTGCGTCGAAAAACATGGCTCGCCACTGTGGACCAAAGCCGAGAATATCGTCTCCAACGGTCCGTTCAAACTTCAGATGCGTCGTTTGCGTGACCGAGTTCGGCTCATCAAGAATGAACACTACTATAACGCCCATCGCGTCGCACTGAATTCGATCGACTTCCTCTCCCTCGAAGGCGAGAACTCGGCACTCAACATGTACGAGACGGATCAAATCCAATGGGTCACCCAACCGCCTCAATCGCTTCTCGAAGTGCTACGAGATCGGCCGGATTATCATTCGGCACCAAAACTATCGATTTATTTTTACCGACTCAATGTCGCTCGACCTCCGCTCGACGACGTTCGAGTTCGACGAGCCATCGCCATGGCGATCGATCGAATCCAGATCGTGGAGCAAGTTGCCAAGGGTGGACAGAGCCCTGCTTATACGCTCATTCCGCCCGGGATAGCTGGATACAAAAGCGCCGATGGCTTTGAACCAGATATCGACGAAGCCAAGCGACTGATCAACGAAGCTGGGTATCCCGGAGGCCGAGGGCTTCCCAAGTTAACGATTCTCTACAACACGTCCGAAAGTCATCGAGCGATCGCTGAAACGATCCAACAACAATTGCAAAACAATCTCAATCTCCAAGTTGATTTACAAAACATGGAATGGGGAAGTTTTCTCGATAAGATCCAGCAAATGGACTACCAAATTGCTCGCCACGGATGGATCGCGGACTATCCCGACCCGAATACGTTTCTCGATCTTTGGGTCACGGACGGACCGCAAAACAGCACTAATTGGAGCAATCGCAAATTCGATTCGCTGATCGCGGAAGCGAGTCGAGAAGTCGACCCAGAAATGCGAATGCAGCTCCTAAAGCAAGCCGAACAAATTTTCATCGACGAGCTACCCGCCATCCCGATCTACTTTTATACATCCACCAACATGGTGAAGCCGCACATCGAAGGCCTCTTTCCAACCGCACAAGACAAACACCCGATGCATTTGATTCGGCTTAAGAAATAGTCGCTTGATGTGGATGCGAGGCGATCTGCGAACGTAAGGCTACCCTCGCACGTAACTCTCACGCAGCTTTACGGAGGGCTTCGACGTATTCCGGAGCCGTCCAATAGGACTCGATCCACGGCGCGGGCAATGTCGACTTGAGCAATCCACCTTGGTAACCCGCGATCGCCTGATCCGGCAGCGGAAATCCGTGGAAAACGAGAATTCGCATCGCCTCAGGCTGGCGCGGAGTCACAAAGTGGTTCAGTGGAAACACAGGGCGACAACTTCGCTTGAATGAACACACCCACTCATGCGGCCAGAACTCCATGTCTTCCTTGAGTGCGGCGCTCATGTATTGCTGCTCGATTCGAAACGAATTGAGCACCTTGTATTGGTCTTCGACAAAACGATCGTAGGCGATCCGATGACGCTCTGGATTGAATCGAAAAACCGATGTATTGCCGACTCGACCATCGCGCCCAGGCAAAAACCGACGTCGTCGCTCGAGCCAATCCTGGATCACACAAAATTGACCTGGGTGGTAATCAAAAAAGGGATCGATCGCCCCCGTGATCACGATGTCCAAATCGAGGAACAGTGTGTCACCGTCTAAGTCGGCCAACCCCGGCTGAAGCAGCCCCACTTTACGCCAAGTTTCCCCACCCTTGCGTGCATCAAAGGCCTCCTCGTCAAACGGCGTTACTGGCAAGGGATGCACTTCGACGCCTCGCTCGATTCCGGTTGAATCTTCCGTCAAACACACGAAGCGAAAAGGGCCCGCGATATTCCGAGCCACTCCTCGATAGAGGCGATTGACGTATTGGCTACCGTATTTGGTGCCCCATTTGATGCAGAGAATGGTTCGTTCCACGATTCGTCGCTTCCTTGCGTCCGTTGTCGATCATATTTGATGCGATTGTATTGGGCTCCGACCCACGTCATCGGACACTAACAAAAACAAGGAAATCAGCCCAGATCAGCTTTCGGCGGCGAATTGCTAGCTTTTGCCCGTTGGTCACATCCCACGGATCAATTGGTATCTTGTTTGCACCCGTTGCCGGGCCGGACTCCAGCCGCGAGTGCGGTATCTTCAACACATTTGTATGGAAATCACGTGATGTGCCACTTTGTTTCGACCCTCAAGTTGTGCCGATTGCTAATCATGTTTGGACTCGTCTTCTCAACACCTGCTCCTCAGTTGCTTCGTGGTGACGAGGGTATGTACCTGTTCACGGACTTGCCGAACGAGACGCTCAAGGAAAAATACGACTTTGAACCGACCCAAGCTTGGGCGGATCATCTTCGGCTATCCTCGGTTCGATTCAATGTTGGCGGCTCGGGATCGTTCGTCTCGAGCAACGGATTGGTCCTGACCAACCATCACGTCGCCAGCGACACGCTGCACAAGCTCAGCACCGAAGAGCGAAATCTAATCGAGCAAGGCTACCTCGCTCGAAGTTCGGATGAAGAGCTACAGGCACCAGACCTGGAGTTGAACCAACTTGTTTCAATCGAAGACGTTACGGAACGAGTCAACGCCGCCGTTGCTTCCGACGCGACTGTCGACGACGCAACAAAACAACGGCGTGCCGTGATCGCCAACATCGAAAAAGAATCGCTTGAAAAAACAGGCTTTCGAAGTGATGTCGTGACGCTGTTTGGTGGTGCCAAGTATCACCTCTATCGCTACAAGAAATACACCGACGTACGTCTGGTGTGGGCTCCGGAGACCAAGACTGCATTCTTTGGCGGTGACGCCGACAATTTTGAATACCCCAGGTTTTGCCTTGATGCGACCATCATGCGAGTCTACGAAGACGGAAAGCCTGCAAAGCTCGACAATCACTTGGCATGGAGCGACAAGCCGCTCACCGAAGGCGAACTCGTTTTCGTTAGCGGCAACCCTGGCCGGACCCAACGAATTTTCACCACGGACGCACTCGCTTATCTTCGTGATGACCGCTTGCCGTTCGTGTTGGATTACTTGCGTCGGAAAGAAATCTTGATGCAGCAATTCGGTCTCGAAAGCAAAGAAGCTGCACGCCGTGCACGCGATGAGCTATTTGGAATTCAAAACGCAAGAAAGGCATACACCGGCATGCTTGCGGGACTCCAAGACCCGCAAACGTTTGTTGCCAAACGCGGCCAAGAAGACCGCATCCTCAGCGTCCTCGCCGCTGACCCGAAGCTCGCACCGCTGGGCGACGCGTGGAAGAAAATCGAAGAAGTGCAAGTCGAAAAACGCGAAATGCTCGACAAGAGTGTCAGTCTTCGTTGCACCCTATTTGACATTGCATTGGAGCTCGTGCTGCTGGCTGAAGAGGATCGCAAGTCTAATGAAGAGCGTTTGCGTGAGTTCACCGACTCAGGCCGCGACTCGTTGCTGCAAGAACTGTTGAGCACAGCTCCAATCTACAAAGACCTCGAAACGATCAAACTTGCCGATGAGCTGGCTCGACTCGTTGAAATCCGAGGAGCCGATGACAGCTTGGTCGTTGAGCTTCTCGCGGGAAAGAGCCCGCGTGAGAGGGCTGCGGAGATGGTCTCGCAATCGGGACTTGTTGATGTCGCAAAACGACAGGCATTGGTCGACGGTGGTATCAATGCGACACTCGGCTCTGAAGATCCAATGATCGTCTTAGCTCGAAAAATTGAACCCGAGTATCGAAGGATTCGTACCATCAACGAGCAACTCGACGAACGTGAACGGCAAGCGTATACGAACGTCACCGAAGCGATCACAGCGGTCGAGGGCACCGGCGGCTATCCCGACGCAACATTCACGCTGCGACTCGCTTTCGGCAAAGTCGCCACCTACGAAGAAGATGGCAAAACGATCCCCATCGCGACGAACTTCGCAGGCGCTTTCGAACATGCCCGAAGCCACGAAGGCCAAGATGACTTCGAGCTGCCAGAGTCATGGAACGCAGCGAAACAGAAACTCGACTTGGAAACGCAGCTGAATTTTGTCTGCACCGCTGACATCATCGGCGGCAACAGCGGTTCGCCAGTGGTCAATCGCGACGGCGCCCTCGTCGGTCTGATTTTCGATGGCAATATCCAAAGCCTCACCAGCGACTACCTTTACACGGACGTGCAAGGACGAGCCGTCAGTGTCTCCGGTGTGGGTATACGTGAAGCCCTTCGATCCATCTACGGAGCCACCGAACTAGCTGATGAGCTTGGCAAGTAGAACGTCCATCAAGCTGAACCGTCAAAAGCGTACGAAGTCGATCTGAACGGCTAAACTGGCTTACGGCGAAACGCAGGTAGCCGGGATCGAGCGGCCTACCTGCGTCGACGATCCCGGACAGCGATGCTAGCGGAGCTATCCGAGTACCCGGACTGAGTCACCGACACAACTCAGGGAACTTGGTAGGACTCGCAAAACGTGCGAGGATCGAGATTCCAAAGATTGCCGAATCCATCACTCGAACAAACAAAAACCCAGCCTACGAATCCCGAATCAAGTGTCTGACCCCATGCGAAGCATCTGACCCGATCGTCAAGCATTGTGCAACAATTAGCGAAGGCCTTTTACTCGAAATCCTCTCAGGCGCACTGCATGAAACTGACAGCAGACGACATCACCAAGACGTTCAAGGGACTGGCTATTGCTTCGGCGCGCGCCAGCGAACTAGCAACAGAGCACGGCAAGGACGGACTGTTGAGTCATTTGTCGCGTCATCAACAAGATGCTGTGCGGCAACAGCTACTCGAAGTAAAACGAGATATCGAATCGGTGTTGCAAATCATGACATCACGAAACAAAAATTAGTTTCGAACGACGCATGATCCTTACGCGATGCGTGGC
>JBGSNA010000180.1:0-2714 GCA_041739875.1 Pirellulaceae bacterium
AATCGCTTGATTGCTCCGCCTCGGCTTCATAGACGCGACTCGCATACCCGATGCTGCATCCTGCTTGAGTGACCAAACTCAACCCTATGAATACGTCATCGAATCCGGCAAGCCCGTCCGAATGAACCTGCTGTTCTTTTAAGCAGGTACACTGAACTCATTCGGCATAATGACGCAGAGTCGGCATCCAATGGACGACTCCAATCTCACAGAGTTTCGTTGTCAGTGTTTGCAGCAGCGTTGTAAATCGTTCCCAAGCGGTCACGGGCATTAGTTGGTATTTTAGAGTCTTCCAGAAGCGTTCGATTCGGTTCAGTTCCGGACTGTATGGGGGAATGTGATAGACCAACAGTCCGCGTGCTGCCCATCGTTCCAGGCAAGCATGAAAGGCGCAGCTCGTATGGCAGGGAGCGTTATCCAATACCACGACGGTTGTCTGATCGATCGTTTCGCTGTAGCTGTCAAAAACGGCGATTACCGTCTCGGTGTTTACATAGCCCTTGTGCAAGTAACTTTCAACTTTGCCGTCCACGCTTTCAAATCCTAAGACTTGCACGCTGCTGCCGTGCGATCCCGTCACGGGAACTTCCAATCGTTCGCCCTTGGGCTGCCATCCATAGGGGACCACTCCCTTGAGCGAGAATCCAGATTCATCAAAGTAGACAACATTCAATCCCGGCTCCTGAAGCATCTCGGCCAACTCTTCTTGGGCGACTCTAAACGCCTTGTCGTCTCGCTTTTGCCGCAGGCTTCGACGAAAGCGTTTCCACGACAGGCCCAAGCGATGGGCATATTTACGGAGCGTCGATGTGCTAATCTCTTTACCCGTTTTCTGCTTCAGTTCAGTCAGCACCTTGGCGGGTCGGTTGGGATGCAGTGCAAACAGCTTGCGAAGAATCTCTTGTTCGTCTTTATCGAGCGCAGGCGGCGCGCCGGGACGGTCAGAATCCTGGAGCACATCGGCGCCACCAGCTT
The DNA here is from genome assembly GCA_041739875.1 of Pirellulaceae bacterium. Taxonomy (GTDB): domain Bacteria; phylum Planctomycetota; class Planctomycetia; order Pirellulales; family Pirellulaceae; genus JBBSJZ01. The sequence goes on from JBGSNA010000180.1 coordinate 976, forward strand.
CAAAGCGATCAATCCAACTTGCTACCGAATCACGATCAACTCCGAAGATGTCCACCAGTGCACTGACCTCGTATCCCTGGTCGCTGAGCAGGACGGCATGCGCACGCATTCGGGTGTAGTGACAAGAATGAGTTTTCCAGATTTCAACCAACTGTTCGCGTTGCTTGGAGCCTTTGATGTTCGCAAACTTAATGGACGGGCGTGCCATCATGATCCTCTCTCGTGTAAAGAACGGGAGGAAACTTGGTATACGCGCTCAACCGACCACCGGGAAAATGATAGCATCAGACAAATGGGTTCCCAGGAATTGTATTGTGCAATTCGCTTGCCAATTAAACCGAAAAAGTTGAGCGCACCTGCTTAGTTTCATCGGTTCACATCACTGGATGAGGTGCAATTCTTAACCTTCGTTATTGTTTGATGCTCGATTCGCTTCTCGCTTCCAGTGTTTTCGCATCGAAGTCCGTCGATTTGCGATGACGATGTGGAAGCACGGCGGGTTTCATCGGCGATGTAGTCTTCGAGGGCGCGTAAAGCACATTTTGCGTCATGTCGTTCCAAATCTCCTCCGCTCGCAGCGTGCAGTGCGGAGGCGAAAAAACACACCGCTCAGTCTGGCATGAGTTGTCCGATTCGCCTTCCTTGGGTCCATACGATTGGGGAAACGAAAGTTTAGCCGAGTCCGCAGTGTCGGGATGCTTGCTGGGCATGAGATCGCACCAAAGTTGCCAGAACGCTACGGTACTCTTGAAATTCACATTCACCTGGAGGTTACCTTGGATCAATCACTACCCGAACCATTACGGCAGCGAGTTCGTGTCGTAGTCGATTTTGGCTCAGCGAATGGTACCCAGCCGAAGCGAGGATACGTGCTGTATTGGATGCATCATGCGGTTCGGGCTCACGAGAATCCCTCGCTCGACGTTGCGATCTGCCTCGCACGCCAGAATCAAATGCCGCTCTTGGTCTATCACGCCTTGAGCGAAGACTATCCGTATGCGTCCAACCGACATCATGCGTTTATCTTGCAAGGTGCTCGAGATGTTCAACGTGAGATGTCTCAACGTGGCATAACGTACGTGTTTCATCTTCAACGCAACGGTCACCGAGGCCCGCATCTGAGAGATCTGGTGCGTTCAGCGTCAGTCCTCGTGACGGAAGAAATGCCTGTCCAGCCGATCGTTGGATGGCTCGAGCGACTCACCCGTCTAACGACGACACCGATTATTAGCGTCGATTCGTCGTGCCTGGTCACGCCGAGTTTTGTGCCCAAGTGCTACACACGAGCGTTCGAATTTCGTGAGGCAACGAAGCACTTGTATGATGCCACCGTGGGACGTGATTACCCAGAGCAGATCGTCGATTGTTTGGAGTTTAGCACGGCGGGGACTTTCTCTCAGTTGCCGTTTGAGCCTGTCAATTTGCAGGATGTTTCGTTGGCGAACTTGATCTCGGAGTGCCGCATCGACCACTCGATCGGACCCGTCTGCGATTCACCGGGTGGATCGAGGTCGGGTTACGCACGGTGGAATGCCTTCAAAGAGAATGGATTGTCGGCTTACGCCAAACAAAGGAACGACGCTTCACTCCCGCATGGCGTGAGTCGATTGAGTGCTTACTTGCATTACGGCATGGTCAGCCCGTTTCGAATCGCTCGCGAAGCGAACGAATGGGGCGCTGAAAAATTTCTCGATGAGTTATTGATCTGGCGAGAGTTGGCGTTTCACTTTTGTTTCCAT
>JBGSNA010000200.1:0-1995 GCA_041739875.1 Pirellulaceae bacterium
TTGATCGTCCAAAATACTGCTGTCCTCGCCCATCAAAACCAATTGCGGTTGGATCGGGCCAGTCTCGCCATCGGGATCATAAAAGACATACAGCGTTGTATCTGGGCGGCTGAAGCCCGCGGCGTAATCGACATCAAAAACGGTCGTTGTCGCTAGGTTGCCGTTCGCATCGCCGAACACATCGATCTGGTAAAAGTCGACATCATTTGCTGAGGAGAACTCGCCACCGATGCTGAATACTTTGTCTTCGCTAACGAGCAAGTTACCGATGTATTGGGCACGTTGACCTGGGATATCTGGATTCGTTGCCAAATTGTCGTTATTCGAAGCCTGATCAATGGCCTCGTTTTCTTGCGCTTCACCCAACAGTGGCGATGTACCTTGTGCACCCCGGACATGAACACCGTGCTGAGCATAACGAACGTCTGCAAAGCGAATGATATTGCCGGGGAACTCTTGTTCTTCGCGTAGTCGAACTTGGAATCGATAGCCACCTTTCGTGACGCCACCGGCGCGGTCATCAGGATTCACCGACGCACTGCGAACACGGAAGAAATACACGCTTCGCACACCTGGATTGCCAGGCAATGCTAGACTGATTCCTGCATCACGTGGGTTCGTTGAACCGAAGTCCTCATACAGCCCACCTGCACCAAATCCAGTGTTTTGGGTGTTGCCACCTTGAAGCGAACGGGTGGTTGACGCAATCAATGGGTCGACGTCCGCAAGTGGTGCACCAGCGACTTCGTCAAAGCTGTTGTCGCTGCGAGCGAGCACGTTTCCATTGGCGTCGAGGATTTCGACCACGGTGTCTAGGTTGAAACTCGTGCGATCGACGTCGAGCCAAATCTTTGTTCCGGCTTCGGCCGAGAAGCTGTAGTTGTCAACGTCGATCACATCGCTTAGGAAGCCCTGGACTTCAAAGCCCAGTCGAAATTGTTCATCGGACGCGAACGTATTCGGTGCTAGAAGGCCAAGCACTTGCGCATTGGATATGTTTCCGTTGAGCCCTGGTGCGACTTCGCTAGTCAGTGTTTGTTCGAGAATGAAATCGAAATTGCGATCGTTGCTGTACTGGTCAAACAGAATGCTGCGCCAGTCATTGGGTTGGGGACGCGAAATGAAACTGTCACCGTTGTTGTCGGTGAATGCTGTGCCTTCCGGCGTCAGTCCCGCGCCGACAGTGTCGTCGGCAAAGCTTGTCAGTACCACAGGCGCACCGGGCAAACCGATGATCTGAATCGAGCCACCAATCCGGTCTTCGATATCCGTCAACTGTCCTGTCGCAGACAATCCGGTGCCGGATGTAGGACTGAAGGGAGAGCCGGACCCGGAGAATTTGACGACGAGGCTTTCTTCCGGACGGCTGATCAATCGCAAGCCGCCATCCGAGTGAAAGTTCTGGACTTCGATGCTGTCAAATAATAGGTGGACGATGTCGGTATCGTCCCACACACTCTCAGTCGTTAGGATCCCGCCGCGGATCTCAAGACCGGAAATTTGGCGATTTGCAACCGCGCCTGACGCGACGTTTTCGTAACGGTTCAATCGGATGAGTGGTCCGAAGTTGTCATCGAGTGACGAAAAACGATCGATATCGCCGGTTTGTCGACCAAGGTCAACGATTCGATCGGCGCTCATTGAATCGCTGTCGATATCAATGATGCTGCCGCGGTTATCGATAAAGCGATTGTTGACGATCGTCGGTTGAGATCCACGAACAAAGATCGTTGACGGGTTGATTCCGAGTCGTCCGAACCGGCCACTCGGGCCTGCGCCATCTTGGCCGTCTTCGTTAAATTCAAAGCGGCTGTTGGTGATACGCCCCGATGCCTGTTGCAATTCAAGTGCAGCAAAGCCACGGCTTTGGCCGCCGTCGATCAGACTGACACCGCCACCATAGGCAACCGTCACGTTGTCGAGGCTAACCGATGAAGTGGGTCCAGCGTAAATGCCTGACCAATCGGCACGTGCAGGGTCCGTGGCTCCAGCTGG
>JBGSNA010000213.1:0-24968 GCA_041739875.1 Pirellulaceae bacterium
TGCCGTTGACCACTGCCATGCTGTGATAATCGCAATAAAAATCGCGGCAGCTGCCACGTAGCGCAGTAGGGGCAGCAATCGAAATGAAGGCTTTACCGTTGTCGGATTCGGCAGCGCCTGTTCAATTTGATCCCATAATTCCACCGATGGTGATACCTCGCAAAGACGGGCAGTAAGTTTGCCCTCGAACGTTTGCTGTTCGTCAAACCATTCTCGACAGGCGGCACAACGCGCCAGATGCTCGTTCACCTCGCGATAGAGCTGCGCGTCCCCTTCGGAATCGTGATAGAGTTCCCAGTTTGATCTTGCCGATGTGCAATTCATGTTGCCCGATCCTTCCTCTTATGATGCGCTGTTAAGCGGTCTCTGTGCCTCGTCGAGCAAGCAAGTTATGCTCACGCGACCATTCTGCCAGCCGCTCGCGGATTCTCTGCCGTGCTCGCGACAGGTGGCTCATGACGGTGCCGATTGGAAGGTCAAGAATGTCTGCTATTTCCCGATACTTGAATTCGCCGATCGCATACAGGAGGAGGCTTGATCGTTCTAGAGGCCGTAGCTCCCAGATTGCGGAGGCGAGTATTTCGTCGCAATGTTCCAGCGTCAGTTGTGTAACATCGGCGAGTTGTTGGGGTGACGGTGAATCAAGGTACAGCACCTCAACCGAATCGGCAGCAGGCTCGACCGACAATTGCTCGTGAGCGTGGCGACGCACACTCCGATTACCGGCCAGTATCTCTAAAGTTAAGTACTTAAAAATCCAGGCCCGAAAGCACGAGCCTTCCGCGTATTTGTCAAAATCTCGGTATGCTTTCATGACGGCATTCTGGAGCACGTCTTCAACCTCGGCGGAGCGATAGACACTTCGTCGACAATAGGCTTCCAGCGCTCCCTGAAGCGGCTTCAGGTGCTCTATAAAACTTGCGTGTATGAACCTCTCGCTATCGAGCATGAGAACGCTAACTGTTCGAAAGAAGTCCCACTTTTGACATCCAGCGAGTACATCTCAGATATAGATGTAAAAGACGCAGCACGGGCTAATTATTGCAGAACTTGTCGAGAATCAGAAAAAAACCGATTTTGCTGCAGCGATGACCATCTGTAGAAGCGATTTGCTTACGACAGATACGTCTTTATGAGGGGAGGATGCGGAGAAATCCGGTAGCTAAAGCGAACAATCTCAAAACAGCTATTTGTCGTATATGCTGGTTTCTGGATGCATCGCATACCATGCAAACCACAGCGAATACATCCACTCAACACCCTTGTCGGCCTCGACAACCCGTATGCTTCTAGGTCCGGGGGCGAACGCTACAACGAGCCGTTTACCTCCAATGTTGTCATCAATACTCGTCTTCCGTCGATCAAAAGCCGACTCAGGGTAGGCACGGAATAAATCTCCCACCCAGACGCCGAGCACTCGCTCTTTGACGGGAAGCCGATCGCTTTCTGGCTCTGCGGGGAACATCAAATCCGCTCGCTGAAAATATCCTGCGTAGGGGTCTCTGTCGTAATCGCGCTGGTGGCCAGTCTCATTAGAGACCACCAAACCCTGAGGATGCCTGGCTTTCCACTCAGACCAGCTCGTCAGTTCTAAAGGCAACGTAGTGAGAGACTTTTGGGCGGCAGGGCCAGCAATTCCTTTGGCCATCAACTGCGACCACAGGCTTTCGACTTCGGGTGATCGGTCGTACATCAGCACATTGCTGTTGTATAGCAGGCCTGAAACTCCAAATTCGCGTTCTTTGTTGTCGAAACGTCGATCAAACACGGCCGCTGAGTCACACAAGGGGCAGTAGGTGATAGCGATAGGCACGGACCCTAGCCGATCGTTAATGATTTCGTGATAGTTGAGAATCTTAAGCGGATAGGCCCGCGACTCTTCTCCTTGCATCACACCGATGACCCGATCACGGCCAGACAGATAGGTCACTTTTTCTGCCACTACCATGCGCGGCTCGGTCAAAGCGGGAATGCCATCTTTGGGTGGCCCGCCGGCAAAAATCTTCTCTCGTGGAACGAGCGAATTGGCAAGGTCAAACGATGGTGCTGCTCTATGATCGCCAGTTTGAGCAAGAGTTACGTTCCGTCCGACACAGCATGGTTGCTTACCAGTAGAAGTATCAGTGAATTCTACGACAAGGATGGCTGGAAACAGCACCAGCACAATAAGAGAGACGCCCGCCAGGACGCGCTTCCAAGAGAAACTTCCGCGAACAGGATCAAATCGCGACGGGACATTACCACTGGAGGAATTTGAGTCTTCCAGTTGGAAATTAGGCTCCTGTGACATCTCGTCTACTCCGATTTTGTGGGCCGCTGGGAACGAGAACGTCCTCCAGCTTTAGTATAGGACTGTGACCGCGATCACTGCGTAAGGCGGCTCACACTTGCCTCGCTTAGGCCTGATTTCTTGCGAGTGTACGCGACTTCACGGAACGCAAGCGACGCTCGACGATAGGATTGCCAGAGTGGCTATCACGTTCGAGTTAATGTGAGCCAGATCAATCATTTTCATTGAGTAAGGAGTTTCGCATGAGAGTTCGCTGGTCCATGATTGCTGTCGTCACTTTGTCGATGGGCGTTGCAGGTTTCTCGTCAGTCCCTAACAACGAGTGTCCAAAGTGGCTTGCCGAGTCTGGTAAGAAAGACGACGACAAGGACGATGAAGATGAGATCTGCGTGGTAAGTTCTGACCTCCAGCTAGGTGATGACGCCAAGCAGCTCGCTGGGTCAGGCAAAAAGGACGATGAAAAGAAACGACTCGCCGTAACCCCGTTGTCCTCGGAAACACAGGCGACAGACGAGTTCCAGGGTTCGGGACGCAAGGAACGCCGACGCCGCGGTCCCGTTGGAAAGGTGTAAGTATTCTTGGCGACTTAACACTCTCTATCACGCTACCTGAGTTCGCGAGTCTCGGCTATGAGTCAGCTGTTCACATTACGGTCAGGACTGGCCTTAATTGTCTGGGCGAGTGCTCTACTGGCGGCTCTCTCAACTACGAACTTGCCGGTCAATTGGGGCCACTCGATATGTGGAGTCTGGGGCTGCGGGCCGCCTTTGCAGGCGCTTGTGGGCTGTCATCTCGCTTGGCTGGTGGTCTTAGGACCGCTCGTCGAGCTGGTCACTCGGTCAAGCCCCAGGCCGAGTGACCTACGCTTACATTTGGGAAAACTGCTCTGCGTGATCGGCGCGTCGTTGCTCCTGTCTGTTGTCGTTTATCAACGCGTGATGTGGTGGCCTGCAGTGAGCGAGATACAGCGGAATTATTTCTGGCAGCGGTGCGGATTCATCGTTGTCACGTCGGTCGATGTTCCCATCCTCCCCATGATGGTCATCGGCTTAACGTACCTCCTGAGAGATCGCTGCTTTACCTTTCCCCCAGAAGTAGAGCCGCCGTCTCCAGGATCGGGATCTGTGCGGCTGCCATCGCGCCACGGATGAAAACGCAGGGATTGGGTAGCCGTACTCTCCCGCTTATCTGGCAGGTTGCAATTGTTGAGTTCCTGATTGAGCAGGCCGAGCGGTACGCATGAGACTTGCCACTTGCGCTGCCGACAGAAAGCCGGGGGCTCCGCCGATGACCTTGCCTTCGGGGGTAAACAATACCGTTGTGGGGAATGCTTGAATTCCTACGGCCTGTACGAACTGACGATGTTGTTCTGCTTGAACCTTGAGTGGGATAAACTCAGATTCGACCTGAGCAATGATCCGTCGATTGCTCCAAACTTCGTGCTCCATCTTGCGGCAGAAGCCGCAGTTTTCAGAGGTGAAGAACGCTAAGATGGGCAGTCGCGAATCGCGAGCATGCGATTGAGCCATCTGTGGCGAATTGGCCCAATAAATCTCGTCTTGAACGATAGGTGCCTGGCTCCAAGTGATATTGGTTTGCACGCAGGCTACCCAAGCGATAGCACACAGAAAAGAGATGGACTTCCGCATCTTTACCTCCGAAGCTAATTTTGAAGCTGTGACTTTGCCTCTAATTACTTCGGACGAGTGGGATGAAGGCGTTTGTAAAGCCGACCACACAACCGCAGAATACAATGGCGATCAATATCCGACGGCAAGTAGTGACTCATCCGAATCGACGGGCAGAGAAGCTATCGTGCCTAGCCTGGGATTAGTGCCAACTCGTAAGTTGTTGACGACTTCTTGGCACCTTTCGCACGTCTTGAGATGTTCCTCGAACCGAAGTCGAGCTGGCTCGTCAAGCTTGCCCTCTAGGTAGGACTTCATGTTCTGCTGTAGATCCGCGCAGGTGAAGGCAGTGCTTGAGGTCGAAAAACCACCAGACGAAAGCCACGTGGCAGTGGCACTCGATCCCAGAATTAATACTAGACCGACCAGGCTCAAGGTTTTCTGTAGCTGTTGTCGCTTCTGCCTTCGCTCAAAAACTCTTTTCAGGCCGACTAGGTAATGAGCGTCAACTGCACCCCACTTGGAACTCTCATCTTGTGATGACATTATGATTTTGCCTCAAACATGCCAAATGACTGTATCTTTGAACGAGCGACCACCAACAGTTAATATCGTTAGGCAGTTCACCAGGTTCTGTGAAGCTAGTTACATAGAGCGCGACTTTCTTCCCGATCACTTAATCTGCAGAGAAGCAGACGAACGCAGGTCATCATCTACGAATGCCAAATTTACGACGCCCCTGGTCGCAAAGTAGATAAAACTTCGCATTCTGTGCTTCTCAGTGCGTCAGCCATGAAACTTGGCAGTCGCAACCCCAGAAACGAACTTCCGTAAACACTTCCAACCGCCGGATCGATGTACGAAGCTGCAATTGCTCGCTGCGCCCATCGTGATGCTGCAATTACCGCGGAGTCTAACACGGCATGCTATTGCACGTTTTCGAGTCAAAGGCCCAAAAAGGCAGACGCTGGTTAGCAGTAGGCGACGGATAAATTTCGATCCTGCCCGCTACTTGGTACGGGACATTTGTCTTACTCGGCTAAGATGCTCTTCACCGTTTGCCAGTGAAGCGTGCCGTCGATGTAGTAAGCCAGCCACTCGCCATCGGGGCTGAAGGTCACCGGTTTGACATGCTCTTGGTCGAGCGTTCGCTTACCAACCTTCGCCAGTTGCTTGTGCTCGGTCGTCGCCCAGAGTCGCAATTCTCCGTGGCAGGAGCCGACCGCGACCATCTTGCCGTCAGGCGACACGTCGAACGAAGCCAGTAGTTGGTGGGCGTACTCGCCCCGCTTTGCGGCTTCGGCGGCCTGCTGTTCCATGCTAGGATTCAGGTTGGAAAGGCCCAGCCCGGTGTTCAGTGGGGAGAATTCTTCGTCGTTCTCCGGCTCAGTTGTCGGACGATGCCGCGACGGGTCGTAGCCTACCAGGATTGGCGGCGCGAACTCGCGTTTCACTAGGTCATAAACCAGGATACGGTCCTTGGTTCCAAACAAGATGCGCTTTCCATCGGCAGTAAAGCGTTGTTCGAGGATGGTGGAGGCATCGATCGGCGCAAACAGCAACCGTTCTTGCCGAGCCACATCATGGACTTCGAGCGCTAGCTCGGGTTCCCCAACCGGCTTCTGTCGGCGATGCGCCGCAACGGCGAGAAGGTTGCCATCGGACGAGAACGTCTGAAATCCAAACGGGCCAATGTCGATTGGCTGGATCGCTGAGATGGGAGTGGCTTCCGTGGAGTCGAGCACCAGCAGGCTATCTCCGTAGCGAACCACAAGTGAAGAAGGAGACGACCGAGCCGTCATCGGCTGAAAGGTGATCTGGTTGTTTTGCTTCGTTCCCAGAACGCGCCGGAGTGTCACTAATTTCGCAGTCACTGTGCCGTGAGGGATAATTCGCAAGGTGACGTTGGTGCCGGCTAGACCGGCGAGTTTCTGAAGGTCCTCCGGAATGGTGCGGCCCAGCACCGATACCACTTCTCCGCCGACAACGACGCCCACGATTTCATCGCCAATTTGCAGCTCACCCGATTGCGCGGCGGGGCCGTTGGGCGCCATCGCTTCAATGACAATCTTGCCCGATGCTTGCGCAAACGTGATTCCCAGATAGCCATGCGGCGGAGCCCACGGCGCATCGATTGCTGGACGATCATCGGCCGGCATCAGGACGCTTAGCCGTTCGCCAACGGCCAGCAATTGATGGCCGGAAGGAGTAAACGCAAAGGCGATGGGACGGAAAGGGAGCTTCTTGGTTTCGCGACCGGTAGCGACATGGAAGACGTGAATCTGCCCATCGTCGACCAGAGCGGCCAGATTGAAGCTCGTGGGAGAGAAGACCAGCCGTTCTCCCTTGAACGGGCGGCCGGTATCTGTGAGAAACCGTGCAGTAAAGTGCTCGCCTACGGCGGGCGCCGCAAGGAGTGTCGCCAAGCTGAACGCAACCAGCAGTTTCATGGACCAGGCCCTCAGTACGCATGCGAGATAGTGTCCTCCACCATGGGCGATAGTGTACCGCGCTGGCTATGGCGCCAAGGGGCTCCCCCCTTAAGCACCCCGAGCAGTCAATCCGCCGGTTGAAGGCGGCCACCGGCCGCAACTTTTCCCTGGCGTCCTGGCCTTCGACGACCTGTCATCCCGTGGGGCTCGCCCCGCCGTTGGCCACGCGGGATGACAGGTCGGCGAAGGCGACGCCCCTTTCCCCAGCACATTCCCGTCAACTCCAGCCCACCCACTGGCCTTTGTCGACCCGATTCCTCCGGGGCTCGGCGCCCGCCTGGGGGCGAACTTGCCCCAAGCGTCCACACGTTTTGTTGGGAGACTGCACCGAGACTGGTCTGACGAGTGCGGACAACCTGGTGCAAAATTAAAGCAGCGGTGAGCCGGAATCGACGCACCGCATGACTCGTAACCTTCTCTTCGTCACCTAGAGATTAAACAAAGGTGGCCGGAGCCGTGGCTCTGTTTCCTTCCAAGCCGTCGGGAAGTAGTCCCAATTCGACGGCGCAGGGATCAACCGATTTATGACTGAAGGCGTGTCCTCTCATGTGATGATCGTGTCCACATCCGCCGTGGCGGATTTTGTGGCGTTGATTCCGGGTACAGGCTCCTTGGGGGCCTGTACTTTTTGGCGACCGGGTTCGAAGCATCGTCCCGCCTGTCAATTGACCATCCCGTGGGGTGGTCAGTTGACCTGCCAGTCCCTGCAAGGGATTGGCCGCAATAAGGGAGGTACGTGTATGGCCATCATTTCAGGTAGCGAGAGCTACTGCAAAGTGACCCATGTCGAGAACGGAAGAGTGACGGTGCGTCGCGTCCATCTGGTGATGGTACAAGCTGCCGACGGCAGATTGTACCAACTGGAGAAGACGAAACTGCCGGATTCGATCTCCATCTACTCCGGAGAGCCCAAGCAAGGGGCGACTGTGGAGATCCTGCTGGGGACGAAGCCGGTTCCGTCACTCGGCGACGTGTATCGTTCATTTATGAACGGCACACGCGCCAGGGACATCTCGTTCGCGCTTTTGGGAATGCTGATCCTCACAGTGCTTGGCACTGTGGCGGACGTTATCGCCCAAATGCTGAACGTGTAGTCCTTGGATTGAGGGGGTGTTCGCCCACCCTCTCAATCCTCTTTTGATTTCCACGACCGTCATATCATCTCGCACAGTCGTATTCACACTGCCATACTCTGCTGACACTTGGCAAACCTTAATGCGAAAGCAAGCCTTGCTCGACGAGCAAGTCGCCGTAGAGCGTCAGGAGTTCCTGGGCCCGGCGGACGTATTCCTTGTTGAGTTCGGCCCACTGGTACTCGCTGCCGTCGCACGTCGGGAAGCCGGCACGGTCGCGGTCGTTGCCGCGAGTCGCGTAGTTGACCAGCAGTTGCATGCCATCGCGGGTCTCCTTCAAGGCGCCGGCGGAGACGATCTTCGAATACGACATGGGTCCGGCAACGGCGGTCTGCGCGCAGAAATATCCACTCGGCTGGGCGTAGCCTTTCGTGATGAACGGGGCAAGATAGCGTTTCACTTCCGCGAGATCCTGTTCAAGCGCCGCCCGTCGCTCCACCAGTTCCGCTTCCTGACGTTGGCGAAGAGCCGTTTGCTCCTGCTGCTGACGACCGGCCTCCGCTGCGGTTAGAATTTCACGAGCTTTCACCTCGCCCTCAATGCGAATTTTCTCTGCCTCGGCTGCGGCTAGTTTGTCGGCAGCTTCGTTGCGGGCTTGCTCAACGGCCAGACGAATCTTTTCGGCGCGACGGCGTTCCTCGACTCGTTGGTCAGCGGCGATCGCCTCGGCAAGCGTTGGACCGCCGGCGCCCGTGCGATTGCCCGTCCGAGCAACTAAGGCGAGCAGTTCGGACCGCCCCTCGCGCCAGGCCCGGAGCGCCTCGCTGGCCTCATGCTTGAAGTCCATGAGTCGGTCGACTAACGCTTGGTCCGGACGGAGGTCACTCTCTTCGTCTTGACTCGCAAGTCGGATAGGATCGACGCCCTTTTGCATATCGACTCGGATTTGATCGAGTCGCGCGACTCCGGGGCGATCCTGTTCATAGATCGCACGAAACGTCTGAGCCGAAACCGCGTCCGTCGCTAGCGACCGCCCGGCAGTGTTATTCAGGAGAGGTTCGATCTCCGCAGCCCATCGGTCGAGTTCGCGCTGCCAGGCGTCAAGGTCGGCATTGAGTTCGTCGACCAGCTTGAGAAAATCCTGCCGAAGGGTCGCCGAGACTTCCAGCCCGTGGGCCCGTTCCGCGCGTTCGGCCTTGGTCGGCTCAACTTCCGGCGTGTTGAGCGGTAAGACGCTGGCGACTGCCGGTGCTGAGGCATCCGCGTTGGGTTGCCCCGAATACAAGACGAATACCATCCGTCCGGTTATGACAAGGCAAATGATGACGAGTCCGAACTGCACTGCTTTCGCCCAGCGGACGCCGACGGATAGGGGACCGTCTTCGTACGGCTGGCGTGGGGGTCGTTCCGGTGGTGCTGCGAACGGTTCGTGGTTACTCATGACATTCATGTACCTGTGGGTTGAGAGTCAGGGCGGGACGGAAGGTTGGATGTAGGTTGGTCGCGATTTTGGGCGTCGACCGGAACACTCGGCGCTCGGGGGCGTTCGTCGAGGACGGAGAAAACTTCGGTGGCGGAAGGACTATCGATAGACAGCGGGCTGGCGGGGCGCTCGACGATAACAGTTTGTTCGTTGGCGGCAGGCCAAGACGCTGAATTGCGCTGTTCGTACTGGTCAGGACTGATGTGGTAGTCGGTGACGATCGGCGTGACGTAGCCGCTGAACTGGGTGAACTCACTCCCCTCGGTGACCATGATGAAGCTTGTGTTGGCGGTCGCGCTCACGTCGATGATGGTATTGCGTTCCAGACGCGAGGCGATGGTCTCGGTCACCGTGACGACGTTCTCTTTGGCTACCAGCGGGGAGAAGCTCTGGTCGTGGTCAATGCCTAACGTTGCGTCGACCGACTGATCCCACGTCAGCAATTCGAAGACCCCTTCGCCGGCCATGGCTTCGAGATGCTTAATGGTATCGGGGTTCGAGGCGCGGAAAAATTGTTTGAAGGCGGTGCAAGCGCTGACCGTGTTACGAATGTCAATCGCCTTGCGGTCCAGCTGATCAAGGCTCTGGTGCGCGATCAAGAACGTCAATTTGCTGGAGCGGGCTTGCTCCATCACCAGGGGAATGTTCTCGGAGACGATTTGCTGAAACTCATCGATGACGACGTAAACCTGGAGCGTCTGGTCGGGTTGGCGGTCGGCGGCCGCTGAGAACAGTGAATACATCACGAGCTTGGCGATCGCCGGGGAGGTGATCGATCCCACGGCCGAGCGGAGGTTGAAGTAGACCACTTGCGGTCGCGCCAGCAACTGAGCCATGTCGATCGCGGCGGCGGCGACGGCTGGTCGGTCGGCGAGCGACTGCCGGGTCACATTGAGATTGGAGATGGACGTCAACCGGTCGAGGAGCGCCGAGAGGTGCCGGGCGTCTTTCGGTTCGTCGGGCAAGCCGACGGCGGCGTAGGCGTGGCGGTCGGTAACGAGTTTGTGCAGCTCGATGAAGTTGCGGACGTGAAAGCGACGCAGAAAATTCAACAGCACGGACTCGCTTACGGCGGAAAAATAGCCCCGGCCGTAGGAGTCACCATAGTTCAATGCCAGCGCTTCGAGAATGAACTGCGTCCGTTGGCTGGGAGTAAAGCGTTCGAGGTGGCTCTGTTCTAAGGGGTTGAAGACGTGGCTGGAGTGATCGGGCTCGGGGGTAAACCAGCGAAACTCAGCGCCGGCCGACTCCGCTTCGAGGCGTGCCGTCTCGAAGAGGGCGGGGTCCCCTTTCAGGTCGAGCACCACGACGGAGGCGTTATTGGGGGCGATTAGTTGCGCGATGGTCGGAGCGATGCCCAGCGATGTTTTGCGGGAGCCGGAATCGCCGATCAAGTGAGCGTGCTGATGGAGGAGGCCGCGATCGAGCAGGACCGGGTAGTCGCCGAAGATGGCCCGCCCCAACAGAATATGTTTCTTCTCGCGGACGTCGCGGGAGTTGATGATCCGATTCACGGCAATCGCCCAAGCCGACTTATTGGCCGATTGGTCGTAAGCCCCCGGGGACTCCAGCGCCAACCAATAGCGAGCTAGGAGACTACCTGTGAGGAACCATAACAGCAACGTGAAGATCAGCGGAGGGAGGAGGATGGTGAGAGCCAAGGCGACCGGCATGCCACGCAGTGTCCAGTCGGCCTCGTTGTCGAACTCGATCGGCGGGCTCGCAATGATTTGGAATTGTTGACTCGGTGGGGTGAGGTGGGCATGGGAGACCAGAAACACAGCGACCGTGAGCGCGCCAATAGCGGCAAAGAAGCAGAGCTGTCTCACGGAGCCGCTACGGAGCCACTTCGTTGGGAGGAGAAAGACGCCGGGACGGGGATGGGCGATGGGAAGATAGGCGAACCAAATCTGCAACGCGAGCTGGGTGGCGCGAAGAGTCGCCCGAATTGGTAACCGCGGCACGACGCCGCTAAAGTTCCAGATCAACCAGTAAATGGGAAGGGGCAGGAAGAGGACGCCCATGACCTGCCAACCGGCCGCCGCAACTTGATCGGCGGGAGCTGGTTGCCCTGTACGCCAGGCGAAGAATTCGTAACCGAGGTAGAATTGGACGAGGAGGGCAACAAGTGCCGCACGGAGGGTGAGCATTTCGGGGCAATGCGTCGGCAAGTCACGGTGAAAGAGCTGCGACCAGGTGCTCCTCCACTTGCGAACTTCGCGCCAGTCGACGCGCGGGTGAGCTGTCATCCAGTAAGCCGCTTGCTTGGCAATGAGTAAGGCCAGCAATACCGAGAAGGCCAGCGCGGCACCCAGCACCAGAAAGTAAACGGCCGCCAGGGATGCCAATTGCGCAAGGGCAATCAGCAGAATGGCCGCGATTCCCCAGAACGCCCAGGCCTGGCGGGTGCCTACAGCTTCAAAGTCGATCTCGGCTATTGCCAACGGAGAAACGCAAAGCAGCAACAGCGGGATCGTCCAAGCGAATAGAACTCCGAAGCCGAGGGCGGGGGCAATCCAAGACAGCGTGAGTAAGGCGAGGAAGAGAAGAAAGCCGAGGATGCCTAACTCGAAACCGACTGCGGTGGCGACTAGCGGGGAGGGCGCCATCGCCGGACGGTAGTTGAGCTCCATGTGTTCCGTTGTTGGGAGCCGGTCAGCTTGCAGCGTATCTCTGCTGTGAGCCGCCCGACGTCGCATGGGCTAGATCCTTCGAAAAAAGAGTTGAAGTTGGGGCACGACATGGGCCTCCACACGAGTGGGATCATACGACTTCTTGCGCAAAGCCGCAGCTAAGTAATCCTGCTTCGCGGGCCAGCCAGTCAAGATTGTAATGCAGAATCGCCGTTCGTGAATCAGGGCCAAGAATTCGGGAATTCGATAGCGACGGACGACCATTCGGTCGAGCTTGCGGAAGAGATGGCGGAGGGAGTTTCCCCGATCGACGAGCGTTGTAGCGAGGCAATGGGTGCCGGCCACGGGATAGTAGAAATAGCCGCCCGAGACCGCCTGTTGGGGACAAAGGGAGGGGAAATCCTGCTGGAACTCGATCGGCGTCAGCGGCTGTAGTTGGCGTCCCATACAGAAGGAAGCGTGAGCATAGGCGGCTGGGAGGGTTTGCTCAGTGAAGGGGCGGACGGTCCGCGTCGTGGCGCCAAGTTGTCGCGCGCCCCGGAGTCCCAGCGTGCAATAGGCAAAGCCGCTGTCGACACGATATTCGCGGAGGTGATCGGTCCCCTTGAGCCGAACGACGACTTTGTTCACGGCGCTTGGCGTAGCTTGCGGAAAAAAACGGGCGCGCAGTTGCTCCCGCGTGGCGAGTCGGTGGCGGTGCAGATGGTCGAGGAGGGCCACGTCGCGGTCGGTAATTTCAGTCATTGGAGTTCACCAGATTTCATAGGGGAGTTGATGACGAGCGAAGTCGTCGTGGAGGGATGCCAGGCGGGTCGGCGGATAGCGACCGCCAAACTCGACTGCTCGATACGAATTTCCCTGTGACAACAAAAGTGCGTCGGGCACTTTCTCACCGATATGGTGGACGCGGTAACTCTCTTCGCCGACCCAATCCACTGCGAGGTCAGGCCACCGTCGACGGTAAGTGAGGTAGATCTGCGAGACGTGGAGGTCGTGAGTGAGCTGGCAAAGATTCTTGAGCTTTCCAGGTGCACTGGTTCCGAACAGAGTCGCGGCACGTGGAGAGCAGTAGTAGACGCGGATGCGAACGGGATGCGCGGTCCAGCGCGATTGGAGTCGCCACGAGAGATGAGCTAGCGGAGGTGCATCGTCCTTTGGTCGCCATGCGAAAAGCGGCTGGTCCAGCAGCAGTAGCGGATGGGCGAGCGCCACTTCGCTACGCAACATGTCGGCGTCGACAAGCTGTGCGACTCGCTTGGCAGCGTTCTTGAAGCCCGAGAGCGTAGCTGGCCACCACTCCGTCGCGATTTGGACGAGGGTCATGCAGCGGACAGAGCTTCCCAAGGCAACGACAATTTCGAGGTCGCGGTCGGTGACGATCAACCGTGCACCTCCTTTCTCGGGCGTCCCACCTTGCGGCGTTCTTCGGTGGGCGCGGCCGGAGTGGCCGCCGAGACCGGCGGGGCCGAAGGCGTGCGCTGCGGGGGAAGTTGCGGAGGGGTCGGCGAAGCGGAATAAGTCATGGACGAGGGGGAAGGAGCCCGGACAGGAGTTGGTGGAGCATGGTTTTGCGAGGCCGCGGGAGCGGGGCTTCCATGGCCGCCGTTACCACCATTGGCAGGGGCGATCCGAGCCTGAGCTTCGTTGAGTTGCTTTCGCAGCGCCTTGGCCGCCGCCCACATGGCTGCCCCCTGGTCTTGCGTTTCCATCATGTCGAGCGCATCGTGGCACCCGGCGAGCACGGCGTCGGCGGTGCGGCGGCGAATATATTCCCAGACGGATAGAGCCATCGAATTTTCTCCTGAGTTTTGAGAAATAGTTTTCTATGGCTAATTTTCCGACGCGGTGTCAGCAGGCGTCAGACCATGCTGGTGGCAATCTCCCGGCAGGCGGTCACGGAAAAGGCATCGCGAATTCAGTTGAGCGCTGACCCTATCGATCAGACCGCCGCGAATATTCTCTTCGTGCTCGGCAAGACGAGTTTTTCCAGGCCACAATAAAATCCGAGTGGGCCGGCTTTCGGCGAGCCTGAGGAAATTGCTCGGGATATTCGCAGCGTGTTGGCAGGCAACAAGTTAGCGCGACCGGACAATATTTTGGGGTGGCCTACGGTGACGTAGGGCCACGCGCCGCGCGAGTACGTGAGAAAAGTCCGTCGGAAATGATTTCGACGACCGAAGTCATCGAGGCGGGGCAATTCCGGCGGGCGTCGGAAGGCGAGTTTCGCAAATTAGCGACGCGAAATTCGTGGAGGTGCGAAAGGCCGGCCCGCTGCTGCCAGGCCGGCCCGGGTCGGCGAATTATTTTCGCCCCTGGGGTGCTGGCGGCGGCTGTTTCAAAAGCAAACAGACGTCGTGCAGTCGAGGGATAAAGCTAAATCGATATTCCTGCTGTTCTGACGATAATCCACCGTGCCTGAAGCGAATAATTTCCGGGGCTGCTAGTACTAAGCCCTCGGCGTAGGCGATATTCATCGTGCGAAACGGGAGGGCTTGATATTCTCCCCGGTCCCGCAAATCGCCCATGAGAATTGCCAGCACACCATTGGCCCGCAACACCCGCACACAATTTCGCACGACTTGGCGGAGCCCTCGCAGGTAATCCGTTAGCGTTGCTGCGTTTGCCAAGCAGCGAGGGTCGTCGCTCCAGCGAAGCATTTTCCAATACGGTGGATGGAGCCAAATAAAATCGAACGTCCCTGCGTCCCTGAAGGCACTCGACCGAGTCGCGTCATCGCCCGACCGAATATCGAGGCTGTGACATTCGATTTTCAATTCCTGGCAGACGTCGCGACAAGTGCCGCCGCCGGTCATGGGGTCGAGCACTCGGCGGGGGCGGTGATACAGGAGCAAGTCGCGAATGAGCAGCCCCGAACAATTGCCGCGATAAGCGGCATCGCCGTAATTGCCTCGTCCGGGCGTCGCATGAATGCTGGTGAGCCAGGGAACGGGGCTGGCGGTCTTGGGGGCCACCGGCAAGGGGACAAGGTGCGGCGCATTCGCTGCCGTTGACGGCCGTCCGTCGCGATGCGGGGTGCCTGGCCAGCCATGCTCGGAGTCGCTGTGCGGCATTGATTGTTGCTGGTGCGTTGATGTTGAAGTGTGGTCTCGGGTCTTCATATTTCGTATGTCCTCCATGCCCGGCAGGGATTTACCTGCCGGGCGCATCGTCTCAATTAATATTCGCTCGGCAATCGAACAGTGGTCTCACCTCGGTGGCTGTCAGTAACAAGCCAATACTCGACTTGCGGACGGGTTCGATACACTGACACCAGGCAACCCTTGCCGTTCATAGCAGCCTCATTGGCCTCAAGTTGTTTGGCATCGACGAGCCCCCAGTCTCCGCGTTGATGACAAATCACTGCGTCGACCAAGGCCTTGTGGGAAAGGATCTTCAGAACGCCGGGGCTGACGGTGACATAGCCCGCTCGAAAGCGAATGCGTCCGTCCGTGAGGGAGTTCGGCACGGGCTGTTTCGCCGTGTGCGGGAAGTCTTCCGCCGATTCCTTTCGCAGCTCGGTGGCCAGGTTTTGCCAATCCACTTTTTCGAGCGCTAGCATCAGTAGTTCGGAATGCACGCCAAACTTGGATTCGAGGGGGGTGCCGTAGAACGCTCTGCACAACTCAGTGCTGAGCAGGGTGGCGTATTTGATTTGTCCTGCCACGTCATGTTTGCAAGACTGACTCTGATTGACCGCGGCTTCACGGAATCTGGCGGCCTCCCGGAGCCAATGGCGATAGATGACATCCTCGCCCGCAACGGAATAGTAGACCAGCCACGTTGGATAATTCGACCATCCGTTGTGAGGCAGGCCCCGGCTTTCTCGCTCGAAAAGTCGTTGCTGCGATTCGGTCCTACGAGGACGATTGCGAAAGTTGCCGATGGTCGGTTCGTGCGCAGTCGGCGCAAGCTTCCCGCCGGAAATCACTTGGAATAGGGGGATTCTTCTTGTCATTACTGTCATCTCCATGTGCCTCGGCGGGCGACCGCCCGCCGAGAGTTTGGTTTTCGTTTAGTATTCGTCAGGCAACAGGATGGTCGTGCTGGAACGGTCCGCTTCGGTGATGACCCAGAACCGCTCCCCTTCGGAATCCTCATAGACCGAGAACAGTCGAAAGCCTTCGCGCAATGCGAGTTCGTTTTCTGCTGCATCATCGGCATCGACCAATCCCCAATCTCCGCGGATGTGCCGCTCTAGGGCGGTGCGAAAGGCTCCTTTGGCGAGCGTCTTGAGGGCGCCCGGAGTCAAGGCGATTTTGCCTAGCGAAAAGCGAGGCTGGTCAGCCTTAGTCAGTGCGGGCGAGGCGTCCCGTTTCACCGGAGACAAGAAATCGTGCAAGAAATCGGCAGCGATTTCGCGCCAGTCGACGGCTCGCAGCGCGGCCAAGAGCATGTCCATGCAAAAGTCAGAATCTCTCAGCCTTTCGGAGTCATGCACTTGAACGTGGAGTTGGTCAGCAAGTTGATTGATGGCGGCTTCCTCGGCTGTCCAAAGGCCCTCTTTTACCTGCGGTGAGTCGGGGGCGCCTTTGGCGGCTTGCTGGGCCGCCTCGCGCCAAAAGCGGTAATTGTTTTCTTCATTACCTAGCCACAAGGCGATACACCAGGTTTCATAGTTGGCCCATCCGTTGTATTTGGTATCCATGTTGTCTCTTCTCTGTTGTGAGGGCGCTTGGTCCATCGCCAAGCGCCCTTTGTTCATCAAATTGGTCAGCAACCCGCGACATTTTTTTCATTGCAAATTGGACCGTTCACAAACTGGGGGCGGTCCGATTTGCAAGGAAAAAAAGAGAGAACGAACAGAAGCCGTCCCGGAGTCGGTGGCGGGGAGCGCTGCCAGGGTCGTGCCAGGTTGTGGCGTGGAAGTGAGGGGCGGAGGGCCTGGCGCGACCCTGGCATCGCAGGTGGTGGGGAAGACGGAGGGACGGGTTCTGTCGACACCGGGGCTTGAGGCGCACGCCTCAAGCGGGGTGGGGATATCTCACGGCGAGTCGATAGTTCATCGCGACGGCCGGAAATCGTAGAATGGCGGGGCGGACGGTGAAGCGCGAGTTAGAGTCGTTGCACGCTGTTATCACCGATTGCGCTCCGAATGACCGGTGTTGGGTGGGCGGTAGTTATCAATGCCCTCCGAGAATGGGACACTTTCAGTCTCGTCGGAGGAGGGTGTTGATAACTGCCGGGCGGGGCGGCTGCATTTGCTCCGCTTACCACGGCCAGTTGCTTTATGTTGGATCGAGCTGGAACCGAGTGGGTCTAGCCGCCAGTTGGGTCGGTGAATGAACGGAATGCCTGAAACGCTTATCGTGGGTGGTCGACGTTATGAGATTCTGGAGCGGCTGGGGAGCGGCGACCGGATTCGGCTGCGCGCAGTCGAAAGACAAGCTGGCCCTCAAGGGCGTCAGCGGACAATCCACGTGTTGCCGCGCTCCCGAGACACGCAGCAGCACCTGCGAGTGCTCGAACGGCTGGCGAATTCGCGCAATGCGAACGTGCCATTTTTAATTTCGTCGCAAGTCCAGGGAGATTCTGTCTATATCGTATCGGAGTGGATGGCGGGGCAGTCGCTGGCCGACTATCTCCGCGAGGTGCGAAACGGTAGGACGGAAAGGCCAAGCGTATTTAACGCCTGCCGACTCATCCGTGGCCAAGCTCATGGTCTGTGTCAACTTCATTCGTCTTGGGATGTCCACCACGGAGACATCAAACCCGAGAATCTCATCCTGTCACCTGGAGGCACGAGTCTTGCCACAATCGATTTCGGAAGTGCGTGGCTCGGTCAGCGGACGTCGAGCAGAGGGACGGGCGATGGGGCCTCCGGCGTTTACTCCCCCCCGGAGTTGCTCGACGCCAGTTGCACGCCCGACTTCCGAGCCGACCAATTTTCATTATCTGTGGTCTGGTATGAGCTAATGACTCTGACAATTCCGTACGACGGCGCCGGTGGCCGGGCCGGCGTCGGAAGTATGCGCAAGGTCTTCGCCGAGAAACTAGCTCCTCCGAGCCGTACCGCATCGCAAACGGGCGTGCCACGTGGGCTCATGCGATTGATTGACAAGACCGTGTGTCGTGGGCTGGCCCTGGACCCTGCAGGGCGTTTCCCCTCCCCGCGTGACTGGCTCAATGCGCTCGACGATATTCACCACGAGTTTCGGCGGCGACGGCGACTCGGTGGAATCAATCGAGTCGTGACAAACTGGCTAGAGAAAATTGTAGGGTATTTCTCAAATCGTGGGGATAAAGACACGACCACGCGCTGAAGTTGGTGATGGGTATCGTCAACAACGTGTACCCACTCGCTTCGATGTGGGGACCAGTGAAGCATATGTATTCAACGTTCTGATCTGCGCCCAGGACGTGCGAATGCACAGAACACAGTTCCGCCCACTACTTCCATCTCCTGACGGGGCGAGCGGTTCAGCCGAGATCAACGCCAGAAGACGATTTCAAGTGAAGTGTCTCGGGACGACGGGTGATGGACCGTCAAACGCGAACGCCACACTGTGCCGCGCGCGCGTAACTGCGACATGCAATTTGTCCTTCGATTTCTCCAAGTGCTTTAGATCGCCCGATTCCAGATACTTCTTGATTGGTAAAGTTGGAACGATCAACACACGCTCAAACTCAAGACCCTTCGCAATTCCGAAGTTCAGTGCCTTACAACCATATGACTTCGCGCTCTTGCTATGGCGAAGAACTTGTGGATTCAATTGTCGGACGTACTCTTCCACAGCATTCTCGGTTACGAGGAATACCCCCGCCCGGTCGACCGCATCACTCTTGAGCGGTTCCATCGCGTCCATTCCAGGCCATAGCGCATTTGCAAAATTACAGATGGCCTGATTGCATCGGTAGGTGCCTTTCATGGGAGGCTCGATATTGCACAATCCGCTCTGCTCCCATTTCCTCAGCAACTCAATGACCTTAACGCCAAGATACTGTCTGTTCTTGAGTGAAGGATTCGTGCTGTAGATGTGTTGTCGTGGATCTCCTACGAGCGTGATGCGAACCCCCGATTGCAAGAGTAGCTTGATCAAGTCAAGATCCCATCCAGCAAGGTCTTGAAATTCGTCGATGAATATGTCCGTATAAATTTGTCGGAGCCGAGCGGTCACGCTCTGATGTGACTTCTCTTCGCACTCGACGACAAATTTTGCAATCTTGTCCGAATAGATCAAATCGCCATTTGCAAAGTAGTGGCGACTGGTTTCAGTCTCTGCGACACCCTTTGCGGATTGTTGGTTTACGAACAGTAACGACTCGATTCGTTTCTCAGCGTATTTTGATCGCTGGTATGGACGCGCACAGTCGCGCAGCAGAAATCCGAACCATGTCACCACGTCAACATGATTCGGCACCCCAGAGTTCAACTCGCCGAATCGTCTAGTTATTTCCCTTATGTTGTTGTTGGTGTACGTTACGATCGCGATACGGCGATCCCGGCCGGCGAGCGACTCGTTGACAAGCCGGGTCGTCTTACCGGAACCGGCACAAGCGATGACAATCCGGTTTTCACTTGATGGCATTTGCAATGTATCCGGGAGCAACCCACTTCTGATCTGTCTCAAACAACTTAAGGGCGCAATCTGTCTTGTTCCGTCCCATGAACTGCACTAACGCTTCATTGTCAGGATGCGTCGTCCCCAGAATATTGTTCAGCAGACGCAGAGAGTTCGCCTTCAGTAGCTGTGGTTCAAGCGTTCTGCATTCTTCGTCTTCGTCGTAGCATATCCTTACCGTGGAGTTCGCTTCATTGATGTATTGATTGTACTTGGACTTCAACGCCGCGACGCTGCCGTCGTTGTCGGTCACTACCTGTACATTCAGTTTCAGAAGTGTTGCAATCTCCAGGAACCGTTTGAAGGCAAGCGCACCAACCGAGATTACATCCACTCCATCCTCAAGCGGTAGTTTGCCGTGACATTCTTTGTATGACCGTTGCACAACCAGTTCGTCCGAAGGCCCTTCGACAAGAATGCACCGCTTCGAAAGAATCAGCCTTAACGTGTCATACCCGGGTAATTTCATGAAATAGTCTTGGGTATCCGGCGTCACACCCGTAAGTGCTGCCGTGTGGCCGTCATGCGAAATGAGCCTGAGGTTGTCGATTCCCAGCTTGTTCAGTACGAAGGCGCTGTGCGTGGTCAAGATGACTTGTCGATCCGCGCAGTCACGACTGATATCGTTCATGAGCATGTTTAGATTCGAATGCGATAAATGATTCTCCGGCTCTTCGATGAGAAGCACCCGCGATTGCTTCGAATCTGCAATGGCAAGACGCATCTGGATGCGGCATTGCTCTCCCTTTCCTGCACAATCGAATGGCAAGTCGTCCAAGTGTGCCGCAATCGCGCTGTCCCAGGTGGATCGCGAGGACATGTCCACTTGGACTGTCAACTTCTTGTTGGTTGCAGGACTACCCTGCTGCTTCAAGTGCTCGTTAATGGCTGCGACTCCACGTTCCTGTGCGAATCCGTGCCGTAGTTTCTTGTAAGCGAGCGAGAGTTCACGGCGCTGCTCGTCGGTCAGTACATCATCCACCAGTTGCGACACATACTTATTCGGCCCACGGACAATGCGTGGCAGACTGGTGTCGATCGACTTGGCCCTGAATGGAAGATTTCTGGTCACAATCCCGTTATCAGCAAACGATCTCCAGTGACACTTATAGAACTCGACGGGCAACACAGCAGGGTTAGAATCATCTCGGGCATAGTCTTTCAACGCCTCGACATGATCGCCATCCAATTCGATGGCCAGTTTCAATCCAGGGCAATCTTCGTTCCTGGTGTTATTCCGGCCCTTGAGACACGCCAAGGCAGGACTGTTTCCATCGTCGTTGATATACGCCTCGATCAGGATGCGCGGCGGGGAGGAATTCGCGCCGGCACGAAGCTTTTCGAAGTACTCCGCCACATTTGCTACATTGAATAAGTATGGGTCGATCGTATGTTCGACGAAACGTCCATCATATTGACGGGTGAGAACAAGGTTAACCGCCTCCAGTACGGACGTTTTTCCAGTGTCGTTGTCGCCGACGATAACATTCAGCTTTTCGTTCAGCGTCAGGTCAAAGTCAATGAGGCGCTTAAAGCCATCGATGTAGACGTGTGTTATGTGCATCGGGAATCACAAGCAGTGAAATGCTGCCAAAAAAACCAGGTGGGGACGGCCGCAGGCCCGTCCTAGCTGGCCGCATTATCAGAGAATTGCGTTGGCCTGACAAAGGTGTCGCCCAAGATTGTCCTATTTTTGTGGGCTTCATGCTGCAATGCGACCTATGCGAACCTTTAGAGAGAGAGCGTCAAACAATGCCCAGGCTCTTCGCCCGTTCGTGCGGTGGTTTCCACTCGAACCTGTCCCCGCAGGGGCTGTGATAGAGCTTTTGGTCGGCGGCGGTTGAGCCGTAAACCGGTATGTACTCACCATTGCGACGAAACTCTGTATGGAGTTCCCGATACGCACGTGGTGCTCCACAAGGACATCCGCTGCATAGGTTGGCGCTCGGCGCTGGTGGCTTCCAGCGGTCATCAGCGTCAATATTGGCAAGGATTGCACGTGCATTTTCATAGGCTTCCCACAATTGCTGTTGCGCAACGGAATGGAAGGGTAACGTGGTGCCAAGATAGGAGTCGCCAAAGAGAACTACGCCGCAGGGAGACTGACGACCCTCGCACTCGGTAACCAAGTGGCAATAGGCAGCCATGCGGACAAGGTGTTGGGGATAGATCTGGGGCTCAGCGACGGGGTGCGGAGGGAATCTCCATACGGGGATCGTGAAGGAGCCATGACGGATAACACACCACGGTTTTCCGATGAGGCCACGTTGATCATCTTGATACGCTTCGAGACATCGGATCGTCATCCAGCTGCTTCTTAGAATGTCTCGCCAATCCACCGGATGAGGCGTCTCCGCATCAAATCGCAGTTCTCGCGATTGCCAAGCAAGGAGTTCGCGCCGCTGTCCGACCAGTCGTAGCACCGTTTCGATACTGCTGCGAAGTGGAAAGGAGGATGGAATGCAAGCGAGCACACCGAGAAGTGCGATTAGTGGGCGGTGCCACAATGACGCGACGATCGCTGCGACCAAAGCAACGACGACGCATGCCACCCATCGCCAGAGGTGATTCATGGAATCGTTGAGGCGATGCTCTAAGTCGGCAAAGTCAACGGGAAGATAGAAGCCAAGGTTGATCCGATCGCGTTCTGGCTCCTGTTGCCAATCATTTTCGACGGCGACGATGCCGGCTCGTGGGCAAAATTCAAATTCGGTGAGGGCATGCACTGAGAGCGGCGATGCATGGCCTGCCGCGGCTGTCGTCGAAGTTCTGTCAGTGAAGGAATTCATTTCCATCTCTTGATGGCGTTTAACACGTCGTGCATGTTGGCTGGCCGGTCGCTCGCGGGCAAAGCGACGCACTGCAGGAGTGTCTGATGAATGGCCGCAGGGATCTTCGCCTGGGCAAGGAACGGGGCTTCTTCACCCTGCGGTGGCAATCTCCCGCAAACAGCTTCGACCGCAATCCGTCCCCAGCTGTAGATGTCGGCGCGTGGAGTGAGAGGTTGGTCGGGAGCTACCTCGATTGCTCGGTAGGCATCTTCCGGCCAGCCTTGCGTGGGGGCGACGGTTGGTGCTCGCTCCAATAGTTTGGCCAATTCCAAATCGGTCAGAACTGCCGTGCCATCTTTGTCTCTAATCAAAACGTGTTGCGGCGATAGTTCCCGACGGATGATTCCATTCTCGTGCAAGGTTTGTAGCCCCAATCCGATAGTGCGCAATGCTTTCGGAATCGCACTCGCTTCGAGTTGCTTGGAAGCGAGTAGCGCGTCGAGACGCTTACCCTCGATCCATTCGTCGATGATCCACCACATCTCACCATGCTCCCATTGGACCGCGTCCCGGTTCTGGACGATGTGGGGGTGTGGGCCGATCCGATCGCAGACTTCACTGTGGCGGGTCAGATACGATTTGAGCGCCGACCTCTCTTTCGTCGAGAGTTTCGTGAGACTATAGCATTTACCGAGTGCCAGTCGGCCTTTCACATGTCGGTGTCGCAATTTCCAAGTGTCGAAAGCAAGTCCGTTCACGGCAGTCCGAGCTGGATCAATTGTTTCGTCCACTTGCCATTCTCCGACTGTGGCAAAGAAGTCGAGCGGATTATCCCAAGTGCTGGGAGGAGTGAGGTCTTTGAGGTCATCGGCGTTCAAGATAGAAAGCAGATTCTCCGCTCCAAGAAACTCAGCGACTCGTCGACCAGTTTCAAAATAGACCTTTTCTCCAGTGAGAATGTTGTGTGCAGTTGCCTTGTGCCGCCGTCCGCATGCTTTCGCCAACTGTTCATGGAACTTCGTCTGGCTCAAATTGAGTTTCATCCGGAGATAGGCAACCTTCTTCGGGTCCAGGCGAACGTACCTAAGGTCCATATCCGCTCCTTACTTCGACAATTTACTAAGTGCTGTCCCGCTCCCCACGCATTTTGAGCAAAGGCCAAGTAGATTCTAGCACGAGGTTGAACGGCGCCGAGGCGTAGGATATTGCGATGCCGCCAATCAGAATTCTTAGACTGTCACTAGCATGGTCTGACGCTTGCTGGCACGGCAAGGTGGAATGGGGATATGGCACCCGCTACTGGAGCAGGTGCGGTCTAATCCTCGAAATAAGGGACTTAAACCTGTGGACAACCTCAATCAGGAAACCTCTGTCGACGAGATTGATGACGTATCACTCGTACCCGTCGAAGTGGTCGCTAAAATGCTAGGTATCTCGGTGCGATCGGTGTGGAGAAGGCTTAGTGCAGGAGAACTCGTGGTTCCGCGAAGACTCGGACGCAGCGTGCGTTGGTGTCGCATTGAGGTTCGTCAGTGGATCGCGGACGGTTGTCCTTCGCTCGTAGCCCCTTCACGCAAACGATAAGGAACTCCTATGGCAACGCTCTATCGACGTAAAAAGCACAAGCATGCTGTGTACTGGATACAATATCGGGACCACACCGGTCGGCGACGAACGGTGAAAGGATTCTCCGACCGCCAGCTATCAGAGCAATTGGCCGCAAAGCTCGAATCGGAGGAACGGCTGAAGCGAACCGGTCTTGTCGACCCGGAACATGCGCGATTGAAAGGAGTACGTGCTGCGGCAATCGAGATGCATTTGGCAGCATTCGAGTCGAGCCTGGCGGACAACACGCCCAAGTACTCAAAGCTGTTGATGTCGCGAATTCGAAAGTTAGTCAACGGATGCGGTTGCGAGTCGCTTGCCGATCTAAATCCGGAGGCGATTCGTGATTTTCTCCGCGAGCATCGGCGCAAATCAGGGTTTGGTCACCGTACCTACAACCATTATGTGCAAGCGATCGACGCCTTTGGCAAGTGGTGCGTGACGAGCAAGCGATTGCTCAGTAATCCCGTTACAGGAATCGAGCGACTGAATGCTCAAGTTGACGTTCGGCATCCACGCCGGGCCCTCTCACCCCAAGAGTTCGATCAGCTGGTCCAATCGGCGCGGGAAAGCCGGATGCGCGTACAAGGCTTTTCTGGTGAGCAACGAGCCCGCGTTTATCTTCTGTCGTACATGAGCGGACTACGAAAGAACGAATTGGCAAGCCTGACCCCGGCGAGTTTTGATCTCGAATCCTCGCCTCCAACGCTGACGGTGCAAGCCGCTTTCTCCAAGCATCGACGCAAGGACGTTCTGCCGCTGCACGCCGATCTAGCCGCGGCCTTACGAGTATGGATGAAAGGTCGAGATCGGAGCCAGCGCATCTTCCCTGAATTGGATCGCAAGAAGACTTGGCTCATGGTCAAGAAGGATTTGCTTCGAGCCGGGATTCCTTATCAAACCGAGGAGGGAATTGCTGACTTCCACGCCGCCGGCCGGCACTCGCATATCACCCAGTTGCTCAGAAACGGAGCGACCTTGCCCGAAGCCAAGGAACTAGCTCGACACTCCGACGTGAAGATGACGATGCGTTACACCCACATTGGCATCCAGGATCAAGCCCGCGCATTGGCA
Organism: Pirellulaceae bacterium; assembly: GCA_041739875.1. Classification (GTDB taxonomy): domain Bacteria; phylum Planctomycetota; class Planctomycetia; order Pirellulales; family Pirellulaceae; genus JBBSJZ01. The sequence continues at coordinate 24,609 of JBGSNA010000213.1, forward strand.
AGTCTTCCGACGCCCTCAATGCATCCCCAACCCGCGGCTGATGCAGCGCCGCCCGAAGGGAGCGCGCTGCAAATGCGCTGCACATTGGGTGGCACACCCCGTCACTCTGTGGCACTCAAGAAGAGTGGGAAGGGTGCGAAGAATGATGAAAGTCCAAACAAAAACCCCTGCCGGAGCAGGGGTTATGTCGCTTCAGGCCACCCCAAGGCATGGGGTGGCAAAGTGGAGGCGGCGGGAATCGAACCTGTGCGTTCGATCTCGCAACCAAGGATGGCACAAGGACTTAGGGCTCAAAGCGGTGTGCCGTCAGCACCTGGTCAGCAATCTCGTGGCAGCGACCGTCCCGGCATGTCACCGATT
>JBGSNA010000296.1:0-4904 GCA_041739875.1 Pirellulaceae bacterium
AGCTATCGGGGATGCGTTGGAGTCATGAAGGTGCATGTCGCATTCTGACGCTGCGGACGATCTTGCTCAGCGGAACCTGGGCTGCAACCTACGGCGCGATCTTAACAACGAATACCGCTTCGCTTCGACCTTACGCTCCAAACGCTACATTGAACCGTCAACTCGCTGCATAATCGCGCGCCCCAATGAGACGACACCCCGCGGATTGATGTACATCTCAGTGAAATCAGGGTTGGAACCGGTGATCTCTTGCGACAAGCTTCGCAGTTTATGTTCATCGTCCAGATTGGTTTGGTACGCTGTAGACAAGCACGCTTTGCGGTCGGTGTCTCGGCCTAACACTAAGGCAGCCACAAATTGATCGGCAATTCGTTTGGCTTCATAGAATTCAGGGCCAGACGTTGCCGACGCTGCTGGCTTTTCAATGGGCTTCGCAAGTTTTTTTCTGGTTTCACTTAGGGCTGGATCTCCGTACCGCTTCGAGGACGAGCCGTCTTCCTGATAAATCAACTCAAGCGAATCGAAGTCAATCGTTGCGCCGGAGTTCAAAACGTTACTCTTCGTATTGTTATCTCGAAACAGTGTCAGTCTTGGCAATGTGCGTAGCAGCGTAATTTGGCCGTCAGTATCTCGTTCATAAGTATCGACCGGAGAAGTAAGATCCCCACGAAGCCCGAATGGCAGTTCGCCTGTCTCGGCGAACTGGCGAAGTATCTGGTTGACCTCGGCATCTGAAGCGGACTGATGATAAACAGGTGATTCATTTTTAAAATCATACGCTCCGCTGAGCATCGCATCACGAAACTGGTCGATCGCTAAATCGGGAATAGGTGGGTCGTATAAGTCCTGGCGAGCGTTCAGCGAGGACCAGTTGAACTGTTTAACCGCATCGACAAGCGTCAGATTTGCTGTTGTCGAATTATTCCCGGATGATTCCTCTTCTGGTTCAGGAAGCCTTATACTTTGGGGGTTTATGGTGTCCGACATCTCATCGGCTTTTTGGTGCGGTGCTTCAGCTTCGTAGCCGGTAAGATCCGGAGATGCATCACCGAATACGGTTTTGAGGTTCACCGGTTTGCCTAAAACCAAATCAATGACTTCAATCCCATAGGTGCGTTCGGTTTCTTCAATCATTCTGTCAGGAAAATAGACCGTGTTTCCCGCAATATTCTGCTGGCGCACTAACGTGGTACGAAAGGCTCTGGTATCGGATTGAGTTTGCGTCTGAAACCAAATGGGCCAGTAATCGGACCCAGGATCGAGTACGTACGTTACTCGAACTGGTGACACAGTCGAGTCGGGTTTGCCACTTTCCGTTTGAGATAGAACCGGGAGCGTGCAATTGAATTCGATCAACAGCATGCGGTCGCAACGAGGAATCCAAGGCCTTGGGTTTGCGTAAGAGCCTGTCTCCCGCAGTATCCAGCGCGCCGTTGCGTCAGATCCCTCGTCAAGCAATTTGTCGATATACGGAACTGTGTCTTGCGACATCGCCAACAGGCCAGCAAATTGAAGCGGATTTGGCTCGACACCAAACAGACCACTGAAATCAGGCACCGTCGATACATCGGCAACAACTTGAAGGGGCTCATTGTCCGAAACGCTCTGCAACCGAGTCATTGTCTGACCGTCGTAGATCCATCCTGTAGCTGGCTTTCCCTTCTTTGATGGCCGATCGTAGTAGTAAACCGTCGAACCAGCGAATCCAACGGTTACGATTCTAGAGCCATGTTTCGCTTCCTCTTGCGTGCTCTTGTTGGCGACCGCTTCTGACCCTACGTCGCTGGCGTTCTTCGGCAGCGTGGAATGCTCCGCCGCTTCATCGGAGTTTTCAGGTGGCAGACTGATCGTGCGATAGCTGAGTTGGAAATCGCTCAACAACTGTCGTCGAGCGGCAAACACACGTTTGGCGACTTGCAAGGGTTCGCCATCGCCCCATTTCTCATTTGCCACGTCGTTTACATACCGGACTTCCGAACCTGGGACAGGACTAAACATGCCGGAATCACCCGATTGGTCGATGAGCGAACTAACATTCGTGTTAGCAACGCCCAAATCCTGTGCCGATTTTTCAATTTTAACGGTCGCTTTAGACCCACGCGTCAACGTTACGTTTCCAGAAACCGTTAGGCTTGCAAACCCACCGTCTATGGCTACGACATAGTTGCCGGCTGCGATTCGAGTTGTTTCACCCGCTCGTGTAACTGTCAGTCGCTCGACAACCTTGTCGCCCTGCATGATGCGTATTGGCACGTCATCTACATCAGACTCAATTGTCAGCGTTCCCTTGTTTGTTTCCAGGACGATCAGAACACCGGCGAAAATGATTGAAAATCCAAACGCTGCAACTGCAACGAGCTTGCTCCACGGTGGACGACTTCCGCGAACTGGTAACATCGCGGCGACGCACTCGGGCAATGACGCGTTCAACGGATGCTGCACGTGAGCGAGACACGCTTCGAGTAAATCGGCAACTTCTGAAGCGGAGTCGAATCTCGCGTCCGGAGATTTTGCGAGCAGCTTCATCACGACTCGTTCCAGCCACTCGGGAATATCGGGGTTGGTTTCTCGAATCGGGCGAGGCGTATCGTCTGTGATGCGGCGGAGGACGGCGTAGCTGGTTTCACTGCGGAACGGTGGATGGCCGGTACACAGTGCGTACAAGACACAACCGAGTCCGAATAGATCGCTGCGAGCGTCGATGGCTTCGCCGCGAACCTGCTCAGGCGACATGTAGTGCGGCGTGCCGGGATGAAAACCACTACGAGTCAAACTTGCATCGTCGGTCGCTCGGGCGAGACCGAAGTCGGTCAAGAGTGCTCGGTCGACGCCTTCGTCCAATAGAATGTTTGACGGTTTGACGTCGCGATGAATCAAACCCTGAGCGTGCGCTGCCGCGAGCCCTTTGGCGGTCTGCATGCCAATCCGCAGCACTTCGCAAACTTCGAGTGAGCCATCGCGATCGAGTCGCTGTTGCAGCGAACCGCCAGCGATGTACTTCATCACCAGAAACGGATGCTCGCCATCGGTTTCGACGTTGTGAATTGGCACGACGTGATCGTCGACGACGGCTGCCGCCGCGCGAGCTTCCCGAGCAAACCGACTTCGCGCGGCTCCACTGCTGGCCAAGTACGGAGCAAGCAACTTCACAGCGACCGGACGATTCAGTTCCGTATCATAAGCTTTGAAGACGACTCCCATGCCGCCGCTACCGATCAAACGTTCCACATCATAGCGACCGATGCGGCCGAGCATCTCGGGATGACTGGCGGCGGATAGAAGCGACTTTGCCATGGCGTCGTTCCAGGCAATGGGACGTTTCCAACGCTCGCGTGCTTCCAGCGACTCGGCGTACACCGGATCATTAACGTCTCCAGTCGACAACCAATGCCGTGTTTCGTCCCATTGCTCTGCATCGGCGGCCAGCCCAGCTAAGCGGCTTTGACAATGCGTGCAGGTTTCGAGATGTCGAGCAACTTCGGGATTGTGCGTTTCGATGTCGTCCTCGGCATCAAGCAGGTCATCGAAAGCGATGCTATCACATTTCATCATTGGATATTTCCTCAAAAGATTTCACTGTATTCTGCAATCGCTTCATCACTCGGCTACGAGCGATGTAGATACTGCCAGGACTGACGTTGAGCTGGGCTGCAACTGCTTCTATCGGTTGACCGAGAACGGCGGTGCGGTGGAAGGCTTGCCAGGTCGTATCGCTGACTTGCGATCGGACCTTTTCGGAAGCTCGCGCGAAGATCTCGCGACGAACCTCCACATCGAATTGACTCGACACGTCACCCTTCGCTTCAATCTGATCCAACTGTCGAGCCGCCTCGCCCCCACCATTTGCCCAAGGGCGATGTTTGCGACGTGTCAAAAAATCAATCGCTGTATTTCGAGCGATTCGGTAAAGCCAAGCTCGAAATGCCCCCCGATCATCGCGGACGATCCAGTCTTTGACCGATTGGGCGACGGCAGACAGCACTTCTTGAACCACGTCGTCTGCGTCCGCCGTTTGCAATCCAAGTCCCCTCGCCGATCGGTAAACGACCGGAGCATAGATTTCCGCGAACTCATCCCAAGCCACGATGTCTGCCGGATCCTGCAATCGCAGGATCAAGCTGGCTCGCGTTTCGGGTGGACTGATGGGCATGGATGGTTTTCCCGCACAGGAACTGACTGACTCTACAAGGATGACTCATCTGTCAGACGAATCTTTCACGAAGAAGACGAAGATTATCGCCTTTTTCGAAGAAACGTTGTCATTCGCCAAACAACTTACTGGAGAAATCAGTCCCGGCTCCTGCTTGTCATCAATCGATCTATTTCTTCGTCACCCCGAGTGTGAACCGGGTAGGTGTTAATGTCATCAACGATATCATGACGTGATATGTTGAGAACGATCACGGAGCAAGACGAACCTATTTTGGGCTAACTCGCAGTCCTTCACCCGTACCAATTGATTCCGTTTTTGACAAACGACTAGCTGTGTCCGATGGCTCGAAAATATTCTAGCAATATTGGTTTAATGTTTATCGCGTTTACAACTTAGGACGAACCGTCTCAGATACAGGGCAAACGCATCTTAAGTCATTGATTTGAGCAAGGTTAGGAGAAACGAATCATCCCATGCGGCCTTTTTTCGCTTGCGCCGGATACTTCCCTTGGAACTGTCCTGCTTGATGATCCCAATCGCGAACCGCCGCAACAGACCAAAGTTCTCTGCTCCGTGATCTTTGCGAATCCGGCTTTGGTCTTCGTTGAACGTCATGTCTAACACCCAGTGCAATGAGTTCTCAATCCCCCAGTGACCACGTGACGCCAAGGCAAAACGCTTCACCCCCAGTGGTAGACTGCTGATGTAGTAACGGACTTCGCTGGTTCCCTTACCGTCACGTTCGCTCAGG
>JBGSNA010000254.1:0-9562 GCA_041739875.1 Pirellulaceae bacterium
GTAGCCGCTTGCATCTTGACGAGCTTGATCAGCTCATCGCGCGAACAGTCGTCAAAGTTCGGATTGGCAGTACTCATGAAAAGCACTTACCAAACCTGTTCATCTCAATGCAAATCCAGATTCACAGAATGGACAGCTACGACCATTCCTTGTAACGCTGTGTTCCAGTCATCGTTCTTGTTGTCGGTGGAAGATTATTAAAGACCCAAGGTCGCCCACCATTTGCATAGGAGGCTGCTAACGGTTTTATTTCAGACGCTGCGATTGTAAATCTCTGTTCGCCGTTTCGTGCCAAGACTATTGTGCGAATAGTGGAAAGATTTAACTCATTCGAAAATTCAAGTAGAAGGTGAACGGGGTCAATACGTCGTGCCGATGAAGAACCGCCATCAAGTAAGTCCAAGACAACGGTGTCAGTTAATATCACGCTGTCGTAATAAGCGTCGGCGTTTACGGTTCCATATGTAACGCATTTCTTAAGTTTGGAACGTAGGCCAGAACTTCGTACAACGTCGGTTATGCCTGCACCCGACTTAGTGGAAACGGAATAAATGAAAGAAATAAGGCAAAGAGAAAGGAGGCACCCTAAAGTTGATAAGACGAATAATCGCTTGGATTGTTTCTCCCTCTCCTTTGGTAGTGGAGGAGGCAATTCGGGTTTGTTCGAGTTACTTTCCTCAAGATCTTGCTGTTTTTGACGTCGCTTATTCTCGTTTTCGATGGCAAGCGTCTTTTCAGCTTCGATCTGCTTTTCGCGTTTTGCTGCCCGCTCTTCGTCAATTGCCTTTCTTTTCAATTCCTTTTCTGCACGCTTGCGGTCAGTCTCTTCAGCCTTTCGTTCCGCCTCGTCAATACTCCGCCGTTTTTCGTGGTTCAACGCATCGATACCGGGAACAATAAACTTGACGGAACAATCGGGACATGTGTCAGATTTTCCCGCATCGGAAAGCGGTGCTCTCAGTCGTTCTTTGCATCTTGGGCAATCAAAGCGAACAATTTTCGCGCCAAACAGTGATTTTGATATTTGGACCATTGGAACCAAGGGAGAAGTTCTAGACTCAGCTCCTCGTCGAAGGATTGAGCAAGACATGATCGATCAGATTCGCCAGCTTCTTCATCAAGGCAAACTGAGTTACCGAGCCATCGCCAGAGACGTGGGCTGCACGCATTGGACCGTCCGCCATGAGCTAAAGCGGATGAACGCGGAGCCAAAAACCCCTCAGCCTCCAAGCTGAGTCGACTGTTGGGACTAATTCCAATCCACACGCATAGCTTGTGGATTGGAATCGAACTAACTTACGTCGATCGAGCATCCTCTGGACACAGAGCCAGGCTTCGGATGCTAACTCGACCCGATCGCAGAGCGTGCTGATTCGTCAGCGCGGGATAGCCATCGTGGGGAGCCGGATGCGTTAACAGCGCACGTCCGGTTCTGGGAGGGGGCGACGCTCAATCGACCAAGTGCAAGCTTTACGCTAAATTTGGAAGAGAGAGCCCGCTCTACTCACCCTCAGCCGCGAAATGAGGCGTTTTGAAATGGAAGATCTCTCGTCGCGGCGAGGTGATCGCAAACGTTCTCTGCGATAGACTTTAAAAATGGATTCAGTCTACATCGAAACGTCAATCGTGAGCCATGCAGCAGCACGGCCAAGCCTCGATCCAAATCTTGCCCTGCTTCAACAGCAGGCCCGCCAGTGGTGGAATACGGAGCGTTCCAAATTCCGGGTTGTTACATCGCAACTCGTTTTAGACGAGGCGGCGTTGGGCGACGCAACCGCTGCGGCTGAACGGCTTAAAATGCTGACGGGCCTTGACCTGATACCCGCTGATCCCCGAATCGAAGCAATCGCGGATGAACTGATTTCACGTCACTTAATGCCCGAAAAGGCTCGGCTTGATGCGTTTCATGTCGCTACAGCCGCCGTCGGCGGCGTACAATATCCGTTGACGCAGAACTGCCGCCACATTGCAAACGGCCATACACTGCCGCGCGTCTACAAAACGTTGGCGGAACTTGGATTCCCTGACTTGCTGATTTACACGCCTGCCGTATTTCTCGGAGATTACGACGATGACCACTAATCCTATACTCGAAGAACTCTACGCAGCCCGCGAGCAGCTGCTCGCGGATGCTGGTGGTGACGCGCACAAATATCTTCAAGGTGTTCGAGAGCGTGAGCGTGCATCAGGCCGACTCTTGACTGCAGAAGAGCAGAGAACCATCCGATGCAACGGAGCGGCGAAGTCAGGCGTTTTGGTTGTGGAAAGTCTCTCGTCGCCGCCCGCTGATCGGTAGCGTTATCCGCACGAATCTCTCTCACTCATTTAGAAGATGATGACCAGTTCGGTACCCATCGCAACACAACTTCCATTGGACCGAAATCCGCTCGGCATGGCGAGCGCCATAATATCATTCGTTGCACTTGCACTTTGCGTTGTTGCGTGCGTCGCGGGTGTTTTTTTGCGGAGTGATAGGGTTGCATTATCAAATCGCATTGCAACAAACGAGTATGAATCGGGAGATCTGAGACCTGCAACGGATCGCATCGGTATCGGAGTCTTGTACTTAGCTCAACTCACTGTGTACGGTATTGGTGTTCTCGTAGGTGGAACTCTCTCTTTGATCGGGTTTTCGCTCGGACTAGCATCCATATTGCGACAACATAATCGAATGGCGATAATCGGCGTTTTCGCCAGCCCCATTGGACCGTTAATCATCATTGCATGTATCTACTTCTTGTGAACTAAGCCGGATCGCTAAAATACGGATAACTATGCGGTGGACCGAAGGCCCGATCGAGGCCGCTCAAAAATGGTAAATTTAGTTGGCCGGGCCTCGGTCACCTTGGTCGTTCGCCCAACGAGATAGTGTCCGACTACGTCACAAAAACCGACTCTGCGCATTCACGTCGCGTGATTGGCGCGCTCGCACTGGTGTGTGCACTCGTATTTGTCTCTCTGCTGATCACAGGCTTTGGGCTCCGATCCGTGTTTTGGTCGATCGCGGCGCTCGTGATCGTATTGCCCCCGGCTGTGCTATACACATCTCGAATCGCGTTCACGGGGATTTGTCCAACGTGTAGTCGACGAATTCGGTTTACTCAGAGGCAGGATCGCTTTACTGCTGGCGACGAATACACTTACAAATGCGAAGACTGCACGACGATCTGGAAGACGGGGATGCGGCCTGGTAGCGACGTCTAGCCGACCACGCTGTAGAATAACGGGCGAACCATGTGATGAACCTCAGTCGCGGCGTGCGTTTTTTCGCTAGTAGAGTATTGAATACCGCGACGAGGTTATCGCGGTCGTTCTAAACGTTCCCCGATTGAAACTACGCTTGATGCTTGCCTCTAAGGTCAATGCTACAATTCGAGAATGGAAACCGCATACGTCGAAACGACCATCATCGGCAACATCGCTGGGCGACTGTTGAAAGACCCGTCAGCCGCAGCGCAGCAGGAAATAACGCGAGACTGGTGGGCACTCGCACCCGGCCATCTTGAAATTGTTGTATCCCAACTTGTTCTTGACGAGTGCGGGGGCGGCGATCCTTCGGCTGCACAAGAGCGCCTCGATGTGATCAAAAACCATCGTTTGCTCGCGATCACGCAAGAATGCCGTGATTTGGCAGCGAACCTAATCGCGGCTAAGGCTGTCCCCGCTTCTGAGCCACGTGATGCCCTTCACGTTGCGATCGCTTCGGTTCATCGTGTAAACTATCTCCTGACGTGGAACTTCCGGCATATCGCCAATGCCGTTCTGCGGCATCACATCGAATTTGTGATCCGCGAAGCGGGGTTTGAACCACCGGTGATTTGCACACCACAGGAACTATTACTGGAGGATGATGATGAATAACCCTATCACCAACGAAATTCGAGACATTCGACATCGACTTGCTGCTGCCTTCGACAACGATCTAGATCGGATTTTTGCGGATCTACAACGCAAAGAACGAGAGTCGGGGCGCGTTGTGATTGACCGGCGTGGTTCGCGTGCGACGGCGGGGAACCATCCGATGCAACCGAGTGACGAAGTCGGGCGTTCTGAAGTGGTTAATCTCCCGTCGCCGCCGGCTGATCGGTAACGTTCTGCCATAGAGATGCGTATGAATCGACATGCGAAACCGAGTGCTGGTCGGTCCAATATTTACTCGGCATCGAAATACACAAACTGGTCAAGATACGACCCGCAGCAATCCGAAATAAATTCGCTGAGTCGCGTGCGACCAATATCGAGCTTCGATCTTCCAGACGGTAGCGAAATTCAATTGCTGATGCTTCCGCTTCACAGCAAATTCTTTCGACCGTTTGATTGTGACGATGTAAAGCGTATCCTCGCAATCGTTCCGCAAGAAATGCTAATCGGACTTCGGCAAATCGCTTTGCTCGGAGGAACAAGTCGGCAAGAAAAGTCTGCATGGAATCCGAAGTGGTGCTACGGATGCTACGGATACTGTTCCATCACGCTCTTTGCGTTCCCTGAATGCCGTCGAATCTGGGCGTCTCCAGAACTCCACAAGCCTGCTGAGATACACGCGTACCAGAGAGCAGGCGTTGAGATGACCCATGTCGAAGGAAAATGGGTTTATAAATTTACTGACGAATCAATACGCAGGTTCTATCTATGGGATGTTCTGGTACATGAAATTGGTCATCATGTAGATCGTTCTCATCCTGATCGCTCCACAAAACGGTCTGAACGTTTTGCCGAATGGTTTGCACGAACATTCGGATTCGAGGCAGAACCATGCAATGCACGTGCGGACTAGAAATGATTGACTGACAAGCGGGTGTGAATCCCGCCTAGGTAAGTGCTAGCCACACGCCCAGTATCGAGTTTTGCAGCCGAAGTATAAGGCGCAAGCTCCGAAAAGACCCCGGGGGTCTTTGGTGCGCTCCGGGGGTCTTTGGTGCGCTCCAGCGTACGTGGATTTGAATCCGATTCGTGCTGCGATCGCCAAGACGCCTGAGACAAGCGAGTTCACGGGAGCGAAGGATCGTATCGATGATTTAGCCGAGCGTGAGGATCGGACTCGCGAGAGCACGCATGATTGGGAGCGAAGTCGTCGCCGTCGGCGCAGCGGCTGGATGAGTCCGATCGAGATCAGCGAGAAAGACGATCCAGTGGGTCCGTGCCTAGATGCGTCTGGGCGTCGGGCGAGCGTGAAGGGGTTTCTGGGCGTGTCGATGGGGCGTTATTTAGAACTGTTGGATCGGACAGGCCGTCAATTGCGTCGCGACAAGGTGGGCGTGATTCCAGAGCACTTAGCACCGATCCTCCGTCGCATTGGCTTGGATGCCCGGGCTTGGTGCGATGTGGTGCAAAAGTTTGGACGTGTATTCAAGCGTGCGGCGGGTACGCCGGAGAGTCTCGCTCAGGAAGCGATACGCAGCGGCCAGCGTTGGCTATGTGCCCGCGAAAACCCGCTCGGCATGTCGACTGTCTAGCCAACTGATCGATTCCGCTGCATCTGAGAGCGTACTGTGTTGGCTGCTGCGCTGACGTCTCGAAATCGGGCAGTTGTGAAGCACTTTGCGGATGCATCAACGCTGCGTGCTCAACCGAGAAACTCATCGGAGAACGAAGATCTAACGGTTCGAAACCTGTAGTATTTGGCTGGCCCGTTTTAGCCCGTTTGGCTGGCCCGTTTTAGCCCGCGTTTTAGCCCGCGTTTTAGCCCGTTTTAGCCTGACCGCGAACTGGTCGCCGAGTACGACGAGGTCATCGAGCAGCTCAACGAAGCCCAGCACGCACTGGCCCGCCTGGACGAGGAGATCACCAAACGTAAAAGCTGGGCAAGCCAAGACAGAGAGAAAGCCAAGGCGACGCCTTTCCGCCAGGAAGCGAGCCGCTACACGTCCCAGGTCGAGGAACACGAACGCATCCTTGCCGACATACAGGCGAAGTTCGAGCCCGCCCAAACGACGGTCAAAGTGCTTGAGGAACGCTTGTCGAATATCGAAGACCGGCTGCTCGAACCGTAAACGCCAGTCCGCTGGCGATTCTGATCTTTGACAATCTGGTTGTAGCCATGTTTGCGCCGTCGGGGCTGGCGAACCCGACGGCGCAGACAAACCTCGATATTCTGGTTTTTCCTGATCATCGAGTGACATATCTCTCGACGAACTATTTGCATAGAATGAACGTAAAAATTCGCAGATGTTTGGCTTTTCCCTCGCCGTATCGTTTAACGGCACGCAATTTCATGACCGAGAACATTGACTTTCTGAGCCCTCGCCTAGTCGGTGACCGTTTTAACGGGCACTCGATTCCGCTAGAGGTATTGAAGGACTTGTCGGCGTTGGAGGAATTGCTTGTCGAGGTTGCCAAATGGCACTACCGAAATGAAAACCCGCAACGGAAACGAATTCCAAAAGGATTCGCGGATGAAGTTTCATTGAAGGTTACCGAGATCGGCGACGGAAGCGCGATCCCCAAAATTGTATTGTGCGTTTCGACGGTGACGGGCACACTCTTTCCGGTCGACCATCGCGAGTATTTTGCGAAAGCGAAAGAGTCGATCGTGACCGCGATCGACCACGCACAGCACCAGCGTTCCGTTGCTGGGATCTTGCAAGACAGTCACTTGGCCTACTTCGATCGAATCGGACGCAGCCTACGTGACAGTGAAGCATTGGAGCTGAACTATCCGGACGCCAAGCGTCCGGCACGAATCAACCGGGCGACTCGTCGCTACTTAACGCTGGCGGCGTCTTCCGTTCAGGGCTTTACCGAGGAAGTCACGCTGCGGGGAAGTGTTTGCGAGGCAGATCAGCGCAAGGACCGATTCCAATTGCAACTGATCGACGGTCGAATCATTGACGCACCCATCCAATCCGAGCACCGCGATACGATCTTAGACGCCTTCCAACGCTTCCGTCAGGGCGTTCGCGTAATGATCGATGGTGTTGGTCGATACAATCGCCGCAACCGACTTGATGGTCTCGAATCCGTTGAGCACATTAGCTTGCTCGACTCATTGGATGTCGGCGCACGGTTGGAAGAATTCACTTCTCTGGCTAATGGATGGTTGGAAGGCAAAGGCGTTGCACCCAATGTCGATGGTTTGGAATGGCTGACCGATCAATTCGAGGCAAACTACTCCGACCGCTTACCTGCTCCGTATTTGTATCCCACGGGCGAAGGCGGCGTACAGGCGGAATGGAGTCTCGATCAGTGGGAGGCGACGCTCGATATCGACCTGAAATCGAAGACGGCGTATTGGCATGCACTGAACCAGAGCAGCGACGAAGAGAGCGAACGTGAAATCGACTTGTCATCGCTTGACGGTTGGAAGTGGCTTGCCGATCAATTGACGTCGCTCGTTTCTGGAGACACAGGCGAGTGAATTCCTCAACGACATTGATACGGCAGATCCATCCGTCCTTTATTCAGGAAGGCAGGATCACATCACAGGCTTTTCGTCCGACACCCAAAGATGAAGACAAGCTTTCAACCTATGATGGTGACCAGATCGACGCTAGGTCCGCGTGGAAGCACTACACCGAAACGCTCGGCCACGCTTCCGACGGCGCCTTGGGTGTGAGCGTTGGCGAATGCGAAGACTTAGATTTGAGCGTTGTCCCCGATCCGGAACCGTTCCCCGAGCACGTGCTGATTGATTTTTCCGAGCACGGGCGGAAGCAAATCGAAAAGCGATCAAAAAAACTGAAGTCTCATGCCGAAACACGTGGCTGGTTGTTTCAGCCCTAACCTGCGATCCGCCTCCCATCAGTCGCGATCATTTCTAGACGACACTATGTTGCTACCGTCGTAGCCGTTAGCTGAGCGACGACGGCTTCAAGGAGTTGCTGGCCGAGGGTGCGGGAGTGGGCGAGTTGCTGTTCGAGCTGGTCCACCAACGCCATCAGTTCGTCCACTCTCGCCACAATCCGTTTTTGTTCGGCGAGAGGTGGAACTGGAATGACTAAATCACGAATGTTGTTGAGGTTTAGGCCGGGCTTGTCTCCGTAGGCTAAAGTTTCCAATGTTCCACGGGCAGATCCGTGCGAAACAAAGCATAAGTGAAGCCATGGAGCCATTTCAGACCATCGCGGGCGAGTGAGCGCAACGTGCTGACTTGCGTACGCCTCTAATAACTGTTCCGTGACGCGTGCGGCTTTAGTCACGTTCGCGCCGGTGATGGTAATCAGAATGTCATTTGCCATCACCTGTGTTGGTTTGCCTTCAGTCGATTTCGGTAAGTCAACTAATGCAGCATCATCCAGCAAAAGTTCGTCGGTCTTGATGTTCTGAGTTCGATTAAAGACACCGCCCGAGTCTGCGTAGAATTCTTTCCATTCACGTGAGCCACTTGTCACAAGCGTAGTGAGTGATCGATATGAACACACGCTCCAGCCAAGTGGCAATTCAAGATTTGCTTCTGAACCGCTTTGAACAACCTGTATGCCTTCGAAATCTGATTGCACGTCATTGTGTAGTTCGGATGGCCCTTCAAGTCTGCCTTTAACCGCCAACGTGCGAATAACCCGACGCAGTTCATTTGGTTCGACATCGAACGAGTTGTGGAAGAGGAATTGGAGATTGGTGGGTGTGGGGGAGTCGGCGAAGCGGGCGAGGGCGGCGCGGGAGAGGGACGCGTGACGCTGGCTCCGCTCCGCTTCCAACGCCTCCAGCCGATCACACAACCCCATCAACTCATCCACCTTCCCCACAATCCGCTTCTGCTCGGCAAGAGGTGGAATGGGAATAGGAGCTAGTCTTGCGTCGTTGGTAGACAGACGCGGCAAGTTCATTCCAAAGCTCTTGCTATTTGCGTAGGCAACAATCGTTGGTCGGCGCATTGCTAATTCAAGATACTCCGGGGCGACAAGACCGAACGTTCGTATTGGAATAATTTCTGTAGTGCAGTACCCGCTCTCGTTCGCAACGACAACTTTGTTTAGGTACGGACGCAGCTTGCAATAGAGGACGTCGCCTTGAGCAAACTCAGACTTTGTACTTATCGATGGGCTTTCGTGAAACGATTTCCGGCGGAGGATACGAGACGTTTCTTTCTCAACATCTTCGAGATCAAGAAGCCAAGCATCTTCTGGAATATCACTCGATTCAACTTTGTTTGAGTAAGCGTAGTCACATATTTCGCCCAACGAAGTCCAGTCCCAGTTTTGCGGAAGCGATGGAAGATTGTCACTATGCAGGTGCTTGATTGGCTTCGATTTGATAACTTTCTGCGATCTGAGTTGAGTGTGTTTTTCTTTGATTAGCTCTCGCAAACTACGTCGACAACCCTCGCTTGCTACCTGTTCGGTTATCCGACCTAAGGTTCCTGCGCCACCAGCAAGTCGATCACGAGCGATGGTAACAGCCGCGGCCAGCAACCGGTTGTACTCCGCTGCGGTGACATTGAGCTTATCGCCTGGTTTAACGCGACGGGCCATTATTCGATCCCCAACGCGTTAAAGTTCGCTTCGGGGTAAACCTGCTCGACGTAAGCTGCTTCAGGAACTTGTAGGACCCGATCGCCGACGACCTCCTCGCCATGCTTGACCCAGAGGTAATCCCACCCTCGCTTCGACACGCCGGAAAATTGCCA
>JBGSNA010000267.1:0-18222 GCA_041739875.1 Pirellulaceae bacterium
ACGGTGAACTATTCGGTTTCGGGTGTTGGTACTAACCCAGCTTCAGCGTCTGACTTCCAGGGAAACTTGTTTCCGAAAGGTACAGTCGTATTTGCGTCAGGCGTGCGAAGCAAGGTCATCACGGTTCTTGTTTTAGGGGAAAACCGTGTAGAGCTGGGCGAGCGGTTTAACGTTACTTTGAGCGCCCCGAGTGCTCCAGCCACCATCGACCGAACGGTCGCAACGGGAACGATAACGAACGATGATTTCTCGGAAATTGATGTTGTTGGAATAACAGATGGCCAAAGTGCCGTCATCGATTTTGGATCTGTATTTGTTGGCGATACTGGACCTGTGCAAACCTTCCGAGTGCGAAATCTAAGTAATGGCATTCTCACACTTGGAAATGTCACAGTGCCTGCTGGCTTTACTGTCGTGACGTCTCTACCGGCAACATTAGCACAGAATGCGACTGCCGATTTGGTCATTCGTTTAGATACAACAACAGCCGGAACAAAAGTAGGGCCGGTGATTATTGTGAACAACGATTCAAACGAGAATCCATTTAATTTCCGTATTCGAGGTGTTGTTGCGATTCCGCCTGCAGCGAGCAGTTCGCAAATTTCAGCCACCAATCTGCTCTCGCAACCGATGTCCGCTGACGCAATCAAGTCGCTGTTTGCGGATACGACCGCAACGATGGTGGTTGAGTCTGGGAATAGAGTTCTGGTCGAAGGGGAATGGAACTTTGATACTGCTCAAGTTGTCGATGGTTGGTTGTACCGGCAGTTCACGCAAGACGATGTAAGCTTGCGAATCACAGGTGCCAATAGTTGGAATAACCCAATTCTAGCTGGTGATGTTGATGGAAATGGACATACAACTGCCGGTGATGCTTTACTAATCATCAACGGCCTGAATTTAAGAACTTTGATTGACGATGATTCAGTACTTGCTGACCCCGCCACGCTCAGTGTTGGAGAGTTTCAATTTTATGACGTCAACGAAGATGGGCGGTTAACCGCAGGCGACGCATTGTCCGTGATCAACATCTTGAATCTCCAGCAAACGACGTTCGGGTCCGCGGAGCATGAGGGTTCTGATCTGCTTTCAACGAATCGCTTCGCTGGCAAATCAAACCATCCCCAAAGCATTGAAATCTCGGAAGGGTATGTATCCACGGGAATCAACCCGGCTATCAGTCAACGAACTGACGGTCAGGTAGGTTCGAAATCGCAGCTTCCGTATTCAGGGGAAACCAATAAAGCGGCGGACGACGACGGTTCCACTGTCAATCTCGACGCGACGTTAGCAGAAACTTGGAACTGGTTTGACTAGAGGGTCTTGGTGTTTGAGGACTACTCGTAACGGTCGCCTAACGACGAACATTAGTCGTCAAGCGTTCCTCGCTCTGGATTGACTTTCAGATACGGTGGTCGATCGAAAGCGTCGTTGTCGACGATGCGAGGATCTTGGTTTTCTCGCAATTGCTGCATCAGTCGGTCTTGCATTCGTGTTCGAACTGACAAGTACGCCGGATCGCTAGCGAGATTCTTCATTTGGTCTGGATCCGCTTGGACATCGTAAAGCTCGACGGCTGGTCGTTTCGCAAAACCGAGGTCCCATGCATTGGCGATCGATTCGTCACCTTCGTAACGGACAAAGAAGTCTCGTGTGGGACCAAAGTCGAGGTCCATTCGTCGTTTCTCGCCAGACTTGCTCTCCTTGAGCGGCGTTCGCAGTGGTGTGATTGCAACCGGCCATCGATCAGGCTTTAAATTCAAGATCAGCAAGTAATCGCGATCCCGTAATGCTCGCATCGGATAGGGAAGCCCCCCAGGGCGTGATTCGTCGACATGGTTCTCGCGACCGATAATGACTTCACCAGCGAGTGCGGACTCAGGGTTCTTCGTTTCCGGATTTAGTGCCTCAGTTAAATCGCGGCTATTCATCGTTGGGTCCTGTGGTAATCCGGCAGCCGTCAAGAAAGTTGCGGCAAGGTCAACAAGGCTGACCGGTGACTGGATCCTGCGGCCAGCAGCGACGGTGCTTGGATAGCGAATCGCTAGAGCGACTTGCGATCCAAAGTCGTATAGGTTGCACTTGCCGCGAGGGAACCCAGGAGCACCGTGGTCACCGCTGACGACGATCATCGTATTGTCGAGCTCGCCTGTCTTTGCCAATTCGTCGAGAAGGACGCCGAGAGCCGTATCAAACGCCATGGCTTCGCCGAGGTAATCGGCAAAGTCCTCTCGGATCACTTCCTCGTCGGGCAAAAACTTTGGCAAACGACCTTTCAATGCGTCTGGCTCGAGCCCCCACAGCTTTTTGCCGCTGCCTTGAACCCAATCGCGGTGCGTATTGGTTGGATTGAACCAATAGTAAAAAGGTTGCTTGTCCTCACGGTCCGCCAAGAAGGACTTGAAATTATTTCGCACCTCCTCGAGTAGTTTCTCTTTAGCTTCTGCCTGGTTATCTGCGGCGCTAACGACCTGTGAATACGTGTTGAACTTCCTGCCCGCCGATTGGTAGTTGCGATTCTTTCCTCCGAGCGAGCGTTCAGTCATGTGCAACTTATAGGTCCAGCCGATGTGATACCCAGCATCTTGCAAAAGCAGCGGGAAGCCTCGCAGTTGATCCCAGGGATCGTCGTGCCCTTTGACCCAAGGCGAGTGAAGCTGCGAGGGGCTTCCATTGCGAAAGAAGTGCCTACCGACAACGATCGATGCCCGACTCGGCGTGCAAGACGGAGCACTGACGTGTGCGCTTTGGAACAGCGTACCCTCATGGGCGACGCGGTCAAAATTCGGAGTCTTGATAATGTCGTTCGGACTGGGATGCGCCGAATCCGAATAGACACTCGCGTAGCGGCCCCAATCGTCCGCGAAGGCGAAAAGTATATTCGGCTTGCGTACCGATTCGTCTGCGCTCCACACTATTCCCACACTGGGCAAGCAAAAAGAAAGCAGCAGGAAGCAAACTGAACTCAAGCGTCTCATGAACTTGTCTCTGGAAAAAAAGCACGTCTTCACATGATGGTTGCTCTATCATAGTGGAGTTCGTCCCACCAAAAGTGCGTCTGGAATCGCATCATGAAACGATGCTCAGGTTACTTTGTTCGGCATGCCAAGCCGGATTCTAATCGACGGGAATCGCGGAAGCACGACGCGGTCGAGCAGAAGCACCAACAACAAAGAGCCACCGAACAAAGGCAAGAACACTGCGAGACAGACGACACTGATGAAAAGCAACGCTCGCCGCTGGAAGCTGATTGACTCTGCGACGCGCTTCGCAATGGGAGCTCCGAGCGTTCCTACGGTGCGACGTCGCCACCAGAGCACGACCCCAGAGCAGCTGAGCAGGATCAATCCAGCCGTTGCAAACAAGGCAAGCAGTTGATTTGCGAGTCCAAACCGCTGGCCTTCATGTAAAGCGATTCCTTGACCCACCGCCCGATCGATCCAGTGACGAGAGCTGAAATCCGATTCGCTCACAATCTCGCTGGATAACGCATCGACCTGGACGGTCTTGCGAAGCGGGCGATTTCCAGTGATGGACTCGACGTTCCAGACTGAACTACCGTCCTCCGGTGGCTGAATCAAGCAAGGCGGTGCGAGGCGGAGCTTGACTGCGATGGGTGCGACTTGGTCAAGCTCAGCGATCTGGTAGGTGCTTGGATTAACGGTAGTGCGGCGAAATGAAGACGTCGGCGGCGTCGGTCGCTTGTTGTGATCTGGCACTTTCGCCTCATGATGCTCATGGCCACTTTCCCAGTCTTGTTTGACAACGGCTGTGCCAGTCAACTTGCGGACTGACTTGAAGTAATTGCCCCAGAACGTTGCCCACGGCAGACCTGTGACGATGAGAAACACGACAAGAAACGACACCCACACTCCACCAACACTGTGCAGATCTCGCCAGAAAACTCGGCCGGATCTTGTCAACCGTGGATAAAGTACACCAGCCAATTGATTGAGATTCTTTGGCCACCACAAGACGATTCCCGTGAGGACCATGACGAGAGTCCAGCTGGCAGCGATTTCAACGAGATACGAGCCGCGTTTCCCCAAGAGCAGCTCGCCATGAATTTGTTTTGCAACGTTCGTCAACCGCTCCGCATCGACGATCTGACCAAGCACTAGCCCACTCACCGGGTCGACATAGACACGAATCGTGTTCTTATCTTGGCGAACGAGCACGCGGTTCGCAGCGTTCACACCAGTTCCACTTTGCGGCGGAAGCTCTAATGCATCAAAAACGCCGCCGTCAACAGTCGCGACGGCGGCGTTCACTTGATCGACTAGCGAGATACTCGTACCTGTTTTAACTTGACTGTCGAACGACTGGTCTTCCCAAGCTTCGATTTGCGGCTTGAACAAGTAAATCGTTCCCGTGACGCTCAGCACGAGCACGAACGGAATCGTAAACACGCCAGCGTAGAAATGCCATCTCCAGATTGTACGATAGTCAGGCCACTGTTCGGACGAGCGTTTGCTAGTCGATTGGCTCATGTTAGAAAGCTCCTACGACTTCGCGCCCGTTACCGCTGTGGAGATCACGATGCAATTCCAAGTCGGTACTGTCACTCAAAAAGTGAATGGAACCGTCTGCGAAAAGGAGCATTGCGCCGCCAGTATGATAGCTGCGTGGTGCAAAGTAGCCGGTCCAGTGGGTCACGATGTCTGGGACGGGGCTATTTGGCGACAAGTAACCGTTAGTCATCGAGTTAATCGCGCCGGTGAACGCCCAAGACATGCCGCGACCTCGAATTGCGGCACTCGATCCGCCACGCCATCCGGTGAACGTGTTCCAGAACGATTTGACATCGGCGTTTGCAATCTTTCCGCTACCATCCACGTATGCGGACCAAGGGGCTCCTGTCGCCGTCATCCCTTGCGTCGCACCGGATGCAGAACTGACTCCAGAGGATCCGTTGAGCGTCATACGATAGGGACGCGCCGGAAGAGTCCCCGCAGGAAGCGTTTGGTCAGGACCTTCGCTTCGAACGGTCTCGCTCATCAAGACCGTATTGGACAGCCCGTCGAGGATGTGATTGAAACTCAATCCACGAACGGCACAGAACGGTCCGTCAGTGACCCATTGAAAGTCGTAGTGATGACCTCGTGCACTTCCGTAACTTGCGAGATAGTTCAGTCCACCGAACGAGAACGATTGAGTACCAACCGTCGTGAACGTGACGCTCGCACCGGGATCGCTTGGACAAAGGAAAGTCGGGACTGGCTTAGCGAAGGACGATGCAAGTTTCGGATGCGGGATCTTGCCACTGAAGTTTCCCGAGAACGCAGGCAAATCGTGATTCAGCTCTTCGTAGAGTCCGGACTGCTCGATGTACGGAAGAATTCTGGCTTGGACGGAGTAGTCCGCATCCAGTTGACCGGCACGCGGCAGTACCTTGTATGACGATTCATAGTTGTGCATCGCGAGTCCGAGTTGACGAAAGTTGTTGCTACAACTCATTCGTCGCGCGGCCTCGCGAGCCGCTTGAACAGCCGGCAATAGCAATCCGACCAATACACCGATGATCGCGATGACAACAAGCAGTTCAACAAGCGTGAATCCTCGACGTCTTAGAAATTCTCGCGAGTATGCGCACCGGTAGCGCAGCAAAGTATGGTTTTGTTTTAACATTGTAAAGGTAAGTTTTTGTGAATGTGCAATGGAAAGCGAGCGCGCAGCACCATGATGGTTGCGTTCAACACAACTCACTCAGGTAAATCAACTCAAACAGAAGGTTTAGAGGCTTACCGAGAACCAGGGCACCGGCGGATCGATGGCCGATAGGAGAGAATTTGCACGATCATCTGTAACACGTAACCAGCCGATCAAAGGCGGCTCGGGACGCACATTTTTGGACGGCGACTGGCCAATCACCATGGATGAAAGCAGCGTCCAAACGAGTTGCATCCCTCGACATTGAGCAGCGTCTTCAAGTCGCACCATGGTCAACAAGGGCGCGGCTTCGGAGTCTTGAACTGTACGCGTTTCGGCGTCTGTGGAGGGATCGGAACAGCACGTTTGGCGACTGGAACAGCAACTTTTATTCACGACAGCACCCGCTATCGACGTGGTCTGGTGTTTCGCAACGCGTTCGACAAGAAACACAGGCGGAATAACATTGTGTTCACTGGCCCAGGCAAGTTTTTCGACGTCGCTGTGACAGCAACACCGATCCCAGCAGTGAGCCGCGGACGAGCATCCACATTGACAATCCTGGCACGGATAGGCATCGTCGCTCAACCGCATAACTTTGGCGGGCATCGGCACTCCGACGATCGCAACCAACACCACCGCAAGCAAAACCCAAGCCGCGCAGCGACACAAGACGCCTGTGGCGAATTCATGCATCCGGAACTGGGAGAGCGGTCTTAACGCCATGAATAACAAGCGATCATTTTGGCGGGCAAGATCGAACTGGGTAGATCGCCAGCAGCGTCAATCCGTTTCGATTCGCCGAATTTTACTCCCAGTTCATCGAATTTGCCATCGGATATCGCGAGTATGCGACAATCGACCTCCATTGTGCTGGCTTCGTTGATTTTCATTACACTGTGTCAACTTCGTCGTCCAACGCTTCAGCTCGATGCTCGTTCTCGAGATTCCAATTTTCCCAGGCAATTTAGATGAAAACATATATCACTGTTGTGGCATTCGCGTTCCTTGTGCCGTTGGTTGTTATTGATTCAGTCGTCTTGGCTCAAGCGGCGGTTGCGACGCCGGAACCAACGGCGAGCGTCAGTGAATTTGAACTTCCTGCGACCGAAGAGGGGCTTCCGGGTGCCGGTGCTTTGCGACGCTATGACGGGTATGTGAACCGTTGGCGAGAAGCGCGATCCGAATGGGCGACGCAAATTGACGCAGACCAAAAGGCGGTTGTCTTTCTTGGTGACTCAATCACTCAAGGTTGGGGCAAGGACTTTCAAGGCAACTTTGGCGGAATGAAGCTCGCGAATCGCGGTATCGGCGGTGACACGACGCGCGGGATGTTGATTCGACTGGAGCAAGACGTGTTGTCACTGAACCCAAGTGCCATCGTCATGCTGATGGGAACCAACGACATCGAAGTTGAGATCTCGCCAGAGACCGCAGCCAGCAATGTGGCTTTCATTCTCCAGGCCATCAAAAAGCACAATGCGAATATTCCGATCGTTCTTTGTCGCACGTTCCCGAGTTCCGCGACCAAGAATCGTCCGTCCGAGAAGATCAAGATGCTCAACGAACTCTACGATGGGCTCGTGAAAGGTGATCCGCAAGTCACCGTCGTTGATACATGGACGTTGTATGCTGACGAAGGCGGGGATGCGGATCAGCGTTGGTTCAAGGACTTGTTGCATCTCAACGCGAATGGGTACGCCAAGTGGGCGGCGGCGCTTCGGCCAATCTTCGCGACGCTTGGGTTTCTAGAGACTGAGCCCGTCCCATTCGAGCTTGAGCCAGGGTTCGTGAGCCTGTTCAATGGCAAAGACTTGACGGGGTGGTGTTTCCGCCCAATGCCGGGAGCGAAGAAGGCTGAAGCCAAGAAGCCAGCGCCTCCCAAAAAAGCGAATCCGAACGCGATCAAGCAAGTGATTGTTGACAAGCCGGTCTCGTTCGATGGAGAAAAACAAAGTGACGATGGTCGCTATGTGGCTATCCATGATCGACTTGTTGTCACCACTCCAGCCGAAGGACGACGCATCCAGCAACTCTGGACAACCGAGGAGTTTGGGAATGATTTCGTGTTGAGGCTCGAGTTTCGAGCGACGCCGAACGCAGACAGCGGCGTGTTCATTCGTCAGCCACAATTGCAATGCCGGGATTTCCCTTTGGCTGGTCCCTACAAGGAGTTGAAACACTTTCGCAGCGGTGATTGGAACGAACTCGAAGTCACCGTTACGGGCGACACTGCTCGAGCGACGTGCAACGGCGAAGTGCTCGAGGAAGCGATGAAAGTGCCTGCTTCAGGACCCATTGGCTTGGAGGGCGATCGTGGGCAAATCGAATACCGCCGAATTCGAATCCAGAAGCTGTAGTCTCGTTGCAAGTAGGCGTCGCAAATGCGAGCGACTTGCAAGCGAAACCGAGAACCCGTAGTCTTCCGTTTTGCATTTCGCTCGCGGTACGCCACCCATGCCAGTCCCGTCTCCAGACGAATCAGCCCAACATCATTACGAAGCAGTGCAGTTTGTACGGCAGGCGATTGATCTTGCGGCGCGTGACCCCGAATTATCCAAGGATGGAAAAGCGGATGCAGTGGGGATCTGTCGCGTGGTTCTCGAAGTGGCTGCGGATCTCTACGGTGTCGACGGCAAGGAGATGCTGGTGGAATGGAATCTCAGTCGCAGCGAAGTTGTGGGCGGCGTTGTCCAGCGGCTAATCGCGAGTGGCCTCGCCAAACGCGCACTTTTAGAGCCTTCGAGCGCCTACGAAAACTTGTTTGATGTGAACCAACCCCCAGAAACGTGGACGCTTCAATGGACCGACCAACCCTAACCAATCGCAGCTTCAATATGATTCGGGGCAAAGCGAACCTCCTTGCATTGATCACGTTTTCATGCGTTGTGCCAGGACCATGTGTGCTGTGCCAGCATTCTGCATCGGCTCAGACCACGAAAGAACAAAACAACGGCACGGTGGCTGGCTATTTCGCTCGCGACATTGAAGGTTGGTCGGTTCGGGTTAGCAACAAACTCTTGAATGACGAGCCGCAACAGACCGCTCGTGCGATTGAGTTACTCACAGACCAGTTGCAAACAGTGAAGCGCATTTTACCCGAAGAGATTTTGGGAAAGCTCATCACGGTTCCGATTTGGCTGGCGCCGCCCTACGAAGGTTTTCGACCGACAGGCGAATATCACCCGGGCGCAAGTTGGCTCACAGAGAACGGACGTCTCGCTGAGCTTCATCAATGTGTCGAGTTCACGAACACGTCCATCTTCGAAAGGGAAGTCGAACGGATGCCAATGCTCGTTCTCCACGAACTTGCTCACGCGTATCACGATCAAGTGCTTGGGTACGATAACCCAGAGGTGAAAACTGCATTCGAACGAGCACGCGATAGTGGGATCTACAACGCGGTGCAACGAAGCAATGCAAAGACCGAGAAAGCCTACGCGATGTCGAACCCGATGGAGTACTTCGCCGAATTGTCCGAGGCGCTCTTCGGGCAAAACGATTTTTATCCATTCGATCGCAAGCAACTGGAACGGCATGATCCTGATGGCTATCAATTACTGGCACGGCTGTGGCAGATAAACGCAGTGCCAGAACAACCAAAAGAGCCTCAAGCGTATCGCGTCGAAAAGCCGCCTGCATCGCTGCAGCTCTCACCATTCTATGCCAAGTACCTCGATGCAAACGGATATCCGATCGTTAGCTCGGCGAAGGTGGATGACTATGCACTCCACGAGGCTGCCTACTTGGTTGATATGATGCTAGCTCAGCGGCCGGATCTTCGCCGTGCGATGGCGGCTAGCGGATCGAGACTGATTGTAATGGCCCATGATGAGTTCACGACGGAGATTCCTGAGCATTCGCATTTGGCTCCCAAAGACTTCTGGGACGCAAGAGCACGAGGACTCGGTGGATCACGCGAAGACGCGGTTTGCTCGTGCGGCGAAGAAAACTTACTTGGATTCGAGGGCGATCCTTATGCGACGGAGAATATTCTGATTCATGAGTTTGCTCACAATATCCATTTACGAGGCATGGTGAATTTGGATCCAACGTTTGATGATCGGCTCAAACAATCATACGAGCGAGCGATGGCGCAAGGCCTCTGGCAAACCAAATACGCTTCAACGAATCATGCGGAGTACTTTGCCGAAGGCGTCCAGTCTTGGTTCAACAACAATCGCCAGCCAGACCATGATCACAATCACGTCGACACGCGACAGGAATTGAAAGAATACGATCCAGGGCTGGCGTCGATGTGCGAAGAGGTGTTCGGGACAACTGAATTGACCTACGCCAAGCCCGTCACGAGGTTAACGAAACATCTTGAGGGCTATGAACCGTCGCGTTCGCCGCGTTTTGTGTGGCCGGAGCGACTCACCAAGAGTAAAGAGGAAATTCACGCTGACGCCTTGAATCGGGGCGCTAATCGAAAGCAAGAGTACAAGAATTGAACCCGTTTGCATGATGCCGCATTCGCAAATCCACAACTTGTTTGAATCAGTGCCCGACGGCCATGGCGGCGAGTGGCTCACGGTACTGGCCGAGAACAAGAACGCCAAGATCGAGCGGATCGTTTCTCACGGGCACGCCAGCCCCGATGGTTTCTGGTATGACCAAGCGCAACATGAATGGGTTGTGGTGTTGCGTGGCGAAGCGTTGCTCAGGTTGGAGAACGAGGTGGAGCCAGTTCGCATGAAGCCAGGGGACTTTATCCACATTCTTCCCCATGTCAAACATCGTGTCGATTGGACCACGCCAGATGAGCCCACGATTTGGCTTGCGATATTTTATAACGAGAGTTTGTGACGCAAGTATTAATTGGCTACGCAAGCAATGCTTGAATGACATGACCATGGACGTCTGTTAATCGTCGATCGGTACCGTCACGTCGAATGGTAAGCTTCGTATGGTCGAAGCCAAGTAAATGCAGGACTGTGGCATGGATATCGTAGCCTTCGGTGAAGCTCGATCGATCGAGCGGCTTGTAACCCCAGGGATCACTTTCGCCGTGTGAGATGCCGCCCTTGATTCCGCCGCCGCACAACCAATTGGTGAACACGAATGGATTATGGTCGCGACCCTTGCCGCCTTGCGTCGACGGCATTCGACCAAACTCAGTCGTCCACAAGATGATGGTATCATCGAGCATTCCACGTTGCTTCAAGTCTTGGATGAGAGCCGAAGCACCGCGGGCCATTCCCGTTGCCAGTGGCCCGTGGTCTCGCTCGACGTCCTCATGCGAATCCCAATTTCGCCTTGGAAAGCTATTGTCGTTACCGCTCCAAACTTGGACGAATCGAACACCGCGCTCGAGCAACCGACGAGCTGCAAGACAACGTCGTCCAAAATTGTCCACTTCTTCAACCGCGTTAATCTCGGAAGCGAACGGGTGCGAAGTCCGGTGAATGCCGTACATGTCCAGAATGTATTCAGGCTCATTCGAGATATCCAACGTCTCGGGAGCAGCCAATTGCATCCGCGCCGCCAGTTCGTAGCTGCGGATGCGCGCGTCCAGCCGTTCATCACCGGAACGCGACTCGGCATGGTTGCGATTGCTTTTGAAAAGCAACGCTTGTGTCGCCTGCTCGCTCGCACTCGTAATGAAATTCACGTTCTGGTGCGGGAACAAATCAGCGATCGGAATTTCGGAACTGGGATGAATCACGCACCCGGAGTGTTGCGACGGCAAGAACGCTGAATCCCAATTCTTGACGCCATTGGACGGCATGCCTCGGTTGTCTGGCAGCACAACGAACGCTGGTAGGTTCTCGTTCTCGCTGCCCAGCCCGTAGCTGACCCAACATCCCATGCCTGGAAATCCGGGGCGAGTAAACCCAGTCGTTTGAAGCAGCGTCGCGGAGCTGTGGACTCCAGTTTTGCCAACGACGTTATGAACGAAGGCGATATCATCGACGCATCGTCCAAGTCGCGAAACGGGCTCGGACAACATCTTTCCGCAATCGCCGTAGTGCTTGAATTCCCAAACCGGCTTCTTCCAAGGGCCCAGTCCATTTTGGAACGCTTCGACATGTTCGCCAAAGTCACTCGGTTCGCCATCTCGTTTTACCAACTCAGGCTTGAAGTCCCATAGATCGATATGGCTTGCGGCACCCGCCATAAAGAGTTGGACAACACGTTTGGCTTTGCCGGGGAAATGAGTTGGTCCGACGGGGATGCTGTCGTATGTCTGGTTCGCCCGCAAGCCGTCCTGTTGCAACATGTTCGCCAGCGCGATCCCGCCCAGCCCGCCACCGAATTGATTGAGAAATTCGCGACGCGAGGTCACACGATTCTCAACACGTCGATGGTAAGGTGATGTGTTGCTCACGAGTCAGTCCACAAATGCAAATTCATTGAGATTGAAAATCACACGACACATGTTGGCGAGACCAAATTGCTCAGCGTACTGCGTGTACATCTCGCGTTCACTCCGCGATGGTTCACGAGCGAGGGCGCCACGAAACGCGAATTCAACTTGCGTCGCAAGGTCATTTCCCGAAGCATCAAGTTTCTCAGCAAATCTCGCAGCGGATGTCACCATCAACCCATTATTGAGCAGCGCGAGGGCTTGGATCGGAGACAAACTCTCGTTCCGCCGTTCGACTTGCATGGACGGATCGGCACAATCGAGCGCAGACATAAAAGGTTGGAGCTGTGAACGAACGATGCAACGATAGATCGAGCGGCGATGCGACTGTGTATCGTTTGGATCATGCAGCGCGTATTCATAATGCGGTGAGTGCTGGGGCGACTCGATCACAAAGTCACGAAAACTTTCGCCGCCCATCTTCAAGTTCAGTCGACCACTCACGGCCAAAACACTGTCGCGAATGCACTCCGCATCGAGCTTGGTCCGATTCATTCTCCACAAGAATACGTTGTTCGCATCAATCGCTTCAAAATCCGTTCGAACCGTTGAAGCCTGTTGATACGTCTTGCTTGTCACAATTAATCGGTGCAGATCCTTAAGCGAACCGCCGTTGTCGCGAAATTCGGTCGCCAGCCAATCGAGCAACGCTGGATGCGATGGCAATGAACCATTG
Source organism: Pirellulaceae bacterium (assembly GCA_041739875.1). Lineage (GTDB taxonomy): Bacteria > Planctomycetota > Planctomycetia > Pirellulales > Pirellulaceae > JBBSJZ01. The sequence goes on from JBGSNA010000267.1 coordinate 12,696, forward strand.
CGACCAAAGTCGTTAGAAGTCTCGACGATCCCGCGACCAAAGTGATACTGCCAAACACGGTTTACGATACTACGCCAAGTCAGCGGGTGAGTAGGATCAGTGAGCCATCTCGCTAACGCAGCCCGTCGATCGCCTTCGGAGTGATCTGGAGAAAGTTCGAATTGTGCTGGCAAGCAAGAAATAGCGGATAGTGCGCCAGGCTGGACTTCCGTTTGAGGTTGGTTGACATCACCGCGATGCAGAACGTGAATGGCACGTGGCCGGCCGCCTTCGTTACCGGTGCCACGGAAGTTGCCTGTGCCGGTATGAACGGCACCAGCGTAGACCCGTCGTGGCGGCGGCAAATCGCTCATTAACCTATTGAGCGTTTTAGAATTCTCGCGAAGTGCAAGCAACTTCGCGCGCAGGGCTGTGTCTGCGAATGAAAGGAGCAATTCGTCACGTTGGACAACTAGCTCTTGGCGAGTTCGCTTCGAAGCCCCCTGGGGTGCGATGCCGTCCGTGAGGTTCTGTCGCGACCAGCGAGGTGACGCCTCAATCGAATCGAGTGAATCGACATCGCAATTCAAAGTGACGTTATTTCCTCCAGCATCGAAGACCTGGAGTTCGGACAATGCAAGGATGTAATCGTCTTTACGCGGAGCTAACTTCGTCGCTGTGACTCTCACGTATCGAGTTGGCGGAAGCTCTGGCCCCGCAGTGATCGTGAACGGCGTCAGCCCTGGATTGGCAACGTCGTTTTCGTACGTCTCATCATGTCGATCACGCAGAAGTGTCACTCCGGTTGCGAACGCTTCATCGTCGCTGGCTTCAACCTTGAAACGAACGGGAAATCCGAAACCAGCGCCGATTCCATTGAAGTCGTCGTAACAGGGCTGGAGCACAACACGGTCGATGTTGACTCGTTTTCCAAGGTCAACCTGGACCCACTTGATGACGTCGTGGGCGTTAGCAATCTCGGTGTGATATCCAAACTCGGGTTTCGTGTTCGCATCGGTTTTGCCAGCGAGCGAGATGAGTTGGTCCAACTCCGCAAGACTCGCCCCAGCCTGTTTCTCGAGTGAGCTTTCGATTGCCGCGAGGGATGAGTCCGTTTCATTGTTTGCGGCTTTGAGTTCGTTGAATTGATCGTTGACATGCGAGTCCTCGTGGTACTCGACATCGGTTCGATCGACGGCAGCGAACACGGCCTGCAGGCGGTAATAATCCTCTTGAGAAATTGCATCGAACTTGTGATCGTGGCACTGGGCACAACCGACCGTCATTGAGTTAAAAGTGAGCATGGTGTTTTGGACCATGTCGTCGCGATCGATGTGTCGAGCGATTTTCCCATCGATCTTCGATTCGGAAACTTCCGCGTGACCGATGAAATCCCATGGGCCGGCCGCGATAAAACCGCGTGCTTCCACGCCATCACGTGTGTCTGGGTAAAGAACATCACCCGCGATTTGTTCCTGAACGAACCGAGCGTACGGTTTGTCTTCGTTGAAAGCTCGAATCACATAGTCACGATAGGGCCATGCGTTTTCACGCAGCTTGTCTTTGTCGTAGCCATGAGTTTCGCCAAAGTGAACCACATCAAGCCAATGTCTTGCCCACCGTTCACCGTATCGGGGTGATGCAAGCAGTGAATCCACAAGTCGCGCCCACGCTTGAGGCGACTGATCCGCAACAAACCGTTCGACGTCATTCAACGTTGGCGGCAGCCCGATCAAGTCAAAATACAATCGCCGAACGAGCGTTCTCCGGTCTGCCATCTCAGTACCCGTCAAACCACGCTTGGCATATTCAGCCTCGACAAAGGCATCGATCGGGTTAGCGGACTCAGACATTGGCACAGTTGGGCGAGACATAGGATGCAACGACCACCAATCGGATTTATCGATGATCGTCGCGTTGGCTGAATCCGGCCAAGTTGCATTCTGGTCAATCCACGCTTTGATCGTTGCGACTTGCTGGCGTGAGAGACGCGGTTTGTTGCTCGATGCTGGCGGCATCAACATGGATTCGTCGGAACCATCAATCAAGTGAACGAGCGGACTCGCTTCGCTATTTCCAGCCACGATCGGAGCTTCACCGAGGCTACCACCGCGCATCGCGATTTCGCGAACATCGAGGCGATAATCACTTTCCTGGGTCGTTTCACCGTGACAACTCAGGCAATGATCGCGAAATATCGGTTGGATGTCCCGTTCAAAGTCGACGGGCTGAGTCCCAGGCGTCTTGGTCTTGGATTCATCACCAAGACAGAGTTTCTGGGTGACGAATGCTGCGAACATGAACGCGACGAACGCGAACGCGAGCGCACGGGGAATTGGTTCAAAAGGTAGGTGGGACCGTAGCATCGCGAAATTCGACTCCAATCGGCGGCTCACACTATGGTAAACGAATGCCATTGGAGATGCGAACTCGCAAGTCGCGTCTGAAATGGCCGTTGGGGCATGCGGAAACTGGCTCCAGACGGTATTCTCTGGTGGTCATTGCGTTCTTCGGTGACGAGCGGAAATTTAGTCTCCAAGAACAGAAGTGATGGATTTAATGGCAAAGTACCGACATCGAACGTTTGAAATGTTCGATTTCTTGCAAGAAGCGACACAAGCTCTACTCTCCAAGTCGAGACGTGCTTCGCTGGTCAAGACCGATGCAAATTTGTGGACCTTTCTACGTCTCAATGTGTCTCAAACCGACAGCGTCATTCACGTGACCTTCAAAAAGACCGATCAAGACGCTGAGTCAGCGTTGGAAGATCTGGGGAAAGACCTGAATTTGATGGCGAACTCCTTGGATATCGACAGCCAGGTTGTCGTGGACTTTGAAGGGTTGCAAGAGTTTTGTCCCGAGTCGATCGCCTTGCTCGGTGTTTTCAGTCGCCGGCTGCAATCTAAAGGCAGCCGAATCACCCTTTGTAATTTGGAACCTTCGGTTCGCGAGGCTTTCTTTCCACCGCGAAAGACGTGAGACTTGGATTCTAAAGGGTGCTACGCGTTGGCACCTGCCCCGATTCAGCCGAGTACAATGACGTGGAACCTGGCGCAGTGGCCTCTGTAGCAGTGGCGCCAGAACGCGTTGTATGAATCCTGTTCTTCGTGGTGCTTCCATGATTCGAATCCTTCTCGCACTCTTCATTGCGACGCTAACGTCGTCTGGTTGGCTTTCAGCACAGGATGTGGATCGAGAATCAGTTATCCATGCAATGCGGAAAGCTGGGACGTTCTTTCGCGAGAAGGTCTCAGTTCACGGTGGCTATGTCTATCACTACTCGCTCGACTTGAGCCAACATTGGGGTGAGGGAGTTGCGTCAAAGACCCAAATTTGGGTTCAGCCTCCTGGTACGCCGACAGTCGGCATGGCTTTTCTGCGAGCATACGAAGCAACCGGCGACCGGTTTTATCTGGACGCCGCCACGGATGCCGCACGAGCACTGGTCTACGGTCAACTGAAATCTGGCGGTTGGACGAACTCGATCGACTTTGATCCCAAGAGCCCCAACGTTGCTGATTATCGAAACGGAAAGGGCCGCGGAAGAAACAACTCTTCGCTCGATGACGGGCAAACTGAATCGGCGATCCAGTTTCTCATTCAAACCGACAAGGCACTCGGTTTCCGCGATATCCCAATCCATGAGTCTGTGATGATCGCGTTGGATGCATTGCTATCGGCTCAATATCCCAATGGCGGATTTCCGCAAGTTTGGACAGGCCCCGTGCCAGCACAACCAAGCATCCCCGCATCGTTTCCCGACTATGACTGGCGAACTGAAGGTCGAGTCAAGAACTATTGGGACATGTACACACTCAACGACAACGTGACCGGGTACGTTGCGGCTACTTTGATCGAAGCGTTTCAAGTCTACGGTGATTCTCGTTATCTTGACGCACTCAAGAAACTCGGAGAGTTCTTGGTCTTGGCGCAAATGCCAGAACCACAACCCGGTTGGGCTCAACAATATAGTTACGACATGAAGCCGATCTGGGCAAGAAAATTTGAACCACCAGGCGTGAGCGGCGACGAGACGCAGGAAGTGATCGCGACGTTGATGCTAATCTCCGAGATCACTGGCGATCGCAAGTACCTGGAACCCATTCCGCGAGCTGCCGCGTGGCTGAAGCGATCGTTGCTTTCCGACGGCCAAGTCGCTCGCTATTACGAGTTGAAAACGAATCGTCCGCTCTACATGCAGCGTCACGGCGACAAGTATGAACTGACGTATGACGACTCCGATTTGCCGGATCACTATGGATGGAAATCACCATCGAAGCTTAGTGAACTCGGGACGGCGTTCGCAAATGCACGATCTAGTAAGCCCGATCGACGAGAGATTTCGGTCGAGCAAATTGGAGGCGTCTTAAACGCGTTGGATTCAAACGGTCGTTGGGTCGACCATTTCGACGGCGAGAGACTCGTCGGCCAAGCAAAGTTTACCGTCGGGCAAGCGTACCTCTCCAGCCAAACCTTCAGCGACAATTTGACCACACTGAGCAAGTACCTCTTGCCTGGCTCACATCCTTGAAATTGCAGACTATTTCGGTGAAAAAGACCAACTGGCAATGGAGCCTCGACCAGGCATACCTGATCGAAGCTTCAAGAGTCTGAAACGGATGCCGCAGCGAGTGCAGACTACTTCGCGGACAAAGTCATGTCTTTGATTGCTAGAGAGCCCTTCTCAGTCGAGAGGACAAAGCCGACTCGATTCTTGCCTTTGGCGGTGTCGCTCGCGATGAATGTGAACTTGTACTCTTTGAACTCGCTCGTCGCGATGAACTCTTCGTGCAAGCCTGTTTCGTGGTAATCGTCTTCATCGATTCCCGAAGCCAAGAGTACGAAATGGCGATTCGGTGAACTTGCTTTAAACGTCACGGTGTACTCTTCGCCATCCTTCAAGTCCAAGTCGACTTGGTACGCTTGCACGTGCCAGTTCTCGCTCCCAGGCGTTTGGACAGTAAAGACGATCGCATCGTCCTCCACCGAGATCGCACCTTTTCCATTTTCATGCTGTTCAAATCGCCATGATTGGAGATCTGCAGTTTTTTTTAACAAGTTTTTATCAGTCGTTGTGGTTGGCTCGTCGGCAATAACGACCGGAGCACAACACATCAACGCGATCAACGACACAGCAATACGCATGGGAATCTCTTTCTTGAATAGGGACTAGATCCTGGTTCGCTGTCGTTGAGCAACCAACATCTCAACAGGGTAAAAAGTAGACAAAGCAAAACCAGGCTTGGAATTATATACCGATCAACCGTTGTCATGCACGTAGACGGTGCTGCCCCCCATTACAGCTCGGCGGTACTCGAATTCGCATTCCAACGAAAACGGACTAACGATATGCGAAATGGACCGTTGCCGTTGTGTTTTTACTACTGATTACACGTGTCCAACTAGCGGAGTACCCAGTGGGAAAGCGATGCGAAACCGTTTCGCCTGGAGCGACCTCAAACACGTGATAGTCGACCCAGAGTCCGGTGCCGTCGAGGTCCACTTGCAATTTGAATGATACCGGCTCTGCCGACGTGTGGGAGAGTTC
>JBGSNA010000339.1:0-2560 GCA_041739875.1 Pirellulaceae bacterium
GGTGAAACCTTACTGGGTCTATCGCAACCGATCGACGCGCTGGACCTAGCACCTGCTCTCAAACCCCATCCGGTTCGGAAGCGTGTCGCTCGTGGATGGAAGATCGCCACAGGCCTCTTGTTGGCCGCCGTGGCATCGATCGCTGCAAGCGTTTTGCTTTGGCAGACGCCGGATGGAAGCATCGTCCGAATTGAGAGCAATGATCCATCGATCCAACTCGCATTCGATGACGGCCAGCTCAACGTGATCGGTGCCTATGATCAACCCTTCACGCTTCGTCCCGGGAAGGTTGATCTTCGAATCTCAGTGCCCCAGCCCGGTGGCGAGCCGTTCGAGTTTGAAACCGACAAGCTCGTGATCAAGAAAGGGGACCTGATCGCGCTCAAGATTGAATTGCTCGATGGTGAAATCCGCGTCATTCGTGAGGGCGCGGGAATCGTTGACTCCAAGCCACTGGCCGAGTCACCGGACCAGTACGAGCGATTGTTGACAGCGATGCGAGCTGCGAATCCAGGGTTCGATGGAGCCATGGTCCCAAGATTTGAAGGAGGACGACTCGTCTCCCTCGACTTCAAGACGGACTACGTGACCGACCTAAGCCCGCTTCGCGAGTTAAAACATCTGTGCGGCTTGCGGATGGTGGGTAACGGGTCGACGGATCAAGGGGTTGCGGACCTATCGCCGATTCAAGGTTTACCGTTGACGGGACTCTACATTTACAACAACGCGCGACTTCGCGACTTGTCGCCGCTCAAAGGTATGCCGCTCCAAGAATTGCATACCGACGGATGCCCGATTGCCGACTTTGGTCCCCTTGCCGGGATGCCGCTTCGGATACTCTGGGCTTGGTCATGGACCGGTTCCGACCTCTCGCCACTTCAAGGGATGCCACTCACGCAACTCAACATCGGTGGCAATGGCAAGGCGATGGATTTGGCACCCTTGAAGAACGCCCCTTTGGAGTACCTGTGTTGCAATGTCTCGGAGGTTTCTGACTTGTCGCCGCTCAAGGGCCTCCCGTTAAAGAGGCTGCTTTGTGAGAACACGCTTGTTTCTGATCTAAGTCCAATCGCTAGTGCGCCGCTCGAAGAGCTAATTGTGAGTGGAACTCGAATCACCAACTTCACGGCTCTGCGCGACATGCCTTTGACTTGGGTTATGCTCGATTTCGCTCCAGATCGAGATCTAGAAATACTGCGTGACATCAAGACATTGGTGCGTATCAACGACCAACGAGCGTCGGACTTTCTAAAGGAGTTCGCTGATGAAACCGTGAGTGTGCGACCTGTGTCACCGGCGTTCACCAACAGCATTGGGATGGAATTTGTTCAAGTTCCGAAAGGTCACGCCTGGCTCGCACGCAAAGTGGGTGAGGAAGAAACGTCAGCAGGCAACGAAACTGTCTTCAAAGAAGATTTCTTTCTTGGCATGTATGAAGTGACGCAACAAGAATGGGTCCAGGTCATGGGTTCAAACCCAGGCTGGTTCACCCGCGATGCCGATGGTGCGGATACTGTGAAGATTCTGCCCGATGACCTCCTGAAACGGTTGCCTGTCGAACGAGTCTCATGGACCGATTGTCAGTTGTTTCTGAAGAAGCTGAACGAATTGGATTCCACACCAGGCTGGACCTATCGCCTTCCCACCGAAGCCGAATGGCAATACGCCTGCCGCGGCGGCCCGATGAGTGATGCAGCGGAAGCGTCGTTTGAATTCTGCACCCGGGTTCGCACGAATGAGCTGACTCCGGATGACGCCAACAGTCAGCATCAATCGGGTTGGAATCGTCCTTGCCGCGTCGGTCTCTATCCGCCGAACAAGTTGGGGCTGTACGACATGCACGGTAATGTCTGGGAATGGTGCGATGATGCCGCGCCGTGGCGAGTTCCTCCCAGTCGCTTCATCCACGGCGGCGGCTGGAACGATCCCGCTGCTGATTGCCACGCGTCGCACATCAAACAACCCACAGAACCCTGGGTCTACTACGACCTCGGCCTTCGTGTGGCTCGAGTTCCAGTGACTCAGTGAGTTCAGGACGCTATTCTGTTTCTTATTCCTAAAGTAGTCCAACCCGCGCCCCTAGCAAGGCGAAGCTTCCGTTGAGCCGAGAACAGGTTCGATAGGAGCTTCTCTCTCGGTATAGACAATCTCGCCGGTCGCCGTACCACCATTCGAATAAGAACTTATGAGTAATCTGACTTCGTCAACAAGCGAACCGAATTCAAACAGTAACGAGAAATTGCGTGAAGTGCGTTTTGAGCACTCAACACACTTTCCAAGTATTCTAGAGCAACTGCAACTCAGCCTGCTCGTCACCACCTACCAAGCGGGCAAGTTGTTGGTGATCGGCAGTGACTCCGGGAAGCTGACGTTTGCGTTCCACGATTTCGAGCAAGTGATGGGGTTGGCTGTTGGGCAAGACCAGATCGCTGTGGGAACTCGTCGGCAAGTGTATTTTCTCAACGCAGCACATGATTGTGCGTCTCACGTGAAGTCGGAAATACCGCACGACCAGTGCTGGATATCGCGGACTTCGTTCGTGACCGGCAGTATCCATGGC
>JBGSNA010000349.1:0-37854 GCA_041739875.1 Pirellulaceae bacterium
GATACCCGGCGTTCGCAAGGCCAGCTGGTGATTTGAAAGTTAGGGGAGCCCACAAGCCATGATGACCGACCCAATCGCCGACATGCTGACCCGAATTCGCAATGCGGTTCGCGTGGAAAGGCCTTACGTTGATATTCCCACAAGCCGCGTCAAACGCGGTATCGCCGACGTGCTGAAGCGCGAAGGCTTTATTTGGGATTGGAAAGATGTCGAAACCGAGCCGGTTTCGCAATTAAGACTGGAACTCAAATACGGTCCCAACGGTGAGCGCGTGATCCAACAGATCAAACGCGTGAGCAAGCCGGGTCGTCGACTGTACAGTCACAGCAAAGCCCTTAAGCCTGTACTTGGCGGAATGGGTATTTGCATCATTAGTAGCAGTCGTGGCGTGATTAGTGATCGCGAAGCACGACGTGATAATATCGGTGGCGAAGTCCTCTGTGAGGTATCTTAATCATGAGTCGTGTAGGCAGACAGCCAGTTGCGATCCCTGGCGGAGCGAAAGTCTCCGTGAGTGGCAGAATGATCGAGATCGAAGGCCCTAAGGGTAAACTCAATTTCGAGCATCGCCCCGAGGTGACTGTCACTGTGAACGGTGATGACAACGAAGTCGTGGTGACCCGAGACCGAGATGACCGACCCGGTCGTCAGTTTCACGGTTTAACACGTGCTTTGATCGCAAATATGTTCGAAGGTGTGACCAAGGGTTACGAAAAGAAGCTCGAAATCGTGGGCGTTGGCTATTTGGCCGCGATTCAGGGTGATGTGATTCAGTTGCGAGTTGGCTACGCCAATGAGTTGCATCGTAAGATTCCGAGCGATTTGAAAGTCACGTGCCCGGACCAGACACACATTGTTATTCAAGGTTGTGATAAGCAAAGCGTCGGCCAATTTGCCGCTGAGTTGCGATCACTTCGTAAGCCTGAGCCTTACAAGGGCAAGGGAGTTCGTTATCAAGGCGAACAAGTCAAGATCAAGCCTGGCAAGAGTGCCACCAAGTAGTAACGATAGACAACGATGGACAAGAACAAAAAACTCAACAAGCAGCGTGTTAGACGCCGCAACCACGTTCGAAATCGACTGCGTGGTACGGCAGATCAACCTCGCTTATGTGTACAGCGATCACTCAAGCATTTCGCTTGCCAGTTGATCGACGATTTGGCTGGCAGGACTTTGGTCAGTGCTAGCACCAAGGATGCAGCTGTCATTGGCAAAATTGCCAGTACAGGCAACTGTGACGGTGCTGCCGAAGTTGGTAAGTTGATCGCCGAGAAGGCAACGGCGGCCGGAATCACGCGAGTCAAGCTCGACCGTGGACATAACAAGTATCACGGACGCGTGAAGGCGTTTGCAGATTCAGCTCGAGAAGCTGGTTTGCAGTTTTAGAAATATTCGATGTGCTTCCCATTGGGGCTCATCACAACAAGACAATTTGAAATCCATTTGGGGATAGAACCATTAGTACTGGACAACGAAAATCTCGTGGTAAGACCGAGGAAAATCCGCTTGAGGGCGGTTTGCTCGATCGCGTCGTGAAGATCAAGCGATGTGCTGCTGTGGTCAAAGGCGGTCGTCGTTTCAGCTTTGCTGCGATGGTTGTCGTTGGCGATGGCAACGGTCGCGTTGGTTGGGGCTATGGCAAGGCGAATGAAGTTCCGCCGAGCGTGCAGAAGGCTCAAAAGCAAGCGAGCCGAAGCATGATCAATGTTCCCGTAGTGAATGGATCCATTCCGCATCAAGTATGGGGTAAGTTCGGTGCCGCCAAGGTGCTGTTGATTCCTGCTGGTGCTGGTACGGGGATTATCGCGGGTCAAGCGGTTCGTGCAGTTTGCGAAGCGAGCGGATTGCATGACATCCTGACGAAATCTTACGGAACGAATAATCCCGTGACGCTTGTCAAGGCGACGCTCGACGCGTTGTCCAAGCTTCGCACACTAGAACAGGTCGCAGCGCTTCGAGGTCTCGAGCCTGCTGACTTGGTCGCCAACTAGACACCTCTTAACACGACGCGGAATTCAGCATGAGTTCCGCTGCAACATCCAATTTGATCTACCGGTTGTTCTGATGAACCTTAACGACGTCCACCGCGGCATTACTAAACATCGTAATCGGAAACGCATTGGTCGTGGTCCGGGCAGCGGTACTGGCAAAACGGCTGGCCGTGGTCATAAAGGTGCAAAGAGCCGTAGCGGCTACAGCATGAAGCCGAGCTTCCAAGGCGGGCAGATTCCTCTGTTCCGTCGGATTCCGAAGCGTGGTTTTAATAATCGCTGGGCTTTGACCGTATTTGCGGTAAACATCGGCCAGATCAACGAGACTTTTAACGAAGGCGAAGAAGTCACGATCGAAGCGTTGGCCATGAAGGGCCTTGCTAAGGGTGTATTTGACGAGTTGAAGGTTCTTGGTGAAGGCGAAATTAGTAAGAAATTAACGATCTCGGCGCACCGTTTCAGCAAGTCGGCTGAAGAGAAAATCAGCGCGGCGGGCGGTACGGTCAACAAGTTGGCTCCGCGACGAACACCAGACGAGCGTGTTGCAGCATTGAAAGCGGAAGCGACGTCTTAGTCGCAACGCTTCAGTGCGGTGTTGGCGGTTCGTATGTCTACTGTTGGTTGTGTGTGCAGTCCTACAGAGGCTTGTAGACTTGCGTTGCTTTTGAGTTTGGCGAAATCGCTTGTATTTATTTGTTCAAGCGTTGATTGATGAGCTTAGCGATCCTTAAAGAGGTTGGTTGAGCCAAGGTAAGATAAAACTTAGCGAAAATAGATTAGGTAGCCGCGTTGCGGCGACAGGTTGGCTTTGTCACTGTCGTAGCCATGCGGCTTTTGCTTTATGTACTTCGATCATGTTCGGCCTCGCGAAATTTCGATTTACGCGTTAGACTGCCGAAAAATGCCCATAGATTATCGTTCGTCGTCTAACGGTTAAACGACGTACTGGGATGTGCTCGCCAAGCGTTTTGCGGGTGTTGTGCGACTCGGTCGATTAATCAAGCGGTTTGTAAGGGACTCTGTTAGACCAATGTTTGAAAAGCTTCGCATCATATTTTCGATCCCAGAACTCCGTAAAAAGGTTCTGTTGACGATTGGCTTGCTCGCCGTTTACCGAATCGGTTTTCACATACCGTTGCCGATGATTGCAACGAATATGGACGAGGCTGGTGGTGGCGCCGCCGACTTTTTCGAGCGAGTGAGTGTTTTCGCAGCGAGCGATCTTCGCCAAGCGACAATTTTCGGTCTTGGGATCATGCCGTACATCTCGGCGTCCATTATTTTCCAGTTGCTCGGAAGCGTTTATAAGCCGCTTGAGGAGCTGAAGAAAGAAGGCGAAGCAGGGCGAAAGAAGCTCAACGAGTACACGCGATACCTCACGGTGTTCATTTGCGTGATTCAAAGCTATATGTACCTCAAGTTCATGTTGATGTCCGGTGGCTCAACGGGCTATGGAAATATCAATCCGAACTTTTTGAACTCCGAGGGCACAGGTCTGTTTTTTGGATGGCAGGTTGTTGCCGTTCTTGTCATGACGTCGGGGACCGTGTTCTTGATGTGGCTCGGTGAGCAAATCGACGAATACGGTATCGGCAACGGCATTAGTTTGTTGATCATGGCGGGGATTTTGGCCCAGATGCCCAAGGCATTGTACGAATTAATCAGGAACATGAAGCCCGAGTTGGTTGGCTTGAGTCGGGGTCAGGTGGGTGTCGAGACATTAATCCTGCTTGTCTTGCTGTTTGTCGGCGTTGTCTTTGGCGTGGTGTTCATTACGCTTGGCCAGAGAAAGATCCCGACTCAATCTGCGAAGTTCACTCGCGGGCGTCGTGTCTATGGTGGAACTCGCCAGCACTTGCCGCTTCGCATCAACCAAGCCGGTGTGATGCCGATCATTTTCGCCAGCAGTTTGTTGATGATTCCGGGCATGTTGTTTGGAGCGTTGGCATCGCAATTCGCTTCCGGTGGTGGAGCGTTCAACGGTTTGAATCTACTTTCGTTGACGTTGAATGACCAAACATCGTATTTCTTCAACTTGCTCTACGTCGCTCTGATTTTCTTCTTCTGTTACTTCTGGACGGCGATCACGTTTAATCCGAAGGAAATGTCTGATAACTTGCGTGACAGCGGAACGTTCATTCCCGGGTATCGGCCTGGAAAGCGAACGACTGATTACCTCGAGAAGGTCATGGTTCGCATCACGTATGTGGGCGCAGCGTTCTTGGCGATTGTTGCGATTGTGCCCACGATCGTTTACGGTTCACTCGGTGTGCCCTACGCGATCGCTGGTTTCTATGGCGGCACAGGATTGTTGATCGCGGTGAGTGTTGCTTTCGATTTGGTTCAAAAAATCGACAGTCACTTGGTGATGCGTAACTATCGCGGATTACTCGAAGGTGCTGGTGGTGGTGTGACTCCCGTTGTCTAAACGGGTTTTCAATGGCTGAGTTTCTTGTCTGAGCGGTGTCAAAGGTTTGTCGATGCGGATCGTATTCATCGGACCGCCCGGCGCCGGCAAGGGGACTCAGTGCAAGCGACTGACTCAGTGGTTGGAGATACCTCACTTAAGCACGGGTGAGATGCTTCGTGCCACTCGCGGGGATTCTGCGCTGGGGCGATTGGTTGCGAGTTACATTGACGCTGGCCGATTGGCGCCCGACTACCTCGTCATCCGAATCGTAACCAAGCGGTTGCTTGAAGCCGATTGTCATGATGGGTGCTTATTCGATGGTTTTCCGCGAACCATCAACCAAGCACAGATGCTTGATGAGCACCTGTTACTATCCAAAGATCGACTGGATTTGGTGTTGGACTTGCAGGTCCAACAAGACGAACTGATTTCGCGGATGCTCAAGCGTGCCCAGATCGAGCATCGTGACGATGACACAGCGGAGACGATCGCCTCTCGGTTGCGCGTCTTCTATACGCAAACCGCACCGCTTTTGGACTATTACAAGGTTCACGGAATTGTACGTCGAATCGACGGAATGCTGTCACCCGACGAAGTATTCAGCCAGATTCAGGGCTTTGTCCGTGAAGTTAGAGCATAGCTAGGCTTCGAGCGGTATCTTACAATTGAAGGACCTCGACGCGGCTTCTCGCGGAGGCGTTTCGATTGCCGACTCCCTAGGATTCATCGTGCTTTTTTTTCGAGATTTCGCCGTTTCGCGGGCTCCGAGAAGCGTTGTCTGCATCTTGCTATCGGTTGGTGTGTTCCTTACAGCGGGGACATTTCTCGACGTGGCAAGGAGCAATGCTCAAGGGCTGATTCGAGCGATACCAGGGCAAGCATCCGCTCGCTTCATCGAGCCTCCACGAAGCATGTCCCAGCAACTGCGGGAAGCTGAGCGATCGATTGCCGAGGGTCGATACAGCGACGCCGTGGTTCGACTCGGCGACCTTTTACAACGTGATTCGGACGCGATCGATGAAGACGATGGTGCAGGGCAAGACTTTTTCATTGATGTGGAAGTCGACGGATCTTCGCAAAGGCTTGTCTCTGAAAGTCTGTTGCATCGAGCGCGGCGATTGATTGGCGAACTACCTCAACAGGGTTTTGAGATTTACGAGCTTCGCTACGGAGCTTTGGCACGCAAGACATTGGAAGAGGCCTCGACAACACGTGATTGGACGAAGGTGGCGTTAGTCCGTCGGAAGTATTTCCATACGGACGCTGGTTACGAGGCATCTATGCTTTTGGCTGAGCGAGAGTGGCTCGGCGGTCGCCCCTTAGCAACCTATTTGCTCCTTGAAGAACTTGTAGCCAGCCCAACAGCCCGACGACGTTTGGGAAAAGCGTTGGATGACTTGTTTGCTGCGGCGGCTAAGGTTGCTGGCCGGGAAGTCGACGACAAACAATTAGAGACTATCGGCGACTGGATCAAGAACTACTCCACTGACTCAAAACTTTCGAACCGTAGCGGCGCCACATCAAGAAGTTCTGATTATCGTCTGCTTGGTGGTACATTGGATCGCAACGGTGGTGATGACGGTGAAATGCCACTCGCTAGTCCACGCTGGCGAGTCGAAACCACGGCGAGTTCTCGCCAAGAGAAAACGCTCAGCCAACGGGCGGAGGAGATGGCGACGCGAGGTGAATTGCCGCCCCCGAGTTTTGTTCCGCTCAAGGTGGGCGATCAACTTTTAATGCGAACGACCGAGCGGCTGGTAGGTGTGGACTATCGCACAGGAAAACGTATTTGGGAGTACCCTTGGTATTCTGCGTACGAAGGATTTGACGAAGACGAAGAGTCTTTCGATGCCATTCCCGGTGACGATGGTCCAGGCGATCTACTGACGCAACGAGTCTGGAATGACCTGCCGTTTGGTCAAATGTCCAGTGACGGTGAGCGAGTATTCGTGTTGGATGATCTTGGCCAAGTTGAAATGGCGACGTTCAATCCGATTATTGGTCTGCAGGGCACTCGCCCGGCAGACTTGGGACGCAATTCTTTGGTTGCCTTGGACCTCAAGACGCAAGGAAAGCTCTTATGGCGGATCGGAAGCGGAGCGGACCAACCAACGAGTCTTTCGGATGCATTTTTTCTTGGACCGCCTTTACCCTTAGACAACCAACTCTATGTACTCATCGAGATTGCAGGCGACGTGTGTTTGAGCTGTCTCGACCCGCGCTCGGGAATCGAACTGTGGCGACAACAACTCGTCGCGATCGAAAGCGGTGGCATTGAAACCGATCCGATCCGCCGCGTCGCAGGTGCTGTTCCTACGTATCAACGCGGTGTTCTGATTTGTCCTACAGGTGCTGGCGCCACGGTAGCGGTGGACTTAGTCGACCAGATGCTGCGCTGGGGGCGGAGTTACCCGCGGAACATGGAGCAAAGTAATGCCATGTTCAACGCAAGCGGCTTCGAGCAAGGCCAGCTAATGAAACGTTGGTACGCCGGCGCGGCGATCGCTGCGGACGATACCGTGATTCTGACTCCTGTTGAATCGGACCAGCTTTTGGCCGTGGATTTATTGTCCGGCGAAGACCGATTTCCTGAAAAGCTGCGGATCAAGCTTAGGTATGTAGCCGGCGTTCGAGACGGCAAGATCATTGTTGTTGGTGCGAACCAGATTCGAGCGCTGGACATTGCGACGGGCGAATCAATCTGGACGACGCCGCTGGATTGGCTCTCCGCGGGTCAACAAATCAGTGGCCTCGGTTTGTTCGCCTCGAACGAGTACTTAGTCCCAACGACTTCGAATCAACTGATCCGCATTTCGCTCAACGATGGCTCCGTTCTCGAACGACGCACGACGCGGTATCCGCTTGGCAACCTCATTGCCACAGCTGGTGAATTCATTTCACAAAGTCCAACGCTGCTTTCGGTCGCCTTTGGCGAAAAATCTCTAGAGCCGGCGGTCAATGCGATCCTCTCAAGCGACCCCAACAACTTTGAAGCAATGGTTCGCAAATCAGAATTGCTTATTCAAGAAGGCAAGCGTGACGAAGCCCTCGAGTATCTCATGCGGGCACGCACGATCAATCCGGACAGTGATGAAGTTCATGCATTATCGATTTCGGCCATGCTTGGATCACTGCGTGAGTCACCCGCAATGGACGGACCGATCGTCTCACTCCTTGAGGAATTGATTGAACGTCCGTTGGAACGAGTCGAGTTGCTTGGATTGCGAGTCCAAGCGGGCTTCGATAAGCAGGCATTTGTTGACACCGCAAAGTTATTGATCGAGCTTTCCGAGCAAATTCGTCTTGAAACCTCGATTGAAGGAATTGATTTGGTCAGTTTGGCGGACCCGGCCCGTCAGTGCGTTCTAGATTGCTGGATCGAGGCGAGGATGCACGATTTGTATCTCCGTTCCAGCGAATCCGAGCGAGCGGAGATCGATGAATTGGTTATCGCCAATATCACGCCGTTGTCCAATGCATCGAGCAACGTGTTGCAACGTGTCATGCGACACTTCAGTGCAACTCAAAGCATTGAGTCGATACGTGACACTTTCGGGCAACGCATGATCACCGAAGGAAATTTACTGAAGGCTGAGCGTTCATCACTTGGCATCATGTCGTGGTCCAAAGTTGCATTAGGCGAGTTATCCGATGCGCGGCTTGAGACGCTGGCGGTTACGTCCTTACTGGGTGGTTTCCGCGAAAACGCGGTGGAGGCTGCTGGAGAAATCGATTTCAAGTCGCTTGCTCTATCCGCCCCAGAGCGAGCTGCAGAACTTTCGAACCTGAAGGCTTCTCAACCGGGCTCCAAGGATTCTCTTTGGCCGAAGACAGCAACGCTTAATTGGGCCGACTCGCCGAGCACAGGTCGGCGAATGATGCAGTCTTTCACGCAGAGCATCGCACAAACGTTCGTGACGGGTGGCCCATCTTTCGCAGGTTGGAAGCTGATCAGCGAATTCCAAAACCCGATCGCTTTTCGCGATACGATGGGGCAACTACGCGGAGTACCGCTCGATGGGATCCGAGGCCGCGATGAAGGCGAGAAAGAAT
The DNA here is from genome assembly GCA_041739875.1 of Pirellulaceae bacterium. Taxonomy (GTDB): domain Bacteria; phylum Planctomycetota; class Planctomycetia; order Pirellulales; family Pirellulaceae; genus JBBSJZ01. Next base: position 8,455 of record JBGSNA010000349.1, read on the forward strand.
CTCTGATCGATGGTGGAGTTTCGTTGGTCGTGACACCAACGGAGTTACTTTGCATCGACTTGTATGAGTTACTGGAGGGATCCGGCGAATCCATCATCTGGCGACGTGACTGGAGCGGCGATAGCGGCCCCATCGCGAAACGGCGGAGCGAAATGACTCCGCTGGAAGACACTGTATTCCGATATCGGATGATCACCTCGACGGCGCAGTCGACACTTGCCGAATTTCGAGTTGGACCGATCCTGGGTGATCGTGTCATTATGCTTCAAGGCGGCGAACTCATGGCGTTAGATCTTTTTACATCGACAACACTATGGCGCAACGCGAATGCACCGCGAAGTGGCTCGATCTTGTCCGATGGCCACACCATCAAGGTTGTCTCGCCTGAGACACGAGAAATCGTATCATTCAGCGCCTTTGACGGAGCGAAGCTCGAGACTCAACCCTGGACCTACGGCGCCGTCTGGGCTGCACAGAATCGTTTTGTGCTCAGCTATGATCCGATTGACGCAAATCGTCAAACGACGATTCGTATGATCGATGTGTTTACGAACACAGTCATCCACGAATTGACGACGGATGCAGCCAACCGAAGTGCCGAAGGTACCGACGCATCCTTTGGTCGTGTCATCGACGGACGCTACATGGTGGTGCTCAATAATCGCGGCAAACTGTGGCTATGGGATATTCAATCGGGAACAGAAATTGGCCAGTGCCAATTGCCGGAAATGGTTGATTTGCAGGGGATCCACGCTGTAGCCTTGGATGGCCAGATCATGGTTCTCCCTTATGGGAAGAAGGACATTCAATCATCGCCTTTGGCGAGCGAAACGGTAACATCGTCCTCCGGTCTACAGCACCAGCGAACTGACGGCGTGTTTGCAGTGTCAACTGACGATGCTTCACTACGCTGGAGCTTCGATGACAGCACCGAGTGGGGCGTGACGTTACATCCGCCGTCGGCAACTCCAGTACTTCTGCTTTCCCGAAGCCATAATACGAACAGCACCACTGGCTCACGTTTACGCGAACTCGATGTACTCGCGTTGGACGTTCGTGATGGCAACGTGATTAACAAACGGATGGGCCGACAAGTGGCTCCCCAAACCAATGAACTTGAAACCCGACTCGTCATTCAACCAGAAAGCGAACGTGTCATCGTCCAGATTGGCATCGAACTGTTGACCTACAAGTTCGGAGAACCAGACGCGATGCAAGCACCCGACGATGCTGAACCCGAGTTGCCCCAGTAGGCTCAAGTTTCAGTTCTTGACTTACGGGTTGGTCATGTCCGGTAGCCACGGAAGTGGTGATTGAATTTCCGGTCGCTTGCCACTGGGCGACTGGGTTTTGGCGATCGCTTCGGCAAGCTGTTGCTTTAGCATGGGCAGTTTCGTTTGGTACGTCGCCACATCCACAACGTTGGTCAGTTCCTCTGGATCGTTGCTGTGGTCATACAATTCGCTGCCGAGTTGACCGCCGTCCCATTCCGTGTAGCGAAACGTTGGTGTTCGGAGGCTGTATCCCATCGAGGCTTGACCGCGAGTCACCTGGCTCAGCGCGTATCCGCGACCAAGCAGTGAGGGGTCTTTGAGCATTGGCGACAAGTCTTGCCCTTGGACCTCATCGATGAGTTGAACGGAGCACAAGTTCGCCAGCGTCGGATAAAGATCGACAAGTCCAACGGGCGACTTGCACACAGCGTCCTTTTCGATGCCGGGTCCGGCAATGATTAAAGGCACGCGTGCGGCCTGTTCGAATAAGCTCATTTTTTGCCAAAGCCGGTGGTCGCCCAGGTGGTAACCGTGATCGCTCGTAAAAACGATGATGGTACGATCCGCCAACCCATGTTTGTCAATCGCATCCAGCACACGCCCGACCTGCGCGTCCATGAAGGTCGCACTGGCATAGTAAGCTTGAATCGCTTCTCGTCGTAATTCATCCGTGAACTTGGTCTCAAACGCTTTGCGGCTTTCTGTGGCAAGCTTGGGCAAGTCGCTCTGGTCCTCATCCACGGAACGATGAATTGGCATCTTGCTGAGTTCGTATTCATCGAAGTACTTCTTCGGCGCCACTTAGGGAGTGTGGGGTCGGTAAAAACCGACGGCGACGAACGACGGACGGTGCCCATTGCGAGCGGTCCGCTCGATGACCCACTCCGCGTCCGAAGCGAGCATGGCGTCGGTATGTTCGGACTCGTCGCGATTGGAGGCTAGCCAACTTGGCGTGCCACCAAAGGTTCCGGGCGTTAGCGAAAAGATTTCCGGTTCTTCGATCAGTCGATCACATCCAGCCGGATTGAGTTCGAGCTCCCATGAGCCTGGATCGTCATCGCCATTGGTACCAATCGAACGTGGCACGTGATAATGATAGAGCTTCCCGAGTCGGGCTGCGAAATAGCCGTTGAGACGAAACAGTTGCGGAAGGCTGTGATGCGTGGGGATTGTTTGGCGAAAGAGCTCGTGATTCTTCAAGATGCCCGTTGAGTCGGGATAGAGCCCCGTCAGCATCGAATTTCGACTTGGGCCACATAGTGGAAACTGGCAATAAGCGTGCTCAAATCGAACACCGCGTGCTGCGAGTCGATCGATGTTCGGCGTTTTGACGTCGGGGTCACCGTAGCATCCAAGCCGCGTATTGAAATCGTCGCTGATGATAAAGACGACGTTGAGCGGACGTGGCGAATCACTCTCCGCCGCGAGCATTTCAACAGAAACGAGAGAGCTGAATACGAGTAGAGCGATGACTGTGGCAAACGATGGAGAACGCTGCATGAGTTCATCTTGTTGAACGAGGGAGGGAGAAGGGGAAAAGACATTGGCTTGCAAGATCGAATCGAGATCCAATTTAGTCCGATCTGGCTCCACCGTGTGGGCCGATGCAGGCTAGAAAACCACAATTGACTCGGCAATCCGCGCAAATTTGAAATTTTCTTGCGATGCAATGGTCCTATTGACCAGACGTGTCCAGGCGGCTGCGATTATCTCAACATCACCGAGCAGCACTACTCAAGATCACCGAGCAACACTGCTCGAAATCACAGTGCAGCAAAGCTCGAAACATTCTCTCAGGACCGTTTCAAGGAAGGAAGCCAGCATGGCCAAGTTTTATGTTCAATGTGGTCCCGTTCGCACCATTTTAACTGCGAACTCAAACGAACAAGCAGCTTTCTCTGCGATGGACAAGGCACTCAGCATTCATCTGTGGATTTACGACGACGAGGGCCTTAGCGAAACGGACTGTCGAGATCATTTGATGCTCGAAGCGCTTTTGCACCTGGAGCCGTCGATCCAAGTGAGTGAGCAAGGCTTTGATCGTGACGATGCGGCTCTGCTCGGAACTCCCGAGTTCATTGACAAGTGGCACAAACTGATGGTGGGCATGAGTCGATTGTTTGTTGCTGCGGGATTACCTCCACGTCCCATGAGTACGGTCGCTGGAGTGAGTGCGCCACAGTCAAGCTCACCTCGATTGCCTCGCTAATTTGTTGTGCAATAAAAAACCCAGGTTGCAAGACCTGGGTTTTTCATTGATGAACGAATCATGTTCGCAGGACTATGGACGCCGACTGATCAAGTTGCGGCCGTCCAAATGCTCAAGCGCCTTTTGGAGAGTCGCGTCTTCGCTATCGAGAGTCACTCGGCCTTCTGCGTTCGGGCGTGAGGCAATAAATGTGGGTTCGACAGAAACATGCGGCGTTACCCCATTGAAGCTGATCGGACGTCCGCTCGGCGAATAGAACTTGGCGGTCGTTAAGCACAGTCCGAACTTAGCACTTTGCATGCGGAAGATACCTTGCACGCTACCTTTGCCGTAGCTCGTTTCTCCAATAATCGTTCCTCGTCCACTGTCGGCAATTGCACCAGCGAAAATCTCACTCGCACTGGCACTGTCTCGGTCAACAAGTACAACCAACGGAATGTCCCACGTGTTGGGGCGGTGGGCTGCGTAATCAAAATTCTCGCGGGCATTCCTTCCACGCGTCGTAACGATTCGACCGGTACTCATGAATCGGTCAGCAACTTCAACAGCCGCTGAGAGCAATCCACCAGGATTTCCACGGACGTCAATCACTAGGGATCGCATTCCGTCTCGGTGCAAATTCCAAAGCTCACGCTCGATATCTCGCGTGGTCGTCTTCTGAAAGTTGGTCAGACGAAAGTAACCGATTCCGGCCGATGGATCGATAAAGTGAACATTCTCAACGCATGGAACTTCAACTCGGCGACGTTGAACGTTCAAGTCACGCTCTTTTCCGTTAGCGTCCGTTAGAGTGACCGAAACATAGCTACCGTCGGGGCCACGAAGTAAGTCAGCAACAAAATCAGGCTCAACGACACTTGTTCGGGAATCATCGACACGCACGATGCTTTCACCAGCAACAATTCCGGCTTCATCCGCAGGACCGCCGGGAATCACCGACAGAATCTGCAACCGGTTATTGAGCGACTTCAGTTCGATACCGAGTCCAACAAAGTTGCCTTCAATGTTGGAGAACATTTCGTCAAGTTGGCTACCCGATAGCAAGCGAGTGTAGGGATCAAGCGTGGAAACGGAGCCGCTCAAGAATTCCAACACCGTTGCCGTGCGTGAAAGCCCGATCTCGTCATAAGCCAATCCAGCGACAAACGCAACGTTGGCGCGAAGATCGAAACGCGTCGCAGTGCTGCGACCGACCATTTTCCGATGAACACTAAGGCGAAACGCCTCAATCTCGGCTGGATCGGCCGAGGGCAGCACCCGGTTCAAAAAGGCTTTCTCAGTCAACGCGATTTCAAGAGCCGCAGTGCCGTGAAGTTGAATTCGCGACCAATCGACTGGATCGACGTAGTGGGTTTGCAAATTTGCCAGCACTTCAGCATAAAGCCCAAGACTCGCTTCGCTGTCGAGCTCACGAATACTCTTCAGGTAACTTTGGTCTTGGAAGCGACGATTCACATCATAGTGCAATCGGCTGATCAACAAACGTTGATACAGCATCTTGCTTTCAGGGTGAAGACGGCTTTCGGTCTCGTAATGACGAACAGCGTCAGCCCAAGATTCACTATTCTCGAGCTTGACGCCTTGATCGAGCGCGTCCTGTTCGCTCTGGACTGCACTCTTGGATGCCATGGCCGGAGTGAGAACTTCACCCACAGCACATGCATTCAAGGCGACTGAAACGATGACCGCAGCAAAACCGAGTTGGATTCGCTTCGTCAATGTGAGTGGGGCAACCCGTGCGAACAGATACATACGTTAATGTCCATCGCGAGCGTCATTCAGGGGAGGCCTGATGATTGCAGTCTGGGCAAGAAATGCCACCCATTCTTTAACCAATCCATGACCGCATGAAGACGCTCAGAAAGCGCGGCCAGGGGAATATAGGTCACAAAGGGTGCCCGGTCAAAAAACCTCCGCGTTGACAAACCAGCACAACAAGGTTGACCTGCTCAACCAGTTCACTGGCTGGCGGATCACTCCGAATGGTCTGGTTTTCCGGATTCATGCCATGGCCGCTCCCCAAGGAGAACTGCCCACAAAATCCGTAAAGTCAACGCTGACGCGAATCCCATCGCAAGAAAGAAGACTTTCGCAAGTCTTCACGGCGTCCAATCAACCATAGACAGTGTCCTCGCACCAGGCAACGAATCAAACCGGTGTTTCCAGTTTCACATTAACCAGAAGCGAGTTGTTTCACGCAAACCAGTTCCGCTGGTGGAACTCTCACGTTGACACGCATGGGGAAGGGTTTCTACCGTCCGATTCAGTGGTTCATTGCCACTGTACTCCTTCGCGCCATCACATCGAGAACGACCGCCTCGCGATGCAACTGTCTCTTTCCATCTCACGCATTCGCGACGCCGGACCCTTGGTTCGTCGTTATGCGATTCAGAGCGTGCTATGGATGCTATTGACCGTTTCGGCACCTGGCTGCATCTCGACTCGTTATTTATCGAGTCGATCGGTTCGCGAGAATGCACTGGCAACGCCGCTTCGGCTGGTCGGGCTGCGTGGACCTAAAATCAGTGATCGAACGTGGAATACTCTTCTCCGTTATGGGCTTGAGGACGAGTATTCTCGGGACCCAAAAGCCTGCTTTGCCCAAATCCGACAAGTCATCACCGATACTCCGGACGGTGAACTCATTTATGCACTCAGCGAGCTAGCTTATGTCGAAGGCAAGAAGTCCGAGAAACACGAACGTCACAGCGAAGCACTCAACTTCTTTGGCGTCGCACTGACGAACAGCTATGACTATCTCTTTAGCGATGATCTTCAAATCACTCGAAATCCGTATGATCCACAGTTCCGAGCTGCGTGTGACCTTTACAACGAGTCGCTCGAAGACACGCTTCGGCTGCTTTGCAAAGAACACAGCCTCAAGCCTGGCCAAACCTACACGATCAACACGGCCGACCGCACGTTCGTGGTCCGCACTGAAATGCGAGGCCAGTGGGAAGCGAACGAGTTTGAACGGTACGAGTTCGTTAGCGACTACCAGATCGAAACACTTCACAACCGACACACCACCTACGGACTCGGTGTGCCGCTCATCGCAGTCCGCGACCCACAGCAAGCAGGCGATCCTCGCGAAAAATACTACCCTGAAGGATTGAGCTATGCCGTCACGGCCATGATGCGCTGCGTCAAGCCTCAAGGAAACCAACGTGCTGGGGAGACTCCCACTTGCATTCTCGAATTTTTTGACCCTCTCGCGGCCAACCAAATCCAATTGGCAAGCCAATGGGTTCCGCTCGAAACCGACTTAACCACACCGCTCGCGTTCTTTTTGGATAGCCCCGATTTTCGTAAACGCAATTTAGCAACCGAAGGCTTGCTTGATCCGAACGACTCTCAAAAGAAACGCGGCCTGTTCATGCTCGAGCCCTACGATCCCGAGCGGATTCCGGTGCTAATGGTGCACGGGCTTTGGTCCAGCCCGCTGACGTGGATGGATATGTTCAATGACCTTAGAAGCTTCCCAGAAATCCGCGAGCGTTATCAGTTCTGGTTCTATCTCTATCCTTCGGGCCAACCATTTTGGCTCAGTGCAACCCAGTTACGAACGGATCTCGTCGCCATGCGTGACGCGTTCGATCCCGTGCGACAAGACAGTCAACTCGATCAAATGGTGTTAGTTGGCCACAGCATGGGCGGACTAGTAAGTCGAATGCAGACTATCGACAGCGGTGACGAGTTCTGGAAGATCGTCAGCGACCAGCCGCCAGAGAAATTGAAAGGCCCCGAGTCCGATCGGACAAAACTCGTCAGCACGCTATTCTTCAAACCGAACGACTCGGTCAAACGGGTGATCACGATCAGCACCCCACACCGAGGCAGTGAATTTGCGAACGACTACACCCGATGGCTCGCACGGAAGTTCATCAAGCTTCCTCAAATGGTGGTATCAACGGGCGAGCGCCTAGCAAGCGACAATCCGGACGTGATTAAGAATACACAATTGTTGACGGTTGCCAATGCAATTGATTCATTGGCGCCGGAGTCGCCGATCTTCCCGGTGATGCTACGCGCAAAACGAGCGCCCGACGTTCGATATCACAACATCGTTGGCGTACTTGAAAACTCTTCGTTATTAACAGGCCGCGCCGGTCGTGGTGACGGCGTCGTCGACTATGAAAGTGCTCACATGGACGACGTGGAAAGCGAACTCGTTGTGAACGCGGACCACACTTCCATCCACATGACCGGCAAAGCCATATTCGAGGTTCGACGAATACTCTTGGAACACTTACGCGAAATCGACTCGGACGATCGACTCGCAATGATCAATTCACACCAAGACCGTCCTGCTACGCCGTCCCTTGACATCCAAAGCCTGAACGAGCCTTCAGCAAGTGATGCGTTCCAGGGCAACGCGAGACGCGGCGAAAATTCGGTTGTTACCCCGGGGGCAATTGGCAATTACTGAGCCGACATAAAACGAGCGAGCGGAGCACGACGCAATTCAACGGCTTCTCCATCTCGATCGACGCGTCCCACAAACACCTGCCGCGTCACGCTCGTGTCGAATGACGGATGGGATGCAGCCGGAAATTCATCGAGACGTGATACCGCCCCGGATGACTTACTCGCCACTTTCTTGGTCTTCGATTCGTTGTGCGAACGCATCACAACTGGATGAGCAAACGCGTCCTCTCGGTCGCTAAGTTGCAACTCTTCGCAACTGAGTTCCATGTTGTTCATGCCAGATGCCTCGTCATGAACCTTCAATTCACCGCGTACGACGCGAACATCTCGAGGAGCTTCGATTCCGATACGAACCGAATTGCCGCGAACGCGAACTAGGGTGATCTTGATATCGTTGCCGATCAAGATTTGCTCGTTCATCTTTCGTGTCAAAACTAACATGGCAGACTCCTTTGCCTATTCGGCGATAGATAAGTGTCACACGACTCACAACACCTGTTGTCGAGTGTTTGTAATCCATCGCTATTGCACGGAACGTGCCAAACGCAATTGAACACGCAGGTTTTCCTGGAAACACCGCGATTCACGGCATTTGCCCATCGCAGACATTTAGAAGCATGGCTAAAAAACGGAACGTTTTACAAAGGAATTGAAAGTTTGACAGATTCGCTAATCAGAAAGCGGTGATCTGGTTTGCCGTGTTTGCACTCCAAAGCGTGAAACTTGCAATGAAACTCCGAACGCCGCGACGTATGGTTTCACCGATTTGGTAAACCGATCCCAATTGGTCTGGTTGGGAAAAGGGCAATCGCGTTAACCTAGTTATTGAAGGCTACACGATGCAGTTGGAAGCTACGCGTTTAGTCGCAGTACGGTCGCAACGGTCGAATCGCTTCCTCGTGCTACCTCGAGTTCGGTCACCCGAACATGATTCGTGTGGCGATAAAGCTATCTACACGCGGCATAAGGCTGCAAAGGAACACTCGGTTACGGCAAGGAAGCAGTCATGAACATTCAAAGACGGCATTTCGTCTCTCTTCTTGGAACATTCGCGGCAGCGAGTGCCACGAATAGCGTATTGGGCACTTCGAATGTCTATGGCGACGACACTCAGCTCAGCGAGCCAGTGCACCGAGTCGCGAACGCCAGCAGCATCGCGCCACCCACTTCTGCGATTCATCCGCTCGACCGAGCGCTCGATATTGCACGAAGTGGTTTGGTGAATTCTCGCGAAAACATCAACGACTACACGGCGATGCTTGTCAAACGAGAGCGAATTGGTAACACGCTTGGCGAACATGAATACATGTTCGCGAAAATCCGAAATCGAAAAGTTCAAAACGGCCAAATCGTCCAACCATTAAGTGTCTACATTGGCTTTTTGAAGCCTTCATCCGTGAAGGGACGCGAAGTCATTTATGTTGAGAATGCAAATGATGGCAACATTGTCGCACACGAAGGCGGGCTGAAGGGACGCTTTTTGCCGACCGTCAATCTTCCGCCAACAGGCATGCTGGCGATGCGTGGCCAACGTTATCCAATGACGGAAGTTGGCGTTGAGAATCTAATTGTCAAGTTGATTGAGCGTGGCGAGACTGCGCGTCAATACAGCGATGTCTCGTGTGACTTCCGAAAGAACGCTCGCGTGAAAGATCGCGTGTGTACCGTGTTGCAAGTCACTCAGCCCACTCGGCGTCCAGAGCTTGATTTCTATCAAGCCCAGATTTTCATCGACGACGTCTACAACATTCCGATTCGATACGTCGCCTTCGATTGGCCAACGACACCGGGTGCGGAGTTGCAAATAATTGAGGAATACAACTACCTCGATTTGAAGGTCAACGTGGGGCTGACGAACGCAGATTTTGATCCGCGTAACCCCGACTACAACTTCTACTCATAAACCGATGTCGACGGATGTGGTCATTCTTTCGCAACCGTCGACGGAAAGCTTGGCTGTCAACTCCACTCGCTTCCCAACAACGCCACACGTTGGAGAAGTACGTCGTGGTGTATTCGCGGTTGCCGCCAGAGCTGCGATCGCGATTCGACGATTGTGTCAAGATTCTCGTCAACGAACAAACATTCGAAGGCTGTGAGGGAATCGTCGTCACAGACGTCATGAAGCTTACGATCCTCGGTCATGTCGCAACGATGTTGATTGGCGCAGGCGACTTCTACTTTGAATCCGTGACCTCAATACTCCTCTATCCGCATGTGATCGAGCGACGGCGAGACGGGTTGGTGAACCAGGTTGTGGGTGAGGCGTGGGACACGGGCAACGTGATTCTCTCTTGGGACGAGATCAAGTCGAAACATTCCAATGATCGGCACAATGTCGTCATCCATGAGTTTGCGCACCACTTGGACGGACTCGATGGTGAAATGGGTGGCTCGATCCCGTTTGCGAATCCAATGATTCAAGAGCATTGGGAACGGGTCTCAACACATGAATTTGACCAACTCGTTGCCAGTGTTGATAACGGGCGACACACTTTGCTCGATCCCTACGGCGCAACCAATCGAGCCGAGTTCTTTGCGGTTGCGAGCGAGACATTCTTTGGCGAACCAAACACGTTGGCCAGAAAACACGTCGAACTGTTTGAGTTGCTGGTCAGCTTTTACCGAATTGACCCAAGGCTTTGGCAATCGACATAGTGTCGTCGCCCTAAGCAAGAAGCTTGAGCATGGTTTGGTGCAATGCTGGACTCGCACTAAGACAGAACTGGGGCTTCCAGTCATCCAGCGGGCTACCGTCGTACGCGGTCAACGTTGCCCCAGCTTCACGAGCGATCACGGTCCCAGCTGCTGAATCCCAAGCGGAGACGTTTGTGGCCCAATAGGCATCTAATCGCCCATCAGCAACGTAGCACATATTGAGAGCACAAGAGCCAAGCCGTCTCAACGATCGGCTTTGTTCAAGCACGCGAGTGAAGCGTCCGATCTCGGGAGAATCACCTTTAATTCCTGCCGGAAAGCTACATGCAATCAGGCTGTTGGACACCTCGCTGCAGCCACTCACTCGCATCGCGCGACCGTTAACGAATGCTCCGCCACCCTCGACGGCATGAAACATCTCATCACTCAAAGGATCGTAGATCACGCCGAGTACCATTCTTCCGCTGCGATAGTAGCCGATCGAAACGGCGAAACCCTGCAGACGGTGAACGTAATTCACCGTCCCATCCAGCGGATCAACAACCCAACACGCTGGCGCATCCCGTTCACCGCGTTGAACAGCTGGAAGTGGCTCGTTCTCACCTTCCTCTTCCCCGACAAACGCGTCACGGGGGAACGCAGACGAGAGAATTTCTCGGATGGCCGCTTGCGACGCTAGGTCAGCATCAGTGACAAGGTCCTTAGGAGCCTTCTCCCGCACGAGAAATGAATCTCGTCGCGACATCAACTCTACGGCGCCGGCACGAGCGGCTTCCTTGGCAACTTCGAGTGGGTCAAGCGTCATCAGTACCTATTCCGTCTCGAGTCGTCGCAGCTCCTCGAGCCAGACGCGGATGTCATTGTCATATTCCGTGGCCATGTCACCCAAGATCAACTGGCGATGGAACGCGGCCGCACCCTGCTCCACGTGCTCCGCAGCTTCAGCACTCGGAAAACGTCGATTCGGATCCGGAGCAATCAAGCCTCTCAGGAAATTCATGAGCAGCTCATTTCGAACAACGTCCTCGGGCAACACCTCATGTAAATTCCCAGGCAACTCACGCTTCGCCTGCAAAATCTCACGGTAGGCAGTTTTACCCGCAAACGGGTTCATCCCACTTAGCAATTCAATCAACACATAACCAACGCTCGCTAAGTCACTTCGCGGCGTCGACTCATAATTTTCCAGAACTTCGGGAGCAGCGTACAGCGGCGTGCATTCTCGGTCGCGCGGCGGAGACCGGTAATCGAACGCAGAACCCATGTCGATCAGTTTCGCATGGCCCGAACGCTTGAGCATAATATTCGCTGGCTTCACGTCACCATGCACAATGCCTTCACGGTGGAGAGCCGCCAGCGCCGCTAGACACTCGCGAACAATCGCCACAGCCACCCCAGCTTTGAACCGTGATTGGTCGGGACCGTCAGTTAGAATAACTTCGTTGATGTAACTCCAACGACGACTACTGACACGACCTTGGAGCAACTCCAAGCACCTGGGTGATGTCAGCTGCCGAAGGTCGTAGCCATCAATCCACTCCATCATCATGATGCGAATGCGGTGACGTTCGAAAAAATTCTGAACGTCAAGCAAATTATCGTGCTGGATCAGCGCAACTCGTGCGGCAATCGACGCGACCCGCTGCATCGATTCATCGTACGCTCGACTATCCGCAAACCTCTCAGGCGAGAAAATTTTCATGGCGACGGGAACGGTAAACCCGTCCGTGCCTCGGTACTCAGTCAGATAGACTTCGCCCTGGCCCCCGCGTCCGAGAAGCTTGAGCAAATTATAGTGGCCGGTCCAGTTCACTTTGCCATCATTCGTCAGCTCGTCATAACGTGCCAACAATTTTGGGTCGGTGTCACGAACGGTCGACCCGTGAAGGGTGATTGTCGGTTGCGGTTCGAATCGAGTGGTGGAGTGCATTCAGTAATGATCATCCGTGAAAATCGAGTGTTGAGAACAAACTATCGAATCGGGGGGATTCAATAACACACACCCGTGCGAATTACCAGTTTAGTGTCGCAAATTCGAATATTACTCGCTCAAGTAAAAAAAGACGTGTAAAAACGCGTCGAGCCCCCATCGATGCAACACGTTATTCGTGAAACAACCACGAAACTAAGCACGCTTGCGGCATCCGATTCGACACTAACAAGACAGGAAGGGATAAGAATCAAACGTTAATGGGCATTTGAACGATTTGCGTTATTTGGCCATTAGGTCAAAACAGACAAGTGAGCGTTTCAGCCGCAGAACGATCTTACCATGACTGAGTGCCGGCGTTGTACAGGCTACAGGCCCGGAATTGACAGCTTCGCGTTGCCAAGTTTTTTCCGCTGCGGACAAGTCTTCGGTCGAGGACCCCAACTTATCCAACCCAAGCTCCAATCGTAAATCATCGCCAGCAATAAGCCGGCCGTCGGAGGTTACTTCCGCATCATAAAGCGGTGTGAAGTCGTCTGACTGAGCATCCATTGCCAGCAAACCTTCCCAGCCATAAAGCAACTGGCCACCGGCTGCGACCAGCGATGTGTAACGCGGATTCGAAACCTTCAACGTCTCTTGCCATCGAGCTTTACCTGATTCCAGGTCGATCTTGGCGATACGTTTTTCGCCCTGGACAAAAGCAAAGTTTCCAATCACGACCGGACTCGAACCTTGATCCGCTGCGCCCTGGAACACCCACAATTGCTCCGGTTCTTTCTCCGGAGTCGCTGCGTTCAACGCGAACGCTTGCAGGCCACTCTTTCGAGATCCGCCGTACGTTAGAAGCAAGTCACCGGTAACAATTGGCGTCGACTGGCTAGCCCCTGAATCGACCGCCCAAAGCTTCTTACCATCTTTGACTTGGTAAGCCTCAGTTTTTCCGTCCTGCGTGTTTGCAATCACAACAGGACCTTGTGACGATTGCCAAACCACCGGACTGCTATGAGATTGGTAATCCAGTGGTGTATCGCCTTGCCAAACCAGTGTACCGTCGCTGGTATTCAGCGCGACCACGGGGCCACATGCCACCAAGGCTGTGTCACCCGAAACCACAAATGAGCTGCTAAAGAACTCGTCCCGGAAATCGCCCGGCAACGTCTTCGACCACAGCACCTCTCCGGTCTTGGCATCGAAACATGACGCCGTCCGTTTTGGCGACAAGACAAACACTCGCCCGTCGATAACGGCTGGCGTACTCGACTGGGTAAACCGCGTGTAAACGGTTTCTTGACGATGGTCCCACTTTGTCTCGCCTGTGACTAGATCGATACACACCAATCGTTCTTCGAAGCGGAAAGCCTTCGCGTGACGTTCATTTTCGTCGCGCCGTTTGACTTCGTATTCTTCGTACTCGGCTTGCGTCAAATGTCCGCGTTTATCCGGCGCCAGCCAAGGAAATTGTTCTTCGCCGAGATCGGCTTCGGAGTTTTTTTCTTTGGTGTGAGCGTAAGCATAGACACAGCCGTCGGCGATGACGGGAGAACTCCATCCGCCGGAATCACCACCGGAAATTCCATCGAATTTCCAGATCGCTTTGAGGCCCTCTTTGGGCAACTCTCGCAGGAGCGGTCCGCAATCGACGTAACCCGTTTGGTCGGGTCCACGCCACTGGGGCCAATCCGCGTGGACGGTCGAAAAAAGCAGGCAAACGCTGAACGGGATAAAGACGAAACGATTCAATTGCATGTGTGCGGTCCCTGGCGACTGGCATCCGAACTGGGTCGAACCAGTGTAGCATGCCCTGTCGCACGGTTCGCTACAGGGTTCAATCAAATTGAGAACTTCAACGCACTAAGCCAATGCCGCCTTTGCGACAGCATCAGCGGAGATTCCGAACTTGGTGTAAACCTGATCAAACGGACCACTGGCACCGAATCCTTGCATGCCAACGAACTTGCCATGGCTGCCGATCCAGCGATCCCAACACATGCGTATACCAGCTTCCACAGCCACGCGATTGGTCACCGCAGGCGGCAAGACGCTATCGATGTACGATGGATCTTGCTGGGCGAACAACTCCATGCACGGCATGCTAACAATGCGAACCTTCTTGCCGCTCGCGGCTAGCGTTTTGGCAGCTTCAACGCATAACCCAAGTTCTGACCCCGTACCCATCAAGATTACGTCAGGCATGCCTTCACAGTCGAGCAAGACGTAACCACCCTTCGCACAACCACTGGCCGCCGCGTACTGGGTACGATCGAGCGTTTGCATATTTTGGCGTGAGAGCACAAACAAACTTGGGTGGTCACCGATCTGCATCGCCGTGCGATAACACTCCGCAACTTCGTTCGCGTCACCAGGACGATACGTATACAACCCAGGAATCGCACGGCAAGCCGTGAGATGCTCCACAGGCTGGTGCGTCGGTCCGTCTTCGCCCACCCCAATCGAATCGTGCGTGCAAATATACATTGACGGTTGGTGCATGATGCTGCTCAATCGCATGCCACCACGCATGTAATCGGTAAAGACAAAGAACGTCGCGCCGTAGGCACGCAAACCGGACAAACAAAGTCCGTTGACGATACCAGCCATTGCGTGTTCACGAATACCGAAGTGCAAGTTGCGACCGGCATAATCGCCAGTCAAAAATTCGCCTGCGCCTTGGAAGGTCAGCATCGTCTTGGTGCTTGGTGCAAGGTCGGCACTACCACCGATCATGAACGGCACATTCTTAGCAATCGCGTTGAGCACTTTGCCGCCTGTGTTCCGCGTCGCGTCACCTTTCTCGCTGGCCTCAAAGACCGGGATGTCTTTATCCCAACCTGCGGGCAGTCTGCGTTCCCACATTGCCGTCAGCTCAGCCGCCTTGGCAGCATCCGCTTTCTGGTAGGCGGACCACACCTTGTTCCAAGCTTGTGAGGCCTCGGCACCGCGTGCACCAAGATTGCTCTGGAAGTGTTCACGAACACCATCGGGAACGTAGAATTTCTTGTCTTTTGGCAGCCCGTAGCTTTCTTTCGCGAGGGCAATCTCATCCCAACCCAGAGGTGCTCCGTGAGCTTCGTGGCTGTTTTGTTTATTCGGTGCACCAAAGCCGATAATGCTGCGAACGACGATCATCGTCGGCTTATCTTTACACGCGTGGAAGCTTTCAATCGCCTTGGCAAGCTGCTTCAAGTCGTTCGCGTCGCTGACATGACAAACGTTCCAACCAAGGCCCTCGAATTTCTTGCCCATGTCTTCACTGAAGGCTAGATCGGTATCGCCTTCAATCGTGATTTTGTTGTCGTCGTAGATCCAACACAAGTTATCGAGTTGCAAGTGCCCAGCGACTGAAGCGGCTTCGGTAGAGATGCCTTCCATTAAGTCGCCGTCGCTGCACAACACATAGGTGTTGTAGTCAAACAACGTGTGCTTATCGGTGTTGTAGTTGGCGGCAAGCCACTTCGCCGCCATCGCCATGCCCACAGAATTGCTCACACCGGCACCGAGTGGACCAGTCGTCGTTTCGATTCCGGCTGCTTCTAAGTATTCTGGGTGACCGGCACAGACACTTCCGATTTGTCGAAATTGCTTGATATCGTCGAGTGTGATTGAATCGCCGGAGAGCAATTTGCCCTTGGCGTCCGTTTTGCGAACGCCGATTAAGTGCAACGTGCTGTAAAGCAGCATCGAAGCGTGACCGCACGAGAGCACAAAACGATCGCGGTTTGGCCAATGCGGTTGGGCCGGGTCGTAATTCATTTCATGGTTAAAGACTTGGTAAGCGATCGGAGCGAGCGCCATCGGAGTGCCCGGGTGTCCGCTGTTCGCCGTCTGGACTGCGTCCATGCTCAACGCTCGGATCGTGTCGATGGCCAGTTTTTGAATGTCAGTCGCAGTCGTACTCATGGCCAGGTTCACTCGCAAAGAATTCGGGTTAGATCAAGCGTTTTCGCGGCAAAAATTGTTGCTCCAAAGGGTACCTCCCCCCAGATCAATTCGGAAGGGCTCCAAACGGCGAACTCCACCAAAAATGAGCTCGCGAGACGAGTTAAGCCTTGAGTCCCCAGGCTGGCATTTGTCCCAAGAGTGGGTGCCGAGTGAGGTCAAAGTGCAAAGGAGTGAGGGTGACGTTGCCTTTTCTGAGCTCGGTCAGGTCGGTCAATTCGGGTGGCGGCTCGTCGGGCTGGGCCCATAGCGCCCAATAGTACGACCGCCCACCCGGGTCGCTGCGTTTTTCGTATCGGCGACCGTATTGAGCGAGCCCCATCGGCACAATGCTCAACTCTTTTGGTGTTAAGGTGGCGACCGTTGGCACGTTCAGATTGAACAAACCACCCTTGGACTCAGGCTGGGTGACGATGCCACCGATGACATTACGGGCGATGACCGCCGCCGCGTCAAAGTCTGCGTCTTCGTCGTATTCGAGTGACACGGCGACACTCGTAACGCCGAAAAATGCACCCTCGATCGCAGCCGCCACCGTGCCACTGTACAAAACGTTGATGCCGGCGTTGAGCCCGCTGTTGATGCCGCTGACCACCAAATCGACGGGATTATCGTGAAGAAGCTCAGCGATTGCTAATTTGACACAATCCGCTGGCGACCCTTCCACCGCCGTTGCCCAGTGCTGGCCATCACGGTGGACGGACTTGCATGTCAGCGGCGATAAAAAGGTAATCGAATGACCGACCCCACTCTGCTCGGTCGCTGGAGCAATCACCACAACCTCACCCAGGTGGCGAAGTTGGCGATGCAACGCAGCCAAACCGGGAGCATAAACACCGTCATCGTTAGTTAACAGAATTCGCACGCTCTAAGCTCCACTGTCAGTTTTGTTCTGTCATAGCCATTGCACGAGAATTGGCCAACGTCAGCCTGATTCCCGATTCCTTCGCTGCAGCCCCTTGGGGAAGAATGACTGTTTTTCTACACTTCGTGATTCGATCACGCGACACCCGCTGGCGTCGACCGCAACCGATAACAAAGATCTGACGCTCCATTGAGACGCGTCTTTCGCATGAGTGGACCCACACCAATTTCAACATCGCACGACTCTTCCGTTGCTGCCCAACAGTCTTCCGCTGCTGCCGAAAGGGCAACTTCACCGAGTGAATCGTTGACGGACGAGAAGATCGTCGTTTTGGACTTCGGCTCGCAATACGCCCAACTGATTGCGCGACGCGTCCGCGAACAGAACGTATATTGCCAGATCCTGCGACACGATTTGTCGGCAGACCGCATCGCCGAACTGAACCCGAAGGGAATCATTCTCTCGGGCGGTCCGTCGAGTGTTTACGAACCCGGCGCCCCGCGTTGCGATCCAAAGCTGTTTGAGCTCGGTGTGCCTGTTCTCGGCATTTGTTACGGCATGCAACTCGCCTGTGAGGCACTCGGCGGCAGCGTCGATAACACGCCCACTCGCGAATATGGGCCTGCGAAATGCAACTTGTCACAACGGGACTCGCTGTTCAACGGGCTTCCAGAAAACATTGATGTCTGGATGAGCCACGGCGATCAAGTCTCTGCGATCACGGATCAATTTGAGCCCTTGGCTAGCACCGCAACGTGCCCTTACGCAGCAATCCGGCACCGTACGTTGCCTGTGTATGGAATGCAGTTCCATCCCGAAGTCACGCACACGCCCTTGGGCGGACAGGTTTTGCGCAACTTTGTGATCGGTGTTTGCGGTTGCGAAGGCACATGGCACCTCGGTGATTTTGCCGCCGCCGCAATCGAACATGTACGCCAACAAGTCGGTGATCGCCGAGTGATTTGTGGACTCAGCGGTGGCGTCGACTCCGCTGTGGTCGCAGCCTTGCTTTACAAAGCGATTGGGCCGCAGCTTTCTTGCATTTTGGTGGACAACGGTTTGCTTCGTAAAGACGAACAGGCCGCTGTGATCAACGAGTTCACCACGCACTTCAAGGCCGACTTGCGGGTCGTGCAAGCCGAAGAACGGTTCATGAACACGCTGGCGGGAATCAGCGAACCGCAAGAGAAGCGACGTCGCATAGGACATGCTTTCATCGAGTGCTTCAAAGAAGAAGCCCTCAAGATCGAAGATGCTCACTTCCTCGCGCAGGGCACCTTGTACCCAGACGTGATCGAGAGCGGAGCGGACCCAGACGGACCAGCGGCAACGATTAAATTGCACCACAATGTCGGCGGCTTGCCTGAGGAACTCGGGTTCGAGTTGATCGAACCGCTGCGAGATTTATTCAAGGACGAAGTTCGACGACTGGGCACTGAACTCGGCTTGCCCGAGACGCTTGTGTGGCGACATCCGTTCCCGGGCCCAGGCTTGGCGGTCCGTTGCCTCGGCGAAGTAACTCGCGAGAAGCTCGCGGTTCTCCGTGAAGCCGATGCGATTGTTGTAAACGAGATCAAAGCTGCTGGACTTTATCGTCAAACCAGCCAATCGTTCGCTGTGCTGCTGCCCGTTCAAAGCGTTGGTGTGATGGGTGACGCCCGAACCTACGACAATGCAATTGCGTTTCGCAGCGTGAACACGGATGACTTCATGACCGCAGACTGGAGTCGGCTTCCGTACGACTTACTCGCGAGAATTAGCACCCGGATCATCAATGAGGTGAAGGGCGTGAACCGCGTCTGTTACGACATCAGCAGCAAACCGCCTGCGACGATCGAGTGGGAATAAAGATCGAGTGGGAATAAAAAGAGTGAGCAGGTTTCAGTAGTCAGGTATCAGGAACAACGATAGCTGAGACAATTGAAACCTTTCACCACGGATTATTACAAATTACCTGTCGCCTGAATCCTGTAACCTGAAACCTGAACTATGGCTGGACAATTCATTTATCAAGTCGAGAACTTGACCAAGAAGCACGGACCTAAAATCGTGCTCAATGGGGTCAATCTAGCTTTTTATCCGGGTGCAAAGATCGGAGTGCTCGGCCCGAACGGTGCCGGCAAGTCGACGTTACTTCGCATCATGGCGGGGCAAGACAAAGAGTTCGAGGGTGTCGCACGATTAGGCAAAGGCTTTACCGCCGGCTACCTGTCGCAAGAACCGCAACTCAACCCCGACAAGACTGTTTTTGAGAACGTTCAAGAAGCAGTCACCGAGCGCCGTCAAGTGCTTGATCGCTATAACGAAATCAGCATGATGCTCGGCGACGTCACCGACGACGCCCAGATGCAAAAACTCTGTGACGAAATGGCGAAACTGCAGGACGTCATCGATGCCAACAACCTTTGGGAACTGGATCGCCAAGTCGAAGTCGCGATGGCGGTCATGAATTTGCCACCCGGTGATGCTGGTGTGACGACGCTTTCCGGGGGCGAAAAACGCCGCATCGCATTGTGCCAACTGCTGATTCGCCAACCAGATCTCTTGCTACTTGACGAACCGACCAACCACTTGGATGCCGAATCCGTCGCTTGGCTCGAACAACACTTGCACAACTACGCTGGGACCGTCGTCGCAGTAACGCACGATCGTTACTTCCTGGACAATGTTGCTAAGTGGATCCTTGAAATCGATCGCGGTCGCGGTATACCGGTCGAAGGCAACTACACCGCGTGGCTGGAAAACCGTGCCAAGCGGATGGCAACGGAACAAAACAAACAGAAAGCCCAGGAACGAACACTCGCGAGAGAACTCGACTGGATTCGCATGAGCCCGAAAGCTCGCCAAGCCAAGAGCAAGGCGCGGATCTCAGCCTACGAGCAAATGGCCGCCCAGCAATACGAAGACCAACCCGACGAACTCGAAATTCAAATTCCGTCGGGCAAAAAACTCGGTGACCTTGTCATCGAAGGCACCAACTTGCACAAGGCATTTGGCGACAAGGTGCTCATCGACGACTTGTCCTTCCGCATGCCACCTGGTGGAATTGTGGGTGTGATTGGCCCCAACGGCACCGGCAAAACGACACTGTTCCGCATTTTGACGGGACAAGACACCCCAGACAGTGGCGAGATTCGCATTGGCCAAACCGTCGAGATGGGTTACGTGGACCAGAGCCGCGATTCGCTCGATCCCGACAAGACCGTCTTTCAAGAAATCAGCGGTGGACACGAGTCGATCGATGTCGGCGGACGGCTGATTGCCGCTCGAAGCTATGTGTCTCGATTCAATTTCAAGAAGACAGACCAAGAAAAGAAGGTCGGTGTATTGTCTGGTGGGGAGCGGAATCGCGTGCACTTGGCGAAGCTGCTTCGACGCGGTTGCAACGTCCTGCTCCTTGACGAACCGACCAATGATTTGGACGTTGATACGCTGAGAGCTTTGGAAGAAGCGATTGCTAACTTTGCTGGATGCGTGATTGTCACGAGCCACGACCGTTGGTTCTTGGATCGATTGGCAACCCACATCCTCGCGTTTGAAGGCGACGGAAAGCTAACGTGGTGCGAAGGCAACTTCGAAATCTACGAAAACAATCTGCGAGAGCGTCTGGGCGAGGACTCCAATACCGTGTCGAAGCGAATGCGTTACAAGAGCATTCACTCAACCTAAAATTTACATTTTGTTACTGGCCGATCGATGCGTGTGCCGCCACGCTTTACGACCAGTTGTTCGCGGAAGTTTTTGATCAAAGGAGATCACATAGATGACAATTTTGCGTGTAGGTACAAGCGAGAAGTACGCCGATGGCTGGGCCTCGATTTTCGGCAGCAGCAAGAGCAAGAAGAACTCTGGGGGGACGGCGGTCGACGCCAAGCCATCCAAGAAAAAGAAAAAAGCAAAGTCGGCGAAGCCCGTCGCTGCAGTAAAGAGCAAACCATCGGCAAAGAGCAAATCGGCAGCCAAACCCGCCAAGAAGACAGCGAAGAAAGTTGCAGCCAAGCCGATCACCAAGTCGGTGGCCAAGCCGGCAAAAAAAGCGAAGAAGAAGGCCAAGCGATAGTGCTTGCCAGTGTGTAAATCTGTCTCGATCCGTAGCCGAAGTCGCACGATATTGGAACTTGCCAATGTCGATGGACGTCGGCTACGACGAGAATCGATCCCCCTCCTCCATTCGCGTCTGCGATGCTCCACCCACCGTCCTCCGAAACATTGAGCGAAGCGCTACAACGGCTGGCGGGGTATCTGAATTTCTCTTCGGGAACCAGTGATCCGGCGACGCTCGCGGCCTGGAACACCATTTACGACGATGCGACTCACGGCAATCCGCTTTCGAGCCCCGACGCGTGGTTGGTGCTCAAAGACCGGCTCGTCGAAACGATCAACCGGCTCGAGAAAGAGTCACCCGCGTTTCGAGATGTCAGCCAGGCAAGAACGATTGTTCGATTGCTATGGAGTGAATTGCTCCCAGCGTACTTGGACTTTCACCGCGATTTACTGTTCCACCAAGAGCCCGAAATACTTTTCAACGGCTTTTTCTTAGCTCGATGCGCTGAGGTGCTGCTTCATGAGTTTGGCAGCAAACAGAAGATCGGCAATAAACAAGAAACCAGCAACAAAGACGACCAAGCGATTATCGAGGCGACCATCCGTCGGCTGAATGATTTCGTTGGCTATCGACCTGTTGCGATGCTCGAAAATCGGCGCTGCGAGCCGTATTTGAATGAGTTCGTGCGTCCCGTCCCGTTATTCGTACGTGGCGCGGGCGTGTCGGCGGGACCGTATCACCATGTCGTAACCTTAGCTCTTGAGATTCTGGAGAAAACGAACCCAGAAATCTTGATGATGGCGTCGTTCGACTTAGCGAGACTCGACGAACTATCGCTCGACCCACGAGCGTACGACTTTGATCACCCTGTCAATCGGCGGCCCAACTATCACTTTGGCCAATGGGACGAACGGCAAGTCTCCGGCGGTGGGTACTTCACTCGCTTTGTGATTCGACAAGTCACCTTGAACGCATTGTTGGGTCGGGTCACAGATCATCCGGAGATCGATCGTGCCGAATTGATGACCGAAGCTGCGACGGTGCTCGTGGGAACGATACTCATGGCCTCGTGCATTAGCGGCTGGGGACCGGGAGCTCACACCAGCGACGTGACTCTTGGTTCGATGATGAAGCCCATTGCCAGCTATCGTGACGCGTTCTACGAAGAATGCTTAAAGCAAATCACAGGGGCACATGCGAAGCGACTCAAGGCCGAACAGCAACTACGCCGTCAACCGTTCGGAGCCGCTCGTCAACACCTCAACGCGTCTCTTGCGCTGCGTCGTGCGGCCCAACTACAACACGTGCAGCTGTCTCGGCTTTATGCGCGAATGGGCTATCCCGACGCGGCAAAGAAACAAGCGGACGCCGTTTCCGTACCCTCGGCGCGGATGATGGTTCGCATCGACAGTGCAATGACGCTCGGGTTGAGATCGCTTCGAGCGAATAAGTTGGAAGATGCATTACCGATCCCGCGGGCGACGTGGGAGTTATTCCAGCGTGCAATTCAGTGCGGCGCTCTTGTGGATCCATGGGACATTCTCGGATTCGGCGCGAACTTTAGTTTGTTCCCAAGTCCCGAAGCGGCCGTTCACGACACGCGTGTCGATGACATTGTCTACTTGATCGAACAACTGTTTGGCTTCACCGCCAAAGTTTGGAGCGAAGCGGCGGCACGCGATGATGAAGCTGCGTATGCCGAGATGGAGACGATCTACGGCGAGATCGCCGATTGGTGGCGAGCCTTTGCAGCACACACAGTGCAATCGCTCGAAGCGGTCGATCCGCTCGAGTCCTTTGAGTCCGCGAAACTTGTGGCCCGTGCGCTGCGTTTGTGGCACCGCGGTGGCGCAGCGGCGGGTGATGTTGCGTTCTGGGCTCCACACGCGGACCTTTTTGACTCGCCGCGTGCTTATGCACTGGTGATCACAGCACTCCTGGAACGCAAAGACTTTGTGCCTGCGATGGCTTTGCTCGTGCATTGGCTGAGTAACGCCGATCAAGTGGGATTGCGACAAGGCGGCAGCTCATTGCCTCGATTGGCCGAGCGTTGGCTGTTGCACCTTCGTGGATCGTGCGACGGGGATGCGTTCAATTTTGGCGAGCCCTCCATTGACCAAACTCCCGATCATGACATGTCAGAGATTTGGCCGCTGGCGACTAAGTTCTTTGATTATCTCGAGGCCAACGCAGAACAATTTTGGTCGGCGCCGGAGTTCCGACTCGGTAAGCCGAAATCCCGTGGCAAAGACTTAGAACTCGAGTTAACCGCCGCCGACGAAAGCGACTCGGATGGTCTCAGCGGACTGTTCGATGCTGCCTATGAAGGCATGACTTACCGCGACACCACCAACGACGGTAACGAGGGTGCCGTATTCGAATTCAGCGACACGGGAAGTTTGGATGAACTTGAAGCGGAATCCAAGCGGCTCGTTGAACACTTGAGCTTCCTTCAGTCGCTAGCACGAATGTGGTCGGTAGCAGCCGACATTGCAGTGTCAGCGGAGTGTGATGACTCGACATCGACGAAAGAACGCCCCGATCGAAGCCATGCTCGAATCGAAACACTCGATGGCTGGGCAAAACGCGCCCGCGAAAATCGCATCGGGTTACTCGAACTGCTCGACGCCGTACGTCGGTATAACGTGACGCCGGGCGGCAGTGACAAAGATTCCATGCGCAACTATGACCGCCGACGAGTGCTGCGGGATTCGTTGATGGAACGCATCATCGGCACAGCCGTCGAAATGTCCGACGCCAGGCGATTGATCTGCGGCGCGCTTCTTGCGCATCCGCAAGTGGAGTGGACTTCGATCGACGGTCATGACGACATGGGCGAAGACGATGCCATGGCCGTTCGCATGTACGCCACCTTGATCGCAAAAGAAATTGAAGGAGCAAGAGACTTGTTCCCGACATTCTTAGCGGCACTTAGCGACAAGAACTTGCTCTACATTCCACTGTCCAAGGGTGGCGATCCCGTCAAAATCTATGCCGCGAGATTAAGACAGCGTGTGCTACGCCATCTCATGCACTGGCTGCCACGACGCGGGCTGATCGCGGAAACTTGTCGGCTCGTCGAAGTCGCTCGCGAAATGGAACAGCAAAACTCGATCGGCGTGGGCGCGGTCACTGAGTTTGACTCGTTATTTCGAGCTGGTTTTCGATCACTCGTCGCATCGCTCGTGGAATCAACTCGACAATCGCTGACGCTAAAAAACAAGAAACTGAGCGAGGCAAAGTTTGCTGAGTCGCTTATTCCAGTTCTCGAGCGGCTGACTGAGATCTTGCTCGCAAGCTGGCTCGCCCACAGCCAAACACTGCGACTTTCGCCACTGGAACTGGTGACAGGCACAACCAAGTGGAACAAACTCGTCGAATTCATCAAAGAATACGGCGAGCCGATCTTTACCCAGAACTATCTCCAACTCAGCAACGTTCGTGCAATTTTGCACCAAGGTGTCGGACATTGGCTGCGGCGCTCGATGGAGCGAGGCGACGATCAACTCGAAGACACCAAGCTCTACGCGGACTTGGAATCAGGCAAGCTCACCATCGAAGAAGCCGAACGGTGGATCACACTTGTTTACGATGCGATCATCGACCATCATGCGGAATACCTCGATTACAACAGCACAACCACCCAAAGCGATCGAGGCGACTTGGTTTACATGTTCCTCGATTTCCTCCGACTTCGGGCTCGGTATGAACGGATCGCGTGGAACCTGAAACCGGTCATGTGGGCACATGAGGTGCTCGTTCGCTGTGGTTTGGAAAACGCCGCGATGCGATGGAGGCGAAGTCTCAGTGATCGCATTGGTGCAGAAGCGGAAGTTTATGTCCAGAAACTGCGAGAACTGCAAAGCGACTATGCCATGCGAATGCCTACGGTTGCTGATCATATTCTCGAACGATTCATCCAACCGATGACCATTGATCGCATGCGCGCACTGGTGGGACCATCGATGCGCGACGCAGAGCTGGATCAACCAAGTCGCTCGTTCGAATTGCTCGATCAAGAAGCGGAAGTGCTCACACAACACCCCACAGGCGTGGGAATCGATGTCCCAGCGTGGTTACACTCGCTCGAAGAAGAAGTCGAGTTACTTGCCAAGCGACGCGCAAGTAGCGAGATCGACCCACAAACGCTCATGACCATGTCGATCGTTCCATTGACAATTGCCGAAATCGGAAATCAACTCGCGATCGCTCGAAGTCAAGGCCGAAGGCTGCCGCATTTAAAATAGAAATGCGAGCATAAGAACAAATCTTTACAGACATCGATCGGGACTGCATACTGCGGACGCGTTTGAAACGACTCACCACTCGCCAGGCAGCCAAACCACGGATGACCACGCTCGCCATTAGCCAATTGTCAACGCTCCGATGGAGCTTTGCAGAAGACGCCCAAGGTTACGCCGCACGTGGCTTCTCAGGAATTGGAGTGTGGCGACCAAAGTTAGAAGACTTCGGCATGGAGCGTGCCGTTGAATTACTCGCGGAATCATCACTATCGGTGACGAGTCTTTCTTGGGCTGGCGGTTTCACGGGCAGTGACGGACGAGCATTCGAAGACGCAGTGTCCGATGCAATTTGTGCCATACGTGATGCAGCGAATCTTCGAGCCGAAACCGTGATCGTCCTTGCGGGTGGACGCAACAATCACATTCGCAATCACGCGAGAAGGACGTTGATTGAAGCACTACAAGAACTTGTGGGTGTTGCCGAAAACTTTGGCGTTCGACTCGCGATCGAGCCGATTCATCCTGGGTGTGGCGACGAATGGTCGTTCGTCAATGACCTGAGATCAACGCTTGATATTGTCGAGACCATTGCGAGCACGCACCTTGGTCTGGTTCTGGACACGTACCACGTCGGTATGGACGATGAGGTATTGCGTTGGCTTCCGGAAGTCATTGAACACGTGGCACTTGTGCAACTCGGCGATGCCCGACATAGCCCGTTGGGAGAAATGAATCGATGCCTGCTTGGCGAAGGCTGTGTTCCGTTAGCGACGATCTGGCAAACGCTCTGCGAACATCACTATCGCGGTCCGATTGAGGTCGAAGTACTTGGCGAGGACGTCGAACTTGTCCCGTATAACGAGATACTCGATCACACAAAATCTTTCTTGGATCGCATGCCCGGATTGGTTAGCCAAGAAGGTTAGTCTCGACCTGTTCGCTGGGCCAAGAATACACGCGGCATTGGATCACGCGTTATCGCCACAACGGCACACGTTGATCCTCCGGCAGGATTTCGCGATTCGCTCGCTCGGGGTCTTTTTGGCTCCATGTTTCTCGATAGGTGGGCGACCAAACTTGCCGAAGCTGGTGATCGTCGTGCCACGTACTCTGGTAGATCGCCGGCGACCAATGACGTTGGGGCAATTGGCTCGCGTCTTTCACCAATCGCCAGGCGCGAACGTGGTAACGGTGGTGCGTCTCGGACCAATCATAAAAAATGAGTTGCCGAAAAACTTCGCGTCCCTCGTTGTCGACGAAGTGATTGAGTTCAATCAAGTCGACACGTTGTCGGCTGGTTGCCGACTGCTTGGCGTCGTCCCCAGAAACGACGCTCAAGACAAGCCAAACCAATACGCTGAGCGAATGCATCACCGAGCCTCCTTGCCACCAATGTCGTGAAACTCGCTCCGGACAGCAATTCGCCGGAACCCATTGGCGTTAACAAATCGAACCGATTCACGTCAACGCCGATGCAATGTTTGACAGCAATCCGCCAGGAGGAAAACGCTGTGAACAAGGAGGCTATGTCGCTTAGGATCGCGTGAACAACAACTGACGAATTTGAACGTAGGACAGGCTGCCAGCCTGTCATTTCACCAGGGACAGGCTGGCAGCCTGTCCTACTTATTGATCACGAGACGCTTACAGACTCAAGGGACGAAGCCAAATATTACGGAACCGAACTGGGTTACCGTGATCTTGGAGCGTTAGCGGTGCAACGGGCGAATCCAGGTTGTACTTTTGGACAACACGTCCGCCGGTGGGTCCGTAAAAGGCGCGTCGATGATGCAGCAAAACACCGTTGTGGATCAAAGTCAGATAGGCTGGCTCGTCAAGCGTGCCATCGTCCTTGAACTTTGGTGCCTCGAAGATGATGTCGTAAACCTGCCACTCACCTGGCTTGCGAGTCGCATTCACCATCGGCGGATATTGACCGTACATCGAACCGGCGTAACCGTCGGCATACGTGCGGTTATTGTGCGAATCGAGAACTTGAACTTCATAAACTTGCATGATCTTGATGCCGCTATTTCCCCGGCCTTGGCTGTCACCTCGCACCTTCTCAGGCGATTGCCACTCAATGTGCAATTGACAGCTCCCGAACGACTCGATCGTTTGCATCGTGCCCGTTCGTGGTACGACTTCCAAGTAGCCGTTCTCCACTTTCCACTGAGCAGCCCTCAAGTCATCTGGCCCATCCGGCCCAACATGAGTCCATAGAGATAAGTCGGTGCCATCAAACAAGACCACGGCATCACTCGGTGCCGTTCCTGGTTTGTCATACGTCGTCAACTCACCCGGAGTGACAACGCTTGGACGTGGACGACGAATGTCGTGCACTCGCCAAGGCTGGCCAGGAATCATCGGAGTATCTGAAGCACCAATGTTCGGCAACTTCGCTGGCTCAACGGGCGCCGCAGGTTTCTTTGGCTCAGCTTCAGGTTTCTTCTCAGCCGCAGGTTTCTTTGGCTCAGCTTCAGGCTTCTTCTCAGCTTCCGCATCCTTTTTTGTTTCAGCATCCTTCTTCGCTTCTGAGTCTTTTTTCGCGTCTACCGTTTTCTCCGTCTCAGCTGCCTTGTCATCCGACGTCGAGGCCTTTTCGGCTGGCGCGGCAGGCTTCACTTCCTCAGTCTCTTTCATTTCTGGCTTCGCATCCGTTTTCTTTTCGTCGGACTTCGGCTCAGATTTCGCTTTTTTCGTTGGCTCAGCGTCAGCCTTGCTATCTTCGCCAGGCGTCTCTTGCGTTGCCTCTTGTGCCCAGACCGGCTGGGTTCGCAAAACAACTGGGGCACAGACCATCAAAAACACGGCGAAACCCATGAGCGAGGCGGCCATGGGCGGAGAATCGAGAGTGCGAGTACAAGTTTGCATGGGGCAACCAGAGCGTCAAATTAGGTGGGGAAGTTTGGCGAGTTGTATCGACCGGCTCTTACGGGTCCCTTATTCTACTTGGGCTGTCGGCCGATGCACTCAGGCTACGCCTAAAACTTCGCCGAGACTGACTCAAGCCACGACCATCCGCATCCCCCTGGGGTCAATTGGGGGTTGGGGAGCCGGCGTTGAACGTGTTAGAGTCGTCACTTTGAAAAACCACCGTTCGCGATCCACAACACCTCCTTTCGGCCTTCCAAAACAGATGACAGTCGACACCTACGCTGTTTGCCCGTGTGGCAGCGGCAAAAAAATCAAATTTTGCAAGTGCAAGGACTCCGTCGGAGAACTCGATCGGATCCTCAAGATGGTCGAGGGAGGACAAGTCGTTCCTGCTCTGGATCGACTTTCCAAGATTCTTGTCGAGCATCCCGACGCAGCCTGGGCGTTGGCGATCCGCGGCCGATTGCTGTTGGACCTGCGAGAATACGACTCATTGTCTGAGAATGCAGAACGTTTCATTCGTTTGCAACCGAGTAACCCGCTCGCGCTGACCCAGCGTGCAGCCGCGTTGTTATTCCGTGGCAAAGTCGACGAAGCCAACGACTCACTGCTAGAGGCACTTACGGAAAGCGGACGTGATGTCGACGCCTTTGTGCTCGACGTCGGCTCAGTCCTGGCGTTCTCGCTTGCTCAAGGCGGTGAATTCTTGACCGCACGCGTGTACGCGACCCTTGCGATGATGGCGCAGGGCTACGAAGGCGGCCAAACCGCAATGCAAGTTCTTCGCCAGCTGAATTCGGCGCCGACAATAAGCCAGTTGCTCAAGGCGATTCCCAAGGCCATCGCTCGTCCATCCGACGCGGAGTGGGGCGAACGATACGATGAAGCCGCCGGTTTGCTTCGCAGCAACAAAGTGATGCTTGCGCAATCT
>JBGSNA010000017.1:0-21920 GCA_041739875.1 Pirellulaceae bacterium
TCCAAAAACGGAGCCCTGGTCACGCGTGATTCGATCGTTCACGCTCGCGGAGCAATTGTTCGATCTTGAGCAGCGTCAGCCAGACCACCCCTTGCTCGCGGTATTCGCCCCCTTGACGATGGATAGTGATACGAACCTCGAAAACTCCGCAGCGGCGTGCTATAATCGGATTGTCCAAAGCGAACTGGACGAGTTCACACGTCAAACATTGGCGGATGCGTTTGTCAGTTAGTTGGAGCAGCGTTTTCGCGATAAAGGCAAGCAGGAGATTGAAGAAATGTTGATTGGCGCACTTCCGGATTTAACTGAAACCCAATCTGGCAAGGACTTGATTGCGATCGGCGTTCAGCAAGGGAAAGCTGAGGGATTGGTCGAAGGCAAATCGGAAGGAAAGCGGGATAGCCTGCTAATGATTCTGCAAGTGCGATTTGGTGGCGTCCCAGAAACGATTCATGAATCCGTGATGGCCATTGGATCGACGGAGCATCTCGGCGAGCTCATTCAGCAAGCTTTACAAATCGAGTCGATTAGCGAGTTTCGCTTGGAGTAGGATGGCGGACGCATATTGAACAACTCTCTCTTGGACAGGCTATCGAAAGGTCTCGGCCAGAATGGTGCAGTTGAAGATATATTTTGTGGAGGCAATCGCAGTCCGAGATCCCGGTACGTTGCAATAGATGGTCTGATTTGAAACGCAGAGAGGGATGCCGGTAATGTGCGCTTTGGACTCTGCGCTCTCTGCGCCTCTGCGTTAAAAATTACCGTTCCGGATCGTTCCTATTGCCGATCCTCGATGTCATGGCGGTGCGGATGGTTGTTCTTGGATCGCTGTGGATTTGGGGATTTTTGGGGGGCGGGGATGTGAGCGGCGAGTGTTCACGCTGCGTATATTTGCTTCCTTTGGCGGTGACAGCTAACATAGAATGTAGTTTCGCCACCATCGTCTACTGATCGCCGAGCCGCTCGTGTCATCTGTCGATTTCAACTCATCGAATCCGCGTGATGATTTACATGGTCAACCCGCTTGGGAGGTGGCACTTTTGTACCCACCTCAAGGGAGTTGGTCGGAGCAGGACTATTGGGCACTCGAGGGTGGCCGATTGATCGACTTTGAAGATGGTCAGGTGGAGATTCATGAGTTGCCAACCAAAGAACATCAGCGAATCGTTCTATTTCTGTATCGATTTTTCTTTGATTACATCCGCGATCATTACGAAGGCGAAGTATTGACGGCGCCGCTGCCTGTGCATTTGTGGCAAGGTAAGTTCCGGGAACCTGACTTGGTAATCGTATCGAAGGATCGCCCTGAGTACTGTGGCTATCCAGACGGCGCTGACTTGGTCGTTGAAGTGGTGAGCGGAGATCGCTCCAGTCGACGTCGGGACTTGGAGATCAAGCCGAATGAGTATGCAAGATCCCTGGTATCGGAGTACTGGATCGTCGATCCGCAGGAGCAGAGGATCCGTGTAGGCCAACTCGCGGGCGAACTCTACGAATGGGCGGTGTACGAGCGCGGCCAGATCGCTTCATCTTCGCTCATGGCGGGATTAGTACTCTCCGTGACGGAGACATTGGACTCGGCGAGCCCTCGTAAACTCTAGCGGAACCCACCATCATCAACTGGGGCTGAATGGAAAGTCGGCATTAAAACAGTTATGAAGCAAAGGTGCCAACTCGAAAGAGCAACGGTGCGTGGAACTTAGCATCGCATGAACAATCGGTGGATCAAGCTTTCAGATTACCGTCGCCGAAACGACCCGTTGGAAGCCTTTCCGGCCTTCAGAGATCGTCACTTATCGTTCTCGCTTAATCCCGTTTTTTCCGTGGCCGTGTGTTTCAATGTCAGTCGACGGTTGTCGTCGCGTGGGCCTAGTTGGTTGCTCTTGGGTTGTGGGAAGGTTTGAAACGCAGAGACGCAGAGGACGCAGAGAGGGGTGCCGGTGATGGACGCGATGGACTCTGTGCCTCTGCGTTAAAAATTTACCGTGCTGGATCGTATGGCTCAATTTTCGCTTGGCGTCGTGCTCTAGCTGGTTTTCCGGCTGGCAATCCACGACTGGCCCGATGCGACTGTGGTATCCTTAACCGTTGACGTCGGGTGATTCCGACGCAGGGTGATCTGGTGATTTCTTGAAAAGGACAAGGGTGGCGACTTTGGACCGACGTAAATTCTTGAAGACGAGTTCGGTGGTGGCGGCAGCGACGATTGTGCCTCGACATGTTTTGGGTGGCCCTGGGCATGTGGCGCCGAGTGACCGTGTCAACGTCGCCGTCGTTGGCGTCGGCGGGCGAGGCTTTCAAAACACCAAAGAGCTCATGCAGCTGGCTGACGTTCGAATCGTCGCTGTGGCTGATCCAGCGGAACGTTGGGACCTCAGTAATTTCTATTACCGAAACACCGCTGGACGCGTGCCTGTTTGCGAAGCGATCGAGAAACACTATCGCGAAATCGATGCAAAGTACAACTGCCAACAGCACGTGGACTATCGCGACATGATTCGGGATGGGGGCAGTGACTTTGACGCAGTGCTGTGTGCGACTCCAGATCACCTCCATGCAAGTGTTTCACTCGCAGCGATGCGAGCGGGCAAGCATGTGTATTGCGAGAAGCCGCTGACGCACAACATCGCTGAGGCACGCCTCGTTGCACAAGTTGCGAAAGAAACGGGGCTGGCGACACAAATGGGAAATCAGGGCCATTCGACAGATGGCATTCGATTGACTTGCGAAATCGTTCGCGCAGGATTGATTGGCCAAGTGAACGAAGTCCACGCTTGGGTCCCGGCGACTCGCTGGAATCGGTCCGTCGACAAGGTCCCGACAGAGGCACAGCCCGTGCCAGCGGGATTGAATTGGGACCTGTGGTGTGGCCCGCGGACACCAATCGGATTCCACGAAGTGTACGCACCAGTGTCGTGGCGAGACTTCTGGCAATTCGGCTGCGGTGCGATGGGTGATTTCGGTTGCCACGATCTTGACTCAGCGGTCTGGGGGCTGGAATTGGGGCTTCCTGAGCGAATCGAGATGCATCCGGCTGGCGGCAATGATTCGGCGATGATTCCCTTTGGTGAGATCGGATACTTTGATTTTCCGGGGACCGGCAGTCGCGGCCCAGTTCGGATCACTTGGTACAGCGGTGGATTGAAGCCGCCTCGCCCGGAGGAGCTTCCCGAAAACCAATCCTTGCCAAGTCGAGGCGTGATGTTTGTGGGAGAGCAAGGCGTGCTCGTGTGCGGTGGGGCGGGAGGCAAGCCAGACATTTATCCGCTTGAGTTGCGAGAGTCCGTTACGATGCCTGAGCCCACAATCGCTCGATCCAGAGGGCATCATCGCGATTGGATTGACGCGATCAAAGGTGGGCCAGCGGCTAGTAGTGAATTCGGATACGGTGCCAAGCTGACTGAGATTACCTTGCTTGGCGTGCTAGCGCTTCGTGCGAAGGAAGTCATCCACTGGGACGCAGAAGCAATGCAAGTGAAGGGGTCCGATCGCGCTAATGCTCTGGTGCACGGTGAGTATCGAGACGGCTGGAAACTGTAGAAGCGCAGACAGAACATTTTCAGGTGGAGTCTGCTTTCACTCGCCTTTGGGCGTGCGTTTCGAGACAACTGGTAAGCATCACGTGAACTATTCTTCGCTCGTTTCTTAACTCCATTGATAACGTGACACGATGAAGATTTGTTTGATGACATGCATCGCATTGGCGTTTGCGTTGGTGGCCAGTTTCGGAGATTCACGCCGCGTCGATGCGGATGACGTCCGAGTGTTTCGTGCCGGTGCGGCGACTGCGGATATCACTCCGAGTCTAGGTTTACCTATCGTTGGAAATTGGGACTCACCCCCAGCGACTGCGATTCATGATCCATTGCATGTTCGATGCATTGTGCTCGATGACGGCGACACGCGGGTCGGATTTGCGATTTGCGATAATGTTGGAATTCCGCGAGAGGTCTTTGATCTTGCGAGAAAGCTCATCGATGCTCGGAACCTAGTTCCGTCACAAAATGTTTTGATGGCGGCGACGCATACGCACTCGGGTGTCTCAGCTCGAAACACGCGTTACGTTGATGGCGAAGTTGTTTTAGACAACTACCAGACGCTTGTTGCCAAACGAATCGCCGAAGGAATCGCTGAATCGGTCAAGCGACTTGAACCTGCACGAATCGGTTGGGGAGGCGTGGATGAAGCCAGTGAACTGAACAATCGTCGCTGGTATGTCAACGATCCGTCACTGCTGAGAAATCCGTTCGGCGGCGTCGATAAAGTTCGCATGAATCCGCCTGCGGGGAGCTCGTCATTGATTCGACCGGCTGGCCCGATTGATCCCGAAGTGTCTTTCGTCAGCATCCAGAAGGCTGACGGCAAGCCGCTCGCACTGCTGGCGAATTATTCATTGCACTATGTTGGCGGAGTGCCTGTTGGTGACGTATCGGCCGACTACTTCGCGGTGTTTGCGAAGAAGATTGCCGAAAAGCTCGGCGCCGATGAATCCTTTGTTGGGATCATGAGCAATGGCACGAGCGGTGATGTGAACAATATTCGGTTCACGGAGAAAGCTCCGCGCATGGAACCCTATGAGAAAATCAATCAAGTGGCTGAATTGATTGCATCGCGAGTTGTCGAGGCAAACCATGCGATCGATTTTCGGGAGTCGGTCGTGCTGGGGGCCGCATCGGAAGATCTAACGTTGGGGATGCGCAAACCCGACGAGGCTGTGTTGTCACATTTTGCCCAGTCGGAGACACGTTCGAAAGCGGAGCGTCATCCTCATGAGTTGACGTATGCGGAGCGCGTCAATGCATTAGCGGAAGGCCCCGACACATCAACGATCTTGTTACAAGTACTTCGAGTGGGAGACCTTGGTATCGCGGCCATCCCGTTCGAAGTGTTTACAGAGACGGGTTTAGAATTGAAGGCACGTCGTCCGTTGAAGGATAGTTTCACGATCGAGTTAGCGAACGGAAGCTATGGATATTTACCAACGCCGGCCCAGCATGAATTGGGTGGTTACGAAACGTGGATGGGAACCAACAAGGTCCAGCTCGACGCGTCCGAAAAAATCTCCGACGTACTGCTTCGGCTGATGAACGACTTGAACAAGCAAGTGGAATGACGTTTGTTGGGTTCGCTTGCAAGGAGTTGATACGGGCGCGATGCGCGTGAAACTGAGGGTGCGCATTTGTGCTCGGCGATCCCTCTGTCAAACTTGACTAAATTTTGCAAGATTCTTCGAAGTCTCTTGACGGCTGGAGGTCAGATTCTTTACTCCCAGCTGACTAGGGCTGCATTGGATGCGGCGCCGAGGACAAGCCTGTGCGCGGAACGTCCGCAGACTTACATCCAGAGACATTGAAGTCCTAAATGTTCGACTTAAGAATTCTGATTGCCGCCATCACGCTGGGTTTCCCGAGCGTCTGGTTCGCTTCGCCTGTGATGAGCCAATCGCAACAGGCCCCCCAACGGCCCGTTGCAACACAGAAGCCCGTTGCAACACAGAACTCTTCGCGAAAAACGGTGCCTGCGAACCGCGCTGGAACCCCTGCGAAGCAAACTCAGGCCCCGGCAAATCAAACTCAGGCCACAGCTGCGGCTGCGTTGCCAACCCCCGAATTTGACGTCTTTGATCTCGATGTCGTGAAGCCTCTGACTGTTGTCGAAGTGGAGCCGGTCGGCTACGAAGTCATCGCTGAGCAAGTCGTCCCCGGGGAACAGTTCAGTCCAAGTGACGTACCGATCGGCGAAGAATTTGTTGTTGGCGGCGGTGGTGTTCCCACGGGCGTCCGACTGGACAACGGCCGCTGGGTTGAAGATGGTGACGTCTTCAATGCCGACGAACTAGCATCAACGGATGAATACGACAGTTCGCTTCACGATGGTGACTATGGCCAGTCGTTTCATGGAGAGAATTTCCAGGCGGAACATTTGCGGCCGAAGGGTGCACGCGTCAGTCCATTCTGGGCTCGCGCGGATTACCTTGCTTGGTCGTTAGACGGCACGCGCGTACCGGCGCTGGTTACAACGAGTCCTGTTGGCACAACCCAAGCGAACGCTGGGGTACTTGGCGTATCCGGCACGAGCGTCTTGATGGGCGACGAGTCGATCGGGAATGACGTTCGTTCGGGCGGCCGCGTTGAATTCGGCGGTTGGCTTGTTTCTCGCAATTTGGGCTGGCACATCGGCTACTTCGGATTGGACGATTCAAATGATCGTTTTCAAT
Source organism: Pirellulaceae bacterium (assembly GCA_041739875.1). Taxonomy (GTDB): domain Bacteria; phylum Planctomycetota; class Planctomycetia; order Pirellulales; family Pirellulaceae; genus JBBSJZ01. The sequence continues at coordinate 6,218 of JBGSNA010000017.1, forward strand.
TCGACAGCAACGGCTCGTCGATTCTTGCGCGTCCATTTTTCAGTGTGAATTCGACTGCGACGGGCGAGAACGCAAGCTTGATTGCGTTTCCGGGTCAGGCCGACGGGAACGTTGGCATCGCTTCAACGACATCGCTTGACGGTGTGGAACTGATGTTTCATCGAATGCTCGCCAGCGACCGATCCAAACAACTGCAATTGGTTGGCGGCCTTCAATACAACACGCTTAACGATGACATCACCATCACCGATTTCCGTCGAGCAAGCGTCGCGTCGACGGGCGTCGCGATCGGAACGACGGTGTCACAGCGAGATCAATTCCAAGCCGACAATCGGTTTAGCGGAGCGGCGCTGGGGATTTTGGGTTCGAGTCATCGTGGTCCGATGACCATTGATTTTGGGATGCAAATGGCACTGGGCAACAATCATTCGCAAGTTCGAGTCCATGGTTCAACAACCACGAGTGTGCCCGTCACTTCGCTGGCGAGTGAAGTCGTAACGACTCCAGGTGGTCTGCTTGCTCAGCGAACCAATATCGGCGACTTTGAGCAAGACGCTTTCGCGGTGCTGCCACAGCTACACGCCGACCTTGGCTTTTACGTCACGCCGGAATTACGTCTGATGCTTGGCTACCGATTCTTGTATTGGAGCCAAATCGCTCGAGCAGGCGAACAGATGGATACGCATTTGAATCTGAGCCAGAACAACACGACAGGACTCCGCGGCGAAGTACGACCGACGGTCGATTTCAAATTCACGGACTTCTGGGCTCAAGGCATCAACGTCGGCTTGGATTACCGGTTTTAGTGAGCGTTGAGCTTCGTGCATGTCGGCGGTGCCTTGGTAAGGCCGGCGGCTAGCGCCGAAGCAGCTCAGTGCGATGCAGATGGCGTGGGTTACGCTGTTGGCGGCTCTGGCTCACCGGATTCGATCCATTGACGGAATTGCTCTTCCGTCAACACTCGCACGCCAAGCTTCTCTGCTTTCTCAAGCTTGCTACCAGCTTTTTCTCCAGCGACAACGTAGTCTGTTTTCTTGCTGACGCTTCCCGAAGCGCGGCCGCCTTGCTTGTCAATCAGCGATTCAATTTCGTCTCGTGTGTAGTGTGTGAGCGAACCGGTTACGACAAGCGTTTTGCCGTCGAGCACACCACTGCTTGCAAGCGCCTCGAGAGGTTCGCTCGTGGACACACCAACACGTTCTAAATCGTTCAATAACGTGATCCCATAATCGCTGTGCAAAAACTCGTGCAAGCTCTCTGCGATGCGATCACCAATCTCGTGAATGGACGACAAGTCTTTTTTCGACGCAGCACGCAGCTGTTCCAATGCGGGATATCGACGCGTGATCAACTGGGCAACTCTTGGTCCGACGTGGCGAATGGATACCGACGCGAGCAGTCTCGCCAATCCACGTGACTTGCTGGCGTCGACGCCGTTCACGAGCGTTTGTGCGTTCTTTGAGCCAATTTGCACATCGCCCAATTGGCCCGCCTTGAGTTTTCGTTGCTTTGCCCAAGACAGATTCGCAAGCGAGTCGACGGTCAAGCGATAAAGATCGGCATAGCTCGACACAAGATTCTTTTGCAGTAGCACATCGACCATCTCGTCACCAAGACCGTCGATATCCATACCCGTGCGGCTGGCAAAGTAGATCAACCGCTGGCGAAGTTGAGCACTGCAACTCGGATTCGGGCAACGGATATAGACGCCACCCTCGTCACGTACTAAATCCGTTTGGCACTCCGGGCAGAGTGTCGGAAATTCAAACTTCGGCGGGTCACCTTCTCGCAAGTGCTTCTCGACTCGCACGACTTTGGGAATGATCTTCCCAGCTTTCTCGACAACCACCACGTCACCGACGCGAACGTCAAGGCGTTCGATTTCATCGGCGTTGTGAAGCGACGCGCGGGATACAATGGTGTCGGCAATATCAACGGGCGTTAGATGGGCAACCGGAGTGATCGTGCCGGTCTTGCCAACTTGGACATTGATTTCCTCGAGACGCGTCGTGGCTTCGTAGCGTTCGAACTTGTACGCAATCAACCATCGCGGACTTTTGCTGCGCATACCGAGTCGACTGCGTTGACCAAACTCGTTGACTTTGAAAACGATGCCGTCCACCTCGAACGGCAAGTCTGGCATTTGCTCTTCGAGCTCGGCAACTGCCTGGATCGCCTCTGTGGAGTTCTTGAATACTTGCACTTCCGGAGTCGGCAGAATCCCAAACGAGCGAATTTGTTTCAAGAAATCCATATGGTCTTGGACATTGAATCCGTCGATCTCGCCGACGCCGTGGCAAAAAAACCGCAGGTTTCGGTCGGCTGCGATTGTTGAATCGAGTAAGCGAATCGTACCTGCCGTCACATTGCGAGTGTTCTTGTATGGCTCGCTACCGGCTTTGACTTGCCGCTCGTTCAAGTCCGCAAGATCAGCGTTGGTCATATAGACTTCGCCGCGAACTTCAAGAACTTGGGGGAAATCACCGCTGAGTCGAAGTGGCAAGTCGCGAATCGTTTTGGCGTTGTGTGTGATGTCATCACCGACTTGCCCATTGCCACGCGTCAGCGCCTCGACGAGCACACCGTTTTCGTAGCGAATCGAAGCCGCGACACCATCGATTTTGAATTCCATGACCCACGCGATCGATTCGTCTTCGAGCAATTTGTTGGTGCGATCGAAGTAGGCTTGGAGTTCATCGCGGCTGTATGTGTTGTCAATGGAAAGCATCGGCACGCGATGTGCGACCTGCTTCAAGTCGACGACCGGTGCGTCACCGAGTCGTTGGGTTGGCGAATCGGGGCGGCGAAGATGTGGATGTTGCTCTTCGAGTTCAGCTAACTCGCGGATCAGGCGGTCGTAGTCCAGATCGCTGATTTCGGGCTTGGCATCGACGTAGTACAGCCGATCGTGCTGACGAATTTGTGTGGCAAGTTGCTCAATCCGCTCGAGAGCTGTTTCGTCGCCAAAGAGATTTCCCATCGCAAGTCGTTTCCATCGGGGATTTACTAGTCAAAATCCATCAAATTCATTCGCTGAAATCGTATCCTGTTGTGCAACGGCTTGTCACCAGACCGACTCTGCATTCTGAGACCGAGGTGATAGAATAGAAAAAACAGCGTCAAGCGACGTGACCAACGCGATAGATTCTCAACATTGTTTCAAAGGAAAATGACGTGATCGATTTGGCGGGTAAAGTGGTGGCGATCACGGGTGGCGGAACAGGGATCGGCGCAGGCATTGCCCGCGGGCTCGCCGAGGCGGGGTGCAAGGTGACGGTCGGCGGTCGGCGACTAGAGCCGTTGGAACAACTCGCGGCGTCCGTTCATTCAACGTATCCCATTGAGTCTCACGTACTCGATGTAGCCAATTCCAAAAGCGTCGAAACGTTCTTTGAATCGGTACGAGCGAAACAAGGCGACGTCGACATCCTCGTCAACAGTGCCGGTGTGAACATTCAAAATCGGACGATGGAGGCCATGAAACCTGAGGACTGGGATCGAGTCATGCAAATCAACGCTTCCGGAGCTTACTACTGCATGCACCAAGTCTTGCCCGCCATGCGTGCTAGGCGAGACGGATTGGTCATCAACATCACTTCGGTTGCGGGCAAGCGAGCGATCTCGCTCGGCGGTGTGGTTTACTGTGCGAGTAAGTTTGCGATGACGGCGCTTGGCACCGCAGTCTCCAACGAAGTTCGCAATGAAGGTGTCCGGATCACGAATGTCTATCCGGGTGAAGTGAATACACCGATCTTGGAAAACCGTCCTGTAAAAGTGAGCGACGAGCATAAGGCAGCGATTTTACAGCCGGAGGATATCGCCTCGTTGATCGTGACGATTTGCATGTTGCCGCCACGTGCTCACGTTCCGGAAATTGTGATCAAGCCGACCAAGCAAGAATGGGTCTAGGACCGCCAAATGACGGACGAGGAACCAACGCCGAAAAAGAAACGCCGCAGTCGCGCCGCTGCGATCGAGGAGATCGTTGACTCAGGGCCAAGCGAGGCCGAAGTCACTCGTTCCGATGCCGATAACGACCGCGACGACAGTTTCTCGCTCGATGATCTTGGTGCCGCCTATGCCCAGGCTCTTGCGGAGCACGACCCCGATGCGTTTGCGAATGTTGGCAATAGTGACCAAACCGAGGGTGCTGAGGAAAGCTCTCTCGTCGACGATAACGAACCACACCATCACGAGGATCCAGGACCGGACGACAGCTATGTCACTCCCATCGGGATCATCGAGGCCGCGTTGTTTGTGGGGCATCCGGAAAACCAATCGCTAAGCGAAATGCGGCTCGCTTCATTGATGCGAGATGTGACACCGGAAGAAGTCGTCGAAATGATCGACGAACTCAACCAATCGTATCGGCAGCAGCGTCAAGCATTACGTATCATTCGTGACGAGTTAGGTTATCGAATGACGATATCACCGGAAGTCGAATCGATTCGCCGATCGTTTCTGGGTAAGGTTCGCGAAGCGAGGCTGAACCAGTCGGCTGTGGAGGTGCTTGCGTTGGTCGCGTATCAACCGGGCATCACTGGGCAAAAAGTACAAGATCAACGTGGCCGCGAAAGCGTGTCGCTGCTCAATCAACTCGTCCGCCGCCAGCTTTTGGAAATCCGCCGAGAACCGACGGACGAAAGCTCAAAGCTGGTGCCGCACTACTATCCGACGGAGCGGTTTCTGTATCTGTTTGGCTTACAGTCGCTCGATGACTTGCCGCAGGTCGAAGAAACCCAGGCGTAGGATTGGGTCGTCAAGATGCTAGGCCAGGAACTGTCCTGGCGTTGATTGGTGTGGCGCCAGGACAGGCCCTGGCCTACGATCAACGTTCAAGTACAGGGCCGCTTCACCGCTCGGCTATTTTCGAACCAGCTCTTTGAACAGTGCGTTGAGTTTGAGGGTCACGGGGCCTGGTTTTCCGTCACCGATAACGCGTCCGTCAAGCTTGACCGCCGGAATCACTTCAGCCGCACTGCCAGTCAGGAAACACTCGTCGGCAACAAACAAGTCGTGACGCGTCATCGCGACTTCGGCTGTTTCAATTCCCGCGTCTCGGGCCAACTCGAGTACAGCGTTGCGCGTGATGCCTTCAAGAATCCCAGCATCGATCGGCGGAGTCATCAGTCGGCCATGCTTGACGATAAAGATATTGTCGCCGGTACATTCAGCCACTTCGCCTTTGTGGTTCAACATCACGGCTTCAACACATCCGCCTCTCAGGCCTTCGATTTTGGCCATGATGTTATTGAGATAGTTCAGCGACTTGATCCTCGGCGAGAGGGCTGCGGGGTGGTTGCGAATCGTGGACGCGGTGATGAGTTCCAAGCCCTCCGCATAGAACTTCTCTGGGTACAATGTGATGCTATCTGCGATGATGATGATTTGTGGATTGGAGCATTTGTAAGGATCCAGACCAAGCGCGCCGCTGCCTCGTGTCACCACCAAGCGGACGTATCCGTCTTGGATGTTGTTCTTCGCAACCGTTGCTTGGACATCGCGCGCAAGATCCTCGATCGTCATTGGGATCACAAGCGAGATAGCGAGGGCGGATTCCCACAATCGAACAAGGTGTTCGTGTAGCCGAAAGACTTTACCGCTGTAGCTTCGCAGCCCTTCAAAGACACCGTCACCGTAAAGCAAGCCATGGTCGTAGACACTGATTTTGGCATCTTCTTTGGAGAAGAACTCGCCATTGATATAGATTTGAAGGCTCATCGGATTGATTGCTACGAGTGAAGGTTGAGTGTAATAAAGAGGTGAAACGGACCAGGATGGTTTAGCGGGTATCGGCACTGGCAACGGCGCCGACGATGTGTGCATCGAAATAGTTGATGCTCATACCGGCGTCGACGACGATCGACTGGGCCGTGATTCCGCTGCTTCGAGGACTGAGCAAGAACGTCGCCACGGATGCCACTTCATCGGTCTCGATCGCCCTGCCACGAGGAATGACTTTCTCTGCGTAAAGATAGGAGTCAACGTATCCAGGGATACCAGCTGACGCGCTCGTTTTCAGCAATCCGGCGGCGACCGCATTGAAACGCACCTCGCTAAAGCGGCTGAACGATTTCGTCAAAAATGCGAGTGACGATTCCAGTGCGGCTTTAATCGGTGCCATGAACCCGTAGCTCTCACTCGCCATGCGCGTCGTGCTGATTCCGATCGTCACGACCGAAGCGTCGCAATGGAGGATCTCTTTGAGTGCGTGGCAAACGGCCGTGAGTGAGAACGCGGAGATATCGATTGCTTGCAAGAATTGCCGCCGAGTTGTTTCGTGAAACGGCCGAATACCATCGCTGTAATCTGCGAAGGCGATCGAATGCACTAATCCAGCGAGCATCACGCCATCGGCTTTCAGCGATTCGGCCATGGCGTCGATGTCCGCTTGTTGTTCCACGTCACAGACAATCGTGCGTTTACCAGCGAGTAATTTAGTGAGGCTGGCTCGGCGGGATTCACTTCGAACGCTGTAGATCACGATGCCGCCGAACGCTTCGATTTGGGACGCGATTTTGAACGCGACGCTTTTCTTATTGGCGACGCCCATCACAAGAAAGGTTTTCCCGCACAGACCCAGAAAATCTGGCAAAGGTTCGCGGGCGATGTCGTGATGGGACGTGGATTCGGAAGCGTTCACGTAATGGGTGCTCAGTAAGAATCGGTATCAGCGTTGGTTTCAGCTTCGGAAGTCGAACGAATCAGCCCCGTGGATTGGCGACGGTACAGGCGAAATCGAGACGAGTGGCGACTTTTCCGCCAAGCAATACTTTACCGGACAGAAAGAACGCAGTGCCAACTCGTTCGTTGAGAGTCACGTCGATCTCCACCGTATCGCCAGGCCGCACCATTTGTTTGAATTTGACGTTATCAATTCGCGTCGCCACGGGGACCACGTCGTCGCCTTCGGGGGTATGCTGGCTCAGCAAAATGGCTCCCGCTTGCAAGCAACATTCACATTGGATGACGCCCGGAACGATCGGGTAATTCGGAAAGTGGCCCTGGACAAAAAACTCTTCGGCGCGGAATGTCTTGCGGGCAACCAGTCGCGAAGTGTCGCTCGAGACCACTTCATCGAGCAATCGCATCGGCAAACGATGCGGAATAGCCTGTTCGATCTGGTCGGCCGTCATCGCGCCAGAAACGTTTTCGGTCGTCATTAGAGTGTCTCCACGGAATTATTGAGTGCTGGCGACAATCAGAGTTAAACAAGGTCCGCCAAGTCAAGCGGGCGAGCACGTTTTGCCACCTTGAACGCCAGAAAACACTGGATATCAGCGGCCAGGGCGGATCCGATCGCCGCGAGCAAGCCATAACGCCCTTGGTGTTGGTCGCTGCGATCTCGATTGGGCTCATCCGGCAACTCTTTGGCACGCCAGTGATTGCTGTTATTCTCCCTCTTCGCTGCCAATCTGGGGCGTGCCAATTTGGGGCCTGCCGAATTCGAATCCACCGCAGTGTGCTCAGGGCCGAAAAAGAGAGCCTCCCGCAAGACAAGGGTGAACACAAATGAATTTTGCGATCGAAACCGATCTGTCTCCGACCGAGTTTATCGATGTGCTGCGTCGGTCAACACTTGCTGGGCGACGGCCCGTGGATGACGAAGCGAGAATTGCGAAGATGCTTTTGGGTGCTGACCTCATCGCCACCGCTCGAGACGAGAGCGGGTTACTTGTGGGTGTTGCTCGGGCGATCACGGACTTTGCATTTTGCACGTACTTGTCGGATCTCGCTGTCGACGTCTTATCCCAGAAAAGCGGTGTGGGGCGAAAGCTGATTCACTTGGTTCATGCCAAGGCCGGTTTGGAAACGCGATTGATTTTGCTCGCCGCGCCAGCCGCCGAGAGCTACTATCCGCACATTGGTATGCAGCAACACCACTCGTGCTGGATGATCCCACCGAACGTTTGATCGGTAGGCTCGCGATCACCTAGACTCCAGCTCCGACTTAACTTGATTCAACAAGTGATTCATGGCTTGCGTTGGTTGCCATCCTCGTCGAGTGACGGAGACGACGTGAACTTGCCCTAGTTCGTCGCTGAGTGTTCGAGCCGTGAGTTGCTTCATCAGGTTTCCACTGCGCCGACCGGCGATGATACCGACGCCCAAACCAGCTCGAACACAGGCGATCGTCACAGCACTGTTGTCGGTCTCAACCGCAGGCTTGATGGCGGCGTTTCGACCTAGGCGAAAAATCGATTGTTCGAATAGCTGGCGCCCAACCGTATTCACATTGCCAATAATGATGGGCTCGCTGAGCAAGTCCGTCATAGAGACTTGAGGCAACTTGGCGAGCCGATGTCGCGTTGGGAAAATCGCGAGATATTCGATCGAATAAAGCCGTTCGACGGACAAGCTATCGAGCAACGCTTCGCGAGGCGGTTCAATGAGCAACGCGACGTCGGCCTTTCCCTCGCTAACATACTGCTGGGCCGTTAAGTTGTCGGCCGTCATCAGCGTGAGCGTACAAGACGAAAACGTTTGCTTGAATTGCTGGAGAGGCTTTCCCAACTCCTCCAGGATCATTCGCATCCCAGTCACGAGACGAATTTCCGAGGCAGCCACATTCGTCCGTTCGGCGACACTTTGAAAGCTGGACTCAATCGACTCGAGCACAGGAACAAGCTGGTGGTACAACAGTTCGCCGGCTGGTGTGGGTTCAATCCGACGCCCCTTGCGTTGAAAAAGTTCTGTCCCATAGAGCCTCTGGAGCACTTTGATCTGCTCCCACAACGTTGTCCCAGTCTGGTCCAGATTTCGGGCCGCATCCGCATAGCCACCGTGTTCAAACACAGCGCAAAACGAACGAATTTGCTGGACCGTCAGCGACGCAGCGTTGTCGGGCGAGTGGGGTTTCAAGTTCGTTTCCTGGTAAAGACAACGCTTTGCGGCCAAGCCACACCGTCCGTAATTATTGAATACATGTTCGATATTATACGATTGTGCTGGATGAACCCACAAGCAACAATCGTGCATCTTGATCGCTCGCGGCTTTCCTTTGGTGGTCGCGAACACCAGACCTTATCAGGCTTGTCTCAATGCGTTGGCTGATCGTACTGGCGACTTTTCTTCTTTCCGTATTGCTGTACGTCGATCGAGTTTGCATTTCTGTGGCGAAAGATTCTGTGGCGAGCGATCTCGAGCTAACGGAAACCCAGATCGGTTGGGTCTTTAGCGCGTTTGCGTTGGGATATGCGTTGATGCAGACTCCTGGCGGTTGGCTTGCTGATCGGCTGGGCCCACGACGCGTGCTGGCGCTGATCGTGGTCGCTTGGTCATCGTTTACCGGATTGACGGCTGTCGCGAATTCTTACCAGTCGATGCTGGCGGTACGGTTTCTGTTTGGTGCTGGCGAAGCGGGTGCGTTTCCAGGAATGTCGCGAGCGGTTTACTCCTGGATTCCGATGAGTGAACGCGGCCGAGTACAGGCGATCAACTTCTCCGGCTCACGGATCGGTGCGGCAATCACTCTGCCATTGATCTCGTGGCTGATCGTTTCGTGGGGCTGGCGCAGCACCTTTGTTGTGTTGATGGCGATCGGCTTCGTTTGGTCCATCGCTTGGTTCTTGTTCTTTCGTGACGACCCGAAAGAAGCGAGTTGGCTGAGTGGCACAGAACGCGACTATATCCTCACGGCTCGCCAGAAATCCTCCCCCAGCGAATCTTCCGTAAGCGTCGAATCCGATGTGACATCTCCGGCAACCAGTTCGGTGCTGGCTTCGTCAACGATGTGGGCTTTGTGCGGACAATACTTTGCATCGAACTTTGTATTCTTTTTCGCACTGACTTGGTTCTTTCCTCAGTTGAAATCACGGTACGGATTGACTGGAGTCGAAGCCAGCTTGTTCGCAGCAGCTCCGCTGATTTTTGGGGCACTGGGATGCTGGACCTCAGGTTGGTTAGTCGATCGATTGTACGCTTCCGGTCGTTGGGTTCTTTCGAGAAGACTTCCGGCGATGATCGGGTTCTCGTTAGCCGCTATCGGGATTGCAGGAAGCGCCTACGCAACGACACCGCTATCATCATCGATTTGGTTTAGTCTTTGCATTTTCGGAGCGGACATGACGTTACCGCCATCATGGAGTGTTTGTATCGACGTCGGGCGTACGCGTGCTGGAGTGATCTCGGGAACGATGAACATGGCCGGAAACCTTGGTTCGTTTATCACCAGCCTTGCGTTCCCCTACCTGCTGAAATGGACGGGGTCGCCGATGCCGTACTTTTTTGTCGCCGCCGGCTTGAATCTGATTGCCATTGTTCTCTGGACAATCGTCAATCCGACAAAGACACTCGACCAGGCTGTTGAGGAAGCGAGAGAATGAGCACCGGCACGAACAAACTTCGCGGCCTGTTGGTTGGCACGGGGTATTTCAGCGATTTCCATTTAGATGCTTGGCAACGGATTCGTGGAGCGTCGATCGTTGGAGTTTGCGATCTCGACGAAGCGAAAGCTCGCGCGGCGGCTGATAAGTATGGCATCGCCGATGTATACAGCGACCTTGGTACGGCGCTCGGGCGAGATGATCTCGACTTTGTGGATCTAGCCACGGGACCAACGGGAAGGATTGCGATCGTCCAACGAGTGATTGATCGCGGGCTACCGATCATTTGCCAGAAGCCGTTGGCGTCTCGGTTCGATGAAGCGAAGCAGATCATCGACACGGCGAACGCTAGCGGCTTGCCGTTCATGATCCATGAGAACTTTCGCTTCCAACCTTGGTATCGCGAAATCAAGCGATTGCTTGACCAAGGCACGATCGGCAATCGATTGAATTCGATTCACATGCGAACGCGCATTGGTGATGGCTGGGCGGACGATGCCTACCTCAGTCGCCAACCGTACTTTCGCACGATGCCACGACTACTCGTGCATGAAACGGGCATCCATTTTATCGATACTTTCCGGTTTCTTGCTGGTGAGATCGTCGAGTGTAGTGCCGAATTAGAGCGATTGAATCCCGCAATCTTGGGTGAAGACTCAGGTGTGCTGCGATTTCGTTTTGCCAACGGGGCCAGTGCGATTTGGAACGCCGATCGATACCACGAATCGCTTGCCGAAAATCCTCGTTACACGTTCGGCGAGATGACAGTCGAGTGTGACGGCGGCAGTCTGTGGTTAGACCTTTGCGGCAAGATCACAATCAAGCCTCTGGGCAATCCCGCTTATGTTCATGACTATGCGCACTCACAGGTCGGCTTTGCTGGGGATTGCGTGCGTGCCTGTCAGGAACATTTCATTGACGTGCTTCATGGTGTGGTCGAGTGCGAGACTTCGCCGAGTGAGTACATCAAATCGTTACGCGTGGTTGAGGCAGCTTACGAATCGGCGCGAGGTTCTCGCCCTGTGTTACTCGAGTCTTCTAATCGTCGGGGAAAACGATACATCGATTTAAGTTTGCCGATATCCAACGCAATGCGAGGTGTCGAGATTTCAACTGCCAAGCGACTGGAATTCGAAGGTTGGAACGCGACTCAACTCTCCTTGTATTCGCATGCGGGAACGCACATGGACGCGCCGCGGCATTTCTTGCCCGATGGAGCAACGCTGGATCAACAAGAGTTATCGGTTTGCTGTGGAATGGCAAGAGTCGTTCACCTTGCACCAGCACAGCCGCGTCAGTTGCTCTCGATCGATGATATCTCCGGTAGCATTGGCGAAGTGTATGCCGGCGATCGATTGCTATTGAGAACGGATTGGCACAAACGATTTGGCACAAGCGAGTATCGCGATGAGTTGCCGCGAATCTCCATCGAGTTGGCGCATTGGTTGGTCGAGAAACGAGTTGCTTTAATCGGTGTCGAGCCGCCCTCGGTCGCTGATGTGAACAATCAAGCAGAGCTGACCGAGGTGCACCAGGTGCTGTTTCGCGGCGGCGTGCTGATCGTCGAAGGCCTAGCGAATCTGGACCAGTTGACTCAATCAGAAGTCGAGTTCATTGCGTTACCACTCCGGATCCTAGGCGGTGACGGCTGTCCCGTTCGCGCGATTGCGATTGAACACCCGTTGGGCTCTCACGGCGAGGTTCGTTCATGATGGCTCCATTGCTGGGCTGCATTGCCGATGATTACACCGGGGCGACAGACCTTTCGTCGATGCTCGTGCGCGCAGGTCTGAGGGTGGTCCAGTGTTTTGGTGTCCCCGATGCTGTGGAGCACGGGTTGGATGCTGATGCGGTGGTCGTATCGCTGAAGTCACGGTCGATTGCTGCTGACGAAGCCGTGCGTTGCTCACTCGACGCCCTGAGATTTTTGCAAACGCTAGGGATCGATCGTTTCTTCTTTAAGTATTGCTCGACCTTTGATTCCACGTCGGCTGGAAATATTGGTCCGGTAGCTGACGCGTTGGCAAACGAGCTAAACGCGGGCAACGTTATTTTCTGTCCAGCGTTTCCAGAGAATGGACGCACCGTGTACTGTGGACATTTGTTTGTGGGTGGTGTGCCGCTGCATGAAAGCTCGATGCGCAATCATCCGTTGAACCCAATGACCGACTCCAATCTTGTGCGAGTGCTGCAAGCTCAATCGACTCGACCGGTGGAGCTACTGAGGCTCGGCGACTCGCTAAAATCGAATCACGAATGCCATCTGATTGCAGATTCGATTAACGATGATGACCTGAGGCGTGTGGCGAGCCGAGCACGCGAGCATCGGCTACTGACCGGCGGCTCCGCGATCGCGCGTTACTGGGGCGAAGAGCTGATGGCGAGCTCGGGTCGAGACGCCAGCCAGCAAAATGAATTGGCTTGCGACCAATCGAAGACAAGAGTTGAAAGCCGAAACGGTCACTCGATCATACTCGCTGGCAGCTGTTCGGAAGCGACTCGCTTGCAAATCACTGAGTTCGCGAAGCAATACCCCGTTTGCCATCTCGATCTCGAATTAGCCGAAGTACAGGAGTCGGCGAGCGGTGCGCTTGCATGGTGTGATGGACATTGGGATTCGCAAGAGAACGGTCAAGTTCCGTTGCTGATTTGCTCGAGCGCAAGTGCGTCGGCCATCGACGGGGCTCGCGCACGTTGGGGCGAACAAGCAGCCGCAGAACGCGTGGAACAAATATTTTCGTTGATCGCAAAGGGGCTGATTGACCGCAACGTACATCGTTTGATCGTGGCGGGTGGTGAAACATCGGGTGCCGTGATTAATGCGTTGGGAATCCAAGCGGTGCGTATCGACCATGAGATCACTCCTGGTGTGCCATGGGTTGAAACTGCGAGCCCGAGGAAACTGGCGTTGGCGCTCAAGTCGGGCAACTTTGGAGGGCCACGGTTCTTTTTCGATGCGCTGGAGTGTGCACCATGAGTGAGCGAGAACTGAGAGAGCAGATGGTTGAGCATGGGCGATCGCTCTTTGAGCGTGGTTTAACCGCTGGGAGCTCAGGAAATATCAGCGTGCGATTGCCGGACGGGATGTTGATTACTCCGACCAATTCGTGCTTGGGGCGACTGGATCCCGAAGAGATCTCTCGATTGGATTCTTCGGGCAATTTACTCCAAGGCAAAGCGCCGTCCAAAGAAGTGTTCATGCACGCCGCGTACTATCGCTCGCGTGGTGCCGAAACGGCGGTCGTGCATTTGCATTCAACATGGTCGGTGGCTGTGAGTTGCCTCAGTGACCTGGACCCAACGAATGTGTTGCCGCCGATCACTGCGTACTTTGTGATGCGAGTCGGCCAATTACCGTTGGTGCCTTACTTTGCGCCTGGAGACATGCAATTGGCGGATGCAATTGAGCAAGTCGTCAAGGCCGCGCGAGGGGCACTGTTGGCAAATCATGGCCCGGTGATTGGCGGTCGCGACTTGGACACAGCCGTGAACGCGATAGAAGAATTGGAAGAGACGGCCAAGCTTTACTTGATGTTACGAGACTTGCCAACACGTTACCTGAGCGACGCGCAAGTGATTGAGCTTCAAAGAAAATTTCCGTCGTGATCGTTACCAATCCATACAAACGTATTTTGAAACATTTTGAGTTCGCATTCGCAGTCACCCGTGGAGTCACAGGGCTGCGATTGAATTTCCTGGAGAGTCGTTCGTGAAAATGTATACCATCGCAGCTTTGCCCGGTGACGGCATTGGCCCAGAATGCCTGGATGCCACATTGCCGGTTTTAGATGCGGTCCAGTCTCGGTATGACGTGTCGCTTCAGATCACTCGCTATGACGCGGGAGCTGAATATTATCGAAGACACAGCGTGGCGATTCCAGACGAAGTGCTCAAAGCATGCTTGGATGCCGATGCAGTGCTGTTGGCCGCAATCGGCTTGCCGGACGTCCGTAAGCCTGACGGGACGGAGGTTCAGCCAGACATGATGATGGGACTGCGCCGAGCATTGGGACTCTATGCGGCTGTTCGTCCGGTAAAGCTTTACCCCGGAGTGAAGTCGCCGCTCAATACAGCGGACGCGGGAATCGACATGGTGATCTTGCGAGAAAACCTCGAGGGATTATTCGCTTCATTCGGTGGTGGATGTTTGCTGAATGATCAAGTCGCCACCGACACGATTGTCATTACGCGAGAAGGGACAGAGCGAGTTGTTGACTACGCGTTTCAATTGTCTCAGCGTCGTAACGGCAGACCACGTGATGGCAAGCGCCGCGTCACTTGCGTCGACAAAGCGAACGTGTTTCGCAGCTATGCGTTTTTCCGCAAAGTGTTCTTTGAAGTTGCCGATCGCTATCCAGAGATTGACTCGGATGCGGCGTATGTTGATGCCATGAGTTTGTACATGGTGACATCGCCGAGTGACTGGGACGTGTTGGTGATGGAAAACCAGTTCGGTGACATCCTTTCGGATCTTGGTGCAGCGATCGTCGGTGGTTTGGGCCTTGGGCCGTCTGCTGAAATCGGTGAACACCACGCACTGTTCCAGCCATCGCATGGAACAGCACCGCAGTTGGCAGGCAAGAACGTTGCCAACCCGATCGCGACGATTCTGTCGGCTGCCATGATGCTGGATTGGCTTGGCAGGCGACATGGTGACGACAATGCCTGTCGAGCTGGAGCCGCGATTGAATCCGCGGTTGCACAATTACTGGCGGACGGCCAGTGTCGCACGGCGGATCAAGGTGGAACGACTTCAACCTCGGAAGTTTCGGACGCCGTGGTGACCGCGATCGGCCATGGAATGCTGGTTCGTCACAATTGAGCTATCGCTGCGACGGCGAAATGAAAATTGAAGCCATGCATGCTTACTGCACACTTACGACACGCACAAAAATCTCTTCTCGCAAAGGACAACAATAATGCTCGCAAGCACTCGACAATTCATGGTCCTCGTTGGCGCCCTTGTAATGCCGCAGGCCGCTCGCGCTGGTGATGCGACAACTCCCATCGCAGCTGAAGCACTCGTGTTTGCTGAACAGGACGGGGTCGTTGCTGTCGAAGCAGAACCCTTTGTTCGCCAAGAGCAGAATAAAGGTCGCGCGTTCCATATCACGACTTCCGCGGAAGCTCCTTCAGTCGAACCCGACGGCGATCCGTCGCATGTTGCTGGAGCAGCTGGCGGTGCCTACGTGGAAGTGCTTCCGGACAGCCGCCGCAATCATAGCGAGAAACTTATCCATGGAGAAAACTTCTCCAACCAACCCGGTAAGCTTGCGGTGCTGACTTATAAAGTTCACTTCCAGACACCAGGCCGATACTACGTCTGGGTGCGAGCGTTTAGCAGCGGCTCCGAAGACAATGGGTTGCATGTTGGTATC
>JBGSNA010000069.1:0-51687 GCA_041739875.1 Pirellulaceae bacterium
TGGTGGCTACGATGGCGAGTGTCGTGGCTGCGTCATCATTGCGGATGACTCCGGTTGCCGTAGCAGTCGAGATTATCGCTCCACCGGATGCTCCGGAGAGTGTAACTGTGAACCCTTCATTGGCTTCCACCGCAGCATCACCGAGCACATTGATCGTGATGACCTTGCTGGTCTCATTCGCAGCGAAGGCAACCTGTCCATTCGGGAAAACACCCCCAGTAAAATCACTGGCCTGAGCCGGTGTTGCACTGCTGCCCGTGACTGCAAAGTTCACGGTGGTGGCTGCTGAAACGTTGCCGAATCGTGTCACGGTGAATGTAAACGGCGTGCTTCCGGAGTTGCCTTCCACTTTATTAGCACTGGTTGCTGCGATAGCGAGTGTCGCGGCTGCATCATCATTGCGAATCACCCCCGGAGCACCTTGTTGTACGAAAGTCGCTCCACCGGATGCATTGGAAAG
This sequence comes from Pirellulaceae bacterium, assembly GCA_041739875.1. GTDB lineage: Bacteria > Planctomycetota > Planctomycetia > Pirellulales > Pirellulaceae > JBBSJZ01. Next base: position 461 of record JBGSNA010000069.1, read on the forward strand.
AAGAAGAGTAAAGCCTTCGTCGGGTTCGATGACGGCATCACCCAGAACATTGATTGTGATGACTTTCGAAGTTTCATTGGCCGCGAAGGAGACTAGGCCAGTTGGAAATACACCTCCTGTAAAGTCAGCCGGTTGAGCCGCGGTCGAAACAACCGAAGTACTGGGGACTACCGCAAAATTCGCCGTTGTTGTTCCAGTCACATTACCGGATCGCGTCACCGTGAAAGTAAAGGGTGTACTCCCCGAATTCCCTTCGGCTTTGTCCGCGCTAGTCGCAGCAATTGCAAGAACCGTATCATCGTTTCGAATGACGCCTAATGCACTAGCCGTAGCGATTGTTGCTCCACCCGATGCGTTGGAAAGCGTAACGATAAACCCTTCGTCGGCTTCACGCATCGTTTCACCAACCACATTGACCGTGATAACTTTCGAAGCTTCGTTGGCGGCGAACGAGACTTGGCCCGTCGGAAAAGCACCGCCTACAAAGTCGGTTGCTTGAGCCGGAGTCCCACCATTACCCGTGACGGCGAAGCTGACGGTGGTGGCTGCTGAAACATTGCCGGATCGCGTCACAATGAACGTAAATGGTGTGCTTCCCGAGTTTCCTTCGGCTTTATCAGCGCTGGTCGCTGCAATGGCAAGAGTTGCGGCGCTGCTATTGCGATTAATGACCGTCGTCGTTGGATTTGCGGCTCCACTGAGTGCGGGATCGTCTGTCAAGACATCATCAAAATTACTACCGCCAATCGTGGCTTGGTTAGCGATTTGGGTGACGCCGAGTGGCAATGGATCGTCGATTCGGACGGAGTAGGTCACAGTGACTGTTCCACCTGCGCGAATCGTACCAAAACCAATGTTCAGTTGTTTCCCACCATTGCTGCCGACGGTGATCGTGCCTTGACTGGTTGAAACAGAACCTGGAACAATCGAGGTATTGGGATCAAGAGCCTGGGTGTAAATCACTCCATCGGCATCGGCGTCAATTCCGACAGCCAAAGTCACTGTGTACCGCAATGTATCTCCGGGCTCGACGTTGCCATCGTTGTCAACATCGATTGCATGCGCATCAACCATGCTGGCTGTGAGCGATGTCGGGGTCGCGCCTAAACGAAAAAGCTCACGACCCGCTGGAATTGTAACTCCACCCTCGCCACCTGCGCTGAACAGAAGACGTCCATTGACCTGTTGAAAACCACGAGGAAACGAGCCATTGTCGCCAGGGAAGATATCCTCAACCAACGTTGTGCCCGCTGCGGTTCCATCGCTTCTCCAAAGTTCATTTCCGCTGGTGCCATCGGTCGCGCCAAAATAGAGAACGCCTTCAAAAACTTGACTCCCAAATAAATAATTGCTACCTGCTGGTCCAGGTAGGATGTCCTTGACCAGTACGGTACCTGCGGCCGTACCGTTCGTCTTCCAAAGTTCCCTGCCATTTTCCGTTGTATTGGCGCTAAACAAGACAGTGTTTCCAATCGACCCGGCGATTTGGGGATTGGACGAGCCAGAGCCGGGGTTGATGTCCTTGACCAGCACCGTTCCTTGGGCAGTCCCGTTGGACTTCCACAACTCGGTGCCATTGGCGCCGTTGTCGGCAGCCAAATACAGAGTACCAGCATGAACGCTTAATGCACCAGTGAAGCCCAAAGAGTCTGCGGGACCAGGGTTGATGTCCTTTACAAGTACCGTACCTGTCGCCGTACCGTCCGTCTTCCACAGTTCACGGCCTTCGGCTCCACTGGCAGTGAAGAACAAAGAGTCGCCAAAGACAACGAAATTCCGGGGTAAAGAACTACCGGATCCCGATCGAATGTCCTTCACCAGCACGGTTCCTTCCGTAGTTCCATTCGTTTTCCAAAGTTCAGCACCTAGAGTACCGTTGTTGGCTGAGAAGAATAGCTCGCCGTTAAACAAACCGCGTCCCAAATACGACGCGAAGATTCCGCTGTCTCCGGAACCGGGACGAATGTCCTTAAGTAGCTTCGTCCCGCTACTGGTTCCATCGCTGATCCAAAGCTCTCGCCCTGCAACGCCAGAATCGTCTGCCGAAAAAATCAGTTTGTCGTTCAATGCCGCAAAGGAACCGGGGCTGGAGCTATTAACTCCCGACACGATGTCCTTGACCAACTCGGTTCCGGCTTCCGTCCCATCGGTCTTCCAAAGTTCTGTACCACTTTCGGTTTCGGATGCGGCGAAGAAGATATGATCCTTGACTCTCGTTATCGATGAGGGAAACGAGCTAAAAGAGCTTCCGTCAATATCCTTCACGGTGGAGGTACCGCTGCGAGTACCGTCCGACTTTACAAGCTCAGTATTTGATTTTCCCGTGGCTGCCCGAAAGAAAATCTCGCCGTTGAGCTTTGCCGTTGAACCGTTATAGAGATATGGGAACGAATCGCTAGTGGAGAGAGTATCGATGTCCTTAATCATCACCGTCCCAGATTGCGATCCATTGGACTTCCACAGTTCAAATCCATCGCCATCCTCTGCGGGAAAGAGCAGTTGATTGCCAAAAGCGACGCCTTTTTCACCAAAGCCGCTGCTCAACAATTGCGGATTAATATCACGGACAACTCGAGTTCCCGCTGTGGTGCCGTCGCTGGTCCAGAGTTCTTGACCAGTCACGCCATCGTTAGCTGAAAAGAACGCGGTCCCATTCACGTCAACGATAAACCTGATAAAGCTTGGATTTGGGTCACCAGAAAAGTCCGTTCCCGGGTTGATATCTTTGACCAACCTTGTTCCAGCTTCCGTTCCGTCAGTGACCCAAAGTTCACCACCTGTCGCGCCATTGTCGGCTTGAAAGAACAGTCTGTTACCAACAGCGGTAAAGACAGGACCAAGGCTCAGTCCGTTACCAACCGGATTAATGTCTTTAACGCGGACCGTCCCGGCTGGAGTTCCATCACTCTTGTACAACTCCCTTCCGCCTGGCCCTTGTGCCCCAAAGAACAAAGTTCCATTGACGTCGGTGAGCGAAAAAGGAAAAGATGAATTCGACGAACCTGGATTGATATCCCCCAGAAACTGCGTACCGGCAGTAGTGCCATCGGTTCGGAACAATTCGATGCCACTAACTCCATTGTTTCCTGTGAAGTAAGCGAATGACCCCGAGACCGTCAAACTTCCGAAAAAGCCGCCTGCCGGGTTGCCGGGCGAAAGCTCGCCCGGTCGAACGTCAGACAGTAAGGATGTGCCGCCCACCGTCCCATCGGTTCGCCACAATTCGAGTCCATTGACTCCGTCGTTGGCGCCAAACAACACGACATCACCAAAGCTAACAATGGTGCCGCGGACTACAGACTGTCCTCCGGTTGATCCGATTGGATTGATGTTTCGCACCATTCTGGTTCCCGCTTCGGTTCCATCGCTTTTCCACAGCTCTAAACCATTGACGCCATCGTCCGCAGAAAAGTAGAGATGATCCTTGTGTGCGGTGAAGGACGACAGGTTAGAACTAGAGTTACCTGGAAAAATGTCTTTCACTAAGACAGTCCCTGGTTCGGTGCCATCACTCTTCCAAAGTTCAAATCCGTGAACTCCATCGTCGACACCAAAGAACAATGTGCCGTTCACATTTGCGAGTAAGTTTGAATTGAAGCCATCAAAAGCACCTTCCGGCCCGGCTATGATGTCTTTGACAAGAACGGTTCCAGCTTCTGTGCTATCGGTCTTCCACAGTTCCAATCCGTTGATTCCGTCATGAGCAAGAAAGAAGACTTGGTCGTCAACCACGGTCAATAACTGCGGTTCCGAACCGGCGCCTGATTGATTGATGTCGATGAGCGTGACACCAGTCAACATTGCACGCAATTCCAGTCGCTCGATTAAGCGGCGCCTGCGTCGACTGCGATGACGACTCTTTTTTGTCCCTTGTAGAAGTTCTCGCAGTTTACCGATGCTTGAGGAAATTGAATTGCGTTTCATCGTTGCTTTTTCGAGTCTTGAATAGCGGTAGTCAAGTCTGGCGACCTGACAGGCGAACACTGTTTTTCGTTGACGTGGATCCCTGATTTGCTCAAGTCTAGTTACGATTGTGCAGTTAAGTCTGAAAAACGATACTGGTGGCGTAATATTTTTCTACACTTTCGTGACCCGTTCAGTTTCAAAAATTCACTTAATAAGCTGCATCTGGAATGCCGGAAGATCCCCGCGAAAACCTACGTGAAGTCAAGTATTCAATTGGCGGTGATTTCGCTGGTATCCTTTCCGCCTTAGATACTGCGCTGCTGATTTCGACCTATCAAGCGGGCAAACTGGTCGTGGTCCGTTCCGTTGCTGGCGAGCTTCAACTCGAGTTCCACAACTTTGATCGACCGAGGGGAATTGCGATTTCCGGGGACTGCATCGCAGTTGGCACGCGACGAGAGGTTTGGTTTTTACAAAACGCTTGCGATCTGGCCCGTCGACAGCAGCCGGAGGAGCGCGACGCCTGTTACTTGACACGCGCTTCCCAGTTCACCGATGAAATCCAAATCCACGAAATGGCCTGGGGCGTTGATAGCACGACTTCCAAAGATTTGTGGATCGTTAACACATTGTTCTCCTGTCTATGCACTTTGAGCCCTCAATTTAGCTTTGTTCCACGATGGAGACCCAGTTTTGTTACCAAGTTAACTGCGGATGATCGATGTCACCTCAATGGACTCGCCATGGTTGACGGTCAACCAAAGTACGTCACTGCTCTTGCGGCAACGGATACGCCGGGAGGCTGGAGAGATCATAAAAATGATGGAGGCTGTTTGATCGAGGTCACCAGCGGTGAGATCATTGCTCATGGCTTTGCGATGCCTCATTCACCTCGAGTCCATCGCGATCAACTTTGGTTACTCAATTCCGGAACTGGTATGTTCGTCACTGCTGATCCTACATCGGGACTGGTAACGCCAATCGAAAAGCTACCTGGATTCCTGCGTGGGCTAGCGATGCGAGATCGTTTCGCGTTTGTTGGTCTTTCCAAGATACGTGAGTCGCAGATGATTGCTAGACCGACCAATTCTGAGCAACCGGACCAACTTCGCTGCGGAGTTGGAATTGTCGATCTGACCAGCGGCCGCAATGTCGCTTCATTGGAGTTCACCGCAGGAATCGACGAGATCTTCGATGTGCAGTTGGTGGCGGTGGGTGTACGCAATCCAGACATCGTCGGACCGTTGGCGTCCGCTGAAGGTCGACCGCCGGTTTGGCATCTTCCGGCGGAAAGGAAAGTGAAATCACAGCTCAGTACCAACCCCTCAAATCCCGCGACACCGATTTACCATTCGATGAGTCAATTGCAATGGGAGCCGCAGCAATCGATCACCCAATGGCAGTTGGAACGCACTCGAACACTGCTCAATCATTGCTTTCAACACGTTCCCTATTATCGTGATTTATTCGACAGGCACACGATTCATCCCGACGACATCCAGTCGCTGGGGGACCTAAAGCGGATTCCGCTTTTGGAGCGATGTGCCGTACAGCGTAACGCAGGTGCGTTATTGGCTAACCAGCTTCCGCTGGGGCACCGCGAACTTGGCCATTCGCATACCTCCGGTACCACCGGCATTCCAATTCAGGTTCACCGCACCAACATAGTGACAAATTGGTGGCTTGCCGCATTTCTTCGAGATCTAGAATGGGCTGGCATCGACCCTCGCGGACGATTAGCAGCGATTCGGAAAGTTTCCGAAGGCCCTGGTGCAGCAGACCTGATGCAGGGAATAGAGTTGCCAAACTGGGGGACGTTAGTTGACGAACTCCTAGTAACGGGCCCCTCGCATCTAATGGATGTTTTGCAGGATCCCAGAGTGCAGTTGAACTGGCTTGCCCGTATCCAACCCGATTACATTGTTAGTTATCCATCTAACCTCGACCGCCTTGCCACGTTAGCAATGGAAACCAATACCCGGCTGACGAATCTAAAAGCAATTCAAGCGATCGCGGAAGAACTGACTGTTGAATCGCAAGCGAAAATTGAATCGATCTTTGGCGTGCCGGTTAAGAATTCATACACTTGCGAGGAAGCTGGGTATATCGCTTCGTCTTGCCCGATATCCGACAACTACCATTTGCATAGTGAGAACGTCTTGGTGGAGGTTGTCGACTCCCAGGGTAATCACTGCGGCCCCGGTGAATCTGGACGAGTTCTCATAACAACACTTCATAACTACCTTATGCCGTTCGTGCGATATGAGATCGGCGACTCAGTTGAATTAGCTGGGGCACCCTGCCGTTGCGGTCGCGGGCTACCAGCTATCAGCCGTATTGTTGGGAAGCAGCGTCCGCTATTGATCCTGGCCGATGGCCGCACAAAGTCCTCGCATGTTTTGGCTGGGCACCTGCGCGAAATAGGCGGATTCAACCAATTTCAATTCATCCAGCACTCACCTAAAAGTGTCTCGTTGCGTGTCGTGCCAGATCGAAATTGGACAAGTCAACATGCGCAGCGAGTGCAGAACATGCTTCTTGAATTCATGGAACAGCCCGGACTGACGGTCAACGTCGAATCTTTGGATCGCATCCCGCCAGCAGCAAGTGGCAAGCTGCAAAGCTTCTTATGCGAAATCAGCGATGTGAACACAGTTAGAGGTTAACGTTGATAGACCGATCAAGTCTGGGGGCTATTTCAATCCACAAACACGTTGCTCTTCTTGCCGGCGGGTGAAATTTCAAAGGCTTGGAAGTAAAGTCGTGCGGCGGCTTGTGCGGCGGTTAGGCGAACGACAATCCTGGCTCTGCCCGTTGCATCCACGACGCCTAAGCCGATGACTGATGCTCCTGCGATGTCCAGCGTGACTCCGTGCTCGGCAAGCGTTGTGCTTCCCGAGTTACTGCCAAGCGCGAAACCAACAATCGTGCCGGGAACTCCACAGGTATAGGTCAGCACGTTATCGCCGGCGACAAGCGGACCACCACTCAAACAGCCTTCGCGAATCACGCCGGAGGCACTTGCAGAACCAAGTGTTACACCTGCGCTCGGGCTTGACAAGTTGGCCGTGAAGCCTTCATTGACTTCGGCGATATTGTCACTGGCCACTTGGATGGTGATGAGTTTGCTTGTTTCACCTGGTGCAAACACGACCGTGCCACTGGGGAACTGACCGCCCACGAAATCACTTGCGGAGGCTGGATTGGTGCCGCTGCCCACGACCGCAAAGTTCACGCTGCTGGTGCCCGTTGTAAGTCCTGTCCTGGTTACGGTGAACGTGAACGGAGTGGACCCAGCGACAGGTTCGAACTGATCCGCATTGGTAGCCACGATCGACACGGACGTATCATCGTTGCGAATCAGTCCCGCGGCGCTTGCTGTTGTAATCGTCGCACTTGCCGTGGCACTGGACAGATTGACAACAAAACCCTCGTTGGCTTCAACGACTCGATCACCGACTACGTTGATCGTGATCAGCTTACTAGTTTCACCGATCGCAAAAGTCACCACACCGGATGGGAGCACATTACCGACGAAGTCAGTGGCCGTTGCCGGAGTCGCTCCGCTGCCCGCGACGACATAGTTGACGCTCGTGGCTCGTGTTAACAGACCGGTCCGAGTCACAGTAAATGTGAACGCCGTTGAACCCGAATTTCCTTCTGCTTTGATGGCACTCGTCGCGGCGATGGCCAGCGATATGTCGTCCGTCTGGATCAAGCCTGCAGCGGTCCCGGTGGTAATGGAAAATCCTGCAGTGGCGTTGGACAGAATGACCGTGAAGCCTTCGCTGGCTTCAATCGTCGTATCACCACGAACCGGAATCGTGATCACTTTCGATGTTTCGTTAGCGGCAAACGCGACTTGTCCAGTCGGGAAGACACTTCCCACAAAGTCACTGGCCTGAGCTGCCGCAGTCCCGAGGCCGGCGACGGCGTAGTTGACGGTAGACCGAGTCCCAATATTACCACTGCGAGTCACCGTGAATGTAAACGGAGTCGTCCCTGAATTTCCTTCGGCTTTGGTTGCACTGGTCGCGGCGATGGAGACGGAGTTCTCATCGTTCTGGATCACGCCCGATGCCGTCGCCGTCAGGATGGTGGCTCCGGTACTCGGATTAGACAAAGTCACCGTGAACCCTTCATGAGCTTCGATGACGGCATCACCGAGCACATTGACGGTGATCGCTTTGCTCGTTTCATTGGCGGCAAACGATACCTGGCCTGATGGAAACACCCCGCCGACGAAATCACTGGCCTGAGCTGACGTAGCACCCCTGCCGGTGACCGCGAAATTCGCCGTGGTTGCCCCAGATGTATTTCCCGACCGAGTCACCGTAAACGTAAACGGCGTGCTGCCCGAATTGCCTTCGGCTTTATTCGCACTGGTCGCTGCGATGGCGAGTGCCGTGTCATCGTTGCGAATCAGCCCGGTCGCCGTTGCTGTGGAAATGGTCGCACCACCGCTGGCCCCGGAGAGCGTCACGGTGAACCCTTCATTAGCTTCAGCGACCGTATTTCCGAGCACATTGATCGTGATGACTTTGGATGTCTCATTAGCCGCGAACGAGACCTGTCCGGTCGGAAACACACCGCCCGCGAAATCACTGGCCTGAGCCGGAGTTGCACCGCTGCCCGTGACAGCAAAGTTCACCGTCGTTGCGGACGCAAGATTACCAGACCGTGTCACCGTGAACGTGAACGGAGTACTTCCTGAATTGCCCTCGGCCTTGTTTGCACTGGTCGCGGCGATCGCGAGTGAAGTGTCATCGTTTAAGATCAAGCCAGCAGCCGTCGGCACGGAAATAGACGTACCAACGGGCGCGTTCGACAAGCCGACGAGAAAGGCTTCGTCGGCTTCCAATGTAAGGTCGCCGTTCGCGTTGATCGTCACCAGCTTGCTGGTTTCATTCGGTGCAAATCGAAGTAGGCTGGCCGGCAAAGCACCTCCGAAGTCGGCTTCGCTTACTGGCGAGGCTCCACTACCGGCGACGGCAAAATCTACCGTGGTAAATCCGGTCGTCAGACCGGTTCGTGAAACTGTGTAGGTAAACGGCGTGTTCCCCGAGTTCCCCTCCGCTTTGGTAGCGCTCGTAGCGACGATCGAAAACGCCGTTTCGTCATTGCGAATCAGCCCTGCTGCGCTTGCCGTGGTGATCTGCACACCGCTGGTGGAATTCGAGAGTACGACATTAAAAGTCTCGTCGAGTTCAAGCAGTTGATCACCGCTCACATTGATCGTTACCAGTTTGCTGTTTTCGTTGGCAGCGAAGGCGACCTGCCCGCTAGGCAGAACTCCGCCGACAAAGTCTGACGCGGTGACCGGGTTTGTTCCTGTACCGACAACGGCGTAGTTGACGGTTGATGGCCTCGCAACATCGCCTAAACGAGTTACACGGAAGGTCAAGGCCGTGGTCACTCCCGCTGAACCCTCGGCGTTGGCCCCAAGCACTGGGACGATGGCGACTGAGGTATCGTCATTGCGGATGACTCCCAAGGCCGGTGGCAGGTCAATACCTTGACCAGTCGTCACGCCGGAGAGCCTCACCACAAAGTTCTCATCCGATTCGCTGATCAATTCCCCGACGATATTGATCGTCACAAGTTTGCTGGTTTCACCGGGAGCAAAGGCAACTTGGCCGGTTGGGAAAGCACCTCCAAAGTCAGCGGCGTCGACTATCCCGGAACCGACAAACGTTGGCGCGGAAACGGTATAGTTCACCGTCGAAGCAACACTCACATTGCCTTGGCGAGTTACCGTAAAGGTGAAGGGTGTTGTTCCGGTGTTTCCCTCTGCCTTGTTTGCGCTGGTCGGAGCAATCGACAGAATGGTACCGATCAAGATGGGTCGCTCAACCCTGAGGAAGCTGCTGCCATTTTGAGCAGTGATCGTTAGCAGGAACGAACCAACGGCGGTGGCGGGTACGCGGAACGTGAGGTTGCTTGGTGGTGCCGAAGTGAAGGTCCAGGTCGAGCCACCGTTGCTTGACGTGCCTGATGATAGAACCGTTCCAGCCGGAAAGCCAATGAGAACGATCGAATCGACGTTGTCGCTGGCAATCTCTGAGACCGCGATCGACAACGGAATGTTGACGTTAGCCGCGCCGATGATCGGAGCCAGAGGAGCCGTTGCCCCCAGGTTCGTGCCGAGGCCCACTGTTGGCGATGCAGCCGTTGATACCGCGATGTTCGTCTCGGCTGTGCTGCCTGAGCGAGCACGAGAAGTCAGTTGATTGCTCGCCTGGGCGCCGGAATCAAGGCCATCGACGGCGACGCTGGTTGCCAGAGAAGAAAATTTGGCTGAAGCTACCGCACTGGGACCTCGGCGAATCTCCGCTAATGGGTTCCGAGGCAAAGCCGTGTTGATGAAACTCGCCACTGCGTTTCCGTCGTCGCGCCCGTTGACAATACTCGTGATTGCCTGCTGTACGATATCGGAGGCCAGTGCTCGTGCGACTATCAACTCATTGGTGATATCGATGATTGCCGACGCAAGCGGTCCCGTCGAGACTAGTTCGTGATTGGCTGCCGCATCCGCTGCGGAGGAATCTTCTGCGATCGCTGAAGAAATAGCGCCGCCCGCTCCGATCGCTTGTGCCGCCGATCCACGCAATGCCGTCGAGTCCGTTGCGGAAGAGTCAATGGCGAGGCTCATAGCGATGCTGTCCACATCCGCCGAGGCGGAGGCCACCGATGAATTGGCCGCACCGGCAACTGAAGCGGAATTGCTGTTTGCGTTAGCCGAGGCCACCGAATCGCCTTCTGCGGCGGCGGATGTGGAAGATGAACGATTGGATGTGGCGACCCCCGTTGAACCGTCGGCTCCGAATGCCAGGGCGTCGGACGAAGTATCTGCTGTCGCTGCCGCCGTAGAATTGCTCGTTGAAACGGCGTCTGCGACGCTTGAATTCGTGGCCGTGGAAATCGCGGCTGATTCACCATGTGCAAAAGCAGTGGCAGTAGCACTAGTCTTACTGTCGGCGGTGGCGATCGACCCTTGGATCGAGGTCGCGGAACCCACGGCCCCGCCCTCCGCCGTAGCCGACGCTGTTGAGCTCTCGGTCGCCGTCGCATCGGCCGTTGAACCGTCGGTGGCGATCGCCGTCGCAGTGCTGAGAAGCTTCGCATTTGCGGACGCAACGGAATTGTCGTTTGCACTTGCGGTTGCTTGTGACTGATCGGTTGCAATCGTACTAGCCACGCTGTCTGCAACAGCGGTTGAACGAGCCTGGCTGGCACCGGTTGCTTCGGCAGTTGCGGTCGAACTGTCAAAAGCGATCGCAAGCGACTTGCTACCGTCGGAAGCTTTCGAAGTAGCCGTGCTGTTGCTCCCCGCGTGCGCAACCGCAATCGTCAATAGTGAATTGGTGAACAGCGTATCAAAAGCGGTACCGACTGGTTGCCGCAAATCGAGGCTCGCTAGTCCATCGGTAATGTCCTGCAATCCTGACAGCGAAATGTTGAGTGTCGTATTTGCAGACGGTGAAGGGGCAACGTTAGCTTCCAGCACTTGCCCCGGTACGGTCGGTCCCAATACACGAAGGTTCACACTGTTCGCGATGCGAGTGGATGAGGTGACGGTGAATGTAAAGACGCCGGCAGCACTGGCGAGACCATCGCTGATTTGAAAACCGATTGAGACCGTGGCACTTGCTCCGGAAGCGAGTCCAGCGAAGGCACTCGCCCCGACCGTGTTGATCGCGACAGTTCCGCTGCGACCTGTGCCAGGCGTATAAACAAAGCCCACATCAGTCAGTGGTCGCGCCGCGCCTCCGTTGACCGAAGCCGTCGAGAACGTAAGCAAGTTGGACTGCAACAACGTATCGGTGTCGGTACCAAAGTCGGAAACAAGGTCCGCTGCTTCGATGCGAAGCGAAGATCCCTGCGGCACATTCCCCACCGGAAACGGCGTCGCAACCGGAGACGCATTGGCAAGTACAAAACGGCTTTCCAATTGCTCGATCAGAAGGGAACGCCGGCGTCGGGATTCCCGTGACAAGCGACGTTGGGAAAAGTACTGCATTGTGACAACTAGCTCAAAGGAAAAAGAAAACTGACATAAGCGCAGCCGTAGCTAAGTTAGTGAAACTCAAATCTAAAAGTAATCACGATCATGAGGCTTACAAACTAAGAAGCATCGCAAAAGGCGAAAGTTTTCATTGAAATTGGCGATGTTCAGCTGATTTCGATCCGCGTAAGAGATGATTTAATCGCTGAGGCCAATGAGCGATTCAACGTCACGTTGAACAATGCGAGCGCCGATGCAACGATCACAACGGCCATCGCGGCGGGGCTGATTCGCAATGACGATACATCGGTGGCAATCGCAGCCACAAGTAGCAACCTGCTCGAAGGCAACACGACAAACTCAGCATTCACATTTACCATCACGCGCAGCGGAATTTTGACCGGGTCGACCACTGTCAATTACTCAGTATCTGGTTCCGGAGCAAATCCAGCCTCTGCTGACGACTTCGTTGGAAACGCATTCCCCAGCGGTCAAGTCACCTTTGCCGCAGGCCAAACGACTCGTTTGATCACGATCCTGGTTCGCGGCGACTTCATTGTTGAGCCCGATGAAAGATTCATTGTTACACTGAGTGACGCCACCGGTGCGTCGATTACAACAGGGATTGCAGCACGGCTGATTCTCACCGACGATTTTGGTGTGATTGATTAGTGTCGAAAACTTAATACTTCAGCTTAGGTTGAACAACCGTTCTTTGACATAACTCATTTAACGACGAGCCGCAGGCGACCTCGTTCTGCGGAGTTCGCCTTCGCCTGCGGCTCCTCGTTAAACAACTTTCGCAGAGCGAAAGGCATGGCGACACATACGCAACGATGATCTCTAATATACTTGCAACTTGAAATTCTCTTGAAGAACGAAAATGAATTCAAACAAGAACAGACGAATCACTCGACGCGGTGCAGTTAAACAACGCACGTTCTATACGCATCCGCGATTCGAATTGCTGGAAGACCGTCGTATGCTTGCCGGGGTGCCCAACCTGCTGAAGGATATTGCGTCTGGTCCAACTGGGTCATTTCCAAGCGATTTTATCGAAGTCGGCTCGCTCGCTTACTTTACCGCCGAAGATGGAGTGACTGGACTTAAATTGTGGAAGAGCAATGGGACTGCGGCGGGGACCACAAGCATTAAAGATCTCAGCAGCAACAGTAGCGGTCTTTCTCCGATCGATTTGGCAAATGTGAACGGCACTCTGTTCTTCACCGCAGACAACGGCGGGAGTGGTTTTGGGTTGTGGAAAAGTGACGGTACAACCAACGGGACGACACTTGTCAAAGCCGTTGGACCAGGAAGCGGCAGTTTATACCCGCGTCATTTAACGAATGTGAACGGCACCCTGTTCTTCGCGGCTGATGATGGCGTCAATGGTCTTGAGCTATGGAAGAGCGACGGCACATCTACTGGAACCACGCTCGTCAAGAATATCAACTCCGGAACGAACAGTTCGTTTCCGAACAACCTGACGAATGTAAACGGTACACTGTTCTTCAGTGCTAATAACGGTACGAATGGATCTGAGCTATGGCGAAGTGACGGCACGTCCACCGGGACCACGCTCGTCAGAGACATTCACAACGGAAGCAGCAGTTCGTATCCGACTAATCTGACAAACGTGAACGGAACACTGTTCTTTACTGCCGATGATGGCTCGAACGGAGTTGAGCTGTGGCGAAGTAACGGTACTTTCGCCGGCACAACGCTAGTTCAAAATATTCACCTTGGCAACATTAGTTCGTATCCGGCTTCTCTGACAAACGTGAATGGCACGCTATTCTTTAGCAGCAACGATGGCACGAACGGAACCGAACTGTGGCGCAGTGATGGTACGTCAACCGGGACCACGTTGGTGAAGGATATTAGTAGCAACAGTGGCAGTTCGTACCCATTTTCTTTAACGAACGTGAATGGCACGCTTTTCTTCAGCGCCCGCGATGCTAATGGGGCTGAATTGTGGAAGAGTGACGGCACTCCCGCCGGGACCGTGCTCGTCAAAGATATCCTCACGGATAGCCGCAGTTCGTATCCGGTTTTCTTGACGAACGTGAACGGTACGCTGTACTTTCAAGCCGATAACGGCATCAATGGCCAGGAACTGTGGCAATCTGACGGTACTTCCAGCGGAACTGTATTAGTCAACGATATCCGAGTAGGAGGCCGCGGTTCCTACCCCGCTTATTTAACCAACGTTAACGGCTCGCTATTCTTCGCTGCATTTGGTGCGCAAGGAGATGAGCCCTGGATACTTCGTCCACCGCTCAGCAATTCAACGCTGGCGATCGCAGCCACAAGTGCTGATAAGGCCGAAGGCAATGCAGGGACAACGTTGTACACTTTTACTGTCACACGTAGCGGTGCACTCACAGGCACGACGACCGTCAACTATACCGTCACCGGTATTGGAGCAAGACCAGCGACAGCTAGCGACTTTGTTGGCAATGCGCTGCCCAGTGGCGTGGTCACTTTTACGGCTGGGCAAACCAGTCGCGTCATCACGGTCCGCGTTCGCGGCGATGCGACGGCGGAAGCCAACGAGACGTTCCGTGTGACGTTATCTGGCGCAAGTGCTGGCACCACAATCGCAACGGCAGCAGCTAATGGAACGATTCGCAATGATGATACATCGCTGGCGATCGCAGCCACGAGTGCTGATAAAGCCGAAGGCAATGCGGGAACCACGTTGTATACCTTCACTGTCACTCGCAGCGGCGTATTGACCGGAACTACGACCGTCAACTATGCGGTCGTGGGCGTTGGTGCGAGCCCAGCAACAGCTAGCGACTTCGTTGGTAACGCGTTCCCCAGCGGCATCGTGACCTTTGCTGCTGGGCAAGTCACGCGAGTGATCACGATCCTCGTGCGAGGTGATGCGACGGTTGAACCCAATGAAGCGTTCCGCGTGACGTTGTCGAACGCCAGTTTGGGAGCTTCGATCACAACATCGCTTGCCGATGGACTGATTCGCAATGACGATTGAAAAATGATGTTTTGAGAGATAGCAAGTCCGTTAGGTTAAATCGTTCCATCCACAGGCCAATCAACCACACGTGTCCACAACTACAAGTTATGATGACGTTCTTTATCCCAGCTACACGCATTCGCAAACGCATCCGGATCGGCTGGCGACGTTAGCTACGCTCAATGGGCTACAACCCGCGCCGGTAGCAACATCGCGAATCCTTGAACTCGCCTGCGGCCAAGGTGGCAATATCATTCCGCTGGCTGTCAGCTATCCCGCGTCGCATTGTGTCGGAATCGATCTGTCCCAGCGACAGGTCGAAAAGGGGCAAGCGGTGATCGATGCTTTGGAGCTGAAGAACATCGAGCTACGAGCGCAGAGCATTCTCGATTTCCCCGCTGACTCTGAGCCGTTCGATTACATCATCGCACACGGCGTTTATTCCTGGGTCCCCGAAGCGGTTCGCGACAAGATTCTGCAGATTTGTCGCGACCATCTGGCACCGCAAGGGGTCGCGATTGTCAGTTACAACACATTCCCTGGGTGGCATCAACGTCGCATGATTCGCGACATGATGATTTTTCACACCAAGCGATTTACTGAGCCCGCCAAGCGGATCGAACAAGCCAAAGCGTTCCTGACCTTCATGACTCAGGCGACAGGGACCGAGAGTGCTTACGGTCGATCGCTGCATGAAGAGTTTCGGACGCTGTCGGTGAGCGACGAGTCGTATCTCTTTCACGAGCAACTCGAAGATGTGAACGAGCCGGTCTACTTTCACCAATTCGCAGACGAGCTAGCCAAACATGAATTGCAGTATCTGTGCGAAGTCGAACAATCGAATCTCCAGTTCGAACGATACCCTCCGCAAATTGCGGAAGTCCTTGCCAAGATGGAGATTATCGAGCGAGAGCAGTACCTCGATTTCTTTTCGCGGCGAACGTTCCGCCAAACGCTGATGTGTCATCGTGAAGTGAAGGTCGATCGCGACGCAATGGCCAGTCATATCGGCGAACTTCTCGTCTCATCGCACATTCCGATCGCTCCCCCTGAGCAACCTCAGGCAGGGCAGCCGCTGGTCTTGAAATCCCGTGACGGATCCGAGGTCACCATCCGAGATCCGTTGGCGAAAGCCGCGTTTGTGGAGTTGGGTACGCAGTGGCCACGTCGAATTCCGTTTGACGAGTTACAAACCGCAGTGCGAAAACAACTCAGCGGCGGTTCGGTGGTGATGCAAAGCCAAGAAGCTTTTCAGCAAAACACTCGCGTGCTGCAGGAGACGCTTACCCATGCGTTCGTGCTTGGCGCCGTTGGTCTGAACGCCGGTGATCCGACATTCACATTTGAAGTGACTTCACGACCGTTGGCCTGTCCGCTCGTTCGGCATCAGGCAGCGTCGAGTGAGAAAGTAACCAGTCGCCTGCACAGCATCATCTCGCTCGATCCGATCGCGCGGTGGATCGTTACCAAGTTGGACGGATCGATCGACACAGCACAATTGTTTGAGTTATTGGTCGAGCACGTTCAGAACGAGAAAATGGCCGTGCAGGTCGAAGGTCGATTGCTCACCAGTCCTGAGGAGGTCCGCCAGCATTTGCAAACCAAGTTGATGCCAAACCTACAACAACTAGCACATCAAGGTTTGCTCATCGCATAACACCCCGTGCCAAAGGCACGACACGATCGTCCCCAGTGCCGAAGGCACGACATGATTGTCCAAAGTGCCGAAGGCACGACATTCAATAGCCTGGGACGCGAGTCCCAGGTCAAAGTCGCCCCCACGCATTCCCCAGTGCCGAAGGCACGACATGCATTAGCCTGGGACGCGAGTCCCAGGACAACGTCGCCCCCACGCATTCCCCAGTGCCGAAGGCACGACATGCGATCGTCGTGTTGGTGTGTTTGCGCGATCGGCGAACGTCGGCGGTGAATCACACATGTCGTGCCTTCGGCACTCGGGGATTGCACGTTTACATGTTTTCCCGGGACTTGCGTCCCGGGCTATTGGATGCCGTCCCTTCGGGACTGGGGACGGGTGTCGGCATGTGGTCCCGGGATTTGCATCCCGGGCTATTGGATGTCGTCCCTTTGGGACTGGGGACGGGTGTCGTCGTGTGGTCCCGGGATTTGCATCCCGGGCTATTGGATGTCGTCCCTTTGGGACTGGGGATGGGTGTCGGCATGTTATCCCGGGATTTGCATCCCGGGCTATTGGATGTCGTCCCTTCGGGTCTGGGGATGGGTGCCTTAACCCACAATCTCCGTTTCGAACACATGTCTTGGATCATAGGTGATTGCATGTTTTTCGAGCATACGAAGGTACTCCGATTCAAACGTTTGTTTTTGGTGATGTTCCTTCTGGTTGGCGATGTATTGCTTCACCGTTTCTGACATCGATTGGCTAACAGAAAACGCGCCGTAACCGGTTTGCCATAGGAATTTGCCGCGAACCTTATGTTGTTCATTGATCCATTTGGATGAATTGGCCTTCAACAGTTGAATGGTCTTTGAAATCGCAAATTCGGGGTGAATTCGCAGCAGAAGATGAACGTGGTCTTCGATACCGCCAGCCTTCAAAAGCGTCGATTTGTGATCGGGTACGATGCCGCCGATATAGGCGAACAATTCGTCTCGCCAATCATCTGCAAGGCACGGTTTTCGATACTTGGTTGAGAAAACAACGTGAACAAGAATGCCATGGTGCGTTGACATCGAGAATTGCCCCCGAGCAAATCGAGCAAGTGATTTGATCGTTAATTTATCACATGCCGTCCAGCGATATGTGTCCCCAGAGCCAAAGGCACGACACGATCGTCCCCAGTGCCGAAGGCACGACATTCAATAGCCTGGGACGCGAGTCCCAGGTCAACCGTCACGCCCACACGTTCCCCAGTCCCGAAGGGACGATATGTATTAGCCTGGGACGCAAGTCCCAGGTCAACGACGCCCCCACGCATCCCCAGTGCCGAAGGCACGGCATGCATTAGCCTGGGACGCGAGTCCCAGGTCAACCATCACGCCCGCACGCATCCCAAGTGCCGAAGGCACGGCATGCATTAGCCTGGGACGCGAGTCCCAGGTCAACCATCGCCCGCACGCATCCCAAGTGCCGAAGGCACGACATGCGATTGTGGTGTTGGTGTGTTTGCGCGACCGGCGAACGTCGGGTCGCGGGGCAATGGCGGAACGTACAACGCGGGTGAATCACACATGTCGTGCCTTCGGCACTCGGGGATTGCACGGTTGCATGTTTTCCCGGGACTTGCGTCCCGGGCTATTGCATGTCGTCCCTTCGGGACTGGGGATGGGTGTCGTCGTGTGGTCGTCCCGGGACTTGCGTCCCGGGCTAATGCATGTCGTCCCTTCGGGACTGGGGAACATGTCGTCCCTTTGGGACTGGGGATGGGTGTCGGCGTGTGGTCCCGGGATTTGCATCTCGGGCTAATGCATGTCGTCCCTTCGGGACTGGGGAACATGCCGTCCCTTGTACCTGGGACTTGCGTCCCAGGCTAATACATGTCGTCGCTTGGGGACTGGGGGGAGGTGGGTGAAGATTGAAACAATCTTTTTATTTTGCGGAAGAAGTCTGCGGGATGGTGCGTACTCTACGCGTCTAGGCACTTTTTCTTCGAACCCGCAGCGATCGTCTTCATTATGCCAACATCGAAATCCAACACGAAAACGAACTGGTTCACACGGTTTTGGCAATCCGGCGGCAGTGGGTCGAAGCTTCGAAATCGAAGAAAAGCCAATCGGCTGCGGCTCGAAAAGCTCGAATCGCGACAACTTTTGGCCGCGATTCTGCTCGATGTCCCCACCATCAATGGCGATGCGACGGGAGCGGGAGCGACCAGCACGGATATTGCGCTGACCGGATTCTCGTGGGGTTTTTCGCGAGGGATCCAGGGGGCAAGGGCCAGTGTGACCGATCCGATCAAGGTGGATGACCTGCAATTCACCAAGCCAGTCGACTCGGCATCGAACGATCTGTACGCCCAGGCGAACTTTGCCCCCGTTTACGCCACGGCCACCAGGCTGCGCGTCGTCGATGATGTGCTCACGCCGGGTAAGAACTGGCTCAATTTCGAGCTCAGCAATGGCCGCTTGACCTCGTTTGGAACCGATGGCGAAGTCGAAACGGGCTCGCTGAGCTTCGGAAAGGTCAGTTTGAACGAATCGCTGGCCACAGTCGGCGTTGTCACCAATCGTGTCGCTACGTGGGATCTGCTCACCGGTGGCGTCACGAAGAGTGCGATTGTGGGCCCGGGCAACATCGACAACTCCAAGAACGGCCAACCCACTGAGAACCCGCTGAACATCGAAACGGTACTGGAAATCGGTGGCCAAAAACTGCTGATCGATGACTTTTCGTGGAGAGCTGAAGCCGGTGGCGATGTGCTTGCGCTTCCTGGATCGCTGACGAAGGCCAGAGGTGGAGCATTCCAAATCACACGCGATGTCGATTCGGGGACTGCGGGACTGCTGGGGAGTGCAGCGGCAGGATCGAATCTTGGCAAAGTCACCGTCACTGACCGAACCAACATTTTGGGCGTGAATAAAGTGACCATGCAGTGGAACCTTTACGATGCGTTCGTCTCCGATTTCGAGCTGAGTGCGAAAGGAAGCGAGCTACCGACGAACAACCTGGGGCTGTCCTACTCCAAGATCGAACTCGCGGTCACCGAGTTCAATGAGAAAACCGGCGTGCAGGGCAACACCTTGACCACGATTTGGGATGAAGCGGGCAACGTCGTCACGCCAGCCGCCACGTTCGGGACCGCCGACCCATTGACGGCCAACAATGCGCCGGTCGCGTCGTATCTGGACTTCGGGACACTGGGTCGCGTTCGCTACGAAGAAATCGATTGGTCGGTCAGCAAACCGACGACAATTAGCACGAGTGGTATTACACAGGACAAGACGGTGGTCGGGCCCATGGAGGTGACGCTGGCCGCTGGCCCATCGACACCGGCGTTACTCGGAAGTCTGGCGAAGTTAAGCGTGCTGCCGACGGTCGCCGCGAAAGAACAGAACAATACGACTCTAACGTCAGCACTGAATACATTCGCGCTGACCAACGCGGCGGTGACGGATTTTGAAATCACTAGCAAAGGACTCGATCATCCTGTCGTGACGTTTGACCTGGACTTCCAAAATGTTGCCGAAGCCTACAACGAGCGCAAGATCCCGCTGATCACACGCGGTAACTTCAACGAAGTCACCCAGACATCGACGGGAGTGCTTAGCTTCGGTGCTCAAACGGTTGACACCCTCTTCGAGCTGGAAGTGACCGAAGCAGGAATCACCAGCAAAATTCCGGTGACCAGTGCCAAGTGGAGTGCTAGTCGTCCGTTTGCAGGTACGGGATCTGGAGCCCAAACTCTGGCGGCCAGCACTTTTGATCTGACAATTCCTCGCGGCATTCATTCGCCGGGATTGTTTGCCGCGGCAGCTCGGGGAACCACGGTCGATAAAGCGGTCGTCAAACGGTACGAAGTCGTAGGGGAGGACAAAGTCGAGTTGTATCAATGGGAACTGACCGACGCCTTCCTGACCGATTTCGCAAGCCACATGCGGCCTGGCAATCAGGCGGAAGAAATCGATCGCATCTCATTCAATCCCAGAACGATTACTCTGAAGACCCCGGCAAAGACCGCACTTGTCGCCGGAAAAGTTGTGGTGACACAAAAGGCGGATATAGCAGGTTTCGACTTTAGCACAGGCAAGTTTACTAACACAGGCGGCGCTTTCCAGAACACGCTTTCCGGCGATGCCGAAGTTGCCGCAATTCTGCAAATGCGGATAGAAGGACGTGGCGGTTTCATTGCGATCGATTCGTATACCTGGGGTGCAGAGTTGCCCGTCGATGAGACCACGAAAAGCGGTACACGACCGCTGGGCGATCCCAACGCCGCTGCCTTGTCGGTAAAAGTCAGTGGGCTACCGTCGGCAACCATGCTGGGTCAGGTTCTTAGCGCTCAGGTTGCTCCGACAACCAAGTTGGCATTGCCGTCAGGTGATGCAGAGAACCCAGATTACCTCGCCACGCTGACCAACGTCTTCGCTACCGCTTATGCCTACCAAGATGAAGTTTCGGCGACGCGTGCAACCAATTCGCTGAGCCTGGCATCTGGCGAACGAGCCGAATTGAAGTTTGCACCACTTACTGCCACCGGGACGCTTGAGACCCCTCGCAGCGTGAACTGGGATCTCGCCGTCGACAGCAAAACGACGCAGACAGGCGGTCTTGGTGGTTTCCAGTTCGCGCCGAATAGTGCCCTGCCCATGGTGCTGGAGTTCTTCGACGGCACGACTCGCAGCCAAGTGGAGCTGGATGGCTATGCGTTCGGCACCGCCAACAAGGTTGAGCAGGCTGTTGGCAAATCGGGCTCGCCAGCCCCGCTGGCGTCTCGCGGCATTTCGACTCCTGGCTCGTTCAATATTTCAACTCGCATGGACCAGACAACTCCTGGGTTGTTTGCAGCCATCGCGCTCAAGACCAAACTGCCAGAAATCAAGCTCATCGAACGTGGCAATGCGGTTGTCGGCGGTGTCTCCCAGTTCGTACCCGTTCGTGAATGGACCCTGCGGGATGTCTACATTGAAGATTTGGGGAACGCCGCCGAGGCGGGCGATGCCCAAGACCGCATCGGCACGATCAACCTATCCCTGAACCCAGGTTCCGCCGAGTCGACCTTGATCACCTACGGCCTGGACAGCAAAGCCATTCGCGCCGAGCGTAAGATCGACTTCGTGACTCCGCCAACGCCGATCCCGTTTGGAACGATCGCGGCCATCAGCACCGATCCCGATCGTGTGATCGATCTGCTGACACGCTTTACGGATCAGGAAGCGACTTCCACGTTGCGTTACACCCCGTCGGTGGTCAATGGAGCCAACTTGTTTGATTCGGTGACCGTCAATTCGCTTAACCGACTTGTCCTGAACTACAAAGCTGGCCAAAGCGGCTTCGGTCAGGTTCGTGTGGACGCAACGGATTCCTTCGGCCTAGTCGGCTCGCTGCTCGTGAACGTGGCAGTCGATGTGGACGGTATCGCGGGGGCACCTGCCGGGTCGAACCAGGCGGTTTCCCTCATTGAAGACTCCACCTACCAAATCACCGCTGCGGATTTCGGCTTCACCGATCCGAATGATTTTCCAGCGAACACGTTCACTGAAGTGACGGTATCAAGTTTGCCAGTTAAAGGTAGCCTGACACTGAACAATGTCGCAGTGACAGTAAATCAACTCATACCGATCGCAAGCATCAACGCAGGGCAACTCAGGTACACGCCGCTCACCAATGAAAATGGAAACGCTTATTCGTCGTTCCAGTTCCAGGTGCGCGATAACGGTACCACCAACAATATCGATCCGACTCCGAACACGATGACGTTCAACGTCACGCCGGTGAATGATGCTCCAACAATGGTTTCTGCAGGAGTGGATCTACCAGCGATCGCTGAGGACACCGTCGATCCGCCGGGAGTGTTACTCTCAAGTATTGCCAACCGGATTAGCGATGTGGACGCGGGACACTTGAAGGGCTTCGCCGCAATTTCATCAAACGGCGACGGAGTCTGGCAGTATTCACTCAACGGGACCACTTGGCTGGATTTTGGCACCTTAGGTGAATCGGCTGCTCGACTACTTCCGGTCGATGCAACCACGCGAGTTCGTTATGTCCCCGTTGCAAATGAACATTCAAACTTCGCTGCTGGCCTCTTTCTGGTTGCCTGGGATCAGACAACTGGTACTGTAGGCTCGACCGCAAACGCATCGGTCCGAGGCGGCACAACCGCATTTAGCATTGGGGCAATACAGCTAGTACAACCCGTCACACCCGTGAATGATGCGCCGACGCTGAACACGACGACTGTGTTTCTGCCTCAGATCAACGAAGACACCGCCAACCCCGCCGGGGCATTGGTTTCGAGTTTGCTGACCGGGATGAGCGATGTTGACGCGGGTGCCGCGAGAGGCATGGCGGTACGTAGCGTCCAAAACACGAACGGTGCATGGCAATACAGCCTCAACAGTGGTTCAACGTGGACGGCATTCGGCTCCGTTAGCGCGGCTACGGCCCGCTTGCTGCCGGCAGACGCGAACACGCGAGTTCGCTTTCTCGCGAATGCAAATTTCGCTGGCAATCGAGGCTTCAGCTTCTACGCCTGGGATCAAACCAGCGGCACGGCAGGCGGTACAGCCAATCTATCTTTGAGCAGTGCCAAAGGTGGAACGACAGCATTCAGCACGGACATCGAACTTGCTTTTGCAACACAAGTGATCGCTGCCGTCAACGACGCTCCTAATCTGACGACGCCAGGCATCGTGGTCGCTGTCGTGAATACACCGCTGGTATTCTCGACCGCCAATGGCAATGCGATCACGGTGACCGATATCGATGCGGCATCTGGCCAAATGCAGCTCGCCATCACGGCTACCAACGGTCGGTTTACCCTGAGCACGCTCACGGGCATTACGGTGACCGCCGGCAGCAATGGTACTGGTGCGTTCACGATTCGAGGCACCCTGGCAGCCATCAACGCCGCGCTCGCCGGTAGTTCCTTAAGTGGGAACCTGAATTACATCGGTTCTGGCATCTTGCGGTTGACTGTGAATGACCTCGGCAACACTGGCACCGGTGGTCCGCTGACTCGAGCAAGGAACGTCGAGTTTTTCGTGCAAGCACTGCCAGTCGCAATCAATCTCGGTGCGTTAGATGCCGTTAGCGCCACGGGAACTGAAAATGGATCTTTCGTCACAGGCGATACCGCGTCACGCTTCTATTCGTTCTCGCTCGCCAGCCCGTCGGACGTGCGTGTTGTTCTCAGCGGTATGACGGGCAACGCGGATGTACGGGTATTGCGAACCAACGGCCAACTGCTTGGCTCTGGGGCTAATTTTGGTGCGACGATGGAAAACGTCCTCGTCAGCTCGCTGGCAGCGGGCACATACATCGTCGAGGTGAGGCCGAGAGGTTTTGCGACGTCGTTCAATCTGTCGGTCAGCACTGCGACCACGAGAGATGACTTGATCGTGAATGCCACGGTACTGGGAACGCTGAACGCCACGACGCGGCCAACGGTGTTCGTCTCTGATTCGGTGAGCGGGTTTGCCGATAGGCAGGATTACTTCAAGTTCACGACGACCGTGGCATCGCCATTACGAGTGAGCTTTAGTGGCCTGAGCGACAATTACGACATTCAATTGCTCAATGTAAACGGTGCCGTGGTCAGTTCGAACGTTTTACCGGGGACAAACATTAAGACGATTGCCCGTTCGAACCTGCTCCCGGGTGACTACTTCATTCGCGTCGTTGGTTTTCCGAATCGGAACTTAAGCTCGTATGACTTGAGTATTACGCTCGCAAGCACCAGTGACGATTTGATCAGCCAGGCGTTCTCGCTCGGGACGCTGGATGCCGCTACGTTGCCGGTGGTCCGACGCGTTGCTCCGTCGGTCGGTAGTAACACGAATGTTCAAGACTACAACCGGTTTGTCCTGACCTCGCCGAGCGACGTGCGGATCAATTTGACGGGCTTGTCGGCCGATATCGATATGCAGTTGCTCGATTCGTTTGGTCGGCCGATTGGGTTTGGTAGTAACGGAGGAAACAACAGCGAGAATGTTCTCGCCACGGGTTTGGCTGCAGGAACTTATTATGTTCGCGTCGCCCCGTTCCAAAACGCCGGCTCGACGTACGAACTGTCGGTCGCGATTGATCCGCTAAGTGATGATCTGCTGTCCAATGCAATCAGCCTGGGAACCCTGTCGGCGACTGTTCCGACGATCCAGCGAACGGGCAACGTGAACGCCACATCCGATCGAACCGATTACTACAGCTTCACGCTCGGCGCGACAACCGATGTGCGAGTGAACCTGAGTGGCCTGTCCGGTGATGCAGACATCGTGCTCGAAGACAGTTTTGGGCGACTCATTACGTCCAGTTCGCAATCTGGCAACTCGTTTGAGAATCTGATTGCGACAGGTCTTGTAGCGGGCACTTACTCCGTTCGCGTCTTCACGGGAACCGCGACGACGTCGACAAATTATCTGCTCGCGGTCAGTCAACTCACTGCCCTTGATGACCTCATTACCAACGCGACGATGCTGGGCACATTGACAAGCGGCACATTGCCCACTGTACGCACCGTCGGTTCGGTGGGCGGCTCGGATATCCAGGACTACCATCGCTTCAACTTGACGACGGAAGGCAACTTGAGATTTACCGTTAGCAACATGTCGTCCGATTTGGATGTGGAGCTGTTAGATCAATTCGGACAAGTGATTATTTCTGGGACACAGAGTGGCAACACCATCGAACGCGTGCTCACTCCGACTTTGGCCGTTGGTACTTACTACATCCGCGTCTTCCAGCAAATAGGTGGCGGCCCAGTATCGAACTACACCCTTGAAATCACGACTGACTTCAACGGCGACGATATCATTGGGCCTCGTACCAACCTTGGATTTCTTGCATCAACTCCGCTGACCAGCAGCGGAGCAGTCGGTGGCACGGCAGATACACAGGATTACTTTAGCTTTACATTAACCTCGACGCGCAACGTTCGGTTCCAGTTGACCGGCCTGAGCGCAGACATCGACATCCAAGTATTCAATCAGTTTGGAAACCTGATTGGATCCGGGACCAATGGCAGTTCAACGTCGGAAGACATTACGTTGAATGGTTTGTTGGCGGGCGTGTACTACATCCGCGTCTTGCCGTTCCAAACGGCAGTTTCAAACTACTCGCTTTCGGTGACCGGCGTGTAAAGTTGCCGGAAGGCATTGCGATTGGCTCAGCGTTAAAGTTTCAAGTTCTCGTGAAGTATTGGCGGTGAGTGGTGGCGTTTGTAAAACAGTCAGCGCTTATCGAGTCAGATCCGGTGAATGGTCTCAGGCAATCTGCGACCCCTTCGGGGTCGGTGGGTTGGTTGGGTTCGTGTTCCGTGGGTGGCGCTGCGCTTACCCACGGCTACGTTCCGAAACCGCTCCGCGGTGGCTCCGTCCATCCCGAAGGGATTCTCAGCTCCGCAATCACTTTCTTCATCCCGAAGGGATTCTCAGATCGTAGCCGTAGGTCGCGAAGCGCACCTACGGAACTCAGCTCTGAACTTGCTTTCCCCATCCCGAAGGGATGTTTAGATCGTTGCCGAAGGTCGCGAAGCGCACCTACGGAACTCAGCTCCGAACTTGCTTTCCCCATCCCGAAGGGATGTTTAGATCGTAGCCGTAGGTCGCGAAGCGCACCCACGGAACTCAGCTCCGAACTTGCTTTCCCCATCCCGAAGGGATTTTTAGACCGTTGCCGTAGGTCGCGAAGCGCACCCACGGAACTCAGCTCTGAACTTGCCTTCCCCATCCCGAAGGGATTTTTAGATCGTTGCCGAAGGTCGCGAAGCGCACCTACGGAACTCAGCTCCGAACTTGCTTTCCCCATCCCGAAGGGATTTTTAGAACGTAGCCGTAGGTCGCGAAGCGCACCTACGGTTTACAATTGATCTGAATGACCTCGACCCCGAAGGGGTCGCACAAAGTAGGCTTCCGATTGATTTGCTATGTCAACGTATCACTCGCTTATCTACCACGTCACATTCTCGACTAAACATCGAACACCTTGGATCAAGGACGGATGGATCGAGCGGCTTCACGCTTATTTGGGCGGCACGATAAAGCGATTGGAAGGAGTGCCGCTGAAGATCGGTGGGGTTGAAGATCATGTGCATCTTCTGATATCGCTAAAAACCACTCATCGCCTTGCAGACGTGATGCGCGATGTTAAGACGTCGAGCAGCAAATGGATTCACGAAGATATCGGGTTTGCCCCGTTTGATTGGCAAGACGGTTACGCGGTTTTCTCGGTCAGTCCAACGGCCCAGGAGACCGTCGCCAGCTATATTGCAAATCAGAAAGAGCATCATCGGAAACTTTCGTTTCGTGAGGAGCTTGTGCAAATCCTTGAAGCTGCAGGAATCGTTTACGATCCGAAGTATCTTGAGTAGTTTTGGCCAGAGTGCGACCCCTTCGGGGGCGTTGGTTTAGCTGGGTTCGTGTTCCGTGGGTGGCGCTGCGCTGACCCACGGCTACGTTCCGAAACCGCTCCGCGGTGTCTCCGTCCATCCTGAAGGGATTCTCAGACCGTAGCCGTAGGTCGCGAAGCGCACCTTCGGAACTCAGCTCCGAAACCGCTTTCTTCATCCCGACGGGATTCTCAGACGGTAGCCGTAGGTCGCGAAGCGCACCTAGGGTTTACAATCGTCCCGAATATCCTCGACCCCTAAGGGGTCGAACAACCGCATCACCATTCACTTCGTCCACGATTCATCTGACCCGACAAGCCCCGTGCAAGTCTGTACAATGCGTTTTGTGCTTACGCTCTACTCGCCAGCAACGCTTTGGGGTTGATTCCCACGTGCATCGAAAACCTCGCAAACGCCGCGACCCGTCCTCGGTCTTTCGCCGTCAATTGGCGTTGGAAATGCTTGAGCGACGCCATCTGCTGGCCGCTTTCGAAGTCACGACACTGATCGACGCGACGGACCCGATCGACGGTGTCACGAGCCTTCGCGAAGCCATCGAGCTTGCCAATGCCAATCCCGGAGCGGATGAAATCACGTTCCTCAGTACTCTGGTAACTGCAGCACCTCGCCGAATCTTGCTTACCGGCGGTGAGCTCGTTATCACAGACACGCTTGTTCTCACGGGTCCAGGCCAAGATCAGCTCGCGATCGATGCCAATCAGCAATCTCGCGTGCTGAATATTGATGGCGTCGCGATCGACGTGGCCTTGTCGGGGTTAGCGATCTCGGGCGGTGCGACAACTGGCAACAATGAGTTCGTCGATGGATCAAGGGAGACAACGCACAGCGGCGGTGGCATTCGATTTGAATCCACGGGCACACTCACATTGTCAAACGTCACGTTGTCGGGAAATGGCACCAAGGGTGATCGCGCGCGTGGCGGTGGGATCTTCACTCGTGCCGGTCGCGTGGATCTCGTTGATAGCACGCTGTCCAACAACAGGACGGCTGGGTTTGGCGCGTTTGGTGGGGGCATCGCCACGTCGTCGGGCAACGTCGTGCTAACCAAGAGTATCGTTTCCAACAATCAAACGAATGGAAGCTTTGGGTTTGGTGGCGGGTTATTCACAGATTCCGGTAACGTATCGCTCGTCGACAGTTCCTTGTCGGGTAACAGCACCGTGAATGATGCGCCAGGCGGTGGGATCTATTCGCAATCAGGCGACGTGACATTGGAGAGGAGCACGTTATCGGGCAACAGCACCGGAGACAGTTCTCCGGGCGGGATCGGCGGCGACGGTGGCGGTATCTATGCGGTTTACGGTAACGTGACGCTGACGAATAGCACCTTGTCAAACAACAGCACCTCGGGCGATAGCGCGGACGGCGGTGGAATCTTCACCCGCGCCGGTGATGTGACGTTGGCTGGTAGTACGTTGTTCGGCAATCGCACGTCCGGTGTTCAATCACATGGCGGCGGAGTCTTTACGTCGTCGGGCAACGTGACGCTCGCGAACAGCACCTTGTCGGGAAATCGCGCTGAAGGTCCCAACTCCGATGGTGGCGCGATCTGGCTGAACAACTCGTTGGCAACCATCCGCAATAGCACGATCACAGGCAACACCGCAACGAGAGCGGGCGGCGGGCTGTGGATACTCGCGGACTCGACGGACAAGAAGCTCACAATTCACAACTCAATTATCGCTGGCAATTTCGACAATCGCATCGCGTCTGACTTTTCCGCCCCGACGACGCCGGCGATGAACCTCGAGGTTCGATCCAGCTTGATTGGCAGCAACTTGGGAACCAGCCTTTCCGTTTCCGAGACGGCGGACGCCACCGGCAATTTTGTGGGATCACCAACCGCGATCATGCATCCGCACCTCGGGCCTCTGCAAAACAACGGTGGCCTGACGCTAACGCATGGCTTGCTCGCGACCAGTCCAGCGATTGATGCTGGTGATGACACGCTGTTGCCGCCAGACACCGTGACGGACCAACGAGGCTTCACACGTACCGCGGATCTTGCTCATGTCGCAAATGCAGGCGCTGGCGATGGAATGGACATCGGTGCGGTTGAGATGGTCGCGGTTTCCATCGCATCCGCTGCGGCGTTCGAGAATGCCGGTCCACTAGGGTTTATCGTGTCACTCTCCCACGCGATCCCGATCGGAAGTTCCGTTTCTGTGGAATTCAATACGTCCGACGATACCCATCAAGCGATCGCAGGACGAGCGATTGCCGAAATCGACTACACCGCGATCTGCAACCAATCCATTGTCTTCACAGGCGGCGGAACACTGAATAAAACGGTGATCGTTCCGCTAGTCGACGAATCCCTTTTCGAAAGCAACGAGACGTTTACTGCGGCGCTATCGAACCCGGTCGGCGCAGTCCTTGCATCGTCTTTTGGGACGGGAACGATCGCGAACGATGACGCGCCACCGACGTTCTCGCTTGCGGTGGATAACGCAACCATTGCCGAGTCGGCTGGAGTCGCAAAGATTACAGCGACACTTTCGGTTGCTTCGGGCGTGCCCGTCATCATCGACTTGGCATTCAACGGAACAGCTTCATTCCCAGACGATTACAATCGCTCCGAAACACGGATTGTCATCCCAGCTGGCCAAACCTCCGATAGCGTCACATTTATCGCCGTGCAAGACGCGAACCATGAAGCGGACGAGACGGTCATAGTCGACGTTTCAAATGTCACCGGAGCCGTCGAAGCCACACCCCAGTCCGCGACCATCACCATCGCGAATCGGGAACCGCTCGACTTTGGCGATGCCCCCGAAGTGTATCCTGTTACAGTAGAAAACGAAGGCGCCGCACATGTCGTTGGCGCATTGTTTCTCGGTGGCTCGATTGATTTTGAGTTGGACGGACAACCGAGCGCGACGGCAAGCGGTGATGGCATCGACGACGACGGTATCGTACAAACGGCGAGCCAGTTCACGAGCGGCGACAGTGCGACGGGATCCAGTTTCGCGATCACGGCGTCGGCCTCAGGCAAGCTCGATGCTTGGCTCGATTTCAATCAAGACGGTGACTGGACCGACGATGGCGAACAGATCTTGAACAGCGTCAACGTTGTTGCGGGAGTCAACGTGCTCGCCTACACGATTCCCGCTGGTGCCATTGCCGGTGAGACGTTTGCACGGTTTCGGCTGAGCAGCCTCGGGTCGCTCGCACCGACCGGAGTTGCCGACGACGGTGAGGTCGAAGACTATCGCTATACGCTCGTTGATACCGATCACGCTGCCGGTGTCGTGATTGAAATGGTCCATGGTTCGATCACGTTGGCATCGGATTCCATCGACACAGTCGTCCGAAGTGAGAACGCCGAACTTTTCCGGGCGCGTTCAAGCTTAGTCAGCTCCATAAACGTCAACGGAACGGCGGCCGACGACACGATCACGATCGACTTTACAAGCGGCATCGTCGTGCCAAGCGGCGGACTCAATCTTGTTGGTGCGGGCGGCACGAATACGATCCGCATCCAAGGTGCCGGCACGCTCGATTTGACCAACTCGGCGTTCGTACTCCGCGATATTGATTCGATTGAGCTTCCCAGTAACGCGGCCAACAAAGTAACGGTTGACGCTGTGGCAATTGCACAGAACTCACCGGCTCGGAGGTCGATCCAGTTCACGATCGGTGCGCTCGACCAGATCGAAGTCATCGATGCGACCCAGTGGCGGATGATCGATCCAATGGTTGTCGATGGTCGCTTTGTGCTCTCGGCACAGAGATTGAACCCAGGGACGGAAACGATTCGAGTCGATTCAGCTCGCCCGTACCGCAATTTTCTGCAAATCGGAGACGTCAACAACAGCGGCAATGTATCCGCCAGCGATGCGTTGGAGATTGTCTTGGAGCTGAACTCGCCACGATTCAGCGACGCGACCGGCGAACTGGTTGACCCGACAGGACTCAGCTCGCTGGCCATGACCTTTTTGGATGTCAACGGCGACGGCAAAGTGAGCGCTCTGGACGCGTTGGACGTCATCAATATGCTGTTCCAACAATCAATTGTCACCGTCGGAGTTGGCGAACAACTTATCGAGTCGCCCGGTCTGAGCGACCAAGTCATTTTGCAACGCGTGGACGCTCGCACTCTCACGGAACCCCGCGACCCAACGATTGCGGCATCGCAGTCACGTGTAGCGAGTTCAATTTGGCTCGTCACAACAAACGTCAAAGTGATCGTGCCGATGGACTCGCAAGATCTTGAGAGTGAATCGAAGGACGCGGTTTTGGCGGACACCGGGTTTTTGCAAACCCTGGTCAGACTACTGGCAAAGCTCTAAGAGCGCTGATTCACGCTTCAACTTTTCGGCAAACGTTCCGCGCGAAGGATGACGGTCGATCGAGGTTGGGCTAGGTACGACGTGATATCGTCCAAAGCGACACCCGGTCCGATATCCTCAGGCGACAGAAGATCCGTGTCGACGACACGTTTCCATGGGCTGAACGTCACCGGCACTTTCGGCAACTCAAACTGGATCGGTTCCCAAAACGCGTTGAAGATTAAATGGAACCAACGTTCTTGAGTCGGGATACTGAATGCGATCGTATGCGAGTGCTCGCTCCAATCCGGCTCGTTCAAATCTTTGCCGTGCCAGTGGACTCGCGACAGCGTGATCACGTCTGTCAGGCTGAGTTGTAAATCCGCTCGCTCAGGCAGTCGGCGACGGTAATCCAACAATTCTTTGACAAAGCGATGCACGCCAGCATGCTTGTCTAGCAAATTCCAATCTAGCCAACTTGTTTCGTTGTCTTGGCAATACGCGTTGTTGTTGCCAAGTTGGGTGCGTCGCATTTCGTCACCCATGAGCATCATCGGGACGCCGAACGCGAGGATGTTGATCGTGAACAGATTCTTGATCTGTTTCTCGCGAAGCCGTTCAATCTCCGGATCATCGCTGGGGCCTTCCACGCCGCAATTCCAGCTGATGTTCTCATTGTGACCGTCTCGATTGTCTTCGAGGTTCGCCTTGTTGTACTTGCCTTCATAGCTGACCAAATCATTCATCGTGTAACCATCGTGCGAGGTCACAAAATTGATGCTTTGTTCCGGTTCACGATTGCGGTGCCCGTAGATATCCGGACTTGCGAGGAAGCGTTTCGAGAACGTGGCGACGGTGGCGGGGTCACCTTTGACGAATGCTCGAACGTCGTCGCGGAATCGACCATTCCATTCTTTCCAATGGTCGCCAAAGAAGTTTCCGACTTGATACAAGCCAGCGGCATCCCAGGCTTCGGCGATCAGCTTTGTACCGCTGAGCACGGGATCCGTTTCGATGTCCCAAAGGATCGGTGGATTGGCTTCTGGGTTCCCGTTGATATCGCGAGACAGAACCGATGCGAGATCGAAACGGAAGCCGTCAACGTGCATCTCTTCGACCCAGTACCTCAGACTGCTTAGAACCATTCGACGCACGACCGCGTGATTTCCGTTGAGCGTGTTGCCGCAACCGCTGAAGTTGGCATACTTGGATCGTCGGTCGCCGTGGTTTCCGAGTTCTCGATCCAGAATGTAATACGCTGGATTCTCGAGTCCCTTCAAGCTATAGGTTGGCCCCGTCTCGTTGGCTTCACAAGTGTGGTTGTATACGACATCGAGAATGACTTCGATGTCGGCGCGATGCAGCGCCTTGACCATGTCGCGAAACTCGTCGAGCACCCCGAGCGGTGACTTGGTGCTCGCATAAGCAGCGTGCGGAACGAAAAAGGCCATGGGGTTGTAACCCCAATAATTGCATAACCCCGGAGGTGCTTCTTGCGGATCAAATTGAAAGACAGGTAACAACTCCACCGCAGTGATGCCGAGTTCCTTCAAGTAGGGAATCTTCTCGATCAATCCAGCGTAGGTGCCACGCTTTTCGGGAGCGACACCGGAACTTGGATGGATCGTGAACCCACGGACGTGCATTTCATAGATCATGGTCTTGTTGAACGACCGATAGAGCGGCAAGTCGCCTTCCCAGTCATACTTGGTCAAGTCTGCAACAACGCTCTTCATCGCGTAGGGAGCACTATCTCCGGGAAGACTGCACGCGTCACGGCTGAACGCCTTGGGGACTGCGATCGCACGTCCGTACGGATCAAGCAGCAACTTCTCGCCGTCGAATCGCAGTCCATTGTCCGGATCGAACGGACCGAAAGCGCGGAAACCGTAGATCTGGCCCACCTTCAGACCATCGACGTGGACGTGCCAGTAATGGAACGTGCGGTGAGCCCTCGGATCCAAAGGGATCACACGCGAGGGCGTCGCGTCGTCGACATCGTCAAATAATACCAACTCCATCCGTGCACAACTCTTGGAGTGGACGCTGAAATTGACGCCGTTTTCGGTGATTGTTGCGCCGAGAGGGTAGGTGATTCCGGGTGTAATGTCAGACATAGTCGACTCGTAGACTTGGTTGCTAAAACGCGAAGCTGTAGTGCGGAAAAGACTTCTGCTCCGCAATCATAATCCACGATTGGGATTCCCACCTGCGAAACTTGCATCGTCAGGCAGCAAGATGGCATTTCCCGGCCGACCGGTGCCCCGGCCCCGTCAGTTTGCTGGCCCAGCACGTTTCTTTGGCTGCTTTACCTTCGCTGGCTGTGCTTCACATCGCACCAATTCAAGAAGTCAGAGCAGTAGCCAACGCAGCAGGTTTTCTCAATTGCACACAGCCCACGCTGGCCTTTGCAAGTCGCTTCTTGACCAAGACTCACCGGCGCCCCGCCGATTCTTAACGAGATTTTCGACGCATGAAAGATGGTCCCGTGTCGACCCTCTGGATTGCCCCTACTTGCCACTTGCCACGGGACGCAGCGACCATTGGAAGTTGCGTCAGTACGGGATAAAATGGGAGCCTCGCGAGCTGTTGATCAAATGATCGAGCTCACGAGTGAATCAACGTTTCCCTGGATTCCGCTTAAGGGCACCCGGTATGTACCAGCGTTTCATCATTATTTTGTTCTGCGCCGGTTGCTTTGGACTGCCGTTACCGGTGGGTTGGGCACAGTCGGACAAAGACACTGCCAGCGAAAGCACGGCGATAAAACAGCGAGACAAGAATAAGAAGTCCAGAGAGCTTAAGGAGACTTCGCCGCCGAAGTTTTCCAGTTTTCGTGAGGCACAGAGAGCGGGGTATGAATTGAAGAACGCTGGCAAATTGCCAGCCAGCCGTGATGCGTATGAGGCGGCGCTGACCTTCGAATCCCCTGAGAGCGACAAATGCAACGTTTATCGCGAACTCATTTTGATCTATCCAGAATTGGACGAGTGGGAGTCGACCTACAAGGCGACTGAGCATATCGTCGAGAACGCGCCGTATCCCGCGTTCTCGTCGCTTTCTGTGAGCGCCATGCTTTCGATGGTGTATCGCAAGAAAAAGCAAGAAGAGATGTTCACGCGGTATGAGGACAAACTCGAAGCGAATCCCAAAGATCGTACGACGTTGGTCATTCTCGAGAAAGCGGTCCAGCAACTCAAACACGACTTACCCCGGCGTGCTGGATATCTGCGACGGCTCATCGACTTGGACATCGAAGAAGCGAAAACGCCTGATCCAGAGATGCGAAGTCAATTGGCGTTTTCGCTGAAGCTTTCCAAAAAGGAAATTGAAGCGGCAGAGATGTACGAGGCAATTGCAAAGTCCAACAAGGAGTATCACACGTATGCAGTAGCTCAGGCAGCGGACGCGTGGCAGCGGGCGGGTAAGATGGAAAAGTCGCTTGCCGCTGCAATCGAAGCTTCCAATCTCGGGCCGGATGTGCGTGCCACGCGAAGCCTTTATGACTGGCACCGACTATTGGGTGATCTTTTTCTTAAGCATCTCGCGAAAGCGCCAGCCAAGAAACATTACACCGCCGCGCTCGAACACGCGACGATCGATCCTTACCGCGAGCAGTGCCGT
This sequence comes from Pirellulaceae bacterium, assembly GCA_041739875.1. Taxonomy (GTDB): domain Bacteria; phylum Planctomycetota; class Planctomycetia; order Pirellulales; family Pirellulaceae; genus JBBSJZ01. The sequence goes on from JBGSNA010000069.1 coordinate 35,291, forward strand.
GAACAGTTGAAGCTCGTCGAAGCGTTAAAGGATTAACGCGGCTGGGGTCAAAACGGGCAAGGTCAGAACGAATCACAAAGCGAATCACAAAGGGCCATTCATGAGCAAGGGCCATCCATGAAGCAACCAAAGATGTCAGAAGTCTTGGATGCGTGGATTGACTCACGCTACACTGTTGAGATGCCTAGCCCTAAACGCGCCGACGAAGCAAATTGCATTTACCACGCACTGAACCGCGGGAACGCGAAAAGTCCGATCTTTAAGAAAGACGCGGATTAAAATGCTTTCGAGCGAATCCTTGCGGAAGGTTTGGAACGTTAACCTTGCTAGATTCTGGCATACCAGTTGATGAGCAATCACTGGCATTTGGTGCTACGGCCTGCTGAAAACGGTGCCATGAGCAACTTTTTACGATGGGTGATATTGACGCATACCCAGCGCCACCACGCGCACTACGGAATTTCTGGGCAAGGGCATGTTTACCAAGGGCGATTCAAAAGTTTTCCAATCCAAGACGATGATCATGTTTTCGTCGTTGCGCGGTATGTTGAACGTATTGCCGTGCGTGCAAACTTGGTGGAACGGGCGGAAGATTGGCGCTGGGGTTCGTTGTATCGCTGGGTGTCACAACTGGAGCCCGACCCAAAATTGCTTTCGGCTTGGCCGCTCCCCAGGCTTCCGAACTGGGTTAGACGTGTCAATGAACCGCTAAGCGATAAAGAGATTGCTGCTGTCCGTTGGATCCTAAAGCGTGGAAGCCCTTTTGGAAACGAAACCTGGGTTGAATCAACCGCGCGTCGCCTTGACCTGGAGTCGACATTACGTCCACGCGGTCGCCCCCAAGTCCGCAACTTACCAAACAAAGACTCCTGACATCTTTGGCTTGATCTGACACCTTTGGCTTGATCCAAAGACTCCTGACACCTTTGGCTTGATCCCACAGGAAAGTCATTCAGGCGACGTGAGCCAACGTGCCTTGTAGAGCTTCTCCTCGGGCAATGATTGCTTGGCTGCTGGAGACAAGAAGTGCAGCGTCTGAGTCCACCACGTGTCGGCGTCTCCCTGTAGCCAGACGGTAGGCCCATCCGCCGACTGCACACTGACACATTTTACGTTTTTCTTATCATGCAGTTCTGGGTGGGGACGAAAGAGATGATTTTCGCGATCAAATAAATAGACATGTTCATGGGTGCTGAGCACGAGATCATCGGATTGCGGCACCGGTTGCAAGTCATGGCCGCCTTCGTTGGGAAGCGGATACGATGCTTGCTTCTCCATCGTCGGCGCTTGCGAATCCCAATTCATCAGCGAGTAGCTTTCGAGCGTGTCCATCCCGATCGCCCAGAGCGTTTGACGTGAGTCGTCCCAGACCAATCCGTGGGCTGAAATGAGCGGTGTCTGCCACAGAGCTGTTTCGGATTGTGCGAGATCAAAAAGCACAAGGCGATTTCCTTCCGTTGCAACTGAACTTGCCACAACCACGCGATTTCCAGGCAAGGCTTCGATCGAATGTGCGTTGGGGACTGAAGCGAACCAAATCGCTTTTCCGGTCGATCGCTCAATCAATGCACAGCCGCCTCCGGAAGACGTGATCAGCACTCGATCTTCGTCGATGGCTTTGCACTCGTCGGTCGTTCTAAATTGATTGCGAATCGCTTCGGGAATTTCCAGGCACTGATTCGCACGCCAACTCCATTCTTTACGGATCATCGCCCCGTCGCTGGCAGGAACTGTGATCTCGAAAATTTCGTCCATGCCACATAGCAACAAGCGACCTGTGGGATGGGTTGTGGGCAACGCTTCGTCGCCGAGTGATTTCGAGATGCTGGCGTCGGTCGCCGCGAAGATTGCAAGCAGAGCGACAAGAATGCGAGCGACGAGTTTGCGAGTGGAAACGGTAGGGCTGAACTTCGGTAGTACAGAATCAACGATCATGCGGAGAAGCTTTGCTCTAGAAGATGCAAGATTGCAAGCCTGACCTGCGGGCCAGGGAAATCGCGGACGGATCAGTCTAACGCTTCGAGAGCAGCAAAGCTGGGCGGTTTAGCGAGACTGAGCGGCGAATTGCACAGCGATGGCGGCGATGAGGAGAAGTGCGAGCGTCGCGCGTCGGGCCAGAACCGAGGCGGGCTGGTGAATTCGGATCCACTCGATTGGGATTTGGATCCGAACGGCCAAATCCTTCGCATCAGGTTGGGTGTTGGGAGTGTCGCGCGAAACATCCGAACGGGTGATCACAATCGCTGGTGACCGCATTTGCCAATCGGCGAAGAGACACGAAGTGAGCAGGCCAAGCAGGATCGCGGTGATCCAGGCATTCGCCGACTTCGCCGGTTGGAAGACTTCGCCGAGCACGATGGCGGGCGGTCCCATCTTCGCGATCTGTTGAGCGATGTGCTGGTTCGCGGATTCCAGAGCTATTTGTGACTTCTGGGAAACGCCGTTCCAGAACGCCAATTCTCGAGCGACGACGGCGGCGGAGCCGGTTTGGGAGGCTTGGGGTGTCTGGTCAGAGGCTAGGGAGTTCGGAGGCAGCGAGAAGCCGACTTGGACGATTGGGGTCCCGCCAGCCGGAGAGTCAGCTGCCGAAATTGCGTCGGGGGCAGAGTTTTTTGTGCCAAGCGTCGTGTTTTCTGGAGCGGATGTTTCGGGGCGAGCGATTGAGTCCAGTCGGCGAGCGTAGTGACCGGCCAGATCCATTCGCCATTTCGCGAGCACGATTTCGCGGGTGGGCGGCGGATTGTGCAAACGATCAATTTCGCGGCTCAGGCGGGCTAAACGTGAGTCTTGGAGAGAAAGAGAGTAAGATGACGTGTTGCCATCACGGTCCAGAGAGTGGATCATTTGGCGGGTCGGCTCGTCGGGCCACAATCCGAGCGTGATCGCAGCGACACAGAAGGCAGCGAGCACGAGATCTTGGGAAGCCCAGCGACGCACCGACATAAAATCCGATATCCTCAGTTGATTTGCCAGCAAGCGCTTGGTACTACGACCGAATTAAAGCGGAACCGACTTCCGCGATATCGGTCGTCATGAGGTGCTCGCTGAAGTCGTTTTGTTCAGTTTTTTCCCGTTGTAACGGTTATGGGCCGTCTGAAGTGTTTCAACTAAAGATTTGCGGTGTTTTGTTAAAGAGCGACATTGATGCGGCTGCCGATGCAGGTGCCGATTGTGTCGGGCTGAATTTTTTCGATGCAAGTGTTCGGTACCTCGAACCTGATTCGCTCGAAACCTTGTCGCTTTGCCGTCATGCACGCTCCGTCGGAGTCAAACGAGCTGGCGTTTTCGTCAATCATCCCAACGATGAGCTGATTGCCATCGCTCAGGGGCTCGATTTGGACGTCGTCCAGCTTCATGGCGAAGAAACTGTCGCGGATGCCATCGAATTGCGAGATCTTGGCATCGAGGTCGTACGTGCTGTGCGGCTGCCGTCGGGCAAGTTGACTGTGGAACAAATCGAGGCTGCGTCGAAGGAATGGGTCGCCGAAGGCTATCATTTGCTATTCGATGCGGAGTCCGGTGAGAGCTTCGGAGGCACGGGAAAGAAGCTGGACTGGAAGGCGATATCGGCATGGTCCGCCAAGCATTCTGGCATTGAGTGGACGCTCGCTGGCGGGTTGCTTCCTGAGAACGTTTGCGAGGCGATCAAAACCAGCGGCGCGAAGAGCGTGGATGTCGCGAGCGGCGTTGAGTCGCCTCGTGGAACAAAGAGCGTAGCGAAGATCGCCGCGTTCTGTGCCGCAGCGAAGTCCGCATTCGCGTAGTGAACGAGCGATCGACAATTTCCGTTTCTGCGGGCGATACGGCCCCCAGAACGTTGTGTCTGGAAAAAATCTCCGGTTCGTGAAACGTAAGGCCTACGGTTCCATTGCCTCCCGGCCTATACTCTCGGTGACTTGAGGAATATTTGCGAAATTGCTTCGCAGACCTCAAGAAATCTGGCGCACGTGCGTGGGATTGCGAACCAGCGGGAGTCCCCGTGTTAGGTCCTCAGCCCCTCTGACGTGGCCAGCAATTCCCCTGTTTTGAACTGTTATTGGAGAATTTGCATGTCGCAAGTCGAATCGACGAAGCTGCCGTACAAGGTCAAGGACATTACCCTGGCTGAGTTCGGTCGCAAAGAAATTATGCTCGCCGAGAACGAGATGCCTGGCTTGATGTCGCTTCGCAAGAAGTACGGCAAGAGCAAGCCACTCGCCGGAGCCCGCATCGCTGGGTGTTTGCACATGACGATCCAGACGGCGGTCTTGATCGAGACGCTCATTGAGCTCGGCGCCGAAGTCACTTGGTCGTCGTGCAATATTTTCTCGACGCAAGACCACGCGGCGGCTGCGATCGCTGCGGCTGGCGTTCCGGTTTACGCCTGGAAAGGCATGAACGAGCAAGAGTTCGATTGGTGCATCGAGCAGACCTTGGATTTCAAGGACGGCAAGAAGCTCAACATGATTCTCGACGACGGTGGCGACTTGACCGCGATGGTCCACGATCGCTTCCCAGAACTGTTGACGGACATCAGTGGCATCAGCGAAGAGACGACGGCTGGTGTTCACCGTTTGGACGTCTTGGTCAAGAAAGCTCGCCTTCAAGTGCCTGCGATCAACATCAACGACAGTGCGACGAAGAGCAAGTTCGATAACTTGTACGGTTGCCGCGAATCGTTGGCTGACGGAGTCAAGCGAGCCACCGACGTCATGTTGGCTGGCAAGGTTGCGGTTGTGTGCGGTTACGGCGACGTCGGCAAGGGCTGTGCACACAGCCTCAAGAGCTACGGTTGCCGCGTGATTGTCACTGAAATCGACCCGATCAATGCTCTGCAGGCTGCGATGGAAGGTTTCGAAGTGACAACGATGGAAGAGGCCTGCAAAGAAGGCCGCTTGTTCGTCACGACGACTGGCAACAAGGACATCATCCTTGGCCAGCACATCAAGGAAATGCCGAACGATGCGATCCTTTGCAACATCGGTCACTTTGATACGGAGATCGACGTCGCTTGGGTCGAGTCGCAAGTCAAGGCTGGCAAGGCTTCGGTGAGCGAGATCAAGCCAGCGAACATTGGTGCGGTGGATCGTTATACGTTCTCGGACACTGGCCGCAGCGTGATCATTTTGGCCAAGGGCCGTTTGGTGAATCTCGGTTGTGCGACAGGCCACCCATCGTTCGTGATGAGCACCTCGTTCACCAACCAAGTTCTCGCACAAATGGAATTGTGGGAAAATCGCGACAACGACAAGTACAAAGTCCAAGTCTACTTGATGCCAAAAGCACTCGACGAAGAAGTCGCACGATTGCACCTGGACGCAGTGGGTGCCAAGTTGACTAAGTTGACGGCGACTCAGGCGGAGTACATGGGCGTGCCGATCGAAGGCCCTTACAAGCCGAACCACTACCGCTACTAGGTCTCTTGGTCGCGAATTGGTCTTTGGCATTCGACGCCAGATTTTTCGCGAACTTGAACTAAAACGAACGTAAACGCTCGCCTGACAAGGCGAGCGTTTTTTTATGCTAGCGGGGCGATTCTGCTAGAGCCGATCGGATTCTCTGGGGCAAGGCGGGGATCTTTTTGCATCGCCGAGCCACCACCCTACAACAAACCTAGTCGCTCACTTATCCTCTCTACTTGTTCTTGGTCCCTGACACCTGAATCCTGAATCCTGGCTCTTTTTTCCCATGCCCGAAACCAAGCCATTTACCGCTGTACGCTATAACCTTGATCACGTCGGCTCGCTCTCGAACGTCATCGCGCCTCCGTATGACGTGATCGATCCCGAGCTTCAGGACCAGCTCTACAAGCTGCACCCCGCCAATGTGATCCGGGTCATCTTGAATCGGGCTGAGCCAGGCGACACGGGGGACGAGAAGTACGAGCGTGCGGCGAAATTCGTCGAGCAGTGGAAGAGCGAAGGCGTCTTGGTGACGGACGATCAACCAGCACTTTACGTGTATCACCAATCCTTCAAGCACGAGGGCAAGCAATTCACTCGCCGCGGATTCATGGGCCGAGTTCGGCTGCAACCGTTCGGCGAAGGCAACATTTATCCGCACGAAGAAACGCATCCGAAGGCCAAAGTCGACCGGCTGAAGCTGACCAAGGCGTGCAAGCAGAACTGCAGCCAAATCTTCGGGCTTTACCCAGACCCCAAGAACGAAGTCATCGAGCTGCTTGATGCTGCGACCAAAGGCGTCGAGCCCATCGAAGCGACGGATCACCTCGGCGTCGTTCACACGCTTTGGCCGGTAACGGACGAGTCGGTGATCGCCAAAGTGGATGCCTTGATGCTCGATCGACCGATGTTTGTTGCCGACGGACACCATCGTTACGAGACTGCTTGCAATTACCGCGACTTCCTTGCCGAGCAATCTGGCGGCTTGTCACCTGATCATCCCGCGAACTTCGTGATGACGATGCTCGTCGGAATGAGCGATCCAGGCATGATCGTTTTGCCAACGCACCGATTACTGCGTGGGACGAAGAGCTTTTCGACAGTCGAAATTCAACAATTCCTTGGCGATGCATTCACGTGCGAGGTTCTCAGTGGCGGTCGTGATGCTGTCAACATGGCCTGGGGTCGCATGGCGAAGGCGGACTATCAAGGCCTGATCGCGCTCTATGCTGCCGCCGACGATTCGTGGGTGCTGGCAAAAGCTACAGACGCTGCGGCACAGAAGATGAAAGAGCTCGCCCCGGAACAGACGCCGGATTGGCAAGCTCTCGGCGTCAGCCTGTTGCATCGGCTGGTGATCGACCATTTGCTGGAATGCAAAGGCCACTCCAAGCCGACTTACGTTCACGACGTCAAGGAAGTCCTCGACGGGATAAACGGGGTCGGCAGCCAAGCTGAAAGCGAAAGCGACGAGCCATACACGCTGGCTTGCCTCGTGATGCCAGCCAAACTCCAGCACGTAGAAGCGATCAGCCTGCACAAGGAGCGGATGCCTGCCAAGAGCACGTATTTCTATCCGAAACTGCTCAGTGGTCTGACGTTCAATCCGCTGGTGTAAAGAGAAGCTGTCAGTCAAGAATCAGCAGTGGACAGAAAGAATGGGACCGTGTTCCCGGCGTTTCGGCCCGATTTAGGCCTGACTCAGGCCCGATTCAGGCCCGATTCAGGTTGGCTGACGGTTGGCTGGAGGCCGGCCACGGTTGACTTTCGGCCCCGAGTTCCCCGTGGCACTGGGCGTTTTTAGGTGATCTGAGTTTCGTATGAAACGAGACTTGCGTTGAAAAACGTCCTTCGCGTAATCTCCGCTACGTAGAAAGTGCCAATGGATGTGGCACTAGCCGTATGTAGGACATAGTCGCTGTGGGAAGGATTCTCTGCGTGGTCAACCAAAAGGGAGGTGTCGGTAAAACGACAACGGCAGTCAATCTGTCGGCCGCTCTGGCGTTGGCAGGCAAGAATACGCTGCTGCTCGACATGGATCCCCAGTGCAATGCGACGACCGCACTCGGGCTCGCCCCCAGCAATGGACATGCCTTGGTCAGCGACGCGTTGCTGAGTGAGCATGTCCTTGCGACTGAAAAAGACAATCTCTCTGTCGTGCCGGGAAGCCGAACCTTCCACGATGTCGACAAGCTCGCGACCGCTGGCGACCGTGACGCCACGCGAGTCCGCAAGCATCTCGATAGCGTCATCGAGGCTTACGACTATATCTTGATCGACTGCCCACCAAGCGTTGGTGCATTGACTCAGACCGCTCTATCGGCCAGCACCGAAGTGTTGATTCCGATCCAATGCGAATACTTCGCCATGGAAGGGCTCACGCAGCTGATTCAAACGATCAAAAAAATGATCCAAGTGACCGAAGGCCGACTGTCCTTTGGCGGGATCCTACTGACCATGTACGACCCGTACCTGGAGTTGACCAGAGAAGTGGACGAGGAAGTCCGCGAATTCTTTGGCGACATCGTGTTCGATTCGGTGGTGCCGCGCGACGTAGCGCTGTGCGAAGCACCGAGTCATGGAAAGACTGTTTTTGAATACGCACCGCGATCTCGTGGGGCGTATGCCTATACTCAACTGTGCATGGAGGTGCTCGGACGTGACTAACGCAACTGTAAACAAGGACCGAAGACTCGGAAAAGGTCTCGCCGCCCTCTTGGGCACGCCGATCGATGATGACGGCAATCCGCTTCCGATGAATACCAACGGCACAAGCGGTAACAGCCAACACGCTGGCATCCACTCGCTCGAGCTCCGTGTCGAAGAGATTCATGCTAACCCGTTCCAGCCGCGTCGCGAATTCAACAAAGACGAAATCGCATCGCTAGCGGAGAGTCTCAAGAGCCATCAACAATTACAGCCAGTCTTGGTTCGGATTGTCGAAGGCAAGTATCAACTCATCTCCGGCGAACGTCGCTGGCGAGCTGCTCAACACGCTGGACTCGGTACCATTCGCGCCGAAGTCCGCGAAGCTGACGATCGTTTAGTTGCGGAGCTTGCGATAATCGAGAACCTGCAACGCAAGGACTTGAACCCGATCGAGAAGGCGATGTCCTTCAAGCGTTACATCGAAGAGCACAAGTGCAAGCAAGATGACTTGGCCCGTCGTTTGTGTATCGATCGCAGCACGATTGCGAACTTGATGCGTTTGTTGGAGTTGCCGCAACAAATCCTGGATTGGCTTGTTGCTGGCGAGATCACCGCCGGTCATGCTCGCGCGCTGCTTCCGATCGGCGACGAAGCCGTTCAAATGCGGATCGCTCGGCAAATCATGGATGACAAGTGGAGCGTGCGTGCGGTGGAAAGCCACGTCACGGAATTGCTTCAAGCCGAACAAGACGAAGAGACTGGTAAGAAGGTTGTCAACGTCAGCCGCCAAAAGCGCAAGGCAATTGCACCGCACATCGAAGCGATGCAACAAGAGATGCGAATGATTTTCGGCACCAAGGTCGAGATCAAGAGCAGCGCTCGCGGTAAGGGCAAGTTCATGATCCACTTTACCGACGCCGACGAGTTCGAGCGATTGAAGGGATTGCTCGTCGAAGACAAGCGGCCTGCGCTTCGAATCGCAGGCTAGTCCAAGCGATCTTTGCTAACTCACCAAACGCCCGTCACTTGACGGGCGTTTTTTTTGTGCCATTGATGTGATGCCACGCTGACACATCTCACGAAGCATCATGCGGCTTTTTTTCCGCACGATGCTAACTTGACAGCGCCAACTTCGTTTAACCGTTAGCCGAAGGCGTACGAGTGCATCGTTCATAGTACGCCTGCGGCTGACTGTTGAACAAAACATCGAACTTGGCGCTGCCAGCTACTCACATCCAGCTAATCACTTCGAACTAGTCTACGAACGCAAACTCATTGCTCATCAACAGCACCTGAGCGAGTTGCTCCAGACGATCAAGTGGCTCAATCGCCTTTGTACGGATCGGACCGCTAAAGTCCTTCTCGGTGTCGGCGTCGATCGTCGTACCCTCAGGCGTCTTGAGTGACAATCGCGAGGTCCAGAAGAACGAATCTGAATTATCGTTCTCGCCGGGCATGGCCACCAAGTCGATGGTCTGGCCGGCCTCGACCCAGTAGTCAAGCGGCCCGAACGGACGATTCGTGGACTTCTGCTTCTCGTCCCATTTCAGCTCACCGTTGATAAAGACCATGGCGCGGATCCCATCGCCGCTGTCGTTCGCATGCTTGATCTCGCCATAGATTCGAACGGTGCCGTTGGTCGGCACCGTCCAACGCCGGGTGACGCCCAGGTCGGTTTGTCGCGGCGCGTGGCCGGAGTCCGCACTGAAGAAGGCGTAGCCGCGTGGTCCATCACTCGGGAACTTCTCTTCACTTTGCCATTTGCCTTCTTTGAAGTGTGCGAGCGGCTCGGTCGCGGTAATCTTGTTCGATGCATCTATCGTCGCAACGAGATAGCTCCACAGCGATCGCGGATCCGCCAACGCTTCGGTTTTGGTGATCGGTTTCTTGAGAAATTCTTGGACTTGTTTCGACTCGTCTGGGTTCGGCTCTCGACCAAGCACGCGGACGAACACAGCCCGTGCCGTTGCACCCTCATCGGTACCTGTTTCACGCCTCACGGCGGCGGCTGTCGTTCGAGCGAGCGACAGGACATGATCGCTGTTGAGCAAGTAAAGTGATTGCTGCGGCACAGTCGTGTAATAGCGCCCCGGCGAATGAGCGTCTGGGTTTGCAAAGTCGAACGTGCGAAAGATGGAAGGCAAGTTTTGGCGATCGACCATGGCGTACACAGTTCGACGCGGAGTCGGTGTTGCGGATGTGATCTCTTGCGGCTCGCCACCGATGGTGTGTTGCAAATGGTTGCTCGCGTCCAAGATCGAATCCCTGAGCGATTCAAAGTCACGACGTCGACGATTCGCACGGGCCAGATATTGGTTGTCGGCGTCGATCGCAATCGCAGCTTCGCTTGCTGCGGACGATTGTCGATAGACTCGAGTGTGGACGATTCGACGCACCAGTTGCTTCACGCTCCAATCGGCAGCAAACTCAACCGCCAAATTGTCGAGGACTTCAACATCCTTGGGTGACTCGGTTCGAAAGCCAAAGTCGCTCGCGGAATCGACAAGCGGCCGCCCAATCAAGATACCCCAAACCCGGTTGACCATCACGCGTGACGTGAGCGGGTTTTGGCGTTCGATGATGCGATTGACGAGATCGACACGTCCACTGCCGTCAGTGAACTTTGGCTCTTCTGGCTCGCGAAACGCCGTCAAATACTGTCTCTCGGCGACGGGCCCGTTGTTGCCCTGTTGTCCACGAACGAGGACATGGTGGTCGTGCGGCTTGTCGATGTCGACCATCGCAAGCGTACTTTTCCCGTCCTCCGGAACACGACTGCTTTGCAACACACCGAATAACGAGTAGTAGTCGGTTGTTGGGATCGGATCAAACTTGTGGTCGTGGCATCGAGCGCAAGTGACTGTCAAACCGAGCAACCCACGTGTGATCACATCAATGCGATCGTCTGTCGTATCGAGCCCATTGAGATAACGCCGACCGATCGTCAGGAAACCCATGGCGTCGAGATTTCCATGCTCGTTTTCTGGATCCGTTCGATCACCCGATAACTGGTGCCGCAGCATTTCGTCGTACGGCATGTCGGCGCCGAACGCGTGGATGGTCCAGTCCCGGTACTTGTGGCTGCCGATGATGCGACGCTCTTTGCCACCAAGTGCATAGCCCACAGTGTCTGCATAGCGAGCCACATCAAGCCAGTGTCTCGCGAAACGTTCCGCGAACTCAGGCGTCGCTAGCAACTCATCAACAAGTCGTGAATACGCATCGGGCCGCGTCGACGAAACGAAGCGATCGATCACGTCACGCGAAGGCGGCAATCCAGTCAGGTCATAGTAGACACGCCGCACCAACATTTCACGCTCAGCTTCTGGTGCCAGTTCCAGTCCCACTTCGCTCGCACGTTGCGCCGCCCAATCATCAAGCTGGCTGCGCGAGTCATCACGATGGAATTGAGTTTCTTTGCGCTCGGGTGCGACAAACGCCCAATGCGATTTTGGATCCCGTTCAAGTGGCGAAGTTGTCTTCGGCGCCGTGTCTTCGCGAGGGTCTGGCGCACCAATCTCGATCCAATGTTTCAAGATCGCGATCTCGTCATCGGCGAGTTTCCCGTCTGGCGGCATCTGCATGTCCTTGTCCGCGTACTCGACCGCGCGAACCAGTTTGCTCGCCGCCACGTCGCCTGGAACAACCGCCGGGCCGAGACTGCCACCAGCCCGCGACGCTGCCGCCGAATCCAGTCTCAAGCCACCACTGGATTCCCCACTCTCAACACTGTGGCACTCATAGCATCGCTCAATCAGCAGCGGCCGCACCTTGGCTTCAAAGAACTCCATGGGCTCTTCCGCAGCAACAGTCGCAGGACAAGTGACTGCGAGGGCGATCGCGCAAAGTAGCTTAGATCTAAATGACACAGTGATTTCGCAGGCGGGGACGCGGGGCAGGGAAAATAGGCGGGATATGTATTCTACCCCATGCCAGCCAACGTCAACAAATACCTCGAAACGAAATTTCCAGATTATGGAAGACGCTGGCCACGTGTCTGCGTAACTGTCGCCCCCCCACACAGGATACACTATGGCTAAACAAGCATATTCGTCGACCGCTGGAACAAGGACTCGGTGATGCGATCTCGGCTCGTCTGCATTTTGTGTTTCCTCGCAATGTTGAACGTGAGTGAAACACGTCGATCGACGGCGTTACCACCATCGCCCGGAGCGACAGCCTTCGTCATTCAGGTCTTGGACGAAGACGACCAGCCGATCGTTGGGGCCTCAGTGAACTGGTTCTCCAAAGACCCGAAGGTTAACTGGCAAGGCAAAACAAACAGCGATGGAGCGGCGGTCTGGGACGAGGCCAGTGGGAAAGTTGCCAAGTTCCATATCAGTTGTTTGGGCTACCTTTCTGTTCAAGTGAACATCGATACGTCCGAGCCGTTTCAAGTCGTGCTCAAAAAGGCGCCGATCGTTCGTGGTCGCGTTCTCGACGATTTGACGGGAAATCCAATCAATGAATTTACCGTTGCATCGGGCAGAGTGAATCCGAGGATTCCGGTTCCGTTGTTTCCGTTGCGGTTCACGAAAACAGAGCCCGAAGGATCGTTTACCGTATCGATAGAAACGGCCAACGGTGGCTTGAATGCTGGCATGAGCTTTGTCGTGAGTGCTCTTGGGTATGAGTCTTGGATACGTGAGATCGATGAGGGACTTTACAAGGATGAAATTACCATCCGGATGAAGAAGTCCGACACGTTTCGCGGGACAATTCTGAAGCCTGATGGCAAACCTGCTGACTCTGCGTCGGTGACTTTGCTCGATCTGTCCCAGCGAGTGTCAACGTTGATCGCTAGCAGGCTGCCAATTCGAACGACAAGCACTAGCACGGATGCGGAGGGACGTTTTGCGTTGGATCTCGTCGAGGGCAAGTCGGCGAAGCCAACTCTTCGGATCGAGCACTCCTCGGGCTACGCACAATTGCCAATCACCGATTTCGACAAGCCGATTTCAGTCACGCTGAACGCCTGGACGAGCCTTGAAATTATCGCCAAGCGTGATGGCCAACCAGTCGCCAATCTCCCACTGACCCTCGCGTACAAGCGAGCTCCAGGCATCGTCACATCTCGCCCAATGAACGCACAAACCAACAATGAAGGACGCGTTACATTCGAACGCCTGATGCCTTTGGCTGTTGACTTGTCCGTGGGCGATCCAGGAAACGTGTATTCGAACAAGCCTGCAAATCTACTCTCGATTATTCGCAATAGCGGTCGCGATTTGACGGAGCAACCGAATCAATGGGAGCTCAACCTCGACGGCCCAAAGGTGGTTGGGAAGGTTGTGATTCCGCCTGACCCTCAAGGACTCCGGACGCTGAACTCGGCAATGAGTCTCACGATCACAAGCGTAAACACGATGGGCACCGGCCGCATTTTCTTTGCTACCAATGAAGATGGAACGTTCGCGGTTGAGTCGATTTCACCCGGCGAGTACCGGATCACGGCAACGCCGAGTATCGGGCGTACGCAACAGTACATTCCTGTGCATGCTGGGCCGAGGCAAGAGCCGTTAGAGACGACGTTCGAAGTTGCTGAAGGCCAACGTGAGCCGGTCGAAGTGGTTTTTACGCTCCAGTGGCCAAAGTTGCTCGACGTCGGAGACTACGCGAAGCCGTTTGCAGGTCGACTTGAAAGCGGTCAAATGATCGACTCTAAAGCATTCATAGGGAAATGGATTGTCTTGCAGTGGTACGTCGAGGATTCCACAGAGTGCCTCGAACAATTGACGGAGCTTCTTGAGTCCTATCCGAGTTGGAACGATGCGGGAGTCGAAGTGGTGAGCGTCGTCGCGAATTTGAAATACACGTCTTCGAGTTCGTCGCGAGGACTTGCAGATTCTCGACCGTTTGTACCGTTTGCATTCATCAAAGACGAAGTCGCGGAACCATTGATGAGCAAAGACTACGAAGTCGCGTTAGCTCCAACGCTCTTTCTAGTTGATCCCAACGGCAAAATCGCTTACCGCGGAAGCGACTTCATGGGCTTGAAAAGTAAGGTCGTCGAGCTTGTGTTGTTACCGGAAACACCGACGACGATTGGCAAAACACACCCATTCGCGCCAATCAGATCGACAACAAGTCACGACAAAGACTTTGTGGCCAGCAAAGACGCTGCCGTCGTGTTGCAGTCGAATCGCATGATAGGAGAGCCGAGAAAAGACGCGAATTGGTCAGACGCTGAACAGGAACTCACGCTACTGACCGGAGACGGAAAGCTAGTGCGACGAGTCTCGCTTGGAAAACGAATTGGTTTCTCCATCTCCACATCAGCGGTTATTGATCGCAAGCGCGGCCGGGTCTACGCCACTACGGCATCGGGTGTGATTGCACTTTCACGCCGCGGCGAGATCTTATTTGAAACGCCGCTCGTGGACGTGCGGGAACTTTGCGTTGACGAGATGACTGGCGACCTTTGGTGCGGCTGCGGAGATCCCGTCTTTAATCAAGTCGTTGTTTTAGGGTCCAACGGAAATGAGTTGCGACGAATCGTCGTCTCTGGCCGAGATCTGCGCTATAACCCAGTGAGCGATACGTTTTGGTCGTTTAACTTGAGTTATGTGAGCTCCAGTCGGGGCGGTACTCCAACGTGGATCACAGTCGTTGACCGCCAGGGCGAAACGATTCGCGAATTGCCTGCGCCCGACGGCACATTGTATGTCACGGATCGAGTGTTTGATTCACAGGGCGATTTATGGTGCATCGGCACCCTAAGTGCGGCCATTGGTTCGACTACCAGCCGTTCAGGTCATCCGACCGTGTGGCGATACATAGGTGCGAAGCTCGAAGCGATCGCCACCGATGAAGGACGACCATTTGCGATTGAAGCACTCGGCGACACAATCCTGGTGTCCATCGCATCTACACCATCAAGCAATGCAAATGGTGCAAAACCTCACGTGGAACGATTCAGTGTCGATGGCAAACGTCTCGATCGCGTCGAAATGCCAATTCGAGCTTTCACTGTCGCTGATTCAGGAATTTGGTTGCTGAATAAATTACAAGTTGAACGCTACACGAGTGATTTCCAATTGCTCGGAAGCTTCGATTTTAATCCCGACGAGACTGTCACAGGTGACCGACCAGTGCCAGTGGTCCATGCGATCCACGCGTTTTAAGACGGGTTACATCGAACCGTAGATCAATGAGAGTTTGCCTTCCGCGGTTTCGATGCCAGATGCCTTCTGCGGCTTCGACGCCAGATGCATCGTCACCTTGAGATCCAAATCCTAGCCACCGAGGTCCGCAAGCAACTGGCCAAGCTCACGGAAGGTCGGTTGAGTTTGCGAGACATTGAAGTTCTTGCCGCCAGCGAATGCGATCGTGCCCGGGCCACCAAGCGGGCTCCACGAGTTTGGTGCGATCGTCGACATAATCGTATTGAGAACCAACGAGGACACGGGTGCCGATGCAAACGACATCGCGATTCGTCGCTGTTCAAGATTGCCTTTTGCTTCGCCAGCCGAAACGATCTCAATGTCTTTGCCGTGCTCAAGCCACTGGCAATCGACTTGGCTCACGATCAAATCCAGTGCATCTTTCGCCGACACGTGAGCCAGTTTCACTGTCAATGCCTGCTGATCAGCAATCGAACTGGAGACGTCGACCTTGCGATCTAGCTCACTAGCGAGGGCTTGTGCAAATGTCGCTACCGTACCGCCCTTGATCTCGACCGACACGATTTCGTTATCAAGCGGATGGAGGTAACGATGAGGGCTTGGACGTAACGAAAGCTGTTTTGCGATTTGCCGATGAACCTGGGGCGTTTGGCGGATCACCACGGCATTGGGAAGCAACTGAACGGTCCCGCTGCCTCCTCGCGATTCCCAACTCTCAGGCTGTACTGATTCGACCTTACGCGATACCGCTTAAAAGTCGTTCCTTGGAATCGGAATACGATATGCGAGAGCAACCCCACCATGCTTCTTGGCCGCGAGTTGCGTCGTGATCACCAACTCGGTCCTCATTCGATACCAAGTCAACTTGTACTGGCTCAGCACCGCGTCGAGTTGATCCGCCAGCGATGCGCTGGCACCGCTGGTATCAATCGGCACGTTCGGCGTCAGTCCGATTGCTTCGAGGCCTCGGCGATCGATGAAAACGTTAACGTTGAATTCACTCGCGAACTTGTCCAACGGCACAGTGGCACCACTCACGATCGCAGGCCCAGCCAAGGATTCCGTGAGTCGTTTTTCCGCTTCGGCCGCGGACGGCTTTGCACTGTTGGGTTGCTTCGAATTCAGGAAGTCCAAATCCGCTTGACTGAGTTTGCTCTTGGGAACAGTGATCTCGCGGCCGTCCGTTGTCGTCAAGCGAACCGATTGTGCGTCCTGAGAATTGAGGACCGCTTTGACCGAAAAA
>JBGSNA010000078.1:0-2735 GCA_041739875.1 Pirellulaceae bacterium
GATCACGGAGGTTTTGCGATCACGACCCGTGATCCAAAGCGGATTTTTCGCGTCACGAAATGTCACACGAAATGCGCCCTGGACGGTGACGCCGGATTCAATGACGATCTTCTTTACTGATGCAGGAACACCCCAAAAGAAATCTTCCAGCGAATCAGGCATGCTACCGCTACTGGCAAACGTGACAGTCCCAGAGCTTGCGTCCCAATCGACCTTGCCGGAGTAGAGCAGGCCTGGGACGTTAGTGCTTTGTAACACTCTCTTGCCTGCGATTTTGGAACGTCGCAGCAATTCATCGTGGATCTGCTTCGAGGCGGCAGCGAACTTCGTTTCATTGGCCATCTCGATAGTCGAGGAATTCGTCCCATTCGCGGCGATGTCTTGCAAGCTGACTCCATACTCGCCCAGCAACACCCAGTAGGTTGCGGAGTCAGAGTGGTCGACGCAGTTGTTGACATATTTGCCTTCGACGAAGAGCGTGCCGAGTTGGCTGGTGCGAAATGGATCGAAGTACTCGGTACCCTTGGGACTGCCGCTGACGATGCCATGCTGTCCGATCGCTCCGCATTCGTAGTACGCAATTTTTCCTGCATGCGCCATCGATTTCATGTATCGGCAAGCCGCCGCGTCTTCCTGGCAGTTGGCAACTCGCTCGGGATGATCCGGAGTTCCCTGGTGCAAGGGAGAGTTCGTCCAATGCGCGATGAACCGCAGTTTCTTCAGGAGGCTTTCATTGTTGGTGGCCAAGCAATGGGCAACGAGGATGGCTGGTTCAGTCAACGAGCCCCAGCACAACACATTGATAATTTCATCATCGTCGAGTTGGCTGGCCGCATCGAACAGCGACTTGATGGTGCTGTAGTTGGCAAGCGAATCGTAGCCTTTGCCGTCGACAAACTTTTCAGCGGATTCTTTGATGCAGGACTGAACAAACTGGATATCGTCAGGATAGCTTTCGGAGCTTTGTTTCAGACCCGTCAAGTCTGCTTGATACGCTTCACCGAAAACTCGTTTGGCCCAAGCCGCTTGATCCGGGGTCGTCGCATGTTCTTTGCGATGCGTGCTGGTCACGACAATGCCCAACGTCTCAAAGAGATCGGCCATCAACAAATACCCGGCCATGGCGGACACATCATCGGGATCATTGATGGTGTCACGGTGATTCGTCCCCGGAAGAGACGGGTCGCTCATGTCGGTGTAAATCCAAACCTTGGGCCGTTTGGGCTGCTCGGCGAACGAGGCTGATTGGGGAAACAATAAGCCGATTGCAAACGCAATAAGTTTTAATGATCGAATCACTTGGTGGCGCTCTTTACCGTGGAATTCTGTTTTCGTCGCTCGGCGTTATCTCGAGATTCATTCTCCGAAGACGCTTTTTTTGCCTTACTTTGCTTCTCGTTATGCTGGGTCGTTATGCTGGGTCGATGGAACGATACGCATCGATCACGGCTTGTTCGCCATCTTTGCCGCGGATTGAGTTGCCATGCTCCATGCCAAAGACAAAGGACTTACTCTCCTTCTCGCATCGCTCGCGAATGTGTTGCATGACTTTAGCGTCGTTAATCTCGCCCGTTCCAGGTTCCTTGCGTCCGGGATTGTCACCGGTTTGGAAGTAGCCGATCTCGTCCCAGCAAAGATCGATGTTAGGGATCAGGTTTCCTTCCGTGATCTGCTGGTGATAGATGTCAAACAGAATCTTGCACGACGGACTGTTCACTGCTCGGCAAATCGCAAACGCCTGATCAGACTGCTGCAGGAAAACGCCGCCGTGGTTGGCATGCCAATTCAGCGGCTCTAAAACCATCGTCAACTTGTGTGGTTCCAGAATCGTTATGCATTCGCGTAGCAAGTCGATCACGTTGGCAAGTTGATAGCCTTCGGAAAGTCGTGGCCCGCCGTACTTGTTCCACTTTTCGTCGTGAATCGACTGTTGGTCGATAGTTCCTGGCACAACGGTAAAGTGAGTTGCGCCGCAACGTTCGGCCACCTGTACCGATTCCTTGATCTTGTTGAGAACTTCTTCTCGGTACTCCGCTTTCTTCACGGAGAAGGTAGGGCGTTCAAAGTCGCTGTAGCCGACAAAGACTCCCATCCGCATTTTCAAATTGCGCAGCAGCTCGCCGATCTTTTCTTGCATCGCCGGCTCTTCAGTTGGCATGGGATTGTGTTCCCAAGCCGTGAAGCCTTGATCGTGCGCAAATCGAATTTGATCCAGCACGTCGTCGCCGCCGAGCGACTTGAACATGCCGGGGTGTGGAGCGAATCCAAGCGTGAACGGCTTCGTGCCAGCTTCTTGCGCCCAAACACCTTGCGCCATGGTTGAAGCAAGTACCGAAACGGATGCCGCGACGAGGAATTCTCGCCGAGTCGAGTTAGCCTTCAACGCCAGTAGATTCGAGCCAATGTTTTTCGTATTTTCGTCCAATGTCTGGTTTTGCCTTAGTTTTAATGCGGATGTATTTCTTGAATCTGGCGACACTCTTCGCCAATAAAAAACATCGTGTGGATATTCGTCCCTCACGATGTTCAATCAAACGTCGTCTGAATGCAAAATACAGACGCAGGTGTTTAAGACTTTTGGTGGCTACAAGGAGCCGCATTATTGACGAGTGCTGGGGCGACCTACTTTGAGTTCGCCAGCTCCTCTGCGTCCTCAACGGACTGGTCGCCGTGCTCAGCAAGATACGCGGAGACCTCATTCTGGTCAGCAACGAGCTCTGTGTCGGTTGCCGAAC